>NZ_JBICLV010000010.1:0-299667 GCF_043105735.1 Leclercia sp. GLN_9
CACGGTCGGCCCCCTCTCCTCTTTGGGGAGAGGGCTGGGGTGAGGGGAACATGCGACTCAGGTGGTGGTTCCGTTCACTTTACGTTCTGCACTTCTCTTTCAGCCGCATCACCCGTGAACGTGCCAGGGGGGCTCGCCGCCTCCCCCCTGGCTACCCCGGCTCCCGGCAAAGAAAATCGCCGCTTCGCGGTACCCTCAGCTTATTCCTTCAGGCTTTCGGGTCGGGCACCAGCCTGCATCCATGCAGGCTATGCCCTCTCGGCGCGTCCCTGCGCCTCGCCCCGGCCTTCCGGAAACGCTTCGGCGATTTTCAGCCGGACAGGGAAGTCGCTGTAAGTCTTTTAAAATATTGTGATTATTTCATTGCTTTAAGGGCAATAAAATTACTGTGGATCCCACCGCCCTGTGTGTGAGAGCCTGGACAAAGGCATCAGGCCGTACCGCTCTCAGGTGACTTACGCCTCTTTCAATAAACTGCGCGCCGTCGGGTAGTCGGTGATTAACACATTGATGTAGTTCCCCTCCAGCGCCCCGCGGATGGCATTGCCTTTTTCGGCGCCACCAGCCAGAGCAATCACCTGCGGGCAGGCGCGGATCTGCGCCAGCTCCATCCCGATGACCGGATCCTCTTCCGGGCTCAGGACCGGCTCGCCGTTGGCGTCGTAATAATGCAGGCAGATATCCCCTACCGCCCCGCGTTCGGCCAGCAGTTTGAGCATGTCCTCGTTGTAGTAGTTACCGGAGTTTTTCAGCAACTGCGAAGGCTCCAGCTCGCCGATGCCGACAATCGCCACATCCACTTCCGCGAATTTGCTCACGACGCCCGCCACGTCCGGGCTGCTCACCAGGCGCGCACGCTCTTCAACCGAATGCTCAATACTTTGCGACGGCAGCAGCCACGCCGGGCAACCGAGGTGCGCCGCCAGCTGCTGGGTGAGGATGGTCGCCTGCACGTTGCCATTCGGCCCTACTCCACCGAGCAGCTGGATCACCCCGGCGGCACGGATATTCTGCGGGTGCATCTCATCCACCATGCAGCGGATAGTGCTGCTCCAGGAGGAGATCCCCACCAGGTCTTCCGGGCGCAGGCGGGTTTCAACATAGTGCGCCGCCGCGCTGCCGATGGCGTGTTTAATCTGAGCGTTGGAGGGGTTCTCCCCCACGTCCACCACGATGGCCTGCCGGATGCCGTACTGCTCTTCCAGCGCCTTTTCCAGCGAGACAAAAATGTTGGTGGGCTGGACGACGGTAATTTTTACCAGCCCCTCTTTCTGGCAGCGCGTCAGCGCCCGCGACACAAAAGATTGCGAGAGATGCAGCAGCGAGGCAATCTCGGACTGCTTTTTATTCTCGCTGTAATACAGTGTGGCGATCTTGACCAGTAATCGCTGTTCATCCTGCTTCGACATAACGTTCCCCTTAATCGGCTGCCGTTATTTTTATTCATCACTGAATATTTAACAAGCAAGCGCCGGTACGATCTCACGGGCAAATGTGATCCTTTTCTCCTTTCTTCGAAATTTGCCCGCTCAAAGCGTAGACAAACCCCGGGGCAAGGCATATCTTACATAACATGAATAATAAATCAGCATTGAATATATATTCAAAGCGGTCATAACTCCCTGCTGTGACAAAGAGAACAGGGAAATAACGCACCCGGCTGGAATAATTATTCACAATAGATTATAAATTCAGGAGGTATGTTATGAATCCGTTTTCGCTCTCCATCGCGGAGCTTGAATCCCGGGCGCGCTCGATACGTCGCCGGATCATCGTGCTGAATGCCGAAAGCCCGGCGGGCGGCCATACTGGCGCCGATCTTTCGCAGGTTGAACTGCTCACCGCCCTCTACTTCCGCATTCTGAACTGCTCCCCGCAGCTGAAGGACAGCGATGAACGCGATATCTACATCCAGTCGAAAGGCCACGCGGTGGGCGGCTATTACTGCGTGCTGGCCGAGGCCGGGTTTATCCCGGTCGAGTGGCTGTCCACCTATCAGCATGCCGACTCTCACCTGCCTGGCCACCCGGTCAAACACAAAACCCCCGGTATTGAGCTGAACACCGGCGCACTGGGGCATGGCCTGCCGGTGGCGGTGGGGATCGCGCTGGCCGCGAAACGCAACAACAGCAAACGCCGGGTGTTTGTGGTGACCGGCGACGGTGAACTGGCGGAAGGCAGCAACTGGGAAGCCGCGCTGGTGGCTGCCCATTACCAGCTGGATAACCTGTTTATTATCAACGACAAAAACAACCTGCAACTGGCTGGCTCCACCAAAGAGATCCTCAATACCGATCCGCTGGATGCGAAGTGGAAAGCCTTTGGCCTGGAGGTCACCGGCTGTAACGGTAATGACATGGCGGATGTGGTCGCCACGCTTGAAGGCCTGACGCCCAACGGCAAACCGCATGTCGTGATCGCCCATACCACCAAAGGCGCGGGGATCTCGTTTATTCAGGGACGGCCTGAATGGCACCACCGCGTGCCGAAAGGGGAAGAAATTGAACTGGCGCTGGAGGAACTGAAAGATGAGTAATAGCGAACACCTCGCCACGGTGATGGTTAATGCCTTTATTGATGCCGTCGATCGCGGCGTGGACCTGGTCCCGGTGGTGGCAGACTCCACCTCCACGGCAAAAATCGCCCCGTTTATGCAGCGTTTTCCGGGCCGCCTGGTGAACGTCGGCATCGCCGAGCAGACGCTGGTCGGTGCCGCAGCCGGGCTGGCGATTGGCGGCAAGATCGCCGTCACCTGTAACGCCGCGCCGTTTTTGATCTCCCGCGCTAACGAGCAGATCAAAGTCGATATCTGCTACAACAACACCAACGTGAAGCTGTTCGGTCTGAACGCGGGTGCCAGCTACGGCCCGCTCGCCAGCACCCACCACAGCATCGACGATATCGCCATTATGCGCGGCTTCGGCAATATCGAAATTTACGCCCCCTCCAGCCCGAACGAATGCCGCCAGATCATTGACTACGCCCTCGACCACGTGGGGCCGGTCTATATCCGTCTGGACGGGAAAAACCTGCCGGAGCTGCATGACGAAAACTACCAGTTTGCCCCGGGCAAGATTGACGTTCTGCGTGTGGGTCAGGATGTGGCGCTGGTGGCAATGGGTTCCACCGTACATGAAATAGTGGAAGCCGCCGCACAACTCGCGGAAGAAGGTATTGACGCCACTGTTATCAGCGTTCCATCTATTCGTCCCTGTGATACCCAACAGTTACTGGCAGCCATGCGATCCTGCAAGGCGGTGGTGAGCGTCGAGGAGCATAACGTCAACGGCGGCGTCGGCAGCCTGGTGGCGGAAGTGCTGGCCGAAGCCGGATGCGCCGTGCCGCTGAAACGGCTGGGGATCCCGGATGGACAATACGCGATTGCCGCCGACAGAGCGTCAACGCGGGCACGCCACGAGATTGATGTCGCGGGGGTGGTGAAACACGCCCGGGAAATGCTGACGCGACAACTTTGCTGAAAATAACAACAACATCTTACTGGAGAAAAAAGCAATGTCCCGAATTCCTCAACAACTCACAATGGGCGTGATCATCGGCAACCGCGGGTTTTTCCCGAGCTATCTGGTGGCAGAAGCGCGCGAGCAGGCAATCGCCCTGTTTGGCCGCCTGGGGATCAACATCGTGATGCTCGATCCCAGCCAGACCGAACTGGGCGGCGTCGAAACCCGTCAGGATGCGAAAGTCTGCGCCGAGCTGTTTCGTGCCCATCGCGATCGTATTCACGGTGTGGTGGTGCTGCTGCCTAACTTTGGTGATGAAAAAGCGGTGGCGGAAACCCTGCGTCTCTCCGGCCTGAACGTGCCGGTGCTGGTACAGGCCGAGGAAGACAATCTCGACAAGATGGGGCTGGCGACCCGCCGCGACAGCTTCTGCGGCAAGATCTCCCTGTGCAACAACCTGCGCCAGTACGGCATTCCCTTTACCCTCACCTCCCAGCATGTTTGCGCCCTGACCGGGGAGGTGTTTGAGCAGGATCTGAAGCGTTTCGAGCAGGTGTGCCGTGTGGTAAGCAGCATGCGAGGGGTGCGCGTGGGGGCCATCGGTGCCCGTCCGGCAGGCTTTAACACCGTGCGCTACAGCGAGAAGCTGCTGGAACGCCTCGGCATTGCCGTGGAAACCCTCGACCTGTCTGAAGTGTTCACCCGCATTAAAACCCTGCGCGATGACGATATCCGCGTGGATGAAAAACGCCGGATCCTGATCGACAACGCCGACGCCAGCCGCATTCCGGCTGACAAGCTGGTGACCATGGCGAAGCTGTTTGTGGTGATCAGCGAGTGGGTGGTCGCTAACGACATCGACACTACCGCTATCCAGTGCTGGACCTCCCTGCAGGAGAACCTCGGCATTAACGTCTGCTCGATCATGAGCGTAATGTCCGGCCAGCTGATGCCGAGCGCCTGCGAAGTGGACGTGATGGGCGCGCTCTCCATGTACGCTCTGGCGAGCAGCAATATGAATCCCGCCTCGATTGCCGACTGGAACAACAACTTCGGCGACGATCGCGACAAATGTGTCCTGTTCCACTGCGGTAACTTCGCCGCCTCCAGCCTGGAATCGCCACACATGGGCACCGCCGACATCATCGGCACCACGGTGGGGAAAGAGAACACCTGCGGCGCGGTCCACGGTCGTCTGAAAAGCGGCCCGCTCACCTACTTCCGCCTGAGCACCGACGATCTCACCGGGGAAATCAAAGCCTATGTAGGCCAGGGCCAGTCGGTAGACGATCCGCTGGATACGGTGGGCTGCCGGGCGGTGATTCAGGTTCCACATCTGGAAAACCTGCTGAACTGGATCTGCCGCAACGGCTTTGAACATCACGTGGCGATGAACCACTCCGCCAGCGCGGAGATCCTGCATGAAGCCTTCACCCGCTACCTTGGCGTCTCAACCTATCTTCATCGTTAAGGCAGGAGGCCGCTATGTCGGTGAACAAGGACATTATTATTGCCCTCGATGAGGGCACCACCAATGCGAAAGCGGTGGCGCTGGACGCAAAGGGGCACGTCGTGGCGAGCTTCTCCCAGGCGCTGGCGATTCAGACCCCGCACGAAGGCTGGGTAGAACAATCCGCCGAACTGCTGGTAGCGGCCTCTTTCGAGGTAGTCGCCCGGACGATTGCCTCCGTTGGGGCAGATCGCGTTGCCGCGCTGGCAATCAGCAACCAGCGCGAAACCGTGGTGGGCTGGGATCGGGCAACCGGCCAGCCCATTGCGCCTGCGCTCAGCTGGCAGTGTTCCCGCACCGCGGCCTTTTGTCATGAGCTGCGGGAACAGGGTCACGGGCCGCGCATCAAGGCGGCAACGGGCCTGCCTATCGCGCCGCTGTTTTCAGGCTCCAAAATGCGCTGGCTGCTGGATAACACGCCCGACGGCGCACAGCGCGCCGCCCGGGGTGAAATCTGCCTGGGCACCGTAGACAGCTGGCTGCTGTGGCAGTTGACGCAGGGTCAGTCCTTCAGCTGCGACCACGCTAACGCCGCCCGCACTCAGCTGATGAACCTGCATACCGCCGACTGGGACCCGGAGATGCTGGCGCTGTTTGGCATCCCGCGTGCGGCGCTGCCTGATATCAAACCTTCCAGCGGACTGTTTGGTTATACCCGCGGTTGCCCGTCGATCCCTGACGGACTGCCGGTGATGGCGATGATCGGTGATTCCCACGCCGCGCTGTTTGCCCACGGGCTGGGCGCTGAAGGCTGCGTGAAAGCAACCTACGGCACCGGGTCGTCGGTGATGGCACCGGTCTCCTCCGCGCTCTGCGATGTCAGCGCGCTGGCCACCACCGTGGCGTGGCATGACGGCGAGACCCTGGTCTACGGGCTGGAGGGCAATATCCCGCACACCGGCGATGCGGTGGCATGGATGGCAGACAGCACCGGCTTAAGTGAGCTGTCGCAGGCAGAGCTGATCCATGAGCTGAACACCCTGCCCCGCTCGGTGGATTCCACGCTTGGCGTCTATTTTGTGCCAGCGCTTACTGGCCTTGGGGCACCCTGGTGGGATGAAAACGCACGCGGCATGATCCACGGCCTGAGCCGGGGCGTGAAGCGGGCGCACCTGATCCGTGCGGCGCTGGAGGCAATTGCCTATCAGATTGCTGACGTGGTGCAGGCGATGCGCGTCCATCCGGGCTTTACGCTGAACGCGCTGATGGTTGACGGCGGGCCAACGAAAAACGACTGGCTGATGCAGTACCAGGCGGATCTGCTTGGCTGCCCGGTGATGCGCAGCGACGTGCCGGAACTCTCAGCCATGGGGGCCGCCCTGCTGGCCCGTAAGGCGCTGTTTAACCTGACTACCGCGCAGCTGCGACAGTATCTGCCGGAGCATGTCACTTTTACCCCGGATATGGCGCGCCACGCCCGACTACAGACCCGCTGGCAAGCCTGGCAGGAGACGGTTGAGCGGGTACGGACGTAAAAATGCCCCGCCTGGCTGTAAGTCAGACGGGGCAAAAAAACGGGTGCCTGTACCAAACCAGCAACCGGATAGGCGGGGATTACTCCCCGCATACCGCTACTTCTTCGTTTCGTAAGCGAGAACAGCTTTCACTTCCCAGTCACGCTCCTTAAAGCTCAGCTCGCACAATGTCTCGCGAACCAGAAACGTGACCCCCAGCACGGTTAACCCCATTACCAGGATCGCCGCAAAGGCGTACTTGTTAAGCATGTCATTGCCTCCTTGCTAAGAAGGGGCTACCATCCAAATTGCTTAGGTTTGGTTGTGGTAGCCCCGGTTGATGGAAACATCTCCGGGGCATTTGCTTTCTGGCCCACCACACCTGCCTGCGCTCAGAAAGCATCAGGCACCCGCCGCA
The DNA here is from genome assembly GCF_043105735.1 of Leclercia sp. GLN_9. NCBI lineage: Bacteria > Pseudomonadati > Pseudomonadota > Gammaproteobacteria > Enterobacterales > Enterobacteriaceae > Leclercia > Leclercia sp. GLN_9. The sequence goes on from NZ_JBICLV010000010.1 coordinate 6,844, forward strand.
ATACTACTCCCTCCCGGACTGAAAAAGCGCCACTTACCTGTGCATTTATCCAGCCAAAATCATCTTTCAGAAAACGTTTAGATCGCAGGAAAAATTGACCTTTGGGTGGCCGCCCGAGAAAGGCAGAAATAAAAATGCCCCGCCTGGCGATACACCAGACGGGGCAAAAAAACGGGTGCCCGAACCAAACCGACAACCGGATAGGCGGGGATTGCTCCCCGCATACCGCTACTTCTTCGTTTCGTAAGCGAGAACAGCTTTCACTTCCCAGTCACGCTCCTTAAAGCTCAGCTCGCACAATGTCTCGCGAACCAGAAACGTGACCCCCAGCACGGTTAAACCCATTACCAGGATCGCCGCAAAGGCGTACTTGTTAAGCATGTCATTGCCTCCTTGCTAAGAAGGGGCTACCATCCAAATTGTTCAGGTTTGGTTGTGGTAGCCCCGGTTGATGGAAACATCTCCGGGGCATTTGCTTTCTGGCCCACCACACCTGCCTGCGCTCAGAAAGCATCAGGCACCCGCCGCAATACTACTCCCTCCCGGGCTGAAAAACCGCCACTTACCTGTGCATTTATCCAGTCAAAATCATCTTTCAGAAAACGTTTAGATCGCAGGAAAAATTGACCTTTGGGTGGCCGCCCGAGAAAGGCAGAAATAAAAATGCCCCGTCTGACGATTAATCAGACGGAGCAATACAGCTAAAGAGACTTTTCAGAATACGTTCAGATTGCCGGAAAAATCAGGCCGTTTCCGGGCGAATATGAAATGTCTCCAGCCGCCTGATTTGCCGCCCATTCTCATCAAAATTATCCTCTGCCAGCCAGCCGCGAATGGCTGCGTCCCGTTCCGGCCATTCGCTGTCGATTATCGACAGCATATCGCTGTCGCGGTTGCGGCCTTTGCGCACCAGTTTCTGCCGCAGCCGCCCTTCCCAGACAAAGCCCAGCCGCTCGGCGGCACGACGCGAGGCAATATTCATCGAATCGCACTTCCACTCCAGCCGACGGTAGCCCCGTTCAAAGCCATACTTCAGCAGCAGCCATATTGCTTCGGTGCCGAGCGGGCTGTTTTTCATTTTCCGCGACCAGGTGACATGACCAATCTCCACCGAGCCGAGCTGCTGTTCAATCGCCATATAGCAGACCAGCCCGACGGCGCGCTCGCTGTGGCGATCGATCACCGCAAAGGGCACCAGCGCTTCATCCTGCACTTTGCCCTGCAACCAGTCGACGGTGGCTTCTATGCTGGCAGGCTGATTACTGGCAAGCCAGGTCCAGTCGCTGTCATCGCCCAGGGCATAGGCATCGAACAGATCCACTCCATGCTGTGCCGCATCCAGCGGCTCAAGACGACAAAACCGCCCTTCCAGCACGCCACGCTCTAATACGCTGGCCCCTTGCCAGTCGGGAACAGGATCGTTAACGGTTTGACCCCAGCTATTAATTTCCGGCACGCTCTACCCCTTTTTGATTGTTAATAGATTGTTATTTTTACAATACAGGATTGCCTGCTTAACAGTAACGCTGCCTTTACTAATAACCATAAATAATTCGTTATGCGCTATGGTAATAAGCTAAGCAGAATTAAGACTTTCCTAAATTCAGCTCGCCCCCCTAACGTAACGGTCTATAAAACAATCAAAAACAAGACGTTCAGGGATCACTATGACAAAAAAAGTACTGCCGTTATTGGTGCTGGCTGCGCTGTCAGCAACCGTCCATGCCGCTACGCCACCGGATACGCTGGTGGTTGCTCAGGGTCTTGATGACATCGTCAGCCTCGATCCGGCAGAAGCCAATGAGCTTTCCAGCATCCAGACCGTGCCGAGCCTGTATCAACGTCTGGTGCAGCCGGACCGCGACAACCCGGAAAAAATAACTCCGATTCTGGCCGAGAGCTGGGAAGCGGATGCGGCCGCAAAAACCCTGACCATTAAGCTAAAACCGGACGCGAAATTTGCCTCCGGCAACCCGCTGCGCCCGGAAGATGTCATCTTCTCGTATACCCGCGCCATCACCCTGAACAAGTCTCCGGCCTTTATTCTTAACGTGCTGGGCTGGGAGCCGGGCAACATCGCCAGCCAGTTGAAGAAGGTGGATGACCACACCCTGCAGCTGCACTGGACGGCAGACGTCAGCCCGTCCGTTGCGCTGAACATCCTCTCTACGCCAATCGCTTCCATCGTGGACGAGAAGTTAGTCACGGCGAACGTAAAGGGTGATGACCTTGGCAACGCATGGCTGAAGATGCACTCTGCGGGCAGCGGCGCGTATAAAATGCGCGTCTATCAGCCGCATCAGGCCATCGTGTTAGAAGCCAACGCCAGCGCACCGGGCGGCGCGCCGAAGCTGAAAAACATCATTATCAAAAATGTGCCGGATCCCGCCTCCCGTCGCCTGCTGATTGAGCAGGGTGATGCCGATGTCGCCCGCGATCTCGGTGCCGACCAGGTGGGTGCCCTCACCGGCAAGCCGGGCGTCAGCGTCTTGAGCATCCCCTCTGCGGAACAAAACTACCTGGTGTTTAACGCCGGGAACAGCGCCAACCCGCTGCTGAATAATCCGGCCTTCTGGGAAGCGTCACGCTGGCTGGTGGATTATGAAGGCATTACCAAAGATCTGCTGAAAGGCCAGTATTTTGTCCACCAGAGCTTCCTGCCGGTAGGCCTGCCGGGCGCGCTGGAGAACAATCCGTTCAGGTTTGATCCCGCAAAAGCGAAAGAGATTCTGGCTAAAGCGGGTATCAAAGACGCCCACTTCACGCTGGACGTAGAGAACAAACCGCCGTTTATCACCATCGCCCAGTCAATGCAGGCGAGCTTTGCCCAGGGCGGCGTGAAGGTTGATCTGCTGCCAGCTGCGGGCAGCCAGGTGTATGCCCGCGTGCGCGCTAAACAGCACCAGGCCGCCATCCGTCTGTGGATCCCGGATTATTTTGATGCGCACTCTAACGCCAGCGCCTTCGCCTGGAACGACGGCAAATCCAGCACCGTGGCCGGGCTTAACGGCTGGCAGATCCCGGAGCTGAACAAAGCCACGCTGGCGGCGGTAGCCGAGCCGGATCCAGCCAAACGCCTCGACCTGTATAAGCAGATGCAGGAGCAACTGCAGCACACATCGCCGTACGTGTTTGTCGATCAGGGCAAAACCCAGATCGTGGTGCGCGATAACGTGAAGGGTTATCAGCAGGGGCTGAATGCGGATATGGTCTGGTACGACCGCGTAACGAAGTAAGTTTTCCCCCTCTCCCCCTGGGGAGAGGGGAAGTCCGTGCTCTCATTCAGGAATAACGATTTTCCCATGCCTCCTCTTTCTACCCACGTGGCACGCGTTTTACAGGGCCTGCTGACCCTGTTCCTCACGCTGCTCGGGCTTTTGCTCGTGACCTTTGCGCTCTCCGCGCTCTCGCCGGTCGATCGCGTTTTGCAGATCGTTGGCGATCACGCCAGCCAGTCCACCTACGATCAGGTTCGCCACCAGCTTGGGCTGGATCAGCCGCTGCCGGTGCAGTTCTGGCATTATCTGGTTGATCTTGTGCACGGCGATCTCGGCACCGCCAGCGCCACCGGGCAACCGGTACTCCAGGATCTACTGCACGCCTTCCCGGCGACCCTTGAGCTGGCTACTCTGGCGTTAATTCTCGGTTCACTGCTGGGAGTCATGGCGGGGGTGCTGTGCGCCCGGTACGCCGGTTCGCCGCTCGATATGGTTATCCGCACGCTTACCCTGCTCGGTAACTCGGTGCCCATTTTCTGGCTCGGGCTGCTGATGCTGGCGCTGTTCTACGCGAAGCTGCAGTGGAGCGCCGGGCCAGGTCGGCTGGATGATATCTGGCAATACACCGTCGAACCGCGCAGCGGATTTGCGCTGATCGACACCTGGCTTTCCGGCGACATGGCGGCCTTCAAAAATGCCGCCAGCCATCTGGTGCTGCCGGTGCTGCTCCTGGCCTACTATTCACTGGCGAGCATCACCCGCCTGACCCGCTCGGCGTGCCTGAGTGAGATGAATAAAGAGTACATCCTGCTGGCACGCGCCAAAGGGGCGGGCGAAATGACCATCCTGCTGCGCCACGTGCTGCCCAATATTCGCAGCACCCTGTTCACCGTGATTGCGCTGGCCTACACCAGCATGCTGGAAGGGGCGGTGTTAACAGAGACCGTGTTCTCGTGGCCGGGGATTGGTCGTTACCTCACGACCGCCCTGTTCGCCGGGGATACCACCGCCATCATGGGCGGGACGCTGCTGATCGGCGTCTGTTTCGTGCTGATTAATAACCTGACCGACCTGCTGGTGCGGTTCACTGACCCGAGGGTGCGCTGATGCCGTTTTATCTGTTTTTGCGTCGTCTGCGCCGCTCGCCAGCGGCATTTTGTGGGCTAATCATTATTACCCTGCTGCTGCTGGTGGCGCTGTTCGCCCCGTGGCTGGCTCCGCTGGATCCGAACTGGCAGGACGCCGCCGCCCGTCTGCAATCCCCGAATGCCCAACACTGGCTTGGCACCGACAGCTACGGGCGTGACCTGCTTTCAAGGCTGATCTACGGTAGCCGACCGGCGCTGGGGCTGGTGGCCTTAGTGACGGTCATTACCTTGCCCGCGGGCCTGCTGGTGGGGATTTTGTCCGGCTACTACGGCGGCTGGCTGGAGCGGGTGCTGATGCGCTTCACCGACGTGGTGATGTCGATGCCGCGGCTGATCCTCGCCTTTGCTTTTGTCGCCATGCTCGGCCCGGGGCTGGTTAACGGCGCGCTGGCGCTGGCGTTAACCACCTGGCCCGCTTACGCTCGTCAGGCGCGCAGCGAGATCCAGCGCCTGCGTCACAGCGACTATCTGGCCGCCGCCGAGATGATGGGCATTCGTGGTTTTCGCCTGCTGCTGGGGCACATTCTGCCGCTGTGCCTGCCCTCGGCCATTGTGCGGCTGGCGCTCGATCTGGCGGGAATTATCCTCGCAGCGGCCGGGCTGGGCTTCCTCGGTCTGGGCGCGCGTCCACCGATGGCTGAATGGGGGGCGATGATCGCGGACGGGATGCAGGTCATTTTCGATCAGTGGTGGATTGCCGCCATTCCGGGCGGGGCGATCCTGATTGCCAGCCTGGCCTTTAATCTGCTGGGCGACGGCCTGCGCGACGTGCTGGAGCCACAACATGACTGAACCACGCATTATTGTCGATTCCCTGACGATTGATTATCCCGCCGCACGGGTCGTCAACAACGTCAGCTTTACCCTGGGCAATGAACGCCTGGCGGTGGTCGGGGAGTCCGGCTCGGGCAAGTCGATGACCGCCCGGGCGCTGATGGGGCTGGTGCGAACGCCAGGCCGGGTCAGCGCACAACAGCTCACTGTGCTGGGGCACGACCTTACCACCCTGTCGCCACGCGGCTGGCGACAGTTGCGCGGCAATGAGATTGCGATGGTGCTTCAGGATCCGCGCTACGCCCTCAACCCGGTGAAAAACGTGCAGGCGCAGCTGGATGAAGCATTAACCCTGCACCAGTCGCTGCCGCGCCGGGAGCGTGTGGCACGCATCCGCGAGATGATTCACGCTGTGGGTCTGACCGACGCGGTGCTGAGCCGCTATCCGGGGGAGCTCTCTGGCGGTATGGGCCAGCGGGTGATGATCGCCATCGCGCTTATCAACAACCCACGGGTGCTGATTGCCGATGAACCGACCTCTGCGCTTGATGCACGCTTGCGGAATCAAATCCTTGAGCTGCTGGTAGAGCAGTGCGCGCAACGCCAGATGGCGATGCTGCTGATTAGCCACGATCTGCCGCTGGTAGCGGAACATTGCGACCGCGTGCTGGTGATGTATCAGGGGGAGAAGGTGGATGAGATGGCGGCGAGTCAGCTTTCCCAGGCCACCCATCCCTATACGCAGACGCTGTGGACCTGCCGCCCTGATGCCAGCACTTTCGGGCAGATGCTGCCGACGCTCGACCGCACTCAGCCGTGGAAGGAGACACCTCATGGCACTCGTTAATGTAGAACAGCTTCAGGTGACTTTCGGTGAGAAAACGGCGGTCTCTGCGGCCAGCTTTGCGATTGAGCCAGGCGAAACCTTCAGCCTGATTGGTGAATCGGGCTGCGGAAAATCGACCATTCTGCGGGTGCTGGCCGGGCTGCAGCGCCAGTGGCACGGCAACATTCAGGTGCTGGGCGACCGGCTCCAGCCCGGGATGCGCTTTACCGGCGCGCTGCGGCGCAACGTGCAGATGGTCTTTCAGGACCCCTGGGCCTCGCTGCATCCGAACCACACCCTGTCACGCACCCTGGGGGAGCCGTTACAGATCCACGGTGAAACGCAGATCGCAGAAAAGGTGGCGGAGGCGCTGCAGCAGGTGGGGCTGACCGCCGACGCGGGCAAGCGCTATCCCCACCAGCTCTCCGGCGGACAACGTCAGCGCGTGGCGATTGCCCGGGCGCTGCTGTTACGCCCTCAGCTTCTGCTGCTGGATGAACCCACCTCGGCGCTGGATATGTCGGTGCAGGCGGAGATCCTTAACCTGCTGAATCGCCTGAAAAAGCAGCACGGAATGACCTATCTGTTGGTTAGCCATGACGCGGATGTGATTGCCCATATGTCAGACCGGGCCGCGTTAATGGCGGGTGGCGCGATCGCGCGTTTCTTTGACCGCGAAGCCTTAAACGCGGGTGAACATCGGATGAAATAGCGGCAAAGCCTTGCGGCGCTTACGCGGGCTGGAAGGTAAAAGCAAAACGGCGACCAGGTCGCCGTTTTTAGGGTTCGCGCACCCGGTGAGTGCCACGGGGTGAGAGCATCAGGCCGCACTTTCTCAGGCCGGGTAACGCCAGCCGGCAGATTACTTCAGGCTCTGCAGCTGTTTCACCGTGGCATCGATGTCGATCTCATCTTCTGAGAAGATGAACGTTCTGCCCGAGAAAGTGGTGATCGCCAGCTTTTTCACCGAACGCATCTCCCCGGCTTTCGCGGTTGATTTCGGGGCGATATTGCCCATCAGGCTCTTCACCGTCAGCACCCCGTTTTCTTTATCAATCCGGGCTTCGGCAGGCTCTTCTTCGCGGTACACCAGGTACGACTTGATGGCGGTAATTTTATGACGCTCGCCATCAAGGAAGATGTATTTGCTTTCCGGTATGACTTTTACCGCAAACGCTGACAAACCCTTGTTGTTGGTGGTAGGTTCAAACGTCACTGCGGCATCTTTCTTAATCAGATCAGGGTTGGCGACCTTAATCACGTGAAAATAGCGGTTATCGCCGTTTTCATCTTTGATAAATCCAAAACCCTTATCTGCAAACCACGTCGTGATTGTTCCGTTCATCGCCTTTACCACCTGATTAATCGTTTACCAACTCAATTTTTGCCGCGCGCAGTGTAAAGCACAACGCCTGCACAGACTATGCCTTTCATGCAGGAACTACTCATTACCCCACTGATTGAGGAAATTGGCGATATCATCGATGCGCTTCGTGTCGATACCCGCTTCGACTGCCATCTCGGTCTGCGCCTCTTCGCTGATCTCTTCGTTATTCATCAGACGGGTGATCAACAGCTGGAAATAGAGCGCCAGGGGATCGCGTTCTGCTTCGCTCACCGGCGTTGCGGCTTCCGTCGTGTACTCATCCACGATGTCATAATATTTAATCGGTACGTCGTTGCTCATGCGTTATCCTCAGGATGTCGGTTGCTGCCTGGATAATAGCATCCTCAGGTCCTTTTTTCCGCGAGACCCACAATAGACTTGCTCATGTTGACGCCCGTAACCCCAAAACCGCTGGTCTCGTAGAGGTGCCGGGCACGAGCATTATCACCTGCCACACGCAGTCTGATCTCCTTGAAACCCTGCTCGCGCAGATGCGCTTCCAAATCGCGAAGAGTCTGTTTACCCAGCCCCTGCCCCTGACAGGCTGTGAAAATATGAAAATCATAGATAAACACTGAACGCATCATCGTATCGGGTTTGTACCAGAGATAACCGACCTGCCTGTTGGTCTGATCTATCGGCGCAACAAGAGAGCATAAAACGTGTCCATGCGTATTCACGCCCTCAGGAAGCATTTCGGCGATTTCCTGCTTTGCTCTGGCAAGCGAATCAGGTTGAGAGAGCCCATAGTTTGACCCGATCTCATCGGCATAATCGTGAATAAAATAGTCAAGATAAGCAGGATACTCATCTTCTGTCAGCGGACGAAATGAGACCATCGCTTACTCCGTAGTGTTCATAATCAGGGCGATATTAATAACGATAAGGCCGCTGAAACGTCAATATGATTAGCTTTTGAACCCGGTCGGGTTTCGTTGCTATGGGGAAAAGGTGAATATCACCCGTTGTCTATACTCAACTGATAACAGACAACGGAGTGCGCTATGCCTTTACCCGACTTTCATTCCTCTGAACCTTTCACCCTTGGCGTTGAACTCGAACTGCAGGTGGTTAACCCGCCGGGCTACGATTTAAGCCAGGACTCCTCTGCCCTGATCGACGCCGTGAAAAATGACATTAAAGCTGGTGAGGTGAAGCACGATATCACCGAAAGCATGCTCGAGATCGCGACCGGCGTGTGCCACAACATCGACCAGGTGGCAGCGCAGTTCTCCGCCATGCAGCAGAGCATTTTGCGCGCAGCGGCGAAGCACCATATTCAGATTTGCGGCGGCGGCACCCATCCGTTTCAGAAATGGCAGCGTCAGCAGGTGTGCGAAGATGAGCGCTATAACGTGACGCTGGAGCGCTTTGGCTATCTGATTTTGCAGGCGACGGTGTTCGGCCAGCACGTCCATGTGGGGTGTCGCACCGGCGATGAGGCCATCTACCTGCTGCACGGCCTGTCGCGCTTTGTGCCGCACTTTATCGCCCTGGCGGCCAGCTCACCCTATATGCAGGGCACCGACACGAAGTTTGCCTCATCGCGGCTCAATATCTTCTCCGGATTCCCGGACAACGGCCTGATGCCGTGGGTCAACAGCTGGCAGGAGTTCGAAGGGCTGTTCCGTCGCCTGAGCCACACCAGCATGATCGACAGCATTAAAGATCTGCACTGGGACATTCGCCCCAGCCCCCATTTTGGCACGGTGGAGGTGCGGGTGATGGATACGCCGCTCACCCTCGCCCATGCCATTAATATCGCCGGGCTGATCCAGGCCACGTCGCACTGGCTGCTGACCACACGCCCCTATAAGCATCAGGAAAAAGATTTTCTGCTGTACCGTTTTAACCGTTTTCAGGCCTGTCGTTACGGACTGGACGGGATCCTGACGGACGTGCATACCGGAGAGCAGAAAACCATCGCCGAAGATCTCACCTGGCTGCTGGAGCAAGTCGCGCCGTCTGCGGAGAAGCTGGGGGCATCGAGTGCGATTCAGGAAATTACCCTGATGCTCAAACAGGGCAAGAGCGAGGCGCAGCGCATGCGGGACTTTATCGCAGACGGTGGCTCGCTCATCTCCCTGGTGCAAAAACATGCCGAGTTGTGGGCCACTAGCCCGTAAGCCGGTGCCCCCACTCGCGCAGGCGCTGGAACAGCACAAACAGCGCCGGGATAAAGACTATCCCCACCACGGTGGCGACCAGCATGCCGCTGAACACCGTGGTGCCGATGATGCGACGGCTCTGGGCGCCCGCCCCGGTCGCCAGCATCATCGGTAATACCCCGATAATGAACGATACTGCGGTCATCATCACCGCCCGGAAGCGACGGGAGGCCCCTTCCCTCGCGGCATCCACTATCGCCCTGCCCGCCATGCGCTGCGCGCGGGCAAACTCAACGATCAGAATCGCGTTCTTCGCGGCAAGGGCGATTAACAACACCAGGCCGATCTGCACGTACACGTCGTTGGCGTAACCGGCCGCCCACAGCCATACCAGCGCCCCGCCGATAGCGAACAGCACCGAAAGCATTACGCTTGCCGGTAATGTCCAGCTCTCGTACTGGGCGACAAGAAACAGCCACGCCATGACCACCGCTGCCAGCACAATCCAGATCGCCTGGTTCCCGGTCTGCTGCTCCTGATACGACATACCGCTCCAGGCGTAGTCATATCCAGTTGGCAGGTTCTGCGCCAGAATCTCACCCATCACTGCCATCGCCGTGCTGCTGCTTACGCCTTCAGCTGCCGAACCGCTTACCGACACGGACGGGAACTGGTTGTACTGCTGCAGGAAAGGTGCGCCAACGGTGGGGGTGATGGTCACGAGGTTACTCAGGCGTACCCGCTCGCCGTTATTGCTGCGCACGAACAGCTCGCTGATTTGCTCCGCCCGCTCGCGCCACTGCATCTCGTTTTGCATGACCACGTGGTAGACGCGGTTGTTGACGCTGAAATCCCCGGCACGCGTGCCGCCAAAGGCGGTCTGCAGGCTGCTGAAGATGCGAGAGACGGGCACATCAAGACGGGCGGCACGCTCGCGATCGACGGTCAGCGTCAACTGTGGCACGTTGCTGCTCCAGGTGGTGAATACCCGGCTCAGTTGCGGATGCTGGTTGGCTTTTGCCAGCACCTGGCGGGTGACGCGCTCCAGCTCCACCGGGCTTTGTCCTGCCTGGGCCTGAATGCGCAGGTCGAAACCTGAGGCGTTCCCCAGCCCCGGTAGCGTCGGCGGCGCGAAGGTCATGATGGTCGCTTCCGGCAACGCCAGCAGCTGGCGCTGAAGCGTGCCCATCACCTCGTCCAGGGTTGGACGCTCGCTCCAGTCTTTTAGCATCACGGAGATAAACCCGCCGTTGGAGGCGCTGGTGCCGTTGAGAATGTTAAACCCGGAGACCTGAATCACATCTTCCACCGCCGGATGTTGTGCAATCAGCGCCCGGGCCGTCGCCATCACCGCTTCGGTGCGTTCCAGCGAGGCCGACTCCGGTAACTGAACGCTGGCAAAGAAGTAGCCCTGATCCTCCTGCGGCAGGAAGCCTTTTGGCATCGACATAAAGCTGAATGCCACCACGACGGCAGCGCCTGCGGTTGCCAGCAGCGCCAGCCACGGGCGCAGGGTAAACAGGCTCAAGATTCGAATGTAAAAGTTGCGCGTAACATCCAGCCCGCGGTTGAAGGCACGGTAGACTGCCGCAGGGCGCGGGCGCAGCAGCATCGCGCACAGGGCAGGCGTCAGAGTCAGCGCCACAAGGCTTGAGAGCGTGACGGCGGTCGAGAGCGTCACCGCAAACTGGCGGTACAGCTCCCCGACAATCCCCGGCAGCAGCGCCACCGGGATAAACACCGCCAGCAGCACCAAGGTGGTGGCAATCACCGGCCCGGCAATCTGGCGCAGCGCCTGCGCGGTCGCCGCCGTGCGGCTCTGCCCTTCCGCCATCAGCGTTTCAACACTTTCTACCACCACGATGGCGTCATCCACCACCATGGTCAGCGCCAGAATAAGGGCGAACAGGCTCAGCGTGTTGGCGGAGTAGCCGAGCGTATAGAGCACGGCAAACGTGCCCACCAGCGACACCGGGATCGCCAGCGCAACAATCAGCGTGGCGCGCCAGCTCTGCAGGAAAAGAGAGACCACCACCACCACGGCCAGCAGGGTTAACGCCAGCGAAACGCCAATCTCTTTGATGGTCGCGGCAACAAACTGCGTGGTATCGAATTTGACTTCGTAGACCAGGTCGTCCGGGAAGCGCGTCGAGAGATGCTCCAGCTCCGTACGCACCGCATCGGCCACCCGCAGGGCGTTGGCGGACGGCGTGGGGTAGATGGCGAGATAGGCGGAGTCATGCCCGTTCAGCTGTGCGCCCGCGCTGTAGCTACGCGAGCCGAGTTCGATGCGGGCGACATCTTTCAGGCGCACCAGCTGGCCCATCTCACCGACGCGGATAATGATATCGGCAAAGTCTTCAGCCTGATTTAAACGCCCCAGCCCGTTGATGGTCAGGGTCTGCTGCTGGCCGTTAAACACCGGCGGCGTGCCCACCTGGCCGGCCGCCCCCTGCACGTTCTGCTCGCGCAGCGCCTGCGCCACGTCGTCGGTGGTCACGTTGAGGGCGTTCATGCGATCCGGTCGCAGCCAGATGCGCATGCTATAGTCCCGTGCGCCAAACAACTGCACCTGCCCCACGCCCGGCAAACGCGACAGCGCCTCACGCACATGGGTGCTGGCGTAGTTGCTGACCAGCAGCGGCGTGTGGGTGTTATCCGGGGAGTAAAGACTTACCCCCATCATCAGGTTGGTGGCGCGCTTGCGCACCTGTACGCCGTTTTGCTGTGCCTCGGCGGGGAGTTGCGCCACGGCCTGCGCCACGCGGTTTTGCACATCGATGGCAGCCAGATCCGGGTCGGTGCCCGCCGCAAAGGTGATATTCAGGCTGTAGGTGCCCTCGTCGGAACTGGTGGACTCCATATAGAGCATGTGATCCACGCCGTTAAGCTGGGTCTCCAGCGGTGTGGCGATGGCCTCCGCCACGTCAGCCGAGCTGGCCCCCGGCCAGGACGCACTGACATTCACCACCGGGGGCGTGATCTGCGGATACTGCTCTACCGGAATAATTCTCAGCGCGATGGCCCCCAACAGGGTTATCACCAGCGCAATCACCATCGCGAAGCGCGGGCGTTTGATGAAAAACGTCAGCATGATGGCTCCTTAATTGAGAATCTGAACGGCCGCGCCCGGCTGCACGCGCTGCGCGCCGTCGGTGATCGCTCGCTCGCCGGAAGTGACGCCGGACGCGATCCGGAACTGCTGGCCAATTTGCCCGGCGACGGCCAGCGGACGCATTTCTGCTTTGCCGTCGGCGTTAACCACCCAGGCATAGAATCCGTCGCCGTTTTGCTGCACCGCCGCGGCGGGCAGAGTCAGCACCGGCTCAACGCTTGCCGGGCGCAGAAAGACATTCACATTCCCGCCGGGCAGCAGCTGATGGCGCGGATTCGCAAACTCGGCGCGCAGCATCACGCTGGCGGTGCGCGGATCGATCCGGTTGTCCACTGACGTCAGTTCACCGCTGATGCGCTGGCCGTTGCTGTCTATCAGCGCCTGCCAGGCCTTTTTCAGGGCACTGATATCCGCATGCTGTCCGGCTTTGGTGGCAAACGCCCCCTCTTCCAGCGCAAAGGCGATGCGGATCGGGTCAAGCTGCACCACGTCCACCAGCACGCCGCTTGAGGGATTCACGAGGCTGCCCACGTGAAAGCGGCTGTGGCCCACGCGGCCATCGATGGGTGATGTGATGCGCGTGTACCCCAGCGTGACATGGCGGGTTTCCAGCCGGGCTTTCGCCTGCTCCAGCGCGGCGCGGGCAACGTCGCGCTGCATGCGGGCGTTATCCACGTCGTGGCGGCTGATGGCGTTATTGCTGCCCAGACTTTCGAAGCGGGAAAGCTGCTGCTGCGCCTGGCGCAGGGTGGCTTCGGCGCTTTGCACTTCGGCCTGTGCCAGCCGCACGGCGGCACGCGGCTCGGCGTCGTCCAGCTCGAACAGCAGGTCGCCTTTTTTCACATACTGTCCGTCGCGAAAATTGATTTTGGTAATGGCGCCTTCCGCGCGGGCGCGCAGCTCAACGGTGTGAATGGCTTCAATGCGCCCTGGGATCTGGCGCTCGGCGGCATGGGCGGTCTGCTCCACGGTAGCGACGCGCACGGGAATGGCGGCGGCAAATGCGGGTTGCAGGGTGCTGGCGAGAAGCACGAACAGGAGCGGGAGTTTCATGGGTGTACCTCAGTGTAATTTTCCCCTCACCCCGGCCCTCTCCCCAAAGGGGCGAGGGAGAAAACCGAGCCGTCCTCTCTCCCCGCAGGTGGGGGGAGAAAACCGAGCCGTCCTCTCTTCCCTCAGGTGGGAGGAGAAAACCGAGCGGTTCCATCACCCCACTGGCGGAGGGAGAAAACCGGGCGGTTCCATCACCCCACAGGCGGAGGGAGAAAACCGGGCGGTTCCATCACCCCACAGGTGGAGGGAGAAAACCGGGCGGTTCCCTCTCCCTACAGGTGGAGGGAGAAAACCGAGCAGCTCCCTCTTCCCACAGGTGGAGGGAGAGTGCCGAGCGGTTCCCACTCCAAAAAGGTGGAAGGAGAGTGCCGGACTGTTCCCTCTCCCCTATGGGGAGAGGGTTAGGGTGAGGGGTAAGGTTTTACGTTTTCAGTTATGCAGCCTTACGGAACCTGCGGGTCAGTCGCTTCTCGATCTCGACGATGAAGAACATCGCGCTCGCCATACCCAGGGTGACATCCCAGTAGCGCAGCGGCAGGGCTTCGGTGCCGAACAGCATCTGCATAAACGGCAGGTAGATAATCGCCAGCTGCAGCAGGAGCAGCACGCCCGTGACCAGCCAGATCCCCTTGTTCGCCAGCAGGCCGCGATTAAGGGAGAAGCCTTCGGTGTTGCGGCAGTTAATCATGTAGACCCACTGCGCACAGACCAGCATCTGCAGCAGCACGGTGCGGATGAACTCGGCGCTGTGGCCGCGCGGGGCCAGCCAGGCTTCCAGCGCAAAGGCGGCAACGGCAATCAGGGTGCCGACGAAGGCCACACGCCATACGGCGTAAGCATCCATCACGTGCTGGCCGGTCTGACGCGGCGGACGGCGCATGATGTTGCGCTCGGCGGCTTCAAAGGCCAGGCCGAAGGAGAGCGTGGCGGACGTGGCCATGTTCATCCACAGGATCAGCACCGGCGTCAGCGGAATGATGTTCCCGGCCAGCAGAGCAATCACAATCAGCAGACCCTGCGCGAGGTTAGTCGGCATGATGAACAGAATGGTCTTCTTCAGGTTGTCGTAGACGCGACGCCCCTCTTTTACCGCGCTGGCGATGGTGGCGAAGTTATCGTCCGTCAGGACCATATCCGCCGCCTCTTTGGTGACTTCGGTCCCCTTGATGCCCATGGCGATGCCCACGTCTGCCTGGCGCAGAGCCGGTGCGTCGTTTACGCCGTCGCCGGTCATGCCGACGATCTCGCCCTGCTCCTGCAAGGCCTTCACCAGACGCAGCTTATGCTCCGGGCTGGTGCGGGCGAAGATGTCATACTCCACCGCCGCTTTCGCCAGTTCGCCATCGTCCATGTGCTCCAACTGATAGCCGGTTACCGCCTGGGCGCTGTTGGTGATCCCCAGCATCTGCCCGATGCTCATCGCCGTCTGCGGGTGATCCCCGGTGATCATCTTCACGCGGATCCCGGCCTGCTGGCAGGCGTGAATAGCGTCGATCGCCTCCGGGCGCGGCGGATCCATCATCCCGGCGATGCCGAGGAAGATCAGGCCGTGGTTCAGCGCATCATGGGTCAGCGCCTGCCCCTCCTGAGCCTGTTTGAACGCCGCGGCCACCATGCGCAGCCCCTGACGGGCATAGCGCTCCATCTCAGCTTCCCAGTAGGCGCGGTTAAAGGCTTCTGGGCCGTTACGGGTCTGCTGCTCTGCACAGAGGGCAAAAATCACGTCCGGCGCGCCGGTGATCAGGATCTGCTCCTCGCTACCGATCTGGTAGTGGGTACTCATGTACTTGTACTGCGAGTCAAACGGGATTTTGTTGATAAGCGTGGTCATCACCGGTGCAAGGTGGGCTTTCGCCGCCAGCACCTTCAGCGCGCCTTCGGTCGGCCCGCCGGTGATCCCCCACAGGCCGCGCTCGTCCTGAATCATCTGGCTGTCGTTACACAAATCGACGGTGCGCAGATACTGCTCCAGTACGGTGCCCGGCTGGATCTGCACCGGCTCGTCGCTGCCCTCAAGGCAGATCTTGCCTTCCGGGGCATAGCTGTCGCCCTCAACGCGATAGCAGCTGTCGGCGGTGATGATCGCCTTAACGGTCATCTCGTTCATGGTCAGGGTGCCGGTTTTATCCGAGCACACTACGGTCATCGCCCCTAAGGTTTCCACGGTAGGCAGCTTGCGGATGATTGCCCGCTGACGCGCCATCGCCTGTACGCCCAGCGACAGGATAATCGAGATGATGGCAGGCAGACCTTCAGGCACCGCCGCCACCGCCAGGCTAATCAACGACAGCAGCAGTTCGCCGAGCGGCATGTCCCGCAGCAGCAGGCTGAAGACAAAGAGCGCGGCCATCATCGCCATGATCAGCCCGAAGATGGCTTTGCCGAGCTTGTCCATCTGCACCAGCAGCGGGGTGCGGTGTTTTTCAATCCCGTCCATCATCTGATTGATGTGGCCCAGTTCCGTTTCCTGGCCGGTAGCAATCACCACGCCCATGCCACCGCCCGCGCTGACGGTGGTGCCGGAAAACAGCAGATTGGTCCGGTCGCCGAGGGTTAATTCTCCGGTTAACGGCTGAATATGTTTATCAACCACCGTGGATTCGCCGGTGAGGATCGCCTCTTCCACACGTAAATTATGCGCTTCAATCACTCGCATATCCGCGGGAATACGATCGCCAGCGCGTAATACAATAATATCCCCGGGAACTATTTCAGTTGTAGGTATTGTTTCGTGAACGCCTTCACGAATAACGCGCGCATCGCTGGCGAGCATATTTCGAATGCTGCTCAGGGATTTTTCGGCGTTGCTCTCCTGAATATGACCAATTAAGGCATTAATCACCGCCACGCCCAGAATAACCAGCGTATCCACCCAGTGGCCCATTATTGCGGTTAAAACCGCGGCGGCCAGCAATACGTAAATTAAGACATCGTTAAAATGGGCCAGAAAACGCAGCCATGCGGGTCTGGCTTTTTTTGCTGGCAGGGCATTCGGGCCATGCTGCTGCAGGCGCGCCTGCACCTCTGCGCGGCTCAGTCCGGCCATGGTGCTGCGCTGTGCGGCAAGGGTCTGCTCGACGGTCTGCTGATAAGCGTGCGTCGGGGCGCGGTCCTGGCTGGACGGGGGCGTATGGGGGTGATGCATTTTGGTCATATTTCAGCTCCTTCAGTTTGCGGTGAGCAAAAGCCTGAATTCCATGTCTGCTTTTAAAAATCGTGAGCGTTAATTTAATGGGTTGTCACGGCAATTAATTTAACGCACTATTATTTCTGTCGATGGCATTAAACAGAGAACGTTTCATTTCGTTACAGTGATTTTTACAAATTATTTTTAAACCTAAACTAAACGAGGGATAAGCATGTTTGGTATTTATCGCGGTCGGCGTCTGGCGTTATATATTATCGCTGCCATTGTTATTGCAACGTTAATTGGATATAGCACTTATACCTTTGTAAGATTATTAGCCGGAGGGTGACAATAATTTACATTAACGCAGGTTAATTGAATTAATGCACATGATGAGAGTAAATAATAGCGAATAAACGGGCGATTATTTATCGCCCGCCTGCTTTACGGTTGATATTGCTTTACGAAGCCCTATCCGTGACAATGTTATTTTTAACTGACGATTAACATAATCATGAAACACCCGTTAGAATCGCTGCTTACTGCGGGGGGCATTTTATTGATGGCCCTGCTGTCCTGCCTGTTGTTACCTGCGCCGTCCCTTGGGCTGGTGCTGGCGCAAAAGCTGGTTCAGACCTTTCACATGGTCGATCTGAACCAGCTTTACACCATTTTATTCTGCCTGTGGTTTTTAGTCCTCGGTGCCGTTGAGTTCTTTATCCTGCGCTTTATCTGGCGCCGCTGGTTTTCACTGGCGTCGTAAGCCCATGAAATCACGCATCCCGTGGATCAACGCTTCACACCAGGCCGCGTAGTCGTGGCCGCTCGACCACGGGTGGAAACTGACGCGATAGCCTTTCTCCCGTAGCACCTGTTCGAAATCCTGCGTGGTGCGATAGATCCCCCCACCCGGCCCCGTGGTTTCAAACTTCCCGGCCTGCAGCCAGAAGTGCACCGGATACTGCGGCGACTGTTGATACTGCCGCGTCAGCCAGCCTGGTGCTTCACCTTTCGGCGCCCACCAGTAAGAGCCAGAAAGACTCAACACATTGCCAAACAGTCGCGGGTAGCGCAGCGCCACCCATGAGGAGGCGATCCCCCCGTAGCTTGAACCCGCCAGCACCGTTTTCTGCCGCTGCATCGCCACGCCCTGCCCGCGCAACCACGGCAACAGTTCATGCGCCATAAAATCGGCAAAAGCCGGGTTCGGCGGCAGCTCTTTACTGCGTCGGGCGTGATCGAGGCTGTCGATAAACACGACATTGACCGGGGGCAGATGATGACGGGCTATCAGGCCATCCAGCACGTTAGCGAAATGGTAGTCATCCTGATAGATCTGTCCATCGAACAGGATTAACGTCCAGCGGGCGGGTTGAGCGCCGCGCGGCTTGTAAAGCATCACTTCGCGGGAATTGCCGAGGATTTTGCTGCTCAGCATCTGGCGGGTCAGGGTGCCGCTCACCAGCGGCTGCGCGGCGGCCTGCACCGAGCAGTAACGTGCCGGGCTGAGATCGAGCAGAGAATAGCGGTTCCAGCGATCGGCCTTCTGTTCACCAAAGGTGTTCGGGTTGAGCGGATCGGCCTGGGCGCTCACCAGGATCGCCCGTCGTTGATCCCGCGCCGAGCCGTCAAACACGGGGACATCAGGCGCGAGCTTGTACTGCATCACCGTATCGGCGGGCACGACGTAACTGCGAAACCAGACGTCGCTTTTGCCCAGACGGAACAGCGGGTCGTGATCTCCCGCCGGCGAGCCGAGAATAAATACGTTGCCGCGCGCGCCGCGCCACAGGAAGGTGACGCGCTTATGGCTGGCGTCTACCGGCTCCACCATCGGCGTTCCCTGCCGAATCTGCGTCTGCCAGAACGCATCAGTACTCCCACCGGCAGCAACCGTTTTTGCCAGCGCCTGCAACGTGGGGCTTTCAGGCTCCAGCATCTGTACGCGTGGTAAGGCAGAGGTCTCTTTCATCCGCCATTGAAAACGCCAGGGTTTGCCAGCTTCGCCGTGCAGCACCAGAGACGCGTTTTGCTTCACGGGCAGAGCAAACAACAGGGTGTGTTCACCGTCGGCGGGGCCATTTTCAACCAGCGTGCGAATGCGGCGGTTTTGCGCGTCCAGCAGGCGAGCATCCGTCACGCCGTTCAGCGTGGCAGAAACATAGTTTTCACTCAGCTCAGGCAGGATAAAACAGACTTCACCGCTGGCATCAAACTTTCCCTGAATGTCTCCCTGAAGGGACGAATGTTCGCACGTCACCGCCACCGCGGGCAGCGTCACTATCCCTAATAACAATCCACTCCATGCCCTCTTCATTACCGCGTGTTCCCCGACGAAATTTGTTAATAACGCTAATGCAAATGGTAATAGTTTGCAATATCATCTAGCAGAATTAACCGGTGTTTTATGGCGATAGCAACCAAGGACGTTAAAAAAACATGTTTAAAAATAATAAGATAATGCAGGCATGGCTCCTGAGTCTGGCCACGGTCAGCGTGGCGGCCCAGGCAGAAAATAGAGAAGAAACCATGACGGTGACGCAGGGGACGAGTGAAGATCCTACCGCCCCTGTGAAGGGGATTGTGGCAACGAAGACGCTCTCTGCCACCAAGACCAGTGCAGAGATCGTGAGGACGCCGCAGTCGGTATCGGTGATCACCCGCGATCAGATGGACATGCAGGATGTGACCTCCGTTTCGCAGGCGCTGCGCTATTCGGCGGGGGTGTTTACCGAGTACCGCGGATCGTCTAACCGCAACGATGAGGTGTTTGTTCGTGGCTTTAGCTATGTGCCGAAATTCCTCGACGGCCTGAGCTTCGGTGCCACCGCCTCGTCACAGACCGGAACGATTGACCCCTGGTTACTGGAGCGCGTGGAGCTGGTTCGTGGCCCGGCATCAGTGCTGTTTGGCCAGGTCAATCCGGGTGGATTAATCAGCATGACCAGCAAGCGCCCGACCTCTGAATCTATTCACAACATTCAGTTCCGCACCGGCAATAACCACCTCGCGGAGGGCGCGTTTGATTTCGGCGGCAAGCTCAGCGACGATGGCCGCGTGCTGTATCGTGTTAACGGGATTGCCCGCACCCAGCATAATCAGGTAGAGGATTATAAAGAGACGCGCATGGCGATTGCGCCAGCGATCACCTGGTATCCTAACGATCAGACCCGCTTTACGCTGCTCACCAGCTACCAGAAAGATCCCGACGCGGGATACCGCAACTTTCTGCCCGCGTACGGGACGGTGAAAAGCGTCGACGGCAAATACATCCCGCGCGACTTTAACGTCAGCGACCCGGATTACGATCAATCCTGGCGCGAGCAGACGATGATCGGCTACGAGCTGGAACATCAGTTCGCCGATAACCTCATCTTCCGCCAGAACGCGCGTTACGCCACTATCAAGCAGAAGTATCGTTATCTTGTTTACGCCACCAGCGCCGCCAACAGTTCGGTATTGACCCGCCGCGCCCAGCATGAAGAGCGCACCACCAACGAGTTTGGCCTGGATAACCAGCTGGAATACCTGATGGATACCGGGCAAGTGAGCCATACGCTGCTCGGCGGATTCGACTATAAAACCAGTAAAGATAAACAGCTGCTGGAACGTGGGAGCGGTTCGCAGTACAACCTCGACTGGATGAACCCGGTCTACGGCGTGAATGTGGATGAAAGCAGCTTTACTACCGCCAGTAACGAACAGCAAAACCTCGATCAGATGGGCCTGTATTTGCAGGATCAGATGAGCTGGCATAACTGGGAGTGGCTGGTATCCGGGCGCTATGACTGGAGCGAAGTACGCACTAACGACTTCACCGATAGCAGCTTTACTCAGCAGAATGACAGTAAATTCACCTGGCGTACCGGCCTGCTGTACGCCTTCGACTTTGGCCTGTCGCCGTACATCAGCTACAGCACCTCGTTTGAACCGAACCTGCAAACCAACCGGGCACCGGGCGTAGGGCCGTTTAAACCGACCACCGGTGAGCAGACGGAGATCGGCCTCAAATATCAGCCGGTTGATACCACGCTAATGACCCTGGCACTGTACGATTTAACCCAGGATAACGTGGCGACCTACAACAGCACCGAAGGCTGGTTCGAGAATGCGGGCAAAGTGCGTTCGAAAGGCGTTGAGGCAGAAGTTCACTCCACGCTGATGGACACCATCAATCTGATTGGCTCTTACACTTACACCGACGCGAAAACCGAGAGCACGACGGTGGCCGGCACCGAAGGCAAAACGCCAGCGCGCATTCCGGCGCACATGGCCTCGGCGTTCGCCAGCTACACCCTGCCTGGCGGGCCGCTAAAGAGCCTGACCGCTGGCGTGGGCATGCGCTATATCGGCACCAGCTACGGCGACGCGAAAAACACCTTTAAGGTGCCTTCGGTGGATCTGTATGACGCGATGGTGAGCTATGAGCTGGGCGAGTTGAACAGCAGCCTGAAGGGGGCGAATCTGCAGTTTAACGTCAATAACATCGCCGACACCAAATACGTGGCCTCCTGCGCCAGCGATACGGCATGCTTCTACGGCATTGGCCGGACGATAACAGCGACGGTGAACTACAGCTGGTAAGGTGCTTTTTGTTGACCCGGTAAGCGCTGCGCCACCGGACAATACGGCATTGTGCCAACAAAAACGCCGGGTAGTGGCTACGCCCTACCCGGCCAACGTTCGATGCCGTCAGTGTGCCCGGCTGGGGTTATCCCTGCGGTAAGCCCCGGGCGGCTGGTTAAAGGTGCGGGTGAAGACGCGGGTAAAGGTCTGCTGGGAGTCAAAGCCGTAACGCAGGCAAATATCGTAAACTTTTTCGTCCGATTCACGCAGATCCCGCGCCGCCAGCCGCAGCTTACGTTCCCGAATGTAACGCCCCAGACTCTCGCCCTTATACTGCATAAACAGCCGCTGGAGGTGCCATTTGGAATAACCCGCATGGCGGGCGATATCCTCGATACGCAACGGCTGATGAAGGTTGTCGTCGATCCACTCGACTATGGTGTCGATAACCTGAGCGGAAATAGTCATGCTGCTCTCCCCCTCTGCTCTTCGATTAAACATTATTCCCACCACGCGCGAAATTGTTGCGTGGCATCATTCACTCTGAGTGGCTCCCCGAGTTCCGGCGTCAACAGGCGATAGGGTTTATCCTTACTGGCCTGCGAAAGCTTGATCAGCGGGTCGTTCCAGGTGTGTTTTGCCAGTACAAAGCGCCCGGAGTGACCCGGCACTACCGCCCTGGCATTTAAATCCGTGGCGGCCTGCGCCGTTTCAGAGGGCTGCATGTGGATGTACTTCCAGTCCTGGTCGTACTGCCCGTTCTCCATGATCGCCAGATCGACGCTGCCAAACCGCTCCCCGATGGCGCTAAAGTGCGGGCCGTAGCCGGAATCCCCGCTGTAGAACACCTTTTGCTGCGGGGTGACAAACATAAAGCTGCCCCACAGCGTCTGGTTGCGCTTCAGCCCGCGCCCGGAGAAATGGCGCGCGGGCAGGACGTGTACGGTCAGGTCATCGCTGATGCGCACCGATTGATCCCAGTCCCGCTCCTCAATGATGGACGGCTCCATGCCCCAGTAACGCAGATGGGAACCCACGCCGAGCGGCGTGACCACGCGCTTCACCTTTGGCAGCAGCGCCTTGATGGTGGCGTAGTCGAGATGGTCGTAGTGATCGTGGGAGATAATCAGCAGATCGATGTCGGGCATCTCTTCCGCGTGCCACGGATATTCCCCGGCAAAGGCTTTGTTGAGGAAGGAGAACGGCGCCGCGTAATTGCTGAAGACCGGATCGATCAGGATACGTTTGCCCGCCAGCTGCAGATACCACGAGGAGTGACCGAGCCAGACCAGGGTGTCCTGGTCCAGCGGCAGCTGCGCCAGATCGGTTTTGACCAGCGGCAGGGGCTGGGCCGGACGCGCGTTTTCACGCTTCGTCACCAGAAAATCCCACCAGGCCGCCAGCATATTCTTGTTGCCGGTAAAGCCCGGCGTGGGCAAGGTGTTATGGAACTGCCCGTCGCGATACTGCGGCGAAGCGGCAAACTCACTTAGCTGCGCGCCCTGTGGCGGCTGGCCGAATCCGGCATTCAGTACGAACGGCAAACTCGCCGCTGATGCAATAATCATCACTACCACCAGGCTAATAATAAAACGCTTTTTCATATCCCGACCCGAATTCGCGCCCCATCCGATGGCCTGCGCGGGCAAAACTTGATTATGAGTGAGTAAGCACTCATTATAGGAGTGATGCGAAAGTCGTCAAGACGTTTTAAGAACTTTGACATTCCGCGTTGCAGCCCCGCAAAGAGCATGATTCAATCAAGGTTTTTGCACATAAACTGGAGGAAATGCAGTGGCTCGTCCGAAAAGTGAAGATAAAAAACTGGCGTTGCTGGACGCGGCAACCTCCGCTTTTGCCCAGTCGGGCATTGCGGCTTCAACCGCGTTAATCGCCCGCAGCGCAGGGGTGGCTGAAGGCACCCTGTTTCGCTATTTCGCCACCAAAGACGATCTGCTCAATGCCCTCTACCTGCACCTGAAACAGGATCTGTGCCAGACCATGCTGGCGAATATGGATCGTGCCCTCACCCAGCCGAAAGAGCATACCCGCAATATCTGGAACAGCTACGTTGACTGGGGGATCCGTAACCCGATGGCCCACGGTGCGATCCGCCAGCTCGGGGTGAGCGAGAAGATCAACGCCGAGACCGAACAGGCGGTGCACGAGATGTTCCCGGAACTGCATGAGCTTTGCCGCCGTCATATCCGCCCGGTGTTTATGTCTGAAGATTTTCGTCTGTTTGGCGATGCGCTGTTTTTATCGCTGGCGGAGACAACCATGTCCTTCGCCACCCGCGAACCGGCGCGCGCCACCGAATTCAAGGCGCTGGGTTTTGAAGCCATGTGGCGCGCGCTGGCCGAAGAGGATAGCCATGGACAGTAAAACGCTCGCCGCCTGCGCACAGCAAGCGGCACTGGAACTGCCCTTTACCGAGCACTGCTGGCCGTTTGGACCGGAATACGATGTGTTCAAAGTGGGCGGCAAGATTTTTATGCTGATGGGCGTGGCGCACGGGCGTCAGCACGTCAGCCTGAAGTCCGATCCGCAAAAATCGCTGCTTAACCAGCAGATCTACCGCGGGATCGAGCCGGGCTACCATCTGAATAAAAAGCACTGGATCTCGGTTTACGCGGCGGAGGATATCACCCCTGAGCTGATAGCCGATCTGGTCAACGATTCGTGGCATCTGGTGGTGGATAAGTTGCCGAAGAAAGAGCAAAAACGGTTACGCCCCGGCGGTTAAGCGCTCGGAATGCCCTTACCTTTGTTCACCTCCCTTTGTATCATTTTCCCTTTTGCACTTAATCCCAGGAGTCGTAATGGATATCATCTCTGTTGCCTTGAAGCGTCACTCTACCAAGGCCTTTGATCCGAACAAAAAATTGACTGCCGACCAGGCGGAACAGATTAAAACCCTGCTGCAGTACAGCCCGTCCAGCACCAACTCGCAGCCATGGCACTTTATTGTGGCCAGCACCGAAGAAGGTAAAGCCCGCGTGGCGAAATCCGCAGCCGGTGGCTTTGTCTTCAACGAACGCAAAATGCTGGACGCCTCTCACGTGGTGGTCTTCTGCGCCAAAACCGCGATGGACGATGCATGGCTTACACGCGTCGTGGATCAGGAAGAGGCCGATGGCCGTTTCGCCACCCCGGAAGCGAAAGCCGCCAACCACAAAGGCCGCACCTTCTTTGCCGATCTGCACCGTGTCGATCTGAAAGATGACCACCAGTGGATGGCGAAACAGGTTTACCTGAACGTCGGCAACTTCCTGCTGGGCGTGGCCGCGATGGGTCTGGACGCCGTGCCAATTGAAGGCTTTGACGCCGCGATCCTCGACGAAGAGTTTGGCCTGAAAGAGAAAGGCTTCACCAGCCTTGTGGTGGTGCCGGTTGGCCATCACAGCGTGGAAGATTTCAACGCCACGCTGCCAAAATCGCGCCTGCCGCTGAGCACGGTTGTGACTGAGTGCTAAGACAAACGGGCCGCAGATAGCGGCCCGTTACTTTTTACTGATAACCAGTCTGCGATGCGGATGCACGTCACGATCGTCTCCCCATGCGAACGTAATCCAGCGCTCTTCCAGTTCAGCGTAAGAATGAATCGGCGTTAAATGCCACTCTTCCCCGACAGTGCCGTCCGCCACACCGATCTGATAATTCATGTTAAACGCCCAGTCGATCATCCGTAGCCAAAAGCGCTGCCCGTCTCCGGTTTGTTCGCTGTCTGACACAACAATGTCGTATTCGCTGAGTACCCACTGAAAGAATAATTGTGGTAATCCGCTTATCACGCGTTGATGGACAGCGCGTGGCGTACGCCAGACCATAACTTGCGTAGCGGCACCGTGGGGAAAGGTAATTTCTTTATGAAACGCCAGCTTAACGGCATAGGCCGTGTAAGGCTTACCGCTATCGGTGGTCACGAGACGGTATTCATCGCCATAACGCGATTTCAAAAGTTGGTATCCCACAGGAAGCAAAAAACCCGGCAGGTGAAAATCCATTGTGCCCCGTGCCAGAAACGCTTCGGTATGTTCGACGTTTCGGGAGATAAGGCCGAGTTTTTGGCTGAAATCTGCGGAATCAATCATCAGTGGCGACACGGGTGGTTTCTCATCGCGTAAGTATAGTCCACATTACTCTTCATCTAAATGACGTAGATTCAGTAGGTTGGTTTAAATTAAAACCCACCTTACGCGTTTTGAGAGCCTTTTACAGAACGGGCTGCCGATCCCGGAAGCCCCCTCGCAAAAGATTTACTTCGCCGCTTTTCCCGCGTGCCAGATCCGCTCCGCATAACGTCCAATCACCGCCAGCGATGCCGCCAGGAGCAGGAAAAACAGCACCTTGTTCATTCCATCCCAGAAGTATTCGAAATAGCGGGTGTAGAGGTTAATGGCCAGAAAGGTCAGGCCAAACCCGCGCAGCATGCCGTCGTCGGTTTTCAGGCTGATCCAGATACAAATCCCCGCCGCCACGGCAAACAGCAGCACCCACGGCAGCAGCGCCGCACGGGTAGCACCGTACCCGCCATTATCGATATCGTAATGACCAAAAATCGACATGATCCACAGAGCGACAAACAGATAGGTTAGCCCCATCGCTTTACTGGTGGTGTACAGATGGCGTTTGCGCAGCATCCCACGCAGCCACCAGCACAGAGCCAGCAGCGCGCCGCCAAATAAGATAAAGCGCATCGGGTAGCTCATCCCCAGCCAGTAGGCTCCCCAGCCGGACATATAGCCAGTCTCTGCGCCGAACCAGTTGCCAAGCGAGAGCAAAAAGAACAGCCACACCAGGCCAGAGCGGCCTAAGAACCCGACCAGCCCATAAATGACGCAACCCAGCAGGAACAGCGGCGCGATATGGCCGCTGCCGGTATCAAGCCGCTCCCCCAGTTGCCAGAGGGCGATGGCGGTAAAAAATACGCCGAGGAATAAAATCGCCTCGGTGCTGTAGTGCCACTGCGTTTCCCGCCGCTGGCGGCTGAATCCCCACAGATAGAACAGCACGGCAACCAGCGCAGGCAGCCCGATGCGGGCGAGGGTTGAGAAGGCAAAAAATTCAATAATGCGCGCCATCAGTTCGCTGTCAGCAAACAGGCTACCGATAGCGATGATGACGCAGGCGATAGCCGTCCAGAAGGCGTAGCGACTGAGGCGCTGCCAGTCCAGGGTGACGCGTTTTAAGCTACTGGCCAGACGTTGATGCTCGTCGGGGGTGAGTGCCCCTTCCTGTTGCCACTCGGTGAGGGCGCGGCGCAGGAGGCGTTCCTGCTTGCGGGTGACGTTCATTGTGCCTGCTCCGTCAGCCACGCCAGCGCGCGCTCGCCTGCGTCATCCACTGGCAGATAAACCAGCAGCCGCGAGCCGTTGCGCGGGGCGGAGTACCAGTACATCTGCTGGAGATGAAAATCGCCCAGCTCAGGATGGGTAAAGAGCTTGAGCTGGTTTTCCACGCCGCGCACGTCGTTGCGCTGGTGCCACAGGGTTTTGAACTCCTCAGAGACCGCAAAGAAGCGCGCCAGTTTAGCCTCCCACTGCGGATCGCCCCGGTGCTCGGCCATCGCCGCGCGGAAGTAAGAGACAAAGATCGGCAGCACGTCATCGCGCTTACCGAGGCGGGCGCGCCACGCCGGGTGGGTAAGGAACAGATAAATACAGTTACGGTCTTCCGGGGGAATGGCGTTGAAATCCACGCCCATCAGATGACCGAAGCTGTCGTTCCACGCCACGATATCGAAATTTGGTTTCTGAATGCTGGCAGGTTTTGGCATCAGGGTGTCCAGCAGACGACGGGTGCCCTCGCTGATCCCCTCGCAGCAGACCGCCTGGGGCGCTTCGCCCGGTGGCAATCCGGCCAGCAGGAACAGGTGCCGGGCTTCGGTCGGGGTACACTGCAAGGCTTTCGCCACCGCCGCCATCACCGCGCTGGAGGGGTTCACATCCCTGCCCTGCTCAAGCCAGGTGTACCAGGTTACGCCCACGTCGGCCAGCAGGGCCACCTCTTCCCTGCGCAGGCCCGGCGTGCGACGGCGGCCGCTGCGCGGTAAGCCGAGGCGCTGCGGATCGAGACTTTCTCGTCGGGCGCGTAAAAATGCGCCCAGCTGTTTACGGGTGTCATCCTGGAGTGAGGTGACGGGTTCAGACATCAGCGCCATATTGCCCCCTGCATGGTAGTGCCAGTACCAGTATAAGCAAGAACTGGTACCCGTTTATCAGATGGTTGATGCTACGACGCTACGCTGTTTGACGCAATGGAGTCACCATGAATACGTCAGTTGTTTCACCGGGCCGGGCAGGCCTGATATTGCTGTTAACTGGCCAGATGCTGCCGCTGATTGATACCTCAATCACCAACGTGGCGCTGGATTCTATTACCCACTCCCTGCACGCCACCGCCACCGAACTGGAGCTGATTGTTGCCCTCTACGGCGTGGCCTTTGCCGTCTGCCTGGCGCTCGGCAGCAAGCTGGGGGATAACCTTGGCCGTCGTCGTCTGTTTATGTGGGGCGTGGCGAGCTTTGGCCTGGCCTCGCTGCTGTGCGGCATGGCGGGGAATATCGAGCAACTGCTGGCCGCGCGCGTCGTCCAGGGTGCCGGGGCGGCGCTGATCATGCCGCAAATTCTCGCCACCCTGCACGTGACGCTCAAAGGCAGCGCCCACGCGAAGGCGATTAGCCTGTTTGGCGGCATCGGCGGGATTGCGTTTATCGTCGGGCAGATGGGCGGTGGCTGGCTGGTGTCGGCGGATATCGCCGGGCTGGGCTGGCGTAACGCCTTCTTTATCAACGTGCCGATCTGTCTGCTGGTGCTGGCCCTGAGCCGTCGCTACGTGCCGGAAACCCGCCGCGATACGCCGTCGCGCATCGACTGGCCGGGCACCGCGCTGCTGGCCGTCATCCTCTGCTGCCTGCTGTTCCCGATGGCGCTCGGTCCGCAGTGGCACTGGTCATGGCCGCTGAAGGCCATGCTTATCGCCATTGTTCCGCTGGCCGGGTTAATGGCGCTGAATGCGCGTAAAAAAGAGCGCGAAGGTGCCCACCCGCTGATCCCGCCGCGTCTGCTACAACTCGGCAGCATCCGTTTCGGGGTGCTGATTGCGGTACTCTTTTTCAGCGTCTGGTCCGGGTTTATGTTCTGCATGGCGCTGACCATGCAAACCGGTCTGGGAATGGCACCTTGGCAGTCCGGTAACAGCTTTATCGCCCTCGGCGTGACGTACTTTGTCTCGGCGTGGTTTGCCCCGCGCCTGATTGCCCGCTACAGCACCAGCACGATTTTGCTGACCGGTCTGGCAATCCAGATAACCGGTCTGCTGGCGTTGATCGCCACCTTCCGCTACTGGGGAATGGCGAACACTGCCCTGACCCTCGCCCCGGCGACAGGGCTGGTGGGCTACGGCCAGGCGTTGATTGTGAACAGCTTCTACCGTATCGGGATGCGCGATATTCAGCCCGACGACGCCGGGGCCGCCAGCGCCATTCTCAGCACCCTGCAACAGGCGGCGCTTGGCCTCGGCCCGGCCCTGTTTGGCGCGATCTTACTTCATGCCCTGCACAACCATCACGGGGATTACGCCCAGGCGATTAACGTCTTCCTGGTTGTCGAAACCGTCATGATGCTCGTGCTGGCACTCGCCACCCTGCGGCTGCGCCACCGCCTCTGCCTGCCGGTGGTGAAGACCTGTCAGGCGGTAAAATAAGCCTGCGAATTTGCATAATAGATCCGCAGCCGCCATTATGGCGGCTGCATTAATACAGGAGACGTTATGCAGGAGTTCATTTCCCTGATCGAAGAGTCAGGCATTGAAATTAATCACACCACTTCAATCGCGATCATCTTTGGCATTATTTTTCTTACCGCCGTCATTATTCACTTTATTCTGCACAAAATCGTGTTGCGGGCTTTTGAAAAACGCGCCCGGGCCAGCAGCCATTTATGGCTGCAAATCATTACCGAGAATAAGTTATTTCACCGTCTGGCCTTTACCCTGCAGGGGATAATCGTCAATGTCCAGGCGGTATTGTGGCTACAAAAAGGCAGCGATGCGGCGGAAATACTTACCACCTGCGCAAAGCTGTGGGTGATGGTGTATGCCCTGCTGGCGTTTTTCTCGCTGTTGGACGTGATCTTCAATCTGTCGCAAAAAATGGCCACCGCCTCGCAGCTACCGCTGAAGGGGATTTTCCAGGGCATTAAGCTGGTGAGCGCCATTCTGGTGGGGATCCTGATTATCTCCCTGCTGATCGGCCAGTCCCCCGCCATTCTGATTAGCGGCCTGGGGGCGATGGCGGCGGTGCTGATGCTGGTATTCAAAGACCCCATTTTAGGGCTGGTGGCGGGCATTCAGCTCTCCGCCAACGATATGCTCAAGCTCGGCGACTGGCTGGAGATGCCGAAATACGGTGCCAACGGTACGGTGACCGACATCGGCCTGACCACCGTCAAGGTGCGTAACTTCGATAACACCATCACTACTATCCCGACGTGGGCGCTGGTCTCCGATGCCTTCATCAACTGGAGCGGCATGTCGGCCTCCGGCGGACGGCGCATTAAGCGCAGCCTGAACATCGATACCACCAGCATCCATTTTCTCGACGAGCAGGAACAACAGCAGTTAATACAGGCGAAGCTGCTGAAGCCCTATATGGCCACGCGCCACGAAGAAATTACGCTGTGGAATCAGGAGAATGGCGAAGGTGATTCGGTTCTGAACATGCGCCGGATGACCAATATTGGCACCTTCCGTGCCTACCTGAATGAATATCTGCGCAACCATCCGCGTATTCGCCAGGATATGACCCTGATGGTGCGGCAATTAGCACCGGACGCCAACGGGCTACCGATTGAAATATATGCGTTTACCAACACCGTGATCTGGGCGGAATATGAAGCCATTCAGGCCGATATTTTCGACCATATTTTCGCGGTGATTGATGAATTTGGTCTGCGCATTCACCAGACGCCGACCGGAAACGATATTCGCTCACTGGCAGGCGTCCTGGCGAAATAACTCAGCTACTGGCGCGGGAAATAAAGCGCCAGTTCATCATCACCCGTTCGGTGGGGGCGTCGGGGTTGTCGATTTTATTCAGCAGCAGATCGACCGCCTTACGCCCGATATCCCGCGACGGCTGCTTGATGGTGCTGAGCGGCGGCGAGACCATTTCAGAGAGTTCAGTGCCGTCGAACCCCACCACGGCGATATCCTGCGGGATACGCAGACCGGCCTTTTCGATGGCGCGCAACGCACCAGCGGCCAGGGTATCGGACACCGCAAAAACCGCATCCGGGCGCGGTTCCGCCGCCAGTAGTCGGGTCATGGCCGCCATGCCGGCCGCCGCGCTGAGATCGCTGGCGTATTCAATGGCCTGATACGACAGATCGCGCAGGTGCAGCACGCTTTTGTAGCCCCGCTCGCGCAGGCGGGCATATTTGTAGCTCAGGTCGTGGTTGATCAGGGCTATACGCTGACGCCCGCCGTCGGCCAGGCGGCTGACCACGTGCTGGGAGGCATCGACGTCGTTAATTCCCACGCAGGAGACCGCACCCGCATCGGCGTATTCAGCGCACTGCACCCAGGGCGCATCGCCAATCAGCGCCGCCAGCTCGGTGAGCCGGGTAAACGCATCCATGGTGATAATGCCATCGACCATTTTACCGGTCAGCAGGCTTAGCCCTGAACGGGAACGTTCAATATCGGAGCCGGAGTTGCACAGCAGAATGCGATAGCCGTTTTTCTCAGCCTGCTCCTCAATGCCCTTCACCACCTCAGCACAGAACGGGTTAGCAATGTTGGAAACCATCACCAGGATCATAAAGCTGCGCGAGGTGCGCAGCTGACGGGCAAGAAGATTGGGCTGATAGTTAGCCTCTTTAATCGCCTGCAAGACGCGATCGCGATTTTTGGCTTTGACGGTATCGCTGTTATTCAGCACACGCGATACCGTCGCCACCGAGACGCCCGCCAGTTGGGCGATTTTCTGAATTGACATAGCGACGAGTGATCCTGCAGTTAGCGTTAGCAGCAGGCTACCATAAATTCATTGCCCGGCGTACCGGGCAAGGTGTTACTGCACGACGCTGACCCAGCGCTGCTGCTGGTGGCTTTTCACTATGGCATCAATGATATACATCACGTTCGCCCCGTCATGGAAGGTGGCAAACAGCGGCTTTTCGGGCATCCTGCCCGCCTGTACCGCCCGATAAAACTGCGCCATCATGTTCTTAAACGCATCCGGCCAGCCTTCGATGTGGCCGCCCGGGAAGTGGGCGCTGTCGGCCACGTCACGGTTCATCAGCCCCGGATCGTCCGTCAGCGTCTGGTTAGCCTGCGCGCGATGGCCGACCCACAGCTGCTGGGGCACCTCCTGATCCCAGGCCACGGAGCCGTCGCTGCCGTTCACCTCCAGGCTCAGGCGGTTTTTCCGTCCGGCGCTCACCTGCGAGACGTTAAAGCTGCCCTTGCTGCCATCGTCGAAGCGGAACAGCACCGAGCCAAAATCCTCGGTGGTGACGGGTTTGTCTTCATAGACGGCGTCGGCTGCCTGGCTGAAGGTCTGATGACCGGCCACGTTCGCCTTGCGGGTCGGCCAGACGATAGAGAGGTCAGCCATCACCTCAGTGATGCGCCGCCCGGTAATAAACTGGATCGTGTCGCACCAGTGGGAACCGATATCGGCCACCGCACGCGATGCCCCCCCGAGCGCGGCGTCGACACGCCAGCTGTAATCTGTTTCCAGCAACATCCAGTCCTGCAAGTAGCTGCCATGGGCGGCAAACAGCCGTCCGAGCGTGCCCGCCTCCACCATGCTCGCCGCCTGGCGTACCATGGCAAACTGGCGATAGACAAAGCTCACCCCATGCACCACGCCCGCCTGCTCCGCCAGCGCAACCAACTCCTGCGCCTCGTCCGGGGTCATGCACAGCGGTTTTTCGGAAAAGACATGCTTCCCGGCACGCAGGATCTGGCGGTTGATCTCTGCATGCAGATGGTTTGGCGTGCAGTTGTGGACCACGTGGAGATCCGGGTGCGCCAGCAATGCCTCCACGCTGCCGTAGGCATGCGGGATGTTCAGCGCCCGGGCCTTCTCCTCGGCCTGTGCCTGGGTGCCGTCGCACAGGGCGACGACCTGCACAAAGCCGAGACGGCGCAGGGCTTCGATGTGCGCCGGGCCGATAAAGCCGCTGCCGATAATGCCGACGTTAATCATGAAGTTCTCCTGCGGCGAAATCGTCAAACGCCCGGTCGGAGACCGGAATAATGTGGCGGGAGATAAACTCACGTCCTTCCCGCGCGCCGGTATCGCCCTCTTTCAGGCAACACTCCCACTCCAGAACCGCCCAGCCGTCATAGTCGTACTGCGTCAGCTTGCTGAAGATGCCCTTGAAATCGATCTGCCCGTCGCCCGGCGAGCGGAAGCGCCCTGCGCGGTTGATCCAGCTCTGATAGCCGCCATACACGCCGCTGCGCCCGTTGGGGCGGTACTCGGCATCTTTAACGTGGAACGCCTTGATGCGGGTGTGGTAGTGGTCGATAAAGGCCAGATAATCCATCTGCTGTAGCAGCAGGTGGCTCGGATCGTAGAGAATGTTGCAGCGCGGATGGTTGTCCACCAGCGCCAGAAAACGCTCGAAGGTCACGCCGTCGTGCAGATCTTCTCCGGGGTGGATCTCATAGCAGACATTTACCCCCTGCTCGTCGAAGGCGTCCAGAATCGGACGCCAGCGGTGGGCCAGCTCGCTGAACGCCTCCTGGAAACGCGCCTCGTTATGGGGCGGCCAGGGATACATCCACGGCCAGGCCAGCGATCCCGAGAAGGTGGCATGGGCGGTCAACCCAAGCCGTGCCGATGCAACCGCCGCCTTTTTCACGATATCGGTGGCCCATGCCTGGCGGGCAGCGGCATTGCCGCGCACCGCCTGCGGGGCAAAGTTATCAAACGCCTCGTCATAGGCCGGATTCACGGCGATAAGCTGACCTTCCAGATGGGTGGACAGCTCGCTTACCACCAGCCCGTGCTGCGCCAGCTTGCCGCTTATCTCATCGCAGTAGGTCTGGCTTTCTGCCGCCAGCTCCACGTCAAATATCGCCTTGTGATTGCAGGGAATTTGCAACGCTTTGTAGCCTTTTTCCGCTGCCCAGCCTGCCAGCCCGTCGAGCGTGTTAAACGGGTGTTGCCCGCCGATAAACTGCGACAGAAAAATGCCTGGACCTTTAATTGTCCTCATACCACCTCCAGTTAGTGCGCCTTTTCTTCGTCATATTTGAACGAGAAGAGGAAAATCAGCGCGATGACCGCAGCCGCCACCGCCGGGATCCACCAGAAGGTGACCCAGGCTTGTGGAACGGTCTGCCCCGCCACCAGGCGGTTGTACAGCGCGCCGGAAATCTGTGAGCCGAGCAGCATGCCGATACCGTAAGTGAACATCACGATCATGCTCTGCGCCTGGCCTTTTACCTTTTCGCCCGCCACGCGGTCGGTGTAGATAAAGCCCACCACAAAGAAGAAGTCATAGCAGACGCCGTGCAGCAGGATGCCGAGATACAGCAGGATACGTCCCTCTTCGCTCACGCCCAGGGCAAACATGGCGTAACGGACGAACCACGCCAGCATGCCGATCAGCAGCATATATTTCACGCCCAGACGGCGGAACAGCAGCGGGATCACCAGCATGAAGAAGATTTCAGACATCTGGCCAAAGGACATGGCGGTACTGACATCAGCGATACCGGCATCGGCCAGATAGGACGCGGTGTAAGCGTAGTAGGTGCCCAGCGGAACGGAGATCAGCATCGCGCACAGGCAGAAGATAAAGAAGTGACGGGTTTTCAGCAGCGCGAAGGCGTCGGCGCAGAAGAGATCGCGCATCTGCACTGGCATCCCTTTGGCCGGCGCCGGCGTGTGCGGCAACGTCAGGCTATAGAGCGCCAGCAGGACGGAGCTGGCCGCCGCTACGTGGAAGATGGTGACGCTGGACGCCACGCCGGTCACGCCGATAAAGATCCCGGCCACAATCCAGCCAATAGTGCCGAATACGCGAACCACCGGGAAGGTCTTATCGACGTTCGCCAGGCTGTGGAAGGCAATGTTGTTGGTCAATGCCAGGGTCGGCATGTAGCAGAGCATGTAGCCAAACAGCAGGCCGATCAGCAGCGCACCGTTTTCCGCAATTAATGCCCCCGGCACGAACCACAGGATTGCCGCGCCAGCGAGGTGCATTACCGCCATCACCTTTTGCGAGGCGAAGAAGCGGTCCACCAGCATGCCGAGGACAAACGGCGACAGAATAGAGGCAATCGGCCCGGCAGAAAAAGCATCGCCGATCAGCAATGACATGTTGTGCTGGGTCATGACCAGACCGAGGGTAACTGACCAGCTACCCCAGATAAAAAATTGCAGGAACATCATCAGCGACAGGCGCGGCACCAGCATCCGGTGCTGCCCTATCACCTTTCCACTACTTTCAGTTGTTGACACCATGATCATCCCCACCCTTAAAAAGTAATCGATTACAAACCGTATCAAATGAAAAGTAATCGATTACAAAATAAAGATCCTGTGGATCGATTCAGAAGTGCGAGGAGGGTCACGATAAAGGTTTGGATTGGGGCGAGCAGGTGCCGGGTGAGAGGTGCGCCTTGCCCGGAATAGGGGTTGTCAGGCTTGTGAGAGCGCCGCGCCGCAATATAGTTGCAGTTGCAGTTATAGCCTTTTGGCTATAATCTTTTATAGCCAAAAGGCTATAAGGAAATAGTTATGTGGGAAGTCGAAACAACGGATACGTTTGACAAGTGGTTTAACCACCAGACACAAGCCTTGAAAGAAGATGTCCTGGCTATAATGCATATCCTCTCAGAGTACGGTCCACAGCTGGGCCGTCCCTGGGTCGATACAGTTAAAAACTCACATTACGCGAATTTGAAAGAGCTACGCATTCAGCATGCAGGGGATCCGGTTCGTGCTTTTTTTGCCTTCGATTCTGTTCGTAAAGCCATAATTTTATGTGCTGGAAATAAGACGGGAAAAAATGAAAAGCGATTCTATAAAGATATGATCACCATGGCTGACGCTGAATTCAGCGATTATCTGGCGAGTAAGGAGGCCGAATGGCTACGTTAAAAGAACTCATGGCCCAGCAGAGCCAGGAAAGTCAGGAGCGAATTGCCGCTAAAGTTGAGGATCTGCGCATTATTGTCGCGCTCAACCAGCTCCGGGAAGAACTCAACATATCGCAAACTGAACTTGCTGCCGCGATGGGGGTTAAACAGCCTACCGTTGCGAAAATTGAGCAACCGGATAATGATCCGCGTCTTTCTACGCTTAAACGCTATGTTACGGCATTAGGGGGTGAAGTGAGTATTGATGTCATTCTGCCCACCGGGAAGCGGGTGGCGTTTCATTTTTGATTACCCTGCGGCATTTTTGCGGTTAGTGCTGTGCTTACCTGGTTTACGGTTTTTGTAGGCTGTTACAAGCGCCGCGCCGCAATGCGAAAACGGGAATGGTGCGGCCTGAAGCCCTCTCCCACCGGGAGAGGGCCAACGCTTTACTTTCTGGAAAGTTTAAAGGCCGCAAACAGGAACACAATCCACACCGGCAACAGGATGGCCGAGGTGCGCATGCCGTCCATGGTACACATCAGCACCAGGATCATCGCCAGGAAGGCGATACAGAGATAGTTACCCGCCGGATAGAGCAGCGCTTTGAACTGCGTCTCGCGTCCTTTGCGGCGCATCGCCGCGCGGAACCGCAGGTGCGCCAGACAGATCATGATCCAGTTCAGCAGCAGGGTCGCGACCACCAGCGCCATCAGCAGGCCAAAGGCTTCGTGCGGCAGCAGGTAGTTGACCAGCACCACCAGCGAGGTAATGCCCCCGGAGAGCAGCAGCGAGTTCACCGGGACGCCGCGACGGCTGACGCGGGTTAAAAACTTCGGCGCGTTACCCTGTACGGAGAGGCCAAACAGCATGCGGCTGTTGGAGTAGACGCCGCTGTTATAGACCGACAGCGAGGCCACCAGAATCACAAAGTTCAGCGCCGACGCCACCACGTTGCTGTTCAGATCGTGGAAAATCATCACAAACGGGCTGCTGTCAGACTTCACTTCCACCCACGGGTAGAGCGCCAGCAACACCACCAGCGAACCGATATAAAACAGTAGAATACGGTACACCACCTGGTTGACCGCTTTCGGGATACTTTTATGTGGGTCCTGCGCTTCAGCGGCGGTAATGCCAATCAGCTCCAGCCCGCCAAACGAGAACATGATCACCGCCAGCGACAGCACCAACCCTTTCCAGCCGGTCGCGAGGAAGCCGCCGTGCTGCCACAGGTTGTCGAGGGTCGCCCGCTCGCCGCCGTGACCGGAGAACAGCAGCCACAGGCCAAAACCGATCATGCCGATGATGGCCAGCACCTTAATTAAGGCGAACCAGAACTCGGTCTCTCCGTACAGGCGCACGTTCACCAGGTTAACGGCGTTAATGATGATGAAGAATACCGCCGCCCAGATCCAGGTGGGTACCTCTGGCAGCCAGTACTGCATATAGATGCCCGCAGCGGTCAGCTCTGCCATGCCCACCAGCACGAACATCACCCAGTAGTTCCAGCCAGAGAGGAAACCGGCGAACGGCCCCCAGTATTTATAGGCAAAATGGGCAAAGGAACCGGATACCGGCTCTTCTACCACCATCTCGCCGAGCTGGCGCATGATCAGAAAAGCGATAATGCCCGCGATGGCATAACCCAGTAGCACGGCAGGACCGGCCATCTGAATGGCAGGACCGATGCCGAGAAACAGCCCGGTGCCGATAGCGCCACCGAGTGCGATAAGTTGAATATGTCGGTTCTGTAAACCACGATGCAGCGTCGGTGTCTGTTCCGACGAGGCTTCAGTAACACCAGTACCTGAAGCGGATGACGCGTTTTTCACGTCTTACCCCTGTCTCTTTTTATGGAAGGGGCACCTTTTAACACTTCAGGCAGACGGGAGCAAGTTAAACGCCGGGCAACGGTTGCTGCCCGGCGGGAGGCTATCAAGAACCGATAATACCGCCGTCCGCTCTGGTGATGACCACCGTTGAGGCGCGAGGACGCCCTTGCGGATTGTTATCCGGCCAGTTAGAAACGGCGCGCGGGTTTGCCGGGTCGGTAATATCGTCCCCGCCCTCCCCCGGATGCTGAATATTAATAAACAGCGTGCGGTTGTCCGGGGTGAACGCAATGCCGGTGATTTCGCAGCCGCGTGGGCCAGTCAGGAAGCGGCGGTACTCGTTGGTGCCCGGAATGGTCGCCACCATCTGGTTATTGCCCATCCCCTCATAGGCTTTCTTGTTAATGGTGCTGGAGGAGACGTCGGTCTGGATCCAGAGCACGCCCTGATGGTCAAACGACAGGCCGTCCGGGCTGCCAAATTCGGCCCCCTTCATGCTGCCTTTCGCCTTTTCATCCGCAGTGTCCGTTCGCCCGGCCAGCACCAGGATGTCCCATTTAAAGCGTAACGCTGCCGGATCGCCGCCCTCTTCGTGCCAGTGCATGATGTGGCCGAACGTGTTGTTTGCTCGCGGGTTGGCCGCATCCACCGGCGCTTTGCCCTCTTTGCCGCGATCGCTGTTGTTGGTCAGCGTGCAGTAAACGCTGCCGCTGTTATGGGGATCGACCGCAATCCACTCAGGACGGTCCATCTTAGTCGCCCCTACGGCATCGGCCGCCAGACGGGTTTTAATCAGCAGGTCGCCCTGATTGTCGAACCCTTTGCTCTTATCCAGGCCGTTCTGGCCAAACACCAGCGGCAGCCACTCGCCGGAGCCGTCATCGTTGAATCTGGCGACATAGAGCGTGCCAGCGGAGAGCAACTGCATGTTGGCTTCGCGATCCGCCGGATTGTAATGGTTGTCGGAAACAAATTTGTAGATGTACTCAAACTTCTGGTCATCCCCCATATAGGTGACCACGCGCTTATCGGCGGCCAGGGTGACGGCGGCCCCTTCGTGTTTGAAGCGACCCAGCGCGGTGTGCTTGCGCGGCGTGGAGTTCGGGTTGTACGGATCGATTTCGACCACCCAGCCAAAGCGATTCGGCTCGTTAGGGGTTTTATCCACGTTGAACCTGTCGTCCACCTCGCTCCAGCGGTAGGACTCATCGCTGTCGCTGATGCCGTAGCGCTTCTCCAGCGCGTTACGCTCGCTTTTTTTGACGAAAATATCCGACCAGTTCTCTTCGCAGGTGAGATAGGTTCCCCAGGGGGAATAACCGTTAGCGCAGTTTTGCATGGTGCCGAGCACCTGCTCGCCCTGCGGATCGGCGGCGGTTTTCATTAACGCCTGCTGACGCGCCGGGCCGGTGAGCTGCATCGGGGTATTTACCGTGATGCGGCGGGCAAAGCCGGAGGGGCGCACCACTTCCCAGTCGCTGCCGCTCTTTTTCACTTCGATAATCGACACGCCCATCGCGTTCTGGCCTTTACGCGCCTTCTCCAGGCTCCAGTTGGCGGTGCCGTCGGTAAAGAGCATGCCGTTGTCGATATACTCGTGGTTCATCGCCAGCAGGCCATGGGCGGGATCCTGCTCCCCTTGCGGCAGGCTAAACCACGCCATGCCGTCATGGTGCATGCCCGCCTGTGCCGCCTGCTCGTCTGTCGTGTTGCTGGCGTCAAATTTGAAGGCTGGCAGATTGCCCTTGATGCCAGTAGCGTCGCCCCAGCGATAGAAAGGACGTGCAATGTAGCCCTCGGGCACTCTGACCGTATCGTCGGTTGAGACCGGAATGCTGGTAAAACCGAGCGAGACCGCTTTGCTCAGGGCTGAAGGATGTGACACCGCGGCCAGGGCGTTTTCAGGCTTGAGTAAAAAGGGGAAAGAGGCGGCGGCACCGGCAACGGCACCCATCTGCAGGAAACGGCGGCGGGAGAGGAACATCTCCGCCACGGTGGAAAATACCGGGTTAGCGCTGGGATTGCTGACATCATCGCGATGTTCTTTTTTGAATACGGACTTAAGAGGTTTACCCACGATGGCTTCCTTTCTTTAGGCTAAGAAATGACAAAGTGGGAACACTATAAGAACAATTTGTTACATTTTTATAACAGACGGACGGTGGGGCATCCCTGCCCCGATAACGAGGGTCGAACTCAGAACTCGTAGCCGACAGAGACCTTAAAGGTACGCGGCTCACCCTGGAACAGGTAAGTGCCGCTGTCGTCAACGCTTGACCAGTAGTTTTCGTCGGTGACGTTTTCAATGCCAGCGCGAACGGTCATCTGGTTCTGGTCATTGTTGACCGCGAAGCGGTAACGCATGCCCAGATCCAGGGTGGTGTAGCTGTCCAGCTTTTTGCTGTTGGCCAGATTGGCATACTGCGAACCGGAGTGGTTCACACGGGCGGTGGCGGTCAGGCCGTCGACAGGCTTGATGTCATACTCCGCACCCAGCACGCCGTAGAACGACGGAACGCCAATGGCGTCGTTGCCCTGATTAACACCGTTGTTGGTTTTGGTCAGCTCCGCCTGCAGCCAGGTGGCGCTGGCATTCAGACGCAGGCCCAGCGTCGGCTCGCCAAAGACGTTCAGCTCGATGCCGCGGTTACGCTGCTCTGCATCCAGCCCGTAATATTTGGTCTGGCTGTCGAGAATGGCAGACGGCATTTTAATTTCAAACAGGGCCAGCGAGCCGCCAACGCGACCAAAGTCAGCCTTCACGCCCACTTCGTTCTGCTTAGAGTGGACGATACCGGTGCTCTGGCCGTAGTTGATGGCGGTGTTAGGCGCGGTTTTACCCGGCTGCAACGCTTCGGTGTGGTTAGCGTACAGCGAGATTTCATCCCAGGGTTTGTACACCACGCCATAGGTTGGCATCCAGCGGTCGCCGTCGAAGCTATCGCCAGCGTTTTCCAGACCGGTGACTTTGTTATACCCACGAATGACCACTTTCTGATGGCGCGCCCCGACGGTGAACAGCAGTTTGTCGTCAAGCACGCCGAGGGTGTCGCTCAGCAGCCAGCCCTGAGTGCGGGTGCGGCCGCTGGTCAGCGGATCGCTGTAGTTACCGCCCGCCCCATTGGAGTTGGTGCTCGGTGGCGCATCCACACCGGTGTTGTGGTAGATGTTGGTGACCGGGTTATCCTTCGCCGCCGACATCTTCCAGGCAATTTTCTCGTTTTTGGTCATCGCCGAGTAGCCGACGTTAACCTTATGGGTCACAAAGCCGGTCGCAAAGTTACCGCGGATCCCCGCCATGCCGCTTACGCTGTCGCTGATACGGTTGGTATCCAGGCGGCTCGCGGTGGCTTTGCCGCTCTTATCCACCAGCTTCGCACCGCTGTACAGCCCTTCTTCATGGGCGTGTTGCGCCCCCAGACCGGTATAGGCGGTCCAGTTGTCGTTGATGTCGTACTCGCTGCGCCACATGCCAAATTCGTTTTCGATATTGCTGTAGGCCCATTTCTGCGAGTAGTTGCGATCGTTTTTCGGCGGCTCTGGCACGAAATCTACGCCAGAGATGTTGACCCCGGTTTCCGAGCCGTGGAAGGTTTTCTTCTGATACCCAAAGTCCACGGAGGTACGGAAGTCATCTCCCGCATAGTCCAGACCGGTGGACAGCAGCGTGGTGCGGCGGCGGTCGTTAGCAACCGGCGCTTCGCCTTCACGGTGCACCACGTTGACGCGGGCACCAAACTGGTCGTTGTCGCCGAAGCGACGACCGGCATCAAGGGTGGTGCCAATCTGCGAATCCGAGGTGTAGTCCACGCCCACTTTCGCCTGCGGCGTTGCCCCCGCGTGTTTCGGTTCGAGGTTAATCATGCCGCCCACGCCAGAGCTGGCCGCGCCGTTCATCAGGGAGTTGGCACCTTTGAAGATCTCAATGCGATCCACCATCTGTGCGTCCACCACCTGACGCGGCAGCACGCCGGAGAGGCCGCCGAAGGTCATGTCATCTCCGTCGAACTTCAGGCCACGAATGCGGTAGCTTTCTGCGCTGTTGCCGTAGCCCTGTACGGACTGGACGCCCGCATCGTTAGCCACCACGTCAGCAATGGTGTGCGCCTGCTGATCCTCCACCAGTTTGGAGGTGTAGCTGATGATGTTAAAGGGAACGTCCATCGCATTTTGCTGACCGAGCATCCCCATGCGGCCGCCGTTCGCCACCTGCCCGTCCAGGAAGGCCGGTACCAGCTGGTCGCCGCCGGCTTTAAAATCGCTGGCGGCAGACTGCACCACGATGGTCTCTTCTTTTTTGCTCTCCGCTGCCACCGCGGAATGGGCGATAACGCCTATAGCGAGAGCCAGCAGCGTTTTGTTCATTTTTCTGGTGTGGTTCATGATTAACTCGTTCAAATTTCGCGCAAAATGGCCCGTTGCCGGGCCTGAGTTGTTATGAGAAAGCTTATTTCAGGGCAATACGCACAACGCTGTCCGGCCCGTTAGTCGAGTGGTCTTTGTTGAACGCCTGCTTAACGGTGACGTACAGCGTCTGGCCGTCAGCCGACAGCAGCAGGCTGTTCGGGTTCGGCGGCAGATCCCACGTCTGCTTGACGGCATAGGTGGTGGCATCGAGGCTCAGCAGCTTGCCGCTTTCACGCTGGGTGATGTACAGCTCGTTGCGTTTGGCGTTGAACTTCACCGCCAGCGAGTCGCCGACATCGAGCTGTTTAATGATTTCACCGGTATGGATGTCCAGCACCAGGGTGGTTTTGGCTTTCGAGTTGTCGGTAACGAACAGGCGGCCCGTGGCGCTGTCTTCCGCGAGGTTCAGCAGCAGCGCCGGTTTATCCCCGAGCGGCTTCCAGCGTTTTTCAATGCGGTTGCGCTTAGGATCCAGGATCAGAATATCTCCCCCGCCATTCGCCACGTAGATGCGTTGGGTCTGTTCAGACCACATCAGACCGGTGACCCACTGGCCCGCGTTCTGGATGGTCTTTTTCAGCTTCAGTGTTTTTGCATCTACCACCCAGATCACCGCCGGATCGGCCACGCCGCCGATGTAGAGCACGTCGTTATGCAGCAGCACCTGGCGCGCACCGTACGGGAAGCCCTCTTTGTTGCGCTCGGTGAACAGCAGGCGCTGTTTCACTTTGCCATCGGCGGTGTTGATGGCGCTGATCCCGCCGTCCAGTGAGTTGGTGGTATAAAGGGTCTGGCCGTCGTCAGAGATCGCGAGGGCGAAGTTTTTCAGATCGGTATGGCTGCGGCCGATGGTTTTCAGGGTCGCCGGATCGAGCTTGTACACCACCCCGCCCTGCACATCCTTGAAACCTTCTGAACTGGCAACGTACAGCGCATCGCCTTTCGGGCTCATCACCATTTCGTACAGGCCGTCAGCCAGATCGCGTTTTACGACGTTGGTCTGCGCCGGGGCGGCAGGTTTCGGGGCATCAGCGGCGGGAGCGGTGGTCGCGGTGTGTTGAGCGGCGCAGCCGCTGAGTGAGACAGCAACCAGCAGCGCCAGGGCGGACAATTTTTTTGACATCAGGAACATCCTTTACCGTGCAAATCGAATTTGAGGTGGACGTCTGCGTCGCATATACATTGCGATTAGAAGTGTGATTTCGGGCCATCAGGCCTGTGCAGCGTCCACCGTTAACACTCAGTGTTCCGTGTGAGATCTGCACTCACTGTTGATGCGGGAAAGTCCCTACGCGCCCACAAACACTAAAGAGAATGAGAACTATACTCATTATCCTTCTGTAATCAAGTGTAAACAGGGTCACAAAGTAAAAAAGCGGTTCAAAAACATCCCGGTAATGGCTCGGGGTTATCCTGTCGTGGAAGAGAGGTTCGGAGAGGTGCGGTTGGTTAACACGCCGCTGTGAGGTGTGGCGGGAATAGAGATTTGTGGCGGGTCGATAGCGTGATCGTCTTCGGGAAAGCTTGCCCCTGAATGTCTGTCTGAAGGGGGAGTCAATAGCCCAGGCCGATCATGTATGCCTTTAGCACAGCGATTTATGCCGGGGGTTTTGCTAGCCGTTACCGGCCAGTAAGCTTATCCATCGGGTTATTGCCCTTACTCGCAAGTTCTCCATCTGTCGCTTTCAAAACCGGCGTCGGGCTTTCCGACAGCGCCGCCATTCCCAGCGCCGAGGCGATGCCGCTTGCGATCGTCTCATCGGAAAACGGCACGTTCCCATTTTCCTGATGAATAATGGCCTTGCTCAGGGCGGTTAAGACGTCAGGCGAGGCGACATCCAGCCGGGTCGTCGGTGTTACGCCGAGCGCCTGGCTGACGTTCTGTATATAGGCGGTGGTATTGTTATTATCCTGCGGCGGTGCCCAGCGGGAGATAATTTTGCTGATGGTATCCAGTCCACGCCGCTGGTAGGCGAGCAGGTTTACGCCCAGAGCGCGGATCCCATGCTCAGGAGAGGCGAAGGTAGCGAAGCGCCCGTCGGTGCCGTTCTGCCCCTGCCAGGTAAAGGCCCAACTGGCTTCCAGATTGCCGGGGTTGTTATTGCGGATGCCGCGAACGCCCCCGACGGGCGACCATGCAGGCCCGGTGTGGCTGTTTCGGTACTGGGGCAAGCGGTTCATGAGCGCCAGTTGATTTTCACTCCAGCCCTGCAGGCTGGCGTACTGCCCCAGTTGCTCAAACGAGGCGGGTGTGGCGGTAACCGATGTCTGACGGTGGTCAGCGGGTTGCGATGTGCTTGCCGCAGGCTGGGCGATGATCGGCTGGGAAGAGAGTGTTACCTGCTGAAAGGAGGCGGGTACGCTGGTCTGCGTCATTCCGGCAGCGGGCGCCTGAGCCGATAGCGTGGCCAGTTGCTGCGTGTGAACGCTCTGCTCGTGTAAATGGTAATGCGCAATACCGGACATGATTTCAATCTGGTTCTAATAAGAAACACGAAGAGACGGAGAAATGCGACGTTATGATGCGAATGGCACGCCCTAAAGGATTCGAACCTTTGACCTACGGCTTAGAAGGCCGTTGCTCTATCCAACTGAGCTAAGGGCGCACAGAGAAGAATGTCTTCGCAGTGGTGAAGCGCGTGGAATTATACGGTCAATGACCGATGAGTCAATGGATTTTAGTACAATCCCCTTGCAGTTCATACCTATGCCCGACAACAACGCCGCTTAACAGGAAAATCCGCAAAGTGTGACTGACAGCAGCGCGCGCTTCTGACAAAATATGCTCATCCCCCCTTTCACTCCTTACAGATGGAATCTTCTCTCTGATGGCAGCAAAGATTATTGACGGTAAAACGATTGCGCAGCAGGTGCGCTCTGAGGTTGCGGAAAAAGTGGCAGCTCGTCGGGCCGCTGGAAAACGCGCCCCCGGGCTGGCCGT
The DNA here is from genome assembly GCF_043105735.1 of Leclercia sp. GLN_9. NCBI lineage: Bacteria > Pseudomonadati > Pseudomonadota > Gammaproteobacteria > Enterobacterales > Enterobacteriaceae > Leclercia > Leclercia sp. GLN_9. Next base: position 51,455 of record NZ_JBICLV010000010.1, read on the forward strand.
TGTGCTGGTCGGCAGCAACCCGGCATCGCAAATTTATGTCGGCAGCAAACGCAAAGCGTGCGAAGAGGTGGGCTTTCTCTCCCGCTCCTACGATCTGCCAGAAACCACATCCGAAGCAGAGCTGCTTGAGCTGATTGATACCCTGAACGCCGATAACGAGATCGACGGCATTCTGGTACAGCTGCCGCTGCCTGCGGGCATCGACAACGTGAAGGTGCTCGAACGTATCGCGCCTGACAAAGATGTGGACGGCTTCCACCCGTACAACGTTGGCCGTCTGTGCCAGCGTGCGCCGCGCCTGCGTCCGTGTACCCCGCGCGGCATCGTCACGCTGCTGGAGCGTTATAACATCGACACCTACGGCCTGAACGCCGTGGTGATTGGCGCGTCCAATATCGTGGGCCGTCCGATGAGCATGGAGCTGCTGCTGGCTGGCTGCACCACCACCGTCACCCATCGCTTTACCAAAAATCTGCGTCAGCACGTCGAAAATGCCGACCTGCTGATCGTCGCCGTGGGTAAGCCGGGCTTTATTCCGGGCGAGTGGATCAAAGAAGGCGCTATTGTCGTCGACGTAGGGATTAACCGTCTGGAAAGCGGCAAAGTGGTGGGGGATGTGGTTTACGAAGATGCTGCCGCCCGCGCCTCTTACATCACGCCGGTACCGGGTGGCGTAGGCCCGATGACCGTAGCAACACTGATTCAGAATACTTTGCAGGCATGCGAAGAGTATCACGACGTAGAGGAAGCGTAAGATGGCCACTTTTTCATTAGGAAAACATCCGCACGTTGAGCTGTGCGATCTGCTGAAGCTCGAAGGCTGGAGCGAAAGCGGTGCCCAGGCCAAAATCGTCATTGCTGATGGTCTGGTGAAGGTTGACGGTAAGGTTGAAACCCGCAAACGTTGCAAGATTGTTGCCGGGCAGACCGTGAGTTTTGAAGGCCAGAGCGTCACCATTACTGCCTGAGTGCGCTTACCCCTCCTCTCCCCCAAACGGAGAGGAGTCAAACGCCATGCCGGGCAAGGCGCCAGCCGCCACCCGGCAGCTTCCCTCAACAATCCCCCACGACCATCACGGTTAATTATCGATCGACTTCAAATAATCACTATTTCATCTGTTGAAATGTGAAAATTCAGTTGCGCGAAATTCAGGCTTTCCTCACGATAAGTAGAACGTTCTACTAAAACGTTCTACTCACTATAACAAGCGCTCACAGAGCGCACTCGGGGGAAATCAGCATGAGTCTGATATCAGGGTTTGTTAAATCGCTGTCGAAATTATCGATGATTGGTCGCGCCTTAATGCTGCCAATCTCACTGCTTCCTGCTGCGGGCCTGCTGTTGGCCTTCGGGGATAAGTTCCACCTGCCGCTGATGATGAATGCGGGCGGCGTTATCTTTGATAACCTGCCGATGCTGTTTGCCATCGGCTCGGCCGTGGGGCTGGCATCTGAATCCGGTATCGCGGCGCTGTCAGCGGCGGTGGCGGTATTTGTCACCAATATCACCATCGGCACCGTGCTCGGCATTACGCCGGAGATGGCCTCCCAGGGCGGTAAATACGCCATGGTGGTGGGCATCCCGACACTGCAGATGGGCGTCTTTGGCGGCCTGCTGTGCGGTATTCTCGCCGCCTGGTGTTACAACCGCTTCCACACCATGCAGTTGCCAGAGTTCCTCGGCTTCTTCTCCGGTAAGCGTTTTGTCGCCATTGCCACGGCGTTCCTGTCCTTTGTGATGGGCCTGCTGCTGCCTTATATCTGGCAACATATCCAGGCCGGTATCGACGCCCTGTCGGTGGTGGTGAACGGGGATAACCAGGCGGCATCGACCTTTATCTTTGGTCTGGTGGAACGCGCGCTGATCCCGCTGGGTCTGCACCACATCTGGTACCCCTCTTTCTGGTATTCGTTCGGGGATTACACCACACAGGCAGGCCAGGTGATCCACGGCGACCAGACTATCTGGTTCAAAATGCTGGAAGAAGGCACCAAATCCTTCAGCAGCGATACCTACCAGAACGCCGGTAAGTTCATGCAGGGTGAATTCCCGCTGATGCTGTTCGCGCTGCCTGCCGCCTGTCTGGCGATGTACCACGAAGCGCACACCAAAAATAAAAAGATCGCTGCCGGTATCCTGTTCTCTGCGGCACTGACCTGCTTCCTGACCGGGATCACCGAGCCGGTAGAGTTCACCTTTATCTTCGTGGCACCGATCCTTTATGTCTTTAACGCCATCATGGCGGGCCTGGCCTACATGACCATGTACCTGATGCATGCGCATATCGCTAAATCCTTCTCTGCCGGCTTTATCGACTACCTGTCGTTCGGGATCCTGCCGTCGTTTAACGGCTACCAGACCAACTTCCTCAACGCCATTATCATCGGTATTCCGATGGCGCTGATTTACTACTTCACCTTCCGCTTTGTGATCCGTCGTTTCGACGTGAAAACGCCGGGCCGCACCGAAGTGACGGCTAACGCGGATGATAAGACCGACAACGAAATCGCCACCGAAATTATCGGCCTGCTGGGCGGTGCGCAGAACATCGACTCTGTCGGCTCCTGCATCACCCGTCTGCGTCTGGAAGTGGCGAAGAGCGAGATGGTGGATAAAGACGGTCTGAATGGCCTCGGCGCACGCGGCGTGGTCTTCGTCGGTGACTCTGGCATCCAGGTTATCTTTGGCGCCCGGGCGCAGTTTATCGCCCAGACGATGTCCACCATGATCGGTAAATAATAAGCTGCCTGACCGACACGTCTCCTGTACTCTTACGGGAGACGTTGTCTTATCAGGCATTTCAGGGAGAAGATGTGAAGAAGGTCAGCATCATTGATGTCGCCAGAGAGGCAGGCGTTTCGGTCTCCACCGTCTCGCTGGTTCTGCGTCAGAAAGGAAAGATCTCCGAGGCGACGATTGAAAAAGTTCACGCCGCCATCACCGCCCTGGGCTACGTCCATAACGTGGCCGCCGCCAACCTCCGCGCCAACACCTCGAATCTTATCGGTCTGATCCTGCGCGATTTCAGCGACAGTTTTTCCATCAAAGTGATGGCGAGCATCGTTCAGGAGCTGGAGAAGCAGGGTTTTATGGTTTTTCTCGGCCAGCCGCTGAATGATGGCGAACATCTCGAGCGCTGCCTGCTCTCCTTTAAGCAGCAGGGTGTCGCCGGGGTGATCTACCTGGCGTCCAACACGCGACATGCCACCCTGCCGACGTTGATCCGTCAGTGTCCGCTGCCGCTGGTTGCGGTGTCGCAGTCGCTACTGGATGAAACCTGCAATCTGGTGATGCGCGATAATCGCCAGGCAGCGCATCTGGCGACCCGCTACCTGATTGAGCGCGGCCATCGCAATATCGCCTATATCGGCGGCCGGGAAGGGGATCTTATCCGCGAGCAGCGCCTGCTGGGTTTTCGCAGCGCGATGACGCAAAACGGGCTGGTGTTCCGCGACGAATCTGCCCCGGCCTGCAGCGACGACACCCAGGCGGTGAGTTTCGCCACCCGTCAGTTGCTGGAGAAAAACAACACCATCACCGCCCTGCTCTGCCACTCGCCGGATGCGATGATCGGCTCTATCTCCGGTATTCATCATGTAGGCCGCACGGTAGGAAAAGATGTGTTTCTCACCCAGCAGGTGGCGCTGGTGGGGTTTGAGGATATGCTGCACGTCAATCTCACCTCCCCGTCCTTTACCTATGTCTCCTCCGCCAGCGAAGAGACGGGCCGCCAGGCGGCGGGGCTGATGATCCGCAAGCTGAAAGAGCCTGAACTGCAAACCCAGCGCATTACCCTGTCGGGGCAATTAATCGCAAGGGAATCGGCCTGATTCAGATTTACGCCCGGGCCTGACTTCCGCCGCGCTCTGCTATATTTCCATGCTTTGCCATGGATAATTTTTATGCCAACGATCATTACCCACGCCGCTGTGCCGATTTGCCTCGGACTGGGGCTGGGCACCCGGGTTATTCCCCCTCGCCTGCTGTTCGCCGGGGTTGTCCTCGCCATGCTGCCGGATGCCGACGTGCTGTCGTTTAAGTTTGGCGTCGCCTACGGCAATATTTTTGGTCATCGCGGCTTTACCCACTCCCTTCTGTTCGCCTTTGTGGTGCCCCTGCTCTGCGTGTTAATCGGCCGACGCTGGTTCAGGGCCAGCCTGATGCGCTGTTGGCTGTTTTTAACGGTATCGCTGCTGTCACACAGCCTGCTGGACTCGGTGACGACGGGCGGGAAAGGGGTTGGCTGGCTGTGGCCCTGGTCGGATGAACGTTTCTTCGCCCCCTGGCAGGTGATCAAGGTCGCGCCCTTTGCGCTGTCGCGCTACACCACGCCGTACGGGCATCAGGTGATTCTCTCGGAGCTGCTGTGGGTGTGGTTACCGGGGGCGATCGTAATGGGGATGTTGTGGTGGAAACGGCGTTAAAAAAGCCGGGTGGCGGCTACGCCTGACCCGGCCTGTCTTCTTGCATTTGTCGGCCCGGCAAGCGAAGCGCCGCCGGGCGTTACAGACTTACTTACGGCGCCAGGTGGTCCCTTGCGGGCCATCTTCCAGAATGATACCCATCTCGGTAAGACGGTTACGCGCGGCATCGGCTGCGGCCCAGTCTTTCGCCTGACGTGCTTCCAGTCGGGCTTTAATCAGCGCTTCGATCTCCGCGACTTCGCCGTCATCGGCCTGGGCACCGCTCTGCAGGAACACTTCCGGTGCCTGCTCCAGCAGACCCAGCACGCCAGCCAGCTTACGCATATGGGAGGCCAGGGCGTTAGCGGCATGCGCATCTTCCCCTTTCAGGCGGTTGACTTCACGGGCCATATCAAACAGCGCCGAGTATGCTTCCGGGGTGTTGAAGTCGTCGTTCATCGCCTCGACAAAACGGGCTTCGAACGCCTCGCCACCGGCTGCAGGTACGGAGGTGTCGGTCCCGCGAAGCGCGGTATACAGACGCTCCAGGGCGGAACGCGCCTGCTTGAGGTTCTCTTCGCTGTAGTTCAGCTGGCTACGATAGTGGCCGGACATCAGGAAGTAGCGAATGGTTTCGGCATCGTAATACTTCAGCACGTCGCGCACGGTGAAGAAGTTGCCCAGCGATTTGGACATCTTCTCGCGGTCAATCATCACCATCCCGGAGTGCATCCAGTAGTTCACATACTCGCCGTCGTGCGCGCAGGTGGACTGGGCAATTTCGTTCTCATGGTGTGGGAACATCAGGTCTGAACCGCCGCCGTGAATATCGAAATGATTACCCAGCTGTTTGCAGTTCATGGCCGAACATTCGATGTGCCAGCCCGGACGGCCCGCGCCCCACGGCGACGGCCAGCTTGGCTCACCCTCTTTGGACATCTTCCACAGTACGAAGTCCATTGGGTTACGCTTCACGTCAACCACATCCACGCGAGCACCGGCTTGCAGCTGATCCAGGTCCTGACGGGAGAGCTGACCATAATGCGGATCGGTCGGTACATCGAACATCACGTCGCCGTTATCTGCCACATAGGCGTGACCTTTGGCGATCAGCTGTTCGGTGATCTCAATGATCTCAGGAATATGGTGCGTCGCACGCGGCTCCAGGTCCGGGCGCAGGATATTCAGCGCATCGAAATCTTTATGCATTTCGGCGATCATACGATCGACTAATGCGACGAAATTCTCGCCGTTTTCATTAGCGCGCTTGATAATTTTGTCGTCGATATCGGTGATATTGCGTACATACTTAAGGTTGTACCCGAGGAAACGCAGATAGCGTGACACCACGTCGAAGGCGACAAAGGTCCGGCCATGACCAATATGACAGAGATCGTAAACGGTAATACCACACACGTACATGCCGACTTCCCCGGCATGAATAGGTTTGAATTCCTCTTTTTGGCGCGTCAGTGTGTTGAAGATTTTTAACATCGAAGATTCCATGTGAGACGTGTGTGGACGAAAACGGCGTATTCTACACGCAAAATCATTTAAAGGGATGCGGCGTGTAACCGTAATTCAAACCCGAAGCCGCCAACAATGCAAGGTGATCGCGCCGTGAGGTTATGCTATAACAAGCGCTTATTGTGGCCCCCCGAGGGGTCGAAGCACCACTATAACGGAACAGGATGCAAAAATGGTTACTTTCCACACTAATCATGGCGATATCGTAATCAAAACCTTTGATGACAAAGCGCCTGAAACAGTTAAAAACTTCCTGGACTACTGCCGCGAAGGTTTCTACGACAACACCATCTTCCACCGTGTCATTAATGGCTTCATGATTCAGGGCGGCGGTTTTGAACCTGGTATGAACCAGAAAGAGACCAAAGCAGCCATCAAAAACGAAGCTAACAACGGTCTGAAAAACACGCGTGGTACGCTGGCAATGGCCCGTACTCAGGCTCCGCACTCTGCAACAGCACAGTTCTTCATCAACGTCGCGGACAACGACTTCCTGAACTTCTCCGGCGAAAGCCTGCAGGGTTGGGGCTACTGCGTGTTCGCAGAAGTCGCTGAAGGCATGGACGTGGTTGATAAGATCAAAGGCGTTTCTACTGGCCGCAGCGGTATGCACCAGGACGTTCCAAAAGAAGACGTCGTGATCACAAGCGTGACCGTCAGCGAATAATTCGTGGCGACACTCTTTATTGCAGATCTGCATCTGCAAACAGAAGAACCGGCGATCACCGCCGGTTTTCTGCGTTTTTTACAGGGTGAAGCCCGCCACGCCGATGCGCTTTATATCCTCGGGGATCTGTTCGAAGCCTGGATTGGCGATGACGACCCAAACCCGCTGCACCGCGAAATAGCCATTGCTATCAAGGCGCTGGTGGATTCCGGCGTTCCCTGCTTTTTTGTCCATGGCAACCGCGACTTTCTGCTCGGCAAGCGCTACGCCCGCGATTGCGGCATGACCCTGCTGGCAGAAGAGACCGTCCTCGACCTGTATGGCCGCAACATTCTGATCATGCATGGCGACACGCTCTGCACCGACGATACCGGTTATCTGGCGTTTCGCGCCAAAGTGCATAACCCCTGGATCCAGACCCTGTTTCTCGCCCTGCCGCTGTTTATCCGCAGCCGCATCGCCGCGAAGATGCGCGCCGGGAGCAAAGCCGCCAACAGCAGCAAATCCATGACCATCATGGATGTGAATCCCCAGGCCGTCGCCAGCGTGATGGCAAAACACCAGGTACAGTGGCTGATCCACGGCCATACCCATCGCCCGTATATGCACGACCTGACCGTCAACGATAAACCCGCCCATCGCGTGGTGTTAGGGGCCTGGCATACCGAAGGTTCGATGATCAAGGTTACGCCGGATGGCGTAGAGCTGATCGCTTTCCCGTTCTAAAATCCCCCCGCCTGAAATTCATTCAATTTTTTTGAACCGTAACCGCAAATTGTTTTGATTTTAATCACACTCTGGTCGGCCTATGATTACTCACATCAGGGCAACAACGCCCTATCCCAAACAAAAACGCTTAAGGAATACGACCATGAAATCCATCAAAACTTTCGTTGCAGTTGCCGCTCTGTCTCTGATCTCTTTCGGTTCTTTTGCGCAGAGTATCAGCACCACCGCCTCTACCCTTGACCGTGCCGAAGCCAATATCGCCGCGCAGGCTGCTAAAGAAGGCGCCGCTTACAAAATCACCAGCGCCCAGTTCGACAACCGCGTGCACATGGCCGCTGAACTGACCAAATAATTTAACTGATTGCCGTGCCGCCAGATAACACACCCGCGACAGCGACAATACGATGAAGAAGGAAAAGAGAATGAAAAATATCAGCATCGTCAGCGCCCTGCTGCTGGCCGCAACACTGTCATCTGGCGCAATGGCTGCAGCGCATCCTGTCTCCACACCGGAGGCGGGTTCGAATATCGACACGGCGATCCATCACAATCATATTGATGTGAACCATGCCTTCGACAAAGAGAACCTGACCGCAGGCAATCTCCTGTAAAAAGGGTTCAGGTATCCTGTGAAAGACCGCCGAAAGGCGGTCTTTTTTATTGCAGCAAGAGACCGACTTTGGCTGAAGTTTTAGCCGCGCAACCGTTTTCCTTGCCTGTGTATCGTGCTATTCTCTGTCACCTCAAAAGCCGAGAGTTGTGCACCACAGGAGTTTTAAGACGCATGTCTTCCAGCAATAATCCGGCGCGTGTCGCCATCGTGATGGGGTCCAAAAGCGACTGGGCTACCATGCAGTTCGCCGCCGAAATCTTTGACATCCTGAATGTTCCTCACCACGTTGAAGTGGTTTCCGCACACCGCACCCCCGATAAACTGTTCAGCTTCGCCGAAGGTGCGGAAGAGAACGGCTATCAGGTGATTATTGCCGGTGCCGGCGGGGCCGCGCATCTGCCCGGCATGATTGCCGCCAAAACCCTGGTGCCGGTGCTCGGCGTCCCGGTACAAAGCGCTGCCCTGAGCGGTGTCGATAGCCTCTACTCCATCGTGCAGATGCCGCGCGGCATCCCGGTGGGCACTTTGGCGATTGGCAAAGCGGGTGCCGCTAACGCCGCCCTGCTGGCGGCTCAGATCCTGGCGACGCACGATAAAGAACTGCATCAGCGTCTGGTCGCATGGCGTACCGCCCAGACCGACGAGGTGCTGGAGAACCCGGATCCGCGAGGTGCGGCATGAAGCAGGTTTGCGTCCTCGGTAACGGTCAGTTAGGCCGGATGCTGCGTCAGGCCGGTGAACCACTGGGTATCGCCGTCTGGCCGGTCGGGCTGGATGATGAACCCGAAGCCGTACCGTTCCAGCAAAGCGTGATCACCGCAGAAATTGAGCGCTGGCCAGAGACTCCGTTAACCCGGGAGCTGGCGCGTCATAATGCCTTCGTTAACCGCGACGTCTTCCCGATCATTGCCGACCGTCTGACGCAAAAACAGCTGTTCGACAATCTACACCTCGCCACCGCTCCGTGGCAGCTGCTGACGGAGAGAGGCCAGTGGCCTGACGTCTTTGCCACGCTGGGTGAACTGGCGATCGTCAAGCGCCGCGTTGGCGGCTACGACGGACGCGGCCAGTGGCGTCTGCGCGCCGGTGAAACCGACCAGTTGCCGGATGAGTGCTATGGCGAGTGCATCGTTGAGCAGGGCATTAACTTCAGCGGTGAAGTGTCGCTGGTGGGTGCCCGCGCCCACGACGGCAGCACCGTCTTTTATCCCCTGACCCACAACCTGCATCAGGACGGCATTCTGCGCACCAGCGTGGTCTTCCCGCAGGCCAATGCGGCCCAGCAGGCGCAGGCCGAAAGCATGCTCTCGGCCATTATGCAGGAGCTGGGCTACGTTGGCGTGATGGCGATGGAGTGCTTCGTCACTCCTGAAGGTCTGCTGATCAACGAGCTGGCACCGCGCGTGCACAACAGCGGCCACTGGACGCAAAACGGCGCTTCCATCAGCCAGTTTGAACTGCACCTGCGCGCCATCACCGGCCTGCCGCTGCCGCCGCCGGTGGTCAATAGCCCGTCGGTGATGATCAACCTGATCGGCACCGATCTGAACTATGACTGGCTGAAACTCCCGCTGGTGCATCTGCACTGGTACGACAAAGAGGTTCGTCCGGGTCGTAAGGTTGGCCATCTTAACCTGAACGACGGCGATATCCCTCGCCTGAGCGCGACGCTGGAAGCCATTGTGCCTCTGCTGCCGCCGGAGTACGCAAGCGGCATCGCCTGGGCGCAGGCAACACTCCGCTAAGCCCCACCGCCGGGGAGTTGCTATTCCCCTTCCCCGGCGTAAAATCCTGCCCATCGCTGTTTTGAGGGATCCTTATGAACGATGGGACGGACTACCGCGCCATACTTGCCGCCGACACGCCGTTAATCGACGTGCGTGCGCCCGTGGAATTTACCCAGGGTGCCATGCCTGCGGCAATCAACCTGCCATTAATGAATAACGACGAACGCGCCGCCGTGGGCACCTGCTATAAACGCCAGGGGCCGGAAGCGGCGCTGGCGCTCGGCCATCGGCTGGTAAGCGGCGAGACGCGCGAGCAGCGGCTCGAAGCCTGGCGCACCGCCTGCCTTGCGCAACCTCAGGGCTATCTCTGCTGCGCCCGGGGCGGGCAGCGCTCGCACATTGTGCAGTCGTGGCTGCAGGCGGCGGGGGTCGATTACCCGCTGATTCGTGGCGGCTATAAAGCCCTGCGTCAGGCAGCGATGCAGGCTACCGTTGAGCAGGTGCAAAAGCCGATGGTGCTGATTGGCGGCTGTACGGGGAGCGGCAAAACGCTGCTGGTGAAGGCCCGGCCTGACGGCATCGATCTTGAAGGTCTGGCGCACCATCGCGGCTCGTCTTTTGGCCGCACGCTGACGCCGCAGCGTTCGCAGGCAAGCTTTGAAAATCATCTCGCGGTGGAACTGCTGAAGAGAGACGCCGCGCGCTGGGTACTGGAAGACGAGGGGCGAATGATTGGCTCCAACCACCTGCCAGAATGCCTGCGTGACCGCATGGTGCAATCGCCGATTGCGGTGGTCGAGGATCCGTTCGAGGTGCGCCTTGAGCGCCTGCGCGAGGAGTATTTCGCGCTAATGTGGCAGGCCTTTCGCACCGCGCGGGGCGAAGAGGCAGGCTGGCAAGAGTACAGCGAGTATCTGCACCACGGCCTGTTTGCCATCCGCCGTCGGCTGGGATTACAGCGCTATGCTGAATTTACCGCCCTGCTGGATACCGCCCTGGATGAACAGCAGCGCACCGGCAATACCGAGGCGCATTTCACCTGGCTGGCACCGCTGCTCAATGATTATTACGATCCGATGTATCGCTATCAGCTTGAGAAAAAAGCAGAGAAGATTGTTTATCGCGGAACCTATGCAGAGGTTGCGGAGTGGTTGAATCGCTAATAAAAAGCCGGATGCGCTCATGCTTATCCGGCCTACAGGTTCTGCCCGACGCTTCCCTCTCCCTTTCAGAGAGAGGGTGAGGGTCAGAAGTCGTAACGCAGACGCACCAGGTTCATGTCACCCAGGTCGTCGGTGCTGGAGGTGAATACGTGTTCGTAATCAACACGGAAACCGTAATCCAGCTGGAAGCTAATACCCACGCCGTTGTCGATGCGCTGATAGTTGCGGCCATTCATGGTCTCAATACGGTCACCCATGAAGTAAGGCTGGATGGATTTCACCGCATACTGACCAATCGGGAATTTATAGCCCGCAAAGTACTCAATACCCCACGCATCACCCGCGAAGTAGTCGTTTACCGACACTTTTTTGCTGGTCATGAAGTTCTGATACCAGCCGCCGCCCGCGGAGAAGGTCCAGTTGTCCGGGGTCCAGCTCAGCGCGGTGCCGAGGATATTCTGATCCCAGGACTTGCTGTCGCCGTTATCCGGGTTACGCATGTCTGCGCGGGTGTAGTTCCACGCGGCGCCCCAGGTCAGGTCGGTGGTCAGACGATAATCCAGACCCAGCGAGCCGCCGCCTTTACGCTTGTAACGCAGGCCATTGCCTGGCAGGTATTCGCTGTCTTCGAACAGGTAAGAGGCGTAGATGTCGGCATCGCCGAGGGTTTTCTTGTACTTCAGCATCTGACGTGAACGGTAAGAGCCGTCATAGTCACCGTTGATGCCGTTACCCGGTGCCTGGCCGATCATGTCGTAATCCCAGATATCGGTTTTCGCGCCAACCACATCATAGTAAACGCTGTTCTGCTGACCGAAGGTCAGGGTGCCCCAGGTGTCGCTTTTCAGGCCGGTATAGAGCATACGACGGGAGGTGTCGTGCGCGCCCTCAGCATGGTGATTATCCCAGTCGAACTGGGCCGGAATATTCACGCCCAGTTCGTAATAGCTGATCCAGCTGATGTCATCAAACAGGTAATAATCTGCCGCGAAACGGAAACGGGTGCCGCCATCAAAGCCGTTACGCTTGTAGCTGTTCTTGCCGTCATCGCCGGTCATGTTCTGGAACTGCGGACGAATACTGCCGCCCACGGTGAAGTTCAGGCGGCTCAGCGGGTTACCTGCCTGTGGATCCTGTTTCAGTACGGTGATTTCAGCCTGGGATGCAAAAGACGCCAATGCCACTGCCGCGCCGATCGCAACCGCCAGCGCTTTTTTTGTTATGGTCATTATTTTTCCTTGATAGACACACTGCCATTTATTTAGCAGGTGAATATTAACCAGGATTTATCTGCTCGTGTTGCTCGGTTTTTAATGATTTGTGCCGCTAAAATTCAAGGAATTATCTTTTTATGCTACTTAAGTGGAACGCGCCGGTATATTAACCGGCGCGTTATGGCTACAGAGGGGAATTAACCAGAGAACTGACGGAACAGGGCTTTGCCTTTCAGCAAACGAGCACCCAGCCAGCCGCCGCACAGCGAGAGCATCACCGCCCCGCAGAGCGGAAGGATCACCCACAGCCGCCAGTCAGGCTCCCACGGGAAGTCGAACACCCGGGTCTGTAGCACCGCCAGCGCCGTTTCTGCGCCAATGGCCGCCACCAGGCCTGCCACCAGTCCCAGCAGGGCAAACTCGCTCCACAGCGTGGTACGCAGCAGCTTTTTACCTGCCCCCAGGGTGCGATAGACCACCAGCTCCTGATGACGCTGACGCATCCCGACCTGCACTTGCGCCAGCAGCAGCAGCACGCCGCAAATCGTGACCAGCACCACCATCACCTCCAGCGCCCGGCTCACCTGCTCCAGTACCTGTCCGACCTGTCTCAGGATCGCGCCGATATCCAGCAGGCTGATCGTCGGGAACTCGCGGTTAAGCTGGGTGAGCATGCCGTTGCCGTTCTCCCAGCGGAAGCTGGTCAGCCAGCTCTGGGGCTGCCCGTCCAGCGCCCCGGAAGGGAAGATAAAGAAGAAGTTCGGCCGCAGGCTCTCCCAGTCAACCTTGCGCAGGCTGGTGACTTTCGCGCTGAAGTCCTGCGTATCGCCAGTAAAGGTCACCGTATCACCCAGCCCGACGTTGAGGCGTTTCGCCAGCCCTTCCTCCATCGACACCTCCCCCGCTTTCGGCGGCCAGCTGCCGGCAGTGATCGGGTTATGATCCGGGCGTTTATCCTGCCAGGTCAGATTCAGCTCGCGGTTAAGGGATTCATCTTTATTGCCCTCGGTCGATTGACCGTTAATCTGAGTCAGGCGCGCCCGCACGATGGGATAATACGACTCGGGGATAACCTGGTGCTCCGCAAGGAATTCCTTCAGCGGGGCGATCTGCTCCGGGGCGATGTTAATCAGGAAATAGTTCGGGCTTTCCGGCGGGAGCTGCTGTTGCCAGCGATCCAGCAGGTCGCCGCGCAGCACCAGCAGCAGCGCCAGCAACATAAACGACAGCGAAAACGCCGACAGCTGGCTAAGGGTCGACCACGGCTGGCGCAGCAGGCGGTTCACCGCCAGACGCACCGGCAGCGACTTCACCGTCAGCCCTTTCAGAACGCTGAGCAGCATCCAGCCCAGCATGCCACAGAGCAGGGCCAGCACTATCGCTCCGGCCAGCACCGCCCACAGCAACATGCTACCGCCCATCAGCCAGGCGAGTAGGGCTACTACCACCATCACGATAACCGGCAGATAAAATTTCAGCGGCCAGACGCTGGCGACCACATCGCGGCGCAGGACGCGCAGCGGCTGGGTCGCCAGCAGCAGGCGGTAAGGACGCAGCCCCACCAGCAGCGAGATGACGATCATCGCGCCGACGGCCCACAGCCACGGCCAGAGGCTGGCAGGCGGCAGCGCGGCGGGCAGTACCGGCTTAAGCAGTACCATCAACACCTTTTCAAACAGCAGGCCCATCGCCCCGCCGGTCACGGCAGAGAGCGCGAGCACCATCAGCCACTGGCCGACAATCAGCTTACGCAGCTGCGCCCTGCCCGCCCCCAGCGTTTTGAGGATCGCCACCAGGTCGTAGCGGCTGCGGCAGTAGTGGCCCATCGCCACCGCCACGGCCGCCACGGCCAGCAGCAGCGTCAGCAGCGCCGAGAGCAGCAGGAACTGCTGGGAACGCTCCAGCGACTTACCGAGCGCGCCGTCCTCCTGTTCCATCCCGGACCAGCGATGCTCCGCCTTCAGCTGCGGCAGCAGCCACTTCTCGTAACTCGCCAGTTGGGCGGGCGTGCCGCCAAACTTAATACGCCAGGTGACGCGGCTCCCGGGCTGGACCGCCCCGGTTTTTGCCACATCCGCGGTATTCATCAGCAGGCGCGGCGCCATCTGGAAGGGGTTAAAGCCGGAGTCCGGCTCCTGAACCACTTCCCCGGCAATTTTGAGCGTGGCATCCCCGACGTCGATGCTGTCGCCGGTTTTCAAATTCAGGAGTGCCATCAGACGCGAGGCCAGTAGCACCGTGCCCGGGGCCGGTTTCAGGCCCGGCGGGTTGGTCTGCAACGCGCCGTACATCGGATAAATATCGTCCACGGCCTTCACGCTCGCCAGTTGCGGGGTGTCGGCGGCAAAGGTCATGGTCTGGAAACTCAGTTGCTCGCTGACCTTCAGCCCCGTTTTTCTCGCCTCATCAAGCCATGCCTGCGGCACCTCGCGGGAGCTGCGTAGCGTCCGGTCACCCGCCATAAACTCGCGGCTTTGCTGGCTAAGTCCCTTTTCCATCCGATCGCTGACGCTGCCGAGCGCCAGCACGCAGGCCACCGCCAGGCTTAACGCCAGCCAGACGATCAGCAGCGAGGGGGAGCGCCATTCGCGCCAGAACCAGCGGGCAATCATGCTTCCTCCTGCAATTCACCGTTGACCAGCCGCAGGCGGCGGTCACAGCGGGCCGCCAGCTGCGGATCGTGGGTGACAAGGATCAGCGTGGTGCCGTGCTCACGGTTCAGGGAGAACAGCAGATCGGCAATTTTGTCCCCGGTCTGGCGATCGAGGTTACCGGTGGGTTCGTCGGCAAAGAGCACGTCCGGGCGGCCATTGAACGCCCGGGCCAGCGCCACGCGCTGCTGCTCACCGCCGGAGAGTTGCGCCGGAAGGTGATCAAGACGCTTACCCAGCCCCAATTGCTCCAGCAGAGCTTTAGCACCCGCCCGGCTCTGGGTCGTATTCTCGCCGCGAAGCAAACCCGGCAGCTCAACGTTCTCCAGCGCATTGAGGGTGGGAATCAACATAAACGACTGGAAAACAAAGCCAATGTGTTTTGCGCGCAGGGCGGCGCGCGCCTCTTCATCCTGCTGATGCAGCGGTTGCCCGACCAGGTGGACCTCACCGCTGCTGCCGTCATCCAGACCGGCGAGGATCGCCAGCAGGGTGGATTTGCCGGAACCCGACTCACCAATCAGGGCGATGCTCTGCCCGCGTTTGACAATGAGTTCAACTCCGGTGAGGATGGAAAGCTCGTGCTCACCCTGACCCACGGATTTCTTAAGATGATGAACTTCAACAATGTTTTCCGCTGGCATTTGCCCTTCCTGTTTCTGATTCTGATGACATTTCGCGCCGCGGCGGCGGACACGTTATTAATTCTGGGCGACAGCCTCAGCGCGGGCTACCGGATGGCGGCCAACGCCTCCTGGCCTGCCCTGCTGAACGATAAATGGCAGGCCCAAACCTCGGTTATTAACGGCAGCATCAGCGGCGATACCTCCCAGCAAGGGCTTTCTCGTCTGCCTGCCCTGCTGAAACAGCACCAGCCGCGCTGGGTGCTGGTGGAACTGGGCGGCAATGACGGTCTGCGCGGCTTCCAGCCTCAGCAGACCGAGCAGACGCTGCGCAAAATTTTGCAGCAGATCCGCGCGGCGAACGCCCAGCCGCTGTTAATGCAAATTCGTCTGCCTGCTAACTATGGTCGTCGTTATAATGAAACCTTCAGCGCGATATATCCGAAGCTTGCCAAAGAGTTCGATATTCCGCTGCTGCCCTTTTTTATGGAAGAGGTCTATCTGAAGCCGCAATGGATGCAGGATGACGGTATTCACCCCAATCGGGACGCACAGCCGTTTATTGCCGACTGGATGGCAACCCGGCTGGCTCCTTTAGTTAAACATGACTCGTAATTCAGCGGAGATCCTGACAGGTAAAGTTATGCAAAAATCGGTCTTAATAACAGGATGTTCCAGCGGAATTGGCCTTGAAAGCGCCCTTGAACTCAAGCGTCAGGGATTCTGGGTGCTGGCCGCCTGCCGCAAACCCGAAGACGTTGAACGGATGAACGGCATGGGGTTAACTGGCGTATTGCTGGATCTGGATTGTACCGACAGCATTGAGCGCGCCGCCGATGAGGTGATCGCTCTTACCAATAATCGTCTGTATGGGCTGTTTAACAATGCCGGTTTCGGCGTTTACGGCCCCTTGCAGAGCGTGACCCGCCAGCAGCTTGAACAGCAATTTTCCGCCAACTTTTTTGGCGTTCACCAGCTCACCATGCGCCTGCTGCCTGCCATGTTGCCGCACGGCGAAGGGCGGATTGTGATGACCTCCTCGGTGATGGGGCTGATCTCTACGCCAGGCCGCGGGGCTTATGCCGCCAGCAAGTACGCGCTGGAGGCCTGGTCGGATGCGCTGCGCATGGAGCTGCGCCACAGCGGCATTAAGGTCAGCCTGATTGAACCGGGGCCAATCCGCACCCGCTTTACCGACAACGTTAACCAGACCCAGGCCGATAAACCGGTAGAAAATCCGGGTATTGCCGCACGTTTTACGCTGGGGCCGGAGGCAGTCGTCGCCAAAGTGCGCCATGCTTTTGAGAGCAAAAACCCCAAAATGCGTTATCCGGTCACGCTGGTGACCCACGCCGTCGGCCTGCTGAAGCGCCTGCTGCCCGGCCGGATGATGGACAAAATTTTACAGGGCTGAGTTGAAGCCACGCGCCACGCCCCCATGTAAATAAAAACTCATAACCGAGAATGACGCATGTCCGTACAGAATATTGTCAACATTACCGAAGCAAACCTGCACCAGACCCTTGAACAGTCGATGACCAAGCCGGTGCTGTTCTACTTCTGGTCTGAACGTAGTCAGCACTGTCTGGAGCTGACGCCGGTGCTCGAGAAGCTGGCAGCCCAGTACAACGGTCAGTTTATTCTGGCAAAACTGGACTGCGACGCTGAACAGATGATCGCCTCGCAGTTTGGCCTGCGCGCCATCCCAACGGTTTATCTGTTCCAGAACGGCCAGCCGGTTGATGGCTTCCAGGGGCCGCAGCCGGAAGAGGCGATCCGCGCCCTGCTGGATAAAGTGCTGCCGCGCGAAGATGAGCTGAAAGCGCAGCAGGCGGCGGCCCTGATGGCCGAAGGCAAACACGACGAAGCCCTGCCGCTGCTGAAAGAGGCCTGGCAACTCTCCGGTCAGAACAGCGAGACCGGTCTGCTGCTGGCAGAAACGCTGATTATCCTGAAACGCTCCGAAGATGCCGAAGTCGTGCTGAAGACCATCCCGCTACAGGATCAGGATACCCGTTACCAGGGTCTGGTAGCGCAGATTGAACTGCTGAAACAAGCCGCGGATACCCCGGAAATTCAGCAGTTGCAGCAGCAGGTTGCCGCCAACCCTGCCGATGCCGCGCTGGCCAGCCAGCTGGCACTGCAGCTGCATCAGGTTGGTCGCAACGAAGAGGCGCTGGAACTGCTGTTCAGCCATCTGAAAACCGATCTGGCTGCCGCTGATGGCCAGGCGCGTAAAATGTTCCAGGAAATTCTGGCGGCGCTCGGTACGGGCGATTCACTGGCCTCGACCTATCGCCGTAAGCTGTACGCCCTGCTGTACTGATCACTCTAACCAGCCCGGTAGCACCTTGCTCGCCGGGCCAGCCACACCTTGCTGTTTTTATCTCGCCCCGCCATATTTAGCGGGGCGTTTTTATGTCTGGATCCCGCCCGCCTCGTTGATTCCGCGCGAATTTGTGCCTGTTTGTCGGTATACTAGTGAACAACAAACGAACAGTTGTTATCGCAACAAGGAATGCAAAACAGGAGGTTTTATATGTTCATCGTCATCCCTATTCTGATCTTCGTCGCGCTGGTCATTGTGGCCGCCGGGGTGAAAATTGTCCCTCAGGGCTATCAATGGACGGTTGAGCGTTTTGGTCGTTACACCAACACGCTGCAGCCGGGCTTAAGCCTGGTCGTCCCCTTTATGGATCGCATTGGTCGCAAGATCAATATGATGGAACAGGTGCTTGATATCCCGTCCCAGGAGGTTATCTCCAGAGATAACGCCAACGTCACTATCGACGCGGTCTGTTTTATTCAGGTCATTGACGCGCCAAAAGCCGCCTACGAGGTGAGCAACCTTGAGCTGGCCATCATCAATTTAACCATGACCAATATCCGTACCGTTCTCGGCTCGATGGAGCTGGATGAAATGCTCTCCCAGCGCGACAGCATCAATACCCGCCTGCTGCATATCGTGGATGAAGCCACTAACCCGTGGGGCATCAAAGTCACCCGTATTGAGATTCGCGACGTGCGTCCACCCGCAGAGTTAATCACCTCCATGAACGCCCAGATGAAGGCCGAGCGAACCAAACGCGCCTATATTCTGGAAGCCGAAGGGGTGCGCCAGGCAGAGATCCTGAAGGCCGAAGGGGAAAAACAGTCACAGATCCTTAAAGCCGAGGGCGAACGGCAGTCTGCGTTTTTACAGGCTGAGGCTCGCGAACGGTCGGCCGAAGCGGAAGCCCGCGCCACCCAGATGGTCTCGGAGGCGATCGCCGCCGGGGATATCCAGGCGATTAACTACTTCGTGGCGCAAAAATATACCGACGCGCTGCAACAAATCGGTTCGGCGGATAACAGCAAAGTCGTGATGATGCCGCTGGATGCCAGCAGCCTGATGGGGGCGATCGGTGGCATCGCGGAACTGATCAAAAACAGCGGCAACGAGCGCAAATCATGATCGAGACGATCGCAGCACATCCGCATGTCTTCTGGCTGAGCCTTGGCGGCCTGTTGCTGGCGGCAGAAATGCTCGGCGGCAACGGCTACCTGCTGTGGAGCGGCGTGGCGGCGGTGATCACCGGGCTGCTGGTCTGGCTGCTGCCGTTTAACTGGGCGTGGCAGGGGGCGCTGTTTGCGGTGCTGACCCTGACCGCCGCCTGGCTCTGGTGGCGCTGGCTCTCAAGACAGGTGCGCAGGCAAAAGCCCGCCGACGCCCGGCTCAACCAGCGTGGACAGCAGCTGGTGGGGATGCAGTTTACGCTGGATAGCGCCCTGGTCAACGGGCGCGGCCATATGCGCGTGGGCGACAGTTCCTGGCCGGTTATTGCCGATGAGGATCTCAGCGCGGGCGCCAAAGTTGAGGTCGTTGCCGTCGAGGGGATCACCCTTCGTATCCGAACCCTTTCCCGATAAGAACAGGAATAGCATCATGGTCAGGAAGACGACGCTGGCAATCAGCGTTAGCGCATTACTGGCGAGCGCCGCACCGGCATTCGCCTCGTTTGATATGGAAGACTGCAAGTGGAGCGATGAGCACTGTCTGCTGAAAGGCGATCCGGTGCTGACGCCCGGCAACGACTCGCGCGATAACCTGCTGCGTCTGCTGAGCGAAGCCAAATCCTTCACTCTGCCCGTGCAGTCGATACCAGCGGATATTACCCGCTCCCGGGATGTCTATTTTGCCTACCACCCGGAGTGGGATGACCTGGAGGATCCGGCTCCCGCAGCCGTGGACAAACCGGCTGAAGAGAGCCCCCTCAATAAGCAGTGGGCCGCCTTGCAGCTTGAGCCCGTTGAAACGCATCAGGATGGTGAGCAGGAAAACCGCTTCGTCTCGAACAACGCCGGGAGCCTCAGTCAGTTTTTTGCCGCGCTGCTGGCCGACGATTCCCTGACGGCGGAACAGCGCCATGCCCTGGCGCAGGCGCGTCTGGGGCTTTACGCTGGCGCGTCCGATGAGCAGATTTCCGCCTCGCTGGCGACACTTCCCGCCGACTCGGCCGCCCTGCTGTATAAAACCTATCTGACCGGCGCGGCCCGTTTTTATGCCGGGGATTACGAGGGCGCGGATCGGGCCTTTGCCCCGCTGATCGACAGCGATCGCCCGTGGCTGGCTGAAACCGCGCACTATATGCTGATGCGCACGGCGCTGAACAAAAGTAGCCAGAACAGCATGGGCGAGTATGGCGATTTTACTATCGATCGCATCGACCGTCCGGCTGCTGAACAGGCGCAGAAAGCCGCCCAGGCATATCTTCAGCGCTGGCCCGAGGGCCGTTACGCCGACTCCACGCGCGGAATGCTGCGCCGCATCAACTGGTATCTGCAGGCGTGGCCGCAGCTGGCGGGGCTGTACGAGCAGCAGTTCCAGCAGGCTGCCGATGCCGGGGCGCTGCGGGGGTTGGTTATCGAATACGATAATGTCTACGGCATGCAGTTCAACGGTCGCGCCGTGCGGGAGGCTTTCCCCGATGCGCCGCTGATAAGCTATATCGAGCTGCTGCGCGCCCTTCGCCTGAACAGCGATGAGAAACCGACGCTGACGCAGGACGATCTCAACAGCAGCAAACCGGCCTTTGAACAGCGCGGCAAGCTGGCGCTGTGGCGCAATTTACAGCTGAACCTGTGGCAGGCGACAGACAACAATGCCGCCATCCTCCAGGCCGTCAAACCGGCAGAACAGCTCCCGCCGCACGACATTCTCACCTTTAGCGAACAGGTTCTCTATGGCGAAGCGCTGATGGCGCAAAAGCAGTGGCCCGCCGCGCGCGATTTCTGGCTCAAATTGCTCAAGCTCAGCCAGGATGCGGAACAGCAGCAGTATGTGCAGGCCAAACTGGCGGCTACCCTGGTCTTTAGCGGCGACACAGAGGCAATTTTTGCCGCGGACAGCGCCATCACCAACCTGCGTTTTCGCTCGCGGGTGCTGAAAACGGTAGCCTCCCCCGAACGGTTACGCCAGCAGGCCAGCCAGGGACCTAACAACGAAGAGCGCACCATTGCGCTGCATACCCTGCTGGTGCGCGATTTGACTGAAAACCGCTTTAGTGACTGGTTAAAAGACAGAAAGCTCGCCAGCGCCATTACGCATCCGGTTCTGGGCAAGGCGTTTGACGATGTGAATCTGAGCGCCTTCGACTGGAACGGCGATGCCGCCGAAAACGGGTACGTCTGTCGAAGCCTGAATGAAACGGTGCACGTGCTCAGCCAGAACGCCAACGATGCCCATGCCCTGAACTGTCTGGGTGAGTTCTTCCGCACCTCAAACACCCATGTCGATCTGTGGAAAGACAGCGGGGGTAATGACGTACTGGAGATGGCGATCCACCGCAAGGCACCTTACGGGCAGTTCGACAGGCAGGCCTACTATCAGCAGGTCATTGCGTCTCCGAAGGCAGAGCCAGAAGATAAAAGCTATGCGCTTTATCGGGCCATCATGTGTTATGCCCCGTCCGGCATGAACGAATGTGGCGGCGCAGACGTGGACAAAGCCCAGCGCAAAAGCTGGTTCTCGCAGTTGAAAACGCAGTATCCGGGCAGCCCGTGGGCGCAAAAGCTCAAGTATTACTGGTAGCCGCGCTGCTGGCCGGGCAGGCGCAGGCGGAGATCGTCACCGCTGGCGAGCACCCGGCCTTCTGGCTCTGGTCGGGCGTGAAAGCCAGTGACGCGTTGAAAGCGGCGCAAACGGTCTATCTGCATCAGGGTGAAGTGCTGGCCCGGCCTGGTGAGGTGGTGTTTCAACGCCTCGGCCTGCCGGTCAGCCGCCTGACGTTTCCGTCAATCTGGCTAACCGTGCGCTTTACCACCCTTGAGGTGCCGCCCACCGTGCTGCCGAGAATCGTGCGTTTAATGCAGCGCTGGCAGGCGGCCGGAAATCAGGTGGTGGGGTTGCAGATCGATTTTGATGCCGCAACCCACCAGCTGGCGGATTACGCTCGCTTTCTGCGCACACTTCGCCAGCAGCTGCCGCCTGAGTTTGCGCTGGGGGTGACCGGGCTGCTGGACTGGGCGAAAACCGGCGATGTCGCCACGCTGAACACCCTGGCGGTGGATGAACTGGTGATCCAGAGCTATCAGGGCCGCCATACGGTAGATAACTATCAGGCCTATTTGCCCGCGCTTGCCCGGCTGCGCATTCCGTTCAAGCTCGGGCTGGTAGAGGGCGGCAAACGGGATCGCCAGGCCGAGGCGCAGCTACAGCGCTCCCCCTGGTATCGCGGGACGGTGGTCTTTATGCTCAATCCGGCGCGCGGTTAGGCCTTCACCTTGCGATGGCAGCAGCCGGAAAGATTATCGATGATCGGGCAGTCGGCGCCTTCATCCCCGGGGCAGCTCTCTGCCAGCGCCAACAGCTGATCGCGCATGGTCTGCAACTCCAGGATATGGCGTTCAATTTCGGCGACCTTCTCGAGGGTCCGGCTTTTCACATCGGCGCTGTGTCGCGCGGGATTGTTAAACAGGTTCACCAGGTCGCCGCACTCATCAAGATTGAACCCCACCTGGCGAGCCTGACGCAGCAGCGTGAGTTCATCGAGGTGCTTTTGCGTGTAGCTCCGGTAGCCGTTCTCGCTGCGCAGCGGCGGCGTCACCAGCCCTTTCTCTTCGTAAAACCGGATTGCTTTGCTGGTTAACCCGGTTTTTTTGGCAACATCACTGATATTCACGTTTCCCCCTTGACCTTCCCCTTGATGGAAGGTTTAACCTTCATAACAGTTAGATGAAAGTGTCCCTCCGGTCAATATCTGGCTGGAGATTTATAAGGAGTATTCGTATGTCTCACACCATCGATCTGACACTGGACGGCCTCTCCTGCGGCCACTGTGTCAAACGCGTTAAAGAGAGTCTGGAGCAACGCCCGGACGTTGACACCGCAGAGGTCACCATCGACCACGCCGTCGTTACCGGCAGCGCCAGCGCCGATGCCCTGATCGACACCATCAAACAGGCCGGTTACGGTGCGGTGTTAAGCCACCCAAAGGCTGATCCGCTGACAGCGTCAACAACTCCGTCGGAAGCACTGACAGCGGCCCCCTCTGAGCTTCCGGCAGCTCACGACAGTGATGACAGCCAACAACTGTTGATCAACGGCATGAGCTGCGCCAGCTGCGTTACCCGAGTACAGAACGCCTTGCAGGCCGTACCGGGTGTCGCACAGGCACGGGTCAACCTGGCGGAGCGCACTGCGCTGGTGATGGGCCATGCCTCCGCCGCTGATTTAGTGCAGGCCGTTGAAAAAGCAGGCTATGGCGCCGAGGCGATTGAAGATGACCTCAAACGCCGTGAACGCCAGCAAGAAACGGCCATTGCCACCATGAAACGTTTTCGCTGGCAGGCGATTGTCGCCCTGCTGGTGGGGATCCCGGTGATGGGCTGGGGCATGCTCGGTGACAACATGATGGTCACCGACGACAACCGCACGCTGTGGCTGGTAATTGGCGTTATCACACTCGGGGTGATGATCTTTGCTGGCGGCCATTTTTATACCAGCGCCTGGAAAAGCCTGAAAAACCGTACCGCTACCATGGATACGCTGGTGGCGTTGGGCACGGGCGCGGCGTGGCTCTACTCGATGAGCGTCAACGTCTGGCCGCAGTGGTTCCCGATGGAAGCCCGCCATCTCTATTATGAAGCCAGCGCCATGATTATCGGCCTGATTAACCTCGGTCATATGCTGGAGGCGCGGGCGCGCCAGCGCTCCTCCAAAGCGCTGGAAAGATTGCTCGATTTAACCCCGCCGACCGCCCGGGTAGTCACGGAAAACGGTGAACAAAACCTGCCGCTGGCCGAGGTTCAGGCAGGGATGATCCTGCGCCTGACGACCGGCGATCGCGTGCCGGTAGACGGCGACATTACCCAGGGCGAAGCCTGGTTTGACGAAGCCATGCTCACTGGCGAGCCGGTGCCGCAGCAGAAAAGCGCCGGGGAGAGCGTCCACGCCGGTACGGTGGTGCAGGATGGCAGCGTGCTGTTCCGCGCCAGTGCCGTCGGCAGCCACACTACGCTGTCGCGCATCATCCGCATGGTGCGCCAGGCCCAGAGCAGCAAGCCGGAGATCGGCAAGCTGGCGGATAAAATTTCCGCTATTTTCGTGCCGGTGGTGGTGGGTATTGCCCTGTTCAGCGCCGCTATCTGGTACTTCTTTGGCCCTGCGCCGCAGATTGTCTACACCCTGGTGATCGCTACCACGGTGCTGATCATCGCCTGTCCGTGCGCACTGGGGCTGGCGACGCCAATGTCGATTATCTCAGGCGTTGGCCGGGCCGCAGAATCCGGCGTGCTGGTGCGTGATGCCGACGCCCTGCAACGCGCCAGCACCTTAGACACCCTGGTATTTGATAAAACCGGGACCCTCACCGAAGGTAAACCGCAGGTGGTCGCCGTCGATACCACGGGCGGGATCGACCAGGCCGAAGCGCTGCGCCTGGCCGCCGCGCTCGAACAGGGTTCCAGCCACCCGCTGGCGCGGGCGATTCTGGAGAAAGCAGACGCCACCCTGCCGCAGGTGCATAACTTCCGTACCCTGCGCGGGCTGGGGGTCAGCGGGGACGTTGATAACCGTAGGCTGCTGCTGGGCAACCAGGCGCTGCTGGCCGAAAACGGCATCGACACCGGGGCGCTGGATGCGCAGTTGCAGGCCCATGCCGCGCAGGGGGCGACCCCGGTACTGCTGGCGGTGGATGGCCAGGTCGCGGCGCTGTTTGCCGTACGCGATCCGCTGCGCGCCGACAGCGTGAGTGCGCTGCAACGCCTGCACCGCGCGGGCTATCGTCTGGTGATGCTGACCGGGGATAACGCCGTCACCGCTCAGGCGATTGCCAGCGAGGCCGGTATTGATGAGGTGATCGCGGGTGTGCTGCCGGACGGCAAAGCGGATGCGATTATCAAACTGCAGGATCAAGGCCGCCGCGTAGCCATGATTGGCGACGGCATCAACGATGCCCCGGCGCTGGCCCAGGCGGATGTGGGGATCGCCATGGGTGGCGGCAGCGATGTCGCCATCGAAACGGCGGCGATCACCCTGATGCGCCACAGCCTGATGGGCGTGGCCGATGCGCTTGCCATCTCGAAAGCGACCCTGCGCAACATGAAGCAGAACCTGCTGGGAGCCTTTGTCTATAACGCCTTCGGCATTCCCATCGCCGCCGGGATCCTCTGGCCGCTGACCGGTACGCTGCTCAACCCGGTGGTCGCGGGTGCCGCCATGGCCCTCTCCTCGATTACCGTGGTGAGCAACGCCAACCGCCTGCTGCGGTTTAAACCGAAAGAGTAACCGCGTGCATAAGACAAGGACGTCTTGCACCGCCCTTTCCCACGCGCTAGCATGAATTTTTACCATCCTGGAGCGCGTATGAGTCTGTTTCAACGTATAAAAGCATCGTTTCGCGCCCTTTTCCCCCGCCGCTATCGCTGGCCCGGCCTCGATATCTCCTTGCCTGGCGGGCAGCACCTGCATCTGGTCGGCAGCATCCATATGGGCACCCGGGATATGTCTCCCCTGCCCGCGGGCCTGATCGACAGGCTGCACAATGCCGATGCGCTGATTGTAGAAGCGGATATTTCCGGGGAGGAGTCGCCCTTTTCAGGCCTGGCGATCCCGCCTCCGCTCAGTGAGCGTCTTAGCGCCAGCCAGCTGGCCGAGGTGGAACGGCTTGCCGACGAGCTTGGGCTGTCGCTCTCTATGCTAGAAAGCCAGCCGTTATGGCAAATCGCGATGGTGTTGCAGGCCACGCAGGCCCAGCGTCTGGGGCTGCGGGGCGATTACGGCATTGATTACCAGTTGCTGAATGCCGCCCGTACACAGCAGCTGCCCATTATTGAGCTGGAGGGGGCCGCCAGCCAGATTGCCCTGCTGCGCCAGATGCCAAACGACGGCTTACTGCTGCTTGAAGATACCCTGACTCACTGGCATACCAATGCCCGGTTGCTGCAAACCATGGTGAGCTGGTGGCTGGATTCCCCCCCCATCGTCGACAGGCTGGCACTTCCGGCCACCTTCAGCGAATCGCTGTATGACGTACTGATGCACGAGCGTAACCAGGCATGGTGCGAGAAGCTTCGCGCGCTGCCTGCGGGACGGTATGTGGTTGCGGTTGGGGCACTGCATTTGTACGGCGAGGGGAATTTGCCGTCATTGCTGAGATAAAAAAGTGGCCAATATTTCTATTGGCCCGTCAAAGAGGAATTTCATCGTTATTATTATGCCGAAGGAGACCTCCGGTTGAGCCGATTGTCGCTCAAAGTGACCATCACTGCCAACACTATATGCGCAAGATGGTGCTATTTTTTAGCCTCTTCTGAGGCGTATGCTTAGAGCGTTTATTGTCCGGGCTAAGAAGGATTGCTATGACACCCGCCGTGAAATTACTCGAAAAAAACAAAATCACTTTTCGGATCCATACCTATGACCACGATCCGAGTGAGACCAATTTTGGTGATGAAGTGGTGCGTAAACTGGGGCTGAACGCCGACCAGGTTTATAAAACGTTGCTGGTTGCGGTCAACGGCGATATGAAGCATCTCGCCGTGGCGGTGACGCCGGTTGCCGGGCAGCTGGATCTCAAAAAGGTGGCGAAGGCGCTGGGCGCCAAAAAAGTGGATATGGCCGACCCAATGGTGGCGCAGCGCACGACGGGGTATCTGGTGGGCGGTATTAGCCCGCTGGGCCAGAAAAAACGTCTGCCAACCCTGATCGATGCCCCTTCTCAGGCCTTTGAAACGATCTATATTTCGGGCGGCAAGCGAGGGCTGGATATTGAGCTGGCGGCCAGCGATCTGGCCAGAATGCTGGATGCGCAGTTTGCGGATATCGCACGCCGGGAATAAAAAAAGCCGGGTGGCGGCTACGCCTTCCCCGGCCTACAACATGAAAACCATCCAACCGCTGGCCGGGTAAGCGAAACGCCACCCGGCACGGCCTTCATTACTGCCAGCTCACCTCACCCTTAGGTTCATACGCGTTCACATCCAGCGGAGAATTCTGCTGGATGTACTGCTTCAGCACCTCGGCGTCGATAAAGCCGGTATTCACATAGCCCGGTTTGTCATCGATATGCGGATAACCGTCGCCGCCGGTGGCGTTAAAGCTCAGGGTCGCCATCCGGTAGGTTTTGGCCGGGTCAACCGCTTCGCCTTTGATCTTCAGGTCGTTGAGTACCCCGCCCTTCGCCACAAAGCTGACGTTGGCGAACTGCGGATAGGCACCGGAGTCAGGCTTCATCTGTGCTACCGCAGTCAGGTAATCCGTCACCTCTTTGCCGCTCATATCGACATACACCAGCACATTGCCGAACGGCTGCACCTTCAGGACATCTTTATAGGTGATATCACCGCCTTCAATGGAGTCGCGGATCCCGCCGCCGCTCATTACCGCAAAATCGGCGTTAGTACGCGCCATTTGCGATGCCAGCACCAGGTGCCCCATGTTGGTCTGCACGAAACGCACCTTACTGCGATCCCCTTCCAGCCTGCCGGAGAGTGTACCGATCTTCACATCCAGTTGGGCTTTGCCTTTATTCTGGAACGGCGACAGCAGGGAGAGCATCTGTGGGTTTTCCGCAATTTCCGGGGTATAGAGGACGCGCTCGCTCTGGCCGTTATCGTAGGTCACCTTCTTCTTCAGGTTGACCGGGATCAGCTGATAATGCACCAGCTTCATCTCCCCGTTACGGAATTCGAAATCCGCGCGGCCGACGTATTTACCCCACTCATGGGCCTGCACAATCCAGATGCCGTTCTGCTTGTCCGGCGCGCACGGCGTGCCAGGCACATAGTCCACCTGTTTTTTATTTTCTGACGCCATGCAGACCGGATCCTGGGAGTGACCACCCACAATCATCGCCAGCGAACCCGCTGGCAGGCTGCGCGCCATCTCCACATCGCCCGGGGCGTTCGAGCCGTGATCGCCATTATCGTAATGGCCCATATGGGTGGTGGCGATAATCACGTCCGGTTTTTCGTTCTGCTGTAATTCCTGGATCACCAGCTTCGCTTCGTCGGCCGGTTTACGGAATTCGATATCGGTAAAATATTCCGGGTTGCCGATTTTGGCTGTGTCATCGGTGGTCAGCCCGACCACGGCAATTTTAATATCCTGGCGTTTGAAAATGGCCCAGGGTTTAAATAAACGCTCGCCGGTGCTTTTCTGGTAAATATTGGCGGAGAGGAACGGGAATTTGGCCCACTTCTCCTGCTGGCGTAATACTTCGATAGGATTATCAAATTCGTGGTTACCGACGGCCATGGCATCGTAACCAATCAAATTCATACCGCGGAAATCGGGTTCTGCATCCTGTAAATCCGACTCCGGCACGCCGGTATTAATGTCGCCGCCGGAGAGTAACAGCACGCTGCCGCCTTTGGCTGCCACCTCTTTGCGGATCCCGTCCACCAGCGTCTTCTGCGCCGAGAGGCCATACTCGCCATATTCGCTGCGCCAGAAGTGGCCGTGGTGGTCGTTGGTATGCAGGATGGTAATGTTATAGGTTTTATCCTGCTCCCAGGCCTGGGCTGGCAGGCTTAACAGACCGCACGCCGCGATTATTGCCAGCGCGATGCCTCGCTTCATTAACTTCATTTCTTCACTCCCTGATCCATAGACAAAGGCAAAAATTACAGCGAGTAAGCAGAATAGACAACTTTGTTTTCAGAAATGCGACTTTCCTCAAATGTCGGGGACAGGTATGTTAGTCGGATAATAATTACATCCTGCATTTCCTATAACAATCGACGTGGTATTTATGGCAATCAGTGAATCTACTCCACCGGTGTCGGCTGCTAAGTCTCGCACCTCATTTGGTATTCTCGGCGCAATCAGTCTTTCACATCTGCTGAACGATATGATCCAGTCGCTAATTCTGGCGATCTATCCGCTATTACAGTCCGAGTTCTCCCTTACCTTCGTGCAGATCGGCATGATCACCCTGACCTTCCAACTGGCCTCATCGCTGCTGCAACCGGTGGTGGGTTACTGGACGGATAAATATCCGATGCCGTGGTCACTGCCGATTGGCATGTGCTTTACCCTGAGCGGCCTGATCCTGCTGGCTATGGCGGGGAGCTTTGAGGGCGTTTTAGTGGCCGCCGCACTGGTGGGTACCGGCTCGTCGGTCTTCCACCCGGAGTCGTCCCGCGTGGCGCGCATGGCCTCCGGGGGCCGTCACGGTCTGGCGCAGTCGCTGTTCCAGGTGGGCGGTAACTTCGGTAGCTCCCTCGGCCCGCTGCTGGCAGCAGTGATTATTGCCCCGTACGGTAAAGGCAACGTGGCGTGGTTTGTGCTGGCGGCGCTGTTAGCGATTGTGGTGCTGGCGCAGATCAGCCGCTGGTATGCGGCCCAGCACAAGGTAAATAAGGGCAAACCAAAAGCGCCGGTAATTAATCCCCTGCCGCGCAATAAGGTAATTCTCGCCGTCAGCATCCTGCTGATGCTAATTTTCTCCAAATACTTCTACATGGCGAGCATCAGCAGCTATTACACCTTTTATCTGATGGAAAAATTCGGATTATCGGTACAAAACGCCCAGCTTCACCTGTTTGCCTTCCTGTTTGCGGTAGCGGCAGGGACGTTTATTGGCGGGCCATTGGGGGATAAGATTGGGCGTAAATATGTTATTTGGGGCTCTATCCTCGGCGTAGCGCCTTTCACCCTTATTTTGCCTTACGCAAGTCTGTGGTGGACGGGTGTTTTAACCGTGATCATTGGTTTTATACTCGCTTCGGCGTTTTCGGCCATCCTGGTGTATGCCCAGGAGCTGCTTCCGGGCCGTATCGGCATGGTTTCCGGGCTGTTTTTTGGTTTCGCCTTCGGGATGGGCGGCCTTGGCGCGGCGGTATTAGGGCTGATTGCAGACCATACCAGCATCTTTTTGGTCTACAAAATCTGTGCTTTCCTGCCACTTCTTGGGATGTTGACCATATTCCTGCCTGATAATCGACATAAAGCCTGATTTATCCGCGGTCAAACTCCTGGTTTGGCCGCAACCTTCCCTACTGCCATAAGCCTTTCTTAGCATAGCCTCTGCAAAATCGTCCTGTTCTGCTTTCGTTTAACTCTTATTGCTGTTTTACTCAAATTTCAACAATTATTCATAAACATAATCATTAAATTTGTCATAAACTATTACTCGGCTTTTTGGTTTTAAACCAAAAATGGATTAACTCAGCAACGAAAGGAGACGGAATGCATCACGCCACACCGCTTATCACCACCATTGTCGGTGGACTTGTACTCGCATTTATACTCGGTATGCTTGCCAATAAACTTCGCATTTCGCCTCTGGTGGGCTATTTATTAGCTGGCGTGTTAGCCGGTCCCTTTACCCCAGGTTTTGTTGCTGATACTAAACTTGCCCCGGAGCTGGCGGAGCTTGGCGTGATCCTGCTGATGTTCGGTGTTGGTTTGCATTTCTCCCTGAAGGATCTGATGGCGGTAAAGTCCATCGCCATTCCCGGCGCGATCGCCCAGATAGCCGTGGCGACGTTGCTGGGTATGGCGCTTTCAGCGATGCTGGGCTGGCCGCTGATGACCGGCATTGTGTTTGGTCTGTGTCTTTCTACCGCCAGTACCGTGGTGCTGCTGCGCGCGCTTGAAGAGAGGCAGTTAATTGACAGCCAGCGGGGGCAGATCGCTATTGGCTGGCTGATTGTTGAAGATCTGGTGATGGTATTAACCCTGGTGCTGCTGCCTGCTGTCGCCGGGATGCTCGAAAAAGACAACGTCGGCTTTGCCACGCTGGCGCTGGATATGAGTATCACCATC
Organism: Leclercia sp. GLN_9; assembly: GCF_043105735.1. Classification (NCBI taxonomy): domain Bacteria; kingdom Pseudomonadati; phylum Pseudomonadota; class Gammaproteobacteria; order Enterobacterales; family Enterobacteriaceae; genus Leclercia; species Leclercia sp. GLN_9. The sequence continues at coordinate 82,023 of NZ_JBICLV010000010.1, forward strand.
GGTAAAGTGGTGGCGTTTATCGCCATTATGATGCTGGTAGGCCGCCGCCTGGTGCCGTGGATCCTCTCCCGTAGCGCCGCGACCGGCTCGCGCGAGCTGTTTACCCTCGCGGTGTTGGCCCTGGCGCTGGGCATCGCCTTTGGCGCCGTTGAGTTGTTTGATGTCTCCTTCGCCCTCGGCGCTTTCTTTGCCGGGATGGTGCTGAATGAATCTGAGCTGAGCCACCGCGCCGCCCACGATACCCTGCCCCTGCGTGATGCATTTGCCGTGCTGTTCTTCGTCTCCGTGGGGATGCTGTTCGACCCGCGGGTGCTGATTGATCAGCCGCTGGCTGTGCTTGGCACCCTGGCAATCATCATCTTTGGTAAGTCGGTCGCCGCGTTCTTCCTGGTGCGTATGTTCGGTCACTCGCCGCGTACCGCACTGACCATCGCCGCCAGCCTTGCGCAGATTGGTGAGTTTGCCTTTATCCTTGCCGGGCTGGGCATGGCGCTGGATCTGCTGCCACAGGCCGGGCAAAATCTGGTGCTGGCGGGGGCAATCCTCTCGATTATGCTCAACCCGGTGCTGTTCGCACTGCTGGAAAAATACCTCGAAAAAACCGAAACCCTTGAAGAGCAGACGCTGGAAGAGGCGACGGAAGAAGAGAAACAGATCCCGGTGGATATCTGCAACCACGCCCTGCTGGTCGGCTTTGGCCGCGTCGGGAGCCTGCTGGGCGAGAAGCTGATGGCCCAGGGCATTCCGCTGGTGGTGATTGAAACCTCCCGCACGCGAGTGGACGAACTGCGCGAGCGTGGTATCCGCGCGGTGCTGGGCAATGCGGCGAATGAAGAAATCATGAATCTGGCGCATCTTGACTGCGCGCGATGGTTGCTGCTGACCATCCCCAACGGTTACGAAGCCGGTGAGATTGTGGTTTCCGCCCGTGAAAAATCCCCGCACCTGGAGATTATTGCCCGGGCGCATTACGACGACGAAGTGGAATACATCATGGAACGCGGCGCTAATCAGGTGGTAATGGGCGAGCGTGAGATTGCGAATACCATGCTGTCGCTGCTGGAGAAACCGCCGGTTGAAGCGACGGTGACGGGTTAAGTTTGCTGCGGGCTGATGCCCTCACTCTGGCCCTCTCCCACAGGGAGAGGGAACAAACACTAAAAAGGCAACTCACGTTGCCTTTTTGCTTTTACCTGTCCCAGTAAGACTCTTCCAGGCTATCTTCCCGCTCCGGCAAGCCACGCGTTAAGCGCGGTGAGTGCTGGTTCAGCACCTGATAGCTCACGCGGTTCGCGTATTTACACACCTGCGCCAGTGACGAATAGGTCAGCCAGTTAAACTTGTGTTTACTGGAGTTCGGCACGTTGGTGCGATGGAAGGCGTTGGCGGTGATATCGTGCAGCAGCGCAGCCAGCGCGCCGTCTCCTGCGCCGTTTGTGTTCATGATCTTCTCTGGCCCACCCATATACGGGGCGATATGCGAGAAGATACGCAGCGGGTTCTGGCAATCCTTGTGGCGCATGGCGCGACTGAATTCAAACTGGTTGAACTCGGCGATCGCCCCTGGCAGCAGTGGATGCTGGGTTTTGCGTTTCGCCTCTTCTTCGGTGAAGCCCGCCATATACAAGCCTACCGGCCCGGCGGTGCAGAGCACCAGATCGACCCAGTCCAGCGCTTTATCAGAAGCCAGCAGCGGATCGCTCTCGCCGGTCAGGGCTTCGGCCTCTTCTTCATTCATCGCCAGAATAGAGACGTGCTCTTTCAGGAAGGCCTGCCACCACTCCGGGTTATCAGCGATCACGAATTTGGTACCCAGGGTCAGGACCACCGGCACGTTATACTTCTTCGCGTACTCTATCGCCTTCATGGTGGCTTCCGGCATCGGCTCGCCCGGCTTGCAACGCACCAGATAGGAGGTCAGCACCAGCGCAGATGCCCCGGCAATCACCTCTTCCGGGATGCTCTCTGCGCGCAGTTTGTTCATGTGCCCTGGGCTAATGGCGAAGGTACGCTCGCCGGATTCGCCGATCAGCGTAAAGCAGCGGCCAATCGCCCCGTCCACCCCTTGCAGGTAGTTCAGATCGGTACGGCTGGAGGTGTTGCAGAGGTAGCGGTAGGCATAACTGCCAATTTCGATGTTGCTGCACATCACACCCAGCAGAACGGAGCGGTCATCCGCCAACACCGAGTAGTTGTGCATGGTGTTGCCGATGGTGCCACCGGCAAACTGATGGGTAATGAGGTTGTTCCGTACCAGCTCCTGGTACAGCGCTTCCGCAACATCGTCTTCAATGACCAGGGAGTGCCCGGCGCTCAGGCCGTAACGCGCGACAAACGCATCGTCCACTTTTGCTTCAATATCCACCAGCGTCTGATCGATACCCACCACCCAGGCGGCGTTGGTCTCATTCTCCGGCTGAATTTGCTGGAGCAGCGGATCGCGGGCGTTAACGGGAAAGTAGTGTTTGGATTTGCGTTTACCGGGAAATTTCATCTTCTGAGCTACGAGTAACGGATGGGCCGGAAATGGTAGCACAATCCCGGCCTTTAACGCGATCAGCGGCTGTTAGTCACCAGCGACACCATCATCTCGATGTGTTCTGGGTCGTCGTTCAGCGCCGGAATGTACTCGTATTTCGTTCCGCCCGCTTCGAGGAAGAACTCGCGGTTTTGTACCGCAATCTCCTCCAGGGTTTCAAGACAGTCGGCCGCAAAGCCCGGCGACATCACCTGGATGTGCTTCACGCCTTTCTCGCCCAACATTTTGAGGGTTTCATCCGTATAAGGGGTCAGCCACGGCTCGCGGCCAAAGCGCGACTGGAAGGTCATCATCACCTTCTCCGGCGGCAGGCCCAGGGCGGACACCAGCTCACGCGTGGTATCGCGGCAGCGCTGCGGATAATCGTCACCTTCATCGGCAAACCGCTGCGGGATACCGTGATAGGAAAGCAGCAGCAGATCCGGCTCGCCGTGTTTTGCAAAGGACGCGCGTGCGCTGCTGGCAAGGGCGTTGATATACATTTCGTTATCCGCGTAATCGCGAATAAAGGTCACGGAAGGAATACGGCGTCGGGTCGCCAGAATACGCGCCAGCTCGTCCCAGACCGCGGCGACGGTGGAGCAGGAGTATTGCGGATAGAGCGCCAGCACCACAATATGGTCCACGCCCTGCGCCAGCAGCTCTGTGACAGCGCTTTCCAGCGACGGTTTACCGTAGCTCATCCCCAGCGCAACCGGAATATCCGGCAGACGGGCGGCCAGCGCCTTCTCCTGGCGGCGGCTGTAGACCATCAGCGGCGACCCCTCTTCCATCCAGACGGACTGATAGAGCTTAGCCACACGCGGCGAACGGATCGGCAGGATCACGCCACGCAGTAATGGCCACCATAGCAGGCGCGGGGTATCCACAACGCGCGTATCACTCAGAAACTGACGCAGATAACGGCTGACCGCTGCGGGGGTGGGGGCTTCGGGGGTACCTAAATTGGCAAGCAGGATGCCGGTTTTCGCCTGACTCATTCACGCCTCATAACCTTATAACAGGCTGATAAGTGTATCTGAAAAGTGCGTAAACGGAACCCATTGCTGCGATAGATAAGATGAGAATTTTTCTCACCCGGGGGCCCGGGTGAGAGTCACGACATCCTTCAGGCTGCCTCTGTGTTGGCTGCGTACCCTTACCCCAGTCACAGCGTTATCTGAGTGACTGGGATTCGCGTACGTGCCGCCGTGATACAACCCGAATGACTGGGTGGGGGTGTGCGATTAGCCGAGGATTTTTTCCAGCTCTGCACGAACTTCAGCGACAGGCTTGGTGCCGTCAACTTTAGCGTATTTGGTGTTACCCGCCTGCGCTTCCTGAGAGTAGTAGCCGATCAGTGGCGCGGTCATCTGATGGTATTCCACCAGGCGCTTACGCACGGTCTCTTCCTGATCGTCTTTACGGGTGGTCAGCTCTTCGCCGGTCACGTCGTCTTTACCTTCCACCTGCGGTGGATTGAATTTCACGTGGTAAACGCGGCCGGAAGCGGCGTGTACGCGACGACCGATGATACGGTCCACGATCAGTTCGTCCGGTACGTCGAACTCCAGCACGTAATCCACGTTGATGCCCGCTTCTTTCATGGCATCAGCCTGAGGAATGGTACGTGGGAAGCCGTCCAGCAGGAAACCGTTGCGGCAATCTTCCTGAGTAATGCGTTCTTTAACCAGAGCAATAACCAGCTCATCGGTTACCAGTTTGCCGGCGTCCATAATGTCTTTCGCCTGTTTGCCCAGCTCGGAGCCAGATTTAACAGCGGCACGCAGCATGTCACCCGTAGAGATTTGCGGAATACCGTATTTCTCCATGATGAACTGAGCCTGAGTTCCTTTACCCGCGCCCGGAGCGCCAAGCAGAATAATACGCATTGCGAAAATCCCCTCAAAAGTTGGTTCAATTTTTCAAAAAGCGCTAAACAATACCATCAGAACGGACGTGGCTCAAGGAAGGCGGGAAGGCTGAAACGGTTAACGAGGGAGATAATTTGACAGAGGGCAGAGGATTTCCCCTCACCCCGCCCTCTCCCCAAAGGGGAGAGGGTATTGAAGTCCCCTCTCCCCTTTGGGGAGAGGGTTAGGGTGAGGGGCAGACGTTTAATTACGCCAGCAGCAACGCATTGACGCGCTTGATGAACTGGTTTGGATCTTCCAGCGTGCCGCGCTCGGCCAGCAGGGACTGATCCAGCAGCAGTTCAACCCACTCGGCAAAGCGGGCGTCGTCCTGGGTGTCTGCCGCGCGTTTCACCAGCGCGTGATCCGGGTTTAGTTCAAAGATGTACTTCACTTCCGGTACGCTCTGGCCCGCAGCAGCGAACAGCTTCGCCATCTGGGTGCTCATCTCATCGGCTTCGGTGGTGACGATGGCTGGCGTATCGGTCAGACGGTGTGTGAAGCGCACCTCTTTCACGCGATCGCCCAGATGGGTTTTCACACGCTCAACAAATGGCTCCAGCGCTTTTTCCGCCTCTTTCGCGGTTTCGTCCACTTCATCCGCCAGCTTGTCGATGGACTCATCGGCTTTCGCCACGGACTGGAACGCTTTACCGCTGAACTCGGTCAGGTAGTTCATCATCCACTCATCGATGCGATCGGAAAGCAGCAGCACTTCGATGCCTTTCTTACGCAGCAGCTCAAGGTGCGGGCTGCTCTTCGCCGCGGCATAGCTGTCGGCGGTGATGTAGTAGATCTTCTCCTGCCCTTCCTTCATGCGGGAGATGTACTCTTCCAGCGACACGGTCTGCTCGGAGGAGTCGGTATATGTGGAGGCAAAGCGCAGCAGTTTGGCAATGGCTTCGACGTTGGAGGAATCTTCCGCCGGGCCTTCTTTCAGTACCAGGCCGAACTGTTTCCAGAAGGTCTGGTATTTTTCTGCGTCGTCTTTCGCCAGCTTGTCCAGCATCTGCAGGGCGCGTTTGCTCAGGGCGGTGCGCAGGTTGCGGGTCACGGTGCTGTCCTGCAGGATCTCACGAGAGACGTTCAGCGGCAGATCGTTGGAATCAATCAGGCCACGCACAAAGCGCAGGTAGTTCGGCATGAACTGTTCGGCTTCGTCCATGATGAACACGCGCTGCACGTACAGCTTCAGGCCGTGCTTGTGATCGCGGTTCCACATATCCCACGGCGCCTGCGCCGGGATGTACAGCAGGCTGGTGTATTCCTGCTTCCCTTCCACGCGGTTGTGGCTCCAGGTCAGCGGATCGGTAAAGTCGTGGGCGATGTGCTTGTAGAACTCGGTGTACTCTTCGTCTTTGATCTCAGACTTGTTACGCGTCCACAGCGCCTGCGCCTTGTTGATCTTCTCCCAGGAAATAACGGTTTCGCCGTCCTGTTCTTCCCGTTTTTCGATCTCAACCGGCAGAGCGATATGGTCAGAATATTTGCTGATGATGGAGCGCACGCGCCAGTCGTTGAGGAAATCGTCTTCCCCTTCGCGCAGGTGCAGGGTGATCTCGGTGCCGCGATCGGCTTTAGTGATGTCGGCTACGGTGTATTCGCCTTCACCGTGGGATTCCCAGAAGACGCCGTTTTCAGCGCTCTCGCCTGCCGCACGGGTGCGTACGGTGACTTTATCCGCCACGATGAACGCCGAATAGAAGCCCACGCCGAACTGGCCGATCAACTGGCTGTCTTTAGCCTGATCGGAACCCATGGACTGCAGGAAGGCTTTGGTGCCGGATTTCGCGATAGTACCGAGATGGTCAATGGCTTCATCGCGGGTCATGCCGATGCCGTTATCCGCGATGGTCAGGGTGCGGTTCTCTTTATCAAACGAGACGCGCACGCGCAGTTCGCCGTCACCTTCATACAGCTCTGGCTTCGAGAGCGCACGGAAACGCAGCTTGTCTGCCGCATCAGAGGCGTTAGAGATAAGCTCACGCAGGAAGATTTCTTTATTGGAATAAAGAGAATGGATCATCAGATGCAGAAGTTGTTTTACTTCTGACTGGAAACCGCGGGTTTCTTGTCCTTTCATACTAAGTCGACCTCAACAATGCCATTTAATGGGGTTTAAAAGCGTTGAGGGAGAGATGGGGATAGCGAGGAAGGTTTTCAAGCGGAGGCCACGGCTGCAGCCTCCGTTTGGTCAGAAAATAATCTTGTGACGACCGGCCAGAGAGTGTGACAGCGTGGTGCCGTCCACCATCTCCAGCTCACCGCCCACCGGTACGCCGTGGGCGATACGGCTAGCTTCGACGCCTGACTCCGCGCACAGTTCCGCGATGTAGTTGGCCGTTGCCTCCCCTTCCACCGTTGGGTTGGTGGCGAGGATCACCTCGTTGATCGTTTCCGATTTCAGACGCTGTTCCAGACGGTCCAGACCAATATCATCCGGGCCGATACCATCCAGCGGCGACAGGTGGCCCATCAGCACAAAATAGCGGCCAGAAAACTGCCCGGTCTGTTCGATGGCGTAGATGTCCGCAGGACTCTCCACCACGCAGATCTGGCCGTTTTCCTGACGGCGCGGATTGGCGCAGATGTTACACACTTCCTGCTCGGTAAAGGTGCGGCAGTCTGCACAGTGTCCGATTTCTGACATGGCGCGGGTCAACGCCTGCGCCAGACGCATGCCGCCGCTACGATCGCGCTGCAGCAGGGTAAACGCCATGCGCTGCGCTGACTTCGGGCCTACGCCCGGCAGGCAGCGTAGCGCTTCCATTAGCTGCGTGAGCAGCGGACTGGTTTGCATCAGAACGGCATCTTAAAGCCCGGTGGCAGCTGCATTCCAGAGGATACAGAGGCCATTTTTTCTTTCTGGGTTTCGTCGATACGGCGCGCAGCATCGTTAAATGCAGCGGCGACCAGATCTTCCAGCATGTCTTTGTCGTCTTCGAGCAGGCTTGGGTCGATCTCCACGCGACGGCAGTTATGCGCACCGTTGATGGTCACTTTGACCAGACCTGCGCCAGATTCGCCAGTCACTTCCATCTGTGCGATCTCTTCCTGCATCTTCTGCATTTTTTCCTGCATCTGCTGGGCCTGCTTCATCAGACCACCCAGACCGCCTTTACCACCAAACATAGGCTTCTCTCTTCTTTCACGTTAAAGATAACAACCGTAAGTCAGACTCACGATCAAATGGGTCGAATACTTTCTTCATCCAGTTCTGCATCAAAGTAACGTTGCAGGGTCTGAATGTTATTATCCGCGATAATCGACTCACGCGCCTGCGCGAGTTTCTCTTCATAGATGGCCTGACGCCACTCCAGCGGCGTTCGCACCGCCGGATTATCATCTTCAATGATGGTCAATTCAACAGGCGCACCCTGTAATGTGGAGAGCGCCTCAGTCAGGACCTGTTGGGCACTTGCTGAGTTCAGATGGCGCTGGCCTGAACGCAGATGCAGGCAGATCCGGTTGCCGTCCTGTTCACGCCAGGCATTCAGGGCAACCTGCTCCACCAGCTTGGGCAGTTTTAACTGACTGACCTCAGCCGCCCAGGCATCACGCTCCAACGACTCCCCGGCAAGCTTAGCGGCCAGTTCCGGGGTTTTCTCGTGCTCCAGCGCTTTTTTCAGCGCTTTCGGCGTGGCGACTTCCACCTTCACCTCTTCGGTGACAGTGGTTGCTTTCCAGCGATAGGCCTCTTTCTTTGCCGGAGCCTGTGACTCAGACGTGACCGAGGTAGAACGCGACTGCACGCGCTCCGAGACCGAGGCCAGACGTTCAAGCGCGGCGTTATTTACCGGCCGCGCTCTTGCAGGCGCTGCCGGTTCACTCTTTTTTGGCTTGGTTACTCCCTGCGCGCGTTGCAACTGATTGCGGGCGGCGAGTACCGAACTGGTGGCATCCGACAGCGGCACATCGTGGCGCGGCAGTGGCGGCGCACTTTGCTGCACGGGAACCTGCGGCGGCGTCATCACTGCCGTGGGGGCGACCGGTGCGAAAGAGGGTTGCGGCACCTCGGGTTCCGGCAGCGGCATTCGCGGATGGAACGCCAGCGCGCGCAGCAGGGTCATTTCCACGCCCATGCGGCGATCCGGTGCAAAAGGCAGCTCTTTGCGACCAATTAACAGGGTTTGATAGTAGAGCTGCACGTCGGTTGGCGGGATAGTACGCGCCAGTTCGCGCATGCGCTGCTCAATCGCGGCCATGTCCGGCCCCAGCGCAGCCGGGGAGAGCTGTATCATCGCAATGCGGTGCAGCAGGCTAAGCATCTCAACCAGCAGGGCTTCCCACTCGATGCCGCGCGCCGCCGAGGCGTTGACTAACGCCATCACTTGCTCGCCGTTGGCCTCGACCACCGCCTCAATCAGCGACAGGGCCTGATCGTCGTCCAAAGTGCCGAGCATGGTGCTGACCGCAAGCGTCGTCAGCTGCCCATCACCGCTGGCAATGGCCTGATCGGTGAGGCTGAGCGCATCGCGCAGGCTGCCGTCAGCGGCACGCGCCAGCAGCTGCAGGGCACGCGGTTCGTGCGTCACCTGCTCTTCATTCAGAATATGTTCAAGCTGATCGCGGATCTGCCCGACGTCCAGCGCCTTCAGATGGAACTGCAGGCAGCGGGATAAGATGGTCACCGGCAGCTTTTGCGGATCGGTGGTCGCCAGCAGGAACTTGACGTGTGCAGGCGGCTCTTCCAGCGTCTTCAGCAGGGCGTTAAAGCTGTGGCGCGACAGCATGTGCACTTCATCGATCAGATAGACCTTGAAGCGGCCGCGCGCCGGGGCGTACTGGACGTTATCCAGCAGATCGCGGGTATCTTCAACTTTCGTGCGCGAGGCGGCATCGATCTCAATCAGATCGACAAAGCGCCCCTGCTCGATTTCACGGCAGTTGTCGCAGACGCCGCACGGCGTGGCGGTGATCCCGCTTTCGCAGTTGAGGCCTTTCGCCAGTAAACGGGCAATAGATGTTTTACCGACGCCGCGGGTGCCGGAAAAAAGATAGGCGTGATGGATACGTCCTAGCGATAAGCCGTTCGCCAGGGCGGTCAGCACATGTTCCTGGCCGACAACGTCAGCAAAGGTTTGGGGTCGCCATTTACGGGCTAACACCTGATAACTCATGGGCAGGCTCTGCAACGCTGGAAGGTGGATAATCAGGGGGTAATGCTAACACAACCTCACCCGTTGGGCGAGGTTGCGGGCGGGAGGATTAATGTCCCGGGAAAGGCACGAGGCTGTAGCTGGTGATGCCCTGTTTTTCCAGGCGCTGTTCGCCACCCAGATCGAACAGGTTGATGATGAAGGCCGCATCGGTCACTTCGCCACCCAGACGACGGATCAGCTTCACGGTCGCCTCAATGGTGCCACCGGTTGCCAGCAGATCGTCAACCACCAGCACTTTGTCGCCAGGCTTGATCGCATCAACATGGATCTCAAGCTGGTCGGTACCGTACTCAAGCTCGTAGCTTTCAGCGATGGTTTCGCGTGGCAGTTTGCGCGGCTTACGCACCGGCACAAAACCAACGCCCATTGCCAGCGCAACCGGGGCGCCAAACAGGAAACCGCGGGCTTCGGTGCCGACAACTTTGGTGATCCCGGCGTTTTTGTAACGCTCGACCAGCAATTCAATGCTGAGGGCGTACGCTTTCGGGTCTTCCAGCAAGCTGGTGACATCACGGAAAAGAATGCCAGGTTTTGGATAGTCCTGGATACTTTTGATGCTGTTTTTAAGGTATTCAAGCTGCTGCGCAGTTGCGGTCATAAATGGATGCCTGATGAAAACGGTGTTACTCACGGAGCGGAGAGATGGTCGGTCAAAATAACAATTGCTTAACCTTTGACCAAGCCTGCCCGTGCTCGAAAACGGTCGAATTTACTGGCTGCGCACAAGAATTGCAACAGCCAGTCTGAGGATTATTGCTTTTGTTGCTTTCCATCAACTACGGGCATCCGCCACATGAAAATTAGCAGGCACGCGAGGATAGCCAACAGCAGGATCCGCACCCACATAATTTTTACCATCCATAATGAAATGGCGAAGGTGACGAGGATCACCGCAATGGCCCGCGGCTTCGCGCCGGGCGGCATGGCGCGGTACTGTTGCCAGTGGCGCAGATAGCCGCCAAACCATGAGCGGTACAGCAGCCATTGGTGGAAACGCGGAGAAGAACGGGCGAAGCACCAGGCGGCCAGTAATATAAAGGGGGTGGTTGGCAGAATGGGTAAAACGACGCCCAGCGTGCCGAGCACTACCGCTAGCCAGCCAATGATGATTAAAATAGTACGCTGCATAATGCGATTCGTTATCAAACTGAACGGCTACTGTACCACTGGAGAGCGGATTGAAAACAGCCTTGCTTTTACAGACGCTGCAAAATCAGCTGACGTCCCTGCGTACGCAGGCCGCCCCCCTGATGCAGCACGCTACGCTAAAACCGCGCTTTGACCGGCAGCTGTTTCGTACCCGCAGCACAGTGATGAAAGATTATCTTGATGAAGCTCAGGCCAATCTTGATGAATTGGGTCATGCGGTAGAGAAGGCGCAAACGGAGCAGGTCAACTGGCTGGCTACCCATCTGGCGGAGCAGATCGCCGCCCTGCACAGGGAGATTGCCGCCTGGCCTTTACGGGTCTGGGACAGTGCTTCTGCCGGTGCGACAAAATGGCAGCGCAAGCGGCTGGAGCATCAGGAGTTTGAGCGGCGGCTGTGTGAAATGAAGTCTGAACGCGAGGCGCGGCTGAACCAGGCCGAAACGCTGGAAGAGCAGCAGATGCTGATGCGCGAAATTACTGCGCTGGAGGGGCGGCTTGAACGCTGTCACAAAGCACTGGATGATATTGAACGCGTGATTGCGCGTCTGACCCGTTAACAGGAGTAGTGTGTGTCACTGGAAAACGCCCCCGATGAAATAAAGCTGGCGGTTGATCTGATCATGTTGCTGGAAAATCATGACATCCCGGCCGAGACGGTGCTGAAGGCGCTGGAGATTGTGAAGCGGGATTTTGAGGGGAAAATCGACGCCGCTTCCCCCTCACCCTAACCTTATTCCAAAGGGAGAGGGAACCTGATCCGCCCTCCCCTTAAGAAAATCATGCCGGTGTTGGGTCATCCCCCTTCACTTCACGTTTCACTTCTGTGTGCTCGTCGCCCTTCTCATTGCGCAGATGCACTTCAAGCTGGTTGAACGCGATGTTGATGTTGTTCTCACGGCACAGACGCTCAATGGTGCGGTTCAGTTCATCCACGGTGTAGCTGCGGTCACGCAGTTCACGCACGTACAGACGCAGTTCATGATTCAGCGTACTCGGGCCGAAGGTGGTGAAGAACACGGCCGGCTCAGGATCGTGCATCACTTTCGGGTGATCCATCGCCGCTTTCAGCAGCACTTTTTTCACCGTATCCAGATCGGAACCGTAAGCCACGCCCAGACTGATCACCACGCGGGTGATGGTGTCGGAGAGCGACCAGTTGATCAACCGCTCGGTCACGAAGGCTTTGTTCGGGATAATCACCTCTTTACGATCGAAATCCGTAATAGTGGTGGCACGAATACGGATCTTGCTGACCGTTCCCGAGAAGGTGCCGATGGTCACCGTATCGCCGATGCGCACCGGGCGCTCGAACAGGATAATCAGACCTGAAACGAAGTTACCAAAGATCTCCTGTAAACCGAACCCAAGACCTACCGACAGAGCCGCCGCCAGCCACTGCAGTTTGTCCCACGAGACCCCGAGCGAACCGAAGACGGTCATCGCGCCCGCCACCAGAATCACATAGTTCAGAATGGTGGTAATGGCGTAGGAGGCCCCCTGGCGCATATTCAGGCGCGAGAGTACCAGCACTTCCAGCAGGCCTGGCAGGTTGCGGATCAAGGCCCAGGCCACTACCGCCGAAACCAATGCAAACAGCAGGCTGCCCATGGTGACGTTTTTCACCACTGCCGCACCAGCTTCAGTGCCGCTGTAGTGCCACAGGGTGATGCTGTCGAGATAGGCAAAGACGGTAATTAAATCAGACCAGATGGCCCAGAACATCACGCCGAACAGAGCGATCATCACCAGCATGGTAATGCGCAACGTCTGCTGGTTGACCTGCTCGAGGGCGATGGTCGGCTCCTCCTGCGGCTCCGCGCCTTCGGCTCCCTCTTTCACCATATTCTGCCGGCGCGCCAGGGCGCGGCGATAGGCGATACGACGGGCGGCAACGCTCAACCCGCGCAGGACGGTCTGATACAACAGGTTCCAGAGGATCACCAGATAGACGGTTTCAATCCAGCGGCCCGACAGACGCAGGGTGGTATAGAAATAACCGGTAGCCGTGAGCACCATCAGCGCCACCGGGATAATGGACAGCACGGTGACCGTCGCCAGGCGAATGGAATGGGACTCTTTATCGCGCCAGCTGTCGCGGCACATCGGCCACATAAGGATGGCGATCACCAGCAGGTTAAGCAGAATAACGAACTGCCCCAGCACGTCATCCATCAGATGCAGCGGAGAGAGTTCCGCCACCACCGACCAGAAGTGCAGTGGCAACAGCGCGAGGCTCACCCGCACGATCTGGCGTCGCCAGTGGCTGGTGAGCTGAGCAGGCATATTAAAGTGATTCACCGCCACGCCGTCTTTTTCCAGCACTTTCCAGCACAGGCCAAACACCAGCCAGAACAGCGCCAGTTTTTTACTGAAGGCCCACAGCAGATCGCTGATATTAAGCTGCATGGTGAGCAGGATCAGCCCCGCCGCCAGAATTAACAGGCAGACCGGCAGAGCGCGGATCAGATCGATAAGAATGGCTTTCGGGGTATGAAGCTGGCTGTCATTACGCAATTGCCCTACTTCATTCGCCAGTTTCGCCTGGTACTTTTTCAGCCAGCCGAGACGCCAGCGGATCAACCCGGCAATCAGCAACAGCGGCAGACCCGCCAGGAAGGCAAAGGCCACCGCCGGACCGGCTTTTTCCCAGTTAACGGTGATTTTCATTCCTTTGATCTGGTCTTTCAGCATCCCCGGGAAGGATTTGATCCACTCCCAGTCCATCGGTTTGTTGCTGTTTACCCAGAAGATCTGCTGGGTGAGGATCTCCTGCAGGCTTTTGGATACGCTCACCAGCTGCTGCTGGTTGATCTGCAGGTTAATGGCCATCATCAGCTGATTACCCAGCTGTTTATTCAGCTGATCGAGCAGCTCGCGGCGCATGTCTACCACCTGCAGCAGCGCATCGTGGACTTCAGCGTTGACGTCGCTGCTGTGCCCCTCTTCCACTTTGGCGACGAAGGCATCGCTCTGGAACAGCGCATCGCGCTGCTGGTTGACCTCGAACTGTTCGAGACGCAAATCCGCAATGCGGTTGGTCATGTCCTCCAGTTCATCGGCGGAGGGTAAAGTCTGCTGCTGCTGATAGAGGATACGCGACAGCAGCAGGCTGCCTTTCAGGACGGCGATCTGCTCTTTAATGTTGCGCTCAGACTGCAGGGCGCGATCCAGCCAGTTTTTGACTTTGATGTTCCGCTGAACCAGCGAGTTGCCGTTTTCAGTGGCCGTGATCAAACGCTGGCTGAGCTGATGGTTGGCATCCAGCTCTTGTTTCACCAGCGGGTTTTCCTGGATACGCGCGGTTTCGTCCGGGTTAACGGCTTCCTGCGCGGTTTTCTCCGTCAGGGTGAGTCGCTTGCTGTTGACCGCTTCCTGCAACAGCTGTAGCTGATGCTCCAGACGGTTAATGTTGGCGGTAACATAGTCGCGCTGTTTTTGCAGGGTATCCTGCAGCACGGTGTTGCCTTCCAGACTCTTACGCTGCTGTTCGATCTGGGCATTGAGCAGCTGCTGCTGCGTCAGGAGCAAGGTTTGCTGCGTGGGGCGTAACGCCGCTTCGCCCGCAGAAGTGCCGTTCAGGCGATTGCGAATCTGCTGCAACTGCTGAGATGCCGAATACATCGCATTCTGCACGCGCTCCGGCTGGGTTTGCAGGGAAACCAGTTGGCTATTGTAAGTGGCGAGATCGTTTTGTGCGGTTTGTAAATCGTCGAGCAGTTGCGCCACGCGCAGTTCCAGCTGACGCAGCGACAAGGTCGCCAGCGTTTTGCGGGTTTCCGCATCGTTATCGACATCACTCAGCGCGTTAAGGCTCTCGGTCGCCTTACGCATCATCTCAGGCGCTTGCGCTACCTTCTGGCGTAACTGCGTAGTTTCTGCTTTGACCCGCTCGAGCTTGTCGAGGGTCTCCAGGGTTTCCGTCAGATCCTGCTGGACCAGCTTGTCCTGCGGAGTAAGCTCTTTCTGTTTGCTCAGGGCATCAAGCTGGCTCTGCACATCTGCCCGGGTAGGCATGTCGCTGCTATTATCGGCACGCGCAAACGCAGCCGGTGAAGCCATCAACGAGAGAAATAAAACCAGAATAAAAGCAAAGATGGGATGCTGTTTGCGTGTGTAGTGCAACATAGTTATGTGTAATTCGTGTGATGAATAACAAAAAAGACCGGCGTGAAGAATATCACGGCAATCGGGTGCAAAATAGCATCAACGCGTGGCTCCCGGACAATTCCTGGGATCAGGCATGGAGCGAGTCTGGCTGCGCGTGCAGCGTGGGGCAGAACTGGTACATCTCCAGCAGGATTTCCACATAATCACGGGCTTCACGTTGCAGATCAAAAGACTGGGGAGCAAAAAGCCAGTTTTCCATCAGGCCGGAAATATAGCTGCGCATCAGGATGGCGGCGCGGCGGGTTAATAAATTGGCAGGTAACATGCGGGCTTTAATACAATGCAATAGGCTCTGTTCAATACGATCGTAACTCTCCAGACAAAGACTGCGCTGTGCCTGTTGCACTACCGCCATTTCCCCGACAAACTCGCATTTGTGGAAGATGATCTCCATCATCAGGCGGCGGCGTTCTTCTATAACTGTCGCCTCAAGGATATAGACCAGAATCTCTCTTAAAACTGAGAGTGGATCGTCGGGGAATTTTGCCTGATACTCAGTCTCGAGATCCCCAATATTGGATTCTGAAAGCTCCCAAATTTCACCAAATAAATCTGACTTATTTTTGAAATGCCAGTAAATCGCTCCACGGGTTACCCCCGCCGCCTGAGCAATCTGTGCCAGCGAAGTGGAAGAAACACCCTGTTGCGAAAACAAGCGCAAAGCTACATCAAGGATGTGCTGGCGTGTCGCAAGTGCTTGTTGTTTGGTTTTTCGTGCCATACCCAGGTGAATTTACAGGAGTCAGATTTACATACATTTATGAATGTATGTACCATAGCACGACGATAATATAAACGCAGCAATGGGTTTGTGGACGCGTGATCCATTGATCAATTTGAAATCGGAAACTCGAGGTTTACATATGAACAAAAACAGAGGGTTAACGCCTCTGGCGATCGTTCTGATGCTCTCAGGCAGCTTAGCGCTTACAGGATGTGACGAAAAACAGGCTCAACAAGGGGCTCAGCAGGTGCCAGAAGTTGGCGTCGTGACGCTCAAATCCGAACCTCTCCAGATAAAAACAGAATTACCCGGCCGAACCAGCGCTTACCGCATTGCTGAAGTGCGTCCACAGGTGAGTGGCATCATCCTGAAACGTAATTTTACGGAAGGCGGCGATGTTAAAGCCGGTGAATCTCTGTATCAGATTGATCCCGCTACCTATCAGGCTAATTATGAAAGTGCAAAAGGCGATCTGGCTAAAGCCCAGGCTGCAGCAAAAATTGCCCAGCTGACCGTCAGCCGTTATCAGAAACTGATCGGCACTCAGTACATCAGCCAACAGGAATTTGATAGCGCCCAGGCCGATGCTCAGCAGGCAAACGCTGCCGTTACCGCTGCGAAAGCCGCCGTTGAAACCGCACGTATTAACCTGGCTTATACCAAAGTGACGTCGCCTATCAGCGGCCGCATTGGTAAATCGGCAGTGACCGAAGGTGCCCTGGTGCAGAATGGCCAGACTACCGCACTGGCCACTGTGCAGCAGCTTGACCCGATCTATGTCGATGTCACCCAGTCGAGCAATGATTTCCTGCGTCTGAAACAGGAGCTGGAGAACGGCACCCTGAAGCAGGAAAATGGCAAAGCGAAAGTGGAGCTGGTCACTAACGACGGCATTAAGTTCCCACAGGCCGGCAGCCTCGAGTTTTCTGACGTGACGGTCGATCAGACCACCGGTTCTATCACCCTGCGCGCCATCTTCCCGAACCCGAACCATACGCTGTTACCAGGTATGTTTGTTCGCGCAAGCCTGGAAGAAGGGACTAACCCAACCGCACTGCTGGTTCCACAGCAGGGTGTGACCCGTACGCCGCGCGGCGATGCCAGTGCAATGGTCATTGGCGCTGAAGACAAAGTTGAAGTCCGCCAGATCACCGCAACCCAGGCAATTGGCGACAAATGGCTGGTTACCGAAGGTCTGAAAGATGGCGATCGCGTCATCATTACCGGTTTACAAAAAGTTCGCCCGGGCGCCCAGGTTAAAGCGCAAGAGGTCACGTCTGACAATCAACAACAAGCCTCCGCAGGCGGCCAGTCAGAACAACCTAAGTCTTAACTTAAACAGGAGCCGTTAAGACATGCCTAATTTCTTTATCGATCGCCCCATTTTTGCATGGGTGATCGCCATAATCATCATGCTAGCCGGGGGACTTGCGATCCTGAAGCTGCCTGTCGCGCAATATCCAACTATTGCGCCGCCAGCAATTTCAATCGCCGCAACCTACCCAGGGGCTGATGCCAAAACGGTGCAGGATACCGTAACTCAGGTTATCGAACAGAACATGAACGGTATCGATAACCTGATGTACATGTCCTCCAACAGTGACTCCACCGGTACAGTGCAGATCACGCTGACCTTCGAATCCGGTACGGATGCGGACATCGCTCAGGTTCAGGTGCAGAACAAACTGCAGCTGGCGATGCCGTTACTGCCGCAAGAAGTACAACAGCAGGGTGTGAGCGTGGAGAAATCCTCCAGCAGCTTCCTGATGGTTGTCGGCGTTATCAACACCAATGGCACCATGACGCAGGAGGATATTTCCGACTACGTGGGCGCCAACATGAAGGACGCCATCAGCCGTACTTCAGGCGTGGGTGACGTGCAGCTGTTCGGTTCTCAGTACGCGATGCGTATCTGGATGGATCCGAACAAACTGAACAACTTCCAGTTGACGCCAGTTGACGTGATCACCGCGATTAAAGCGCAGAACGCCCAGGTGGCAGCCGGTCAGTTAGGCGGCACGCCGCCGGTGAAAGGCCAGCAACTGAACGCCTCAATCATCGCGCAGACCCGTCTGACCTCGGCAGATGAATTCAGTAAAATTCTGCTGAAAGTGAACCCGGACGGTTCCCAGGTTCGCCTGCGTGATGTGGCGAAGGTAGAGCTGGGCGGTGAAAACTATGACGTTATCGCCAAGTTTAACGGCCAGCCGGCATCCGGTCTGGGGATTAAGCTGGCAACTGGCGCTAACGCCCTGGATACCGCTACCGCGATCCGTGCCGAACTGAAGAAAATGGAACCTTTCTTCCCATCAGGCCTGAAAATCGTTTACCCGTATGACACCACGCCATTCGTGAAAATCTCCATTCACGAGGTAATCAAAACGCTGGTCGAAGCGATTATCCTGGTGTTCATCGTGATGTACCTGTTCCTGCAAAACTTCCGTGCGACGCTGATTCCAACCATCGCCGTGCCGGTCGTTCTGTTGGGAACGTTCGCGATCCTCTCGGCCTTTGGCTTCTCGATAAACACCCTGACGATGTTCGGGATGGTGCTGGCGATAGGCCTGCTCGTGGATGACGCCATCGTGGTGGTAGAAAACGTCGAGCGTGTCATGTCCGAAGAGGGACTGCCGCCGAAGGAAGCTACCCGTAAATCGATGGGTCAGATCCAGGGCGCGCTGGTCGGTATCGCCATGGTGTTGTCGGCGGTATTTATCCCGATGGCCTTCTTCGGGGGTTCTACCGGTGCGATTTATCGTCAGTTCTCGATCACTATCGTCTCGGCAATGGCCCTGTCGGTACTGGTTGCGTTGATCCTGACCCCTGCACTGTGCGCCACCATGCTGAAACCAGTGGCCAAAGGCGATCACGGCGAGAACAAAAAAGGCTTCTTCGGCTGGTTTAACCGGATGTTCGATAAGAGTACGCACCACTACACCGACAGCGTAGGCAATATCCTGCGCAGCACCGGTCGTTATCTGCTGCTCTATATCATCATCGTGGTGGGTATGGCGTACCTGTTCGTTCGTCTGCCAAGCTCCTTCCTGCCGGACGAAGACCAGGGCGTCTTCCTGACCATGGCCCAGCTGCCAGCGGGTGCATCTCAGGAACGTACCCAGAAAGTGCTGGATGAGGTGACGAATTACTACCTCACCAAAGAGAAAGCCAACGTTGAATCGGTGTTTGCGGTTAACGGCTTCGGCTTTGCGGGTCGTGGCCAGAACACCGGTATTGCCTTCGTTTCTCTGAAAGACTGGGCTGAACGTCCGGGCGAAGAGAACAAGGTTGAAGCCATTACTGGCCGCGCGATGGGCACCTTCTCGCAGATTAAAGATGCGATGGTCTTTGCCTTTAACCTGCCTGCGATCGTCGAGCTGGGTACGGCAACCGGCTTTGACTTCCAGCTTATCGACCAGGGCGGTCTGGGCCATGAAAAACTGACTCAGGCGCGTAACCAGTTGTTTGGTGAAGTTGCCAAGCATCCTGAGCTACTGGTAGGCGTACGTCCGAACGGTCTGGAAGATACGCCGCAGTTCAAAGTGGATATCGATCAGGAAAAAGCACAGGCGCTGGGCGTTTCTATCAGTGACATCAATACCACACTGGGCGCGGCCTGGGGCGGTAGCTACGTCAACGACTTCATCGACCGCGGTCGTGTGAAGAAAGTGTACGTGATGTCTGAAGCGCAGTACCGTATGTTGCCGAACGATATCAACAACTGGTACGTTCGCGGCAGTGACGGACAGATGGTGCCATTCGCCGCCTTCTCCACTTCACGCTGGGAATACGGCTCGCCGCGTCTGGAACGTTACAACGGTCTGCCATCAATGGAGATCCTGGGTCAGGCGGCACCGGGTAGAAGTACCGGTGAGGCCATGAACCTGATGGAAGAGCTGGCGCAAAAACTGCCAGCAGGCATCGGCTACGACTGGACGGGCATGTCCTATCAGGAACGCCTGTCCGGCAACCAGGCTCCTGCCCTGTATGCCATCTCGCTGATTGTGGTATTCCTGTGTCTGGCAGCGCTGTATGAAAGCTGGTCGATTCCGTTCTCGGTTATGCTGGTTGTGCCACTGGGGGTTATTGGTGCCCTGTTGGCGGCCACGTTCCGTGGGCTGGGTAACGACGTGTACTTCCAGGTGGGCCTGCTGACAACCATTGGCTTGTCGGCGAAGAACGCGATACTTATCGTGGAATTCGCCAAGGATCTGATGGATAAAGAGGGCAAAGGGCTTATCGAAGCCACGCTGGAAGCGGTGCGTATGCGTCTGCGTCCGATTCTGATGACCTCCCTGGCATTTATCCTCGGGGTTATGCCGCTGGTAATCAGCTCGGGTGCAGGTTCCGGTTCGCAGAACGCCGTAGGTACTGGCGTAATGGGCGGGATGGTCACCGCAACCGTACTGGCCATCTTCTTTGTTCCGGTCTTCTTTGTGGTAGTACGTCGTCGTTTCAGCCGTAAATCTGAAGACGTCGAACACAAACATTCGGTGTAAGACCACCCGGAATGTGCTGTTAACAGTTAAAAAGGCCGCTAATGCGGCCTTTTTTTTGGCAATTGAAAATCATAAAATAAGCTTATTGGCGATTTATATATTTTATGTCACCTTTAAACCACTTTTCATATTTAACCTAATCCTCTTACACAAATTCTCACTTTCTTGCGTTGCTTCTTAGTTATTAAGAGTATTCCTGGTGTTTTTTGTTTACGATGGCGCGTAATAGCGCTTTTGAAATGGTCTTAACATCGAGTCGGGAGATAAGAACCCGGGGGGCAACTGGAAAAACAATATATAACAGAGTGTCTGCCTAAACCTTTACCCTCCGGCGTAATTGTAATTTTTCGTAATAGCTCGGTGAAATCCTAATCAGAGTAGATTATAGTTAATGGTAAGACGCATACAGTAGTCGTTGACGCTAAGTCAGTTGTACCCTTCCCGACAACGATGTTCGGTGAGTAAAAAATCACTCAAAAAGGGGATGCGCTATGGACGAATACTCGCCTAAAAGGCAAGATATTGCACAGTTGAAATTCCTTTGTGAATCCCTGTACCATGACTGCCTTTCCAATCTCGATGAAAGCAACCATGGCTGGGTCAATGACCCTACTTCTGCCATTAATTTGCAGTTAAACGAGTTGATTGAGCATATAGCAACCTTCGCGCTTAATTATAAAATTAAGTATAACGAAGATAATAAGTTGATTGAGCAAATTGACGAATACCTGGATGACACTTTTATGTTATTCAGTAGCTACGGCATTAATGCACAGGATTTGCAAAAATGGCGTAAATCGGGCAATCGGCTTTTTCGTTGTTTTGTCAATGCAAGCAAGGCTAACCCGTTAGCTTCGCCAGTTAAAATTATTACAAACAATTAGGTGACTTTATGTCTGATAAACCCTTAACCAAGACAGATTATTTGATGCGTTTGCGACGCTGTCAGTCAATTGACACCC
The DNA here is from genome assembly GCF_043105735.1 of Leclercia sp. GLN_9. Lineage (NCBI taxonomy): Bacteria > Pseudomonadati > Pseudomonadota > Gammaproteobacteria > Enterobacterales > Enterobacteriaceae > Leclercia > Leclercia sp. GLN_9. The sequence continues at coordinate 103,114 of NZ_JBICLV010000010.1, forward strand.
TTGAACGTGTGATTGAGAAAAATAAATACGAGCTTTCTGATAATGAGTTAGCAGTATTCTATTCTGCAGCCGATCATCGTCTGGCTGAACTCACTATGAATAAGCTGTATGATAAAATTCCGACAGCCGTGTGGAAGTTTGTACGCTGATTGGGTGATTCACACGCCGAAGAGCATCACACTGCATTAGACGTTTAAACACTGCTTTCTACCACCAGCATGAGTTCCTCACCCGTATGGGCGACCGTTATCGCCCAACGGAGACGCTGCCTCGTACTGAACAGACTGACCGCTTTATCTGACCCGCCCTTTTCTGGCAACTGTTATGTTTTTTCTTAGCCTAACTGTTACTATCCACAAACATTGTGGTCACTTAAAATATACAGATCCCCGTTTTAAGTGATTTGAGAAAGGGCAGAAGATGACCGAGATACAACGCCTGCTTACCGAAACCATTGATGACCTCAATGTTCGAGAAAAGCGTGACAACAGACCGCGCTTTAGCATCAGCTTTATTCGCAAACACCCGGGTCTGTTTATCGCCATGTACGCCGCCTGGCTGGCAACGCTGGTGGTGATGCTGCAATCGGAGACGCTGATCGGTTCCGTCTGGCTACTGGTGGTATTATTCGTCGTCTTTAACGCCTTCTTCTTTTTTGACGTTAATCCGCGCTACCGCTACGAAGATATTGATGTGCTCGATTTTCGCGTCTGCTACAACGGTGAGTGGTACAACACGCGCTATGTGCCCAACCAGCTGATCGAGAGCATCCTGCACTCCCCCCAGGTTGAGTCACAACAAAAAGAGAAACTGCAAAAAATGATCGCCACTAAAGGCGAACTCTCTTTCTACGACGTCTTTACCCTTTCCCGCGTATCTGCCTGAAGCCTGTCCCGGCCTGCCGCCTATAGCCTCGCTGTAAGCGGCAAGCCTGCTATCCTGGTCTACCGTTTCTTCTTACGTCCCTGCACGGCTTTGAACCGCGGATTGGATTTGCATATCACATACAGCCGACCTTTGCGTTTAACGATCTGGCAATCTTTATGACGTTTTTTAGCACTGCGCAATGAATTGAGGACCTGCATATTTACCCTTACCGAAGTGAATTGTTATAACATAACAATTAGCATATCCGAGTGGAGTTGCAAAAACAACCCACGACGGATAAGCGCCTCCTCAACTCTTCGCCCTTCGTTAAACTCGCCTAAAATATTTTTATTTGTGCGCCCGGTTGCTAAATGAAATCAATGGCAGGGGCGTGCTATAACACTACAATGCAGCGTGGCTTTCCGTTTTAATGTCATCGACTTGTGCGCCCCTCGCCCGGCGTAATAAAAAGGAAACAGGAGCATGACAACCCGACACCTGGTTAGTGTGGTGACCTGCGTACTCGTTATTGCAGTGCTTGTTCCTGTCTGCCTCAGCGTCTGGCTGGCGCACAGTAATGCGGAAGATAAGTTTGTTGAGGACCTGAACAGCTACGCTTCCCGCGTCCAGATCCGTACCGACCGAGTGATTACTCAGGCCAAATCTGCGTTAAACGAAATGCAGTCCTTCAAAGGGATCCCCTGTAGTCGCGAACATACGCTGATGATGCGCCGCACCGCATTCTCCTGGCGTTATATTCAGGAAATGCTCTACGTTGACGATCTCAAGCCACGCTGCTCTTCGCTGGAACAAGAGAGCCAGACTCCCTCTTTTCCACCCGCACTGCGGATCACCCCCGATGGCTATCGGGCCTGGGTGACTTCGCACAACGATTTAAATGTTAATCGCTATATGGCCGCTATTGGCACAGGGCATTATATCGTGATGATCGACCCGGGCTCGCTGATCGACGTGATCCCCTTTGGCTCCTGGCCGATAGACGTTGCCCTGGTCGGGATCCGGCGCAATATCGTTTTCGCCAGCAGCAACAGCCTGGATATGCAGGTGTTCAATGAAATGCAGCGGACTAACAGCACGCATTTTCAACATAACGGCGCGATGTATAACGTGCACAATGTGCCCGATCTGGGTTTTGCCATTGTGACGTGGGCGTCCCTGAAACCGTTAAAAGAGAGCTGGCATCACCAGCTTTATTTTTGGCTACCTTTTGGCATTTTGATCAGCTTGCTGACGGCCGGGTTTATTTTGCGCGTGTTACGCCGCCTGCAATCTCCCCGGCATCGCCTGCTGGATGCGATCAATGCCCGGGAGATTCAGGTGCATTTCCAGCCAATTGTTGCATTAAACAGCGGCAGATTAACCGGTGCAGAAGCGCTTGCCCGCTGGCCACAGCCGGACGGCAGTTACCTGTCACCTGATATTTTTGTTTCGCTGGCAGAGCAAACTGGCCTGACAAACTCGCTAACGACTCTGATCATTGAAAAGGTATTTGAAGAGATGGGCGAGTGGTTGCGCCAGCATCCTGGCCACCATATCTCGATTAACCTCGCCCCGGCCGATTTGATATCGGGTAGCGTACTCCCGCTGCTGAGCCGTCTTCTGAATCAATGGAAGCTCCACCCGTCTCAGATTGCGCTTGAGCTTACCGAGCGGGGATTTGCCGATCCTACCGTCAGCGCACCCGCCATTGCCAGCTTCCGCCGCGCTGGGCACGCTGTCTATATCGACGATTTTGGCACTGGCTATTCCAGCCTCAGCTACCTGCAGGATCTGGACGTCGATACCCTGAAAATCGATAAATCTTTCGTGGACGCGCTGGAATACAAGAATGTGACGTCACATATCATTGAGATGGCCAGGTCGCTGAATCTCGATATGGTAGCGGAAGGGATTGAAACCGAGGGCCAGCTGGCATGGCTTCGCCGCCACGGTGTGCAGTACGGCCAGGGCTGGTTTTTCAGTAAAGCGCTGCCGAAAGAGGCCTTTATTCAGTGGGCAGACAACAATCTCGATCCGGAATCACACAACTAGCGCCCGGCGGAGTGTACCGCCGGGCATTATAATTATTCATCCAGCAGCGGCGAGAAGCCGCCATAAATCATACGCTTGCCGTCGAACGGCATTGCGTCGCCAAACGCTTTCATTCTGGGATCGTTCATCATCTTCCGGTTTGCTTCATCGCGAACCTCTCTGGAAGGATATTCGATCCAGCTGAAGACCACTTCTTCGTTCTCTTCCGCCTTCACCGCCAGGCGAAAGTCCGTTAATTTGCCGTCGGGGACATCATCTGCCCAACACTCTACGATGCGAAGCGCGCCAAATTCTTTAAACAGCGGCGCGGCTTTCGCGGCCATCTCGCGATAAGCCTCCTTATTATTCGCGGGAACGGCAACCACAAAACCATCGACATACTTCATCAGATAAACCTCCGAAGTGAATGTGCGGCCACATGGTGTGACCGCATCAGCGATTAAGTTTAGTTCTGTTGCCAGCTAAAGGCGTAACGTACCTTTTTCCCCTGCAGGATAAATTCCGGCGACACGCTCGGACTCCAGGAGTCGTCGCCCCCAACGCCCATATGAAACGCATCCAGGTTCAGCCAGCAGCCAGGCTCTTCCCGTAACAGATGGTGATGGGAGGTCTCGCGCAGCTGCGTCTGGCTGTAACGGCTCACCCCAAAGTGGAAATCGCCATCCAGCTGATGCTGCCCCAGCGTCAGTTGCCGGGTATTGCAGCGCAGGCCGTTTTCGGTCGGGAAAATATAGGGCGTATGCAGCGCCGCAAGCGGCAACTCCCAGCGACCCTGCCGGGCGGCAAGTTTGCGGTCCGGGTAGTTTTCATAAGGCCCAAGCCCACACCAGTTCACGCTCTGTGGCACCTGCGCCAGCTGACAGCTCAGCCCGATACGCGCCGGCTCTGGTATGTTGCTTGCCACCTGCACCTCAATATCGCCATGCAGTACACCCTGGCTGTCGATGCGCCAGCATTTGCGGCTCAGGAATAGCACCTGGTTGTCGTGCTCCCAGGCGTGCAGGGTGGTGATCGCCACCGCCTGCGTCAGCTGCTCGCCGTCACACTGCAAAAGACGCGGCGTCAGACTGTACATCCCCGCCGCCTTCCAGCGTTCCACCCAGGCATTGGGATCGATACGGGTCGCTTCACTGACGCCGATATCGTTATCCAGCGGGGCGCGGGTGAAGTTGTCGGTCAGCGGCGCGAGCAGCGTCGTCTCCCCCTGCCGCCACCACTGGGTCAGATCACCGGTGGCGCGGTTAAACTGCCAGCGCTGCTGTTGATGGGTGACCACCAGCGCGTCATCTTCGCGCATGAGCTGTGGTGCCACCCCACCAGCTTTCGTTGGTGCGACAAGTAACGGGACCGGCAGCGGCCATTGATCCCAGGCACAGAGATGATTTTCCGCAGACCACGGCGTGGCCGCGGGCTGGAACACATCCACATTCAGCCACAGTTCGCCCTCTGCCGGTGTGCCCTGCGGCAGCACAATCTCCAGCCGTTGCGTACCTTGCGCCGGGATGTTAAGCGCCACCACCTCAGAGGCCAGCACCTCGCCATTACGCAGCACTGACCAGCGCAGATGCTCGTTGTCGGTATTGCGGAAGAGATAATCGCTCTGTACCTCCACCACCAGCGGGGAATGGCTCACCAGGGTAAAGGTAAAGAATTGCTGGGCGCGCTGGGCCTCATACAGAGCCGGATGCGGCGTGCGATCGGGGAAGACTAACCCGTTCAGACAGAACTGGCGGTCGTTGGGTTTATCGCCAAAGTCGCCGCCGTAGGCCCAGAAAGGGTTGCCCTGTTCGTCATGCTTCGTCAGCGCCTGGTCCACCCAATCCCAGACGAAACCGCCCTGCAGACGAGGATGCTTGCGGAAGGCCTCCCAGTATTTAGCGAAACCGCCAAAGCTGTTGCCCATCGCGTGGGCGTATTCGCAAAGGATCAGCGGACGTGTCTCGTCCGGCATGCCGATCCACTTCTTAAGCGACCATTTCGGTACCGCCGGGAAGGGCTGATCCTGATCGACGCGGGCATACATCGGGCAAACAATGTCAGTTGCAGCGGTGTTGGCCCCGCCGCCCTCATATTGCACCGGACGGGTAGGATCCGTCGCCTTCACCCAGCGGTAAAGGGCATCGTGGTTAGCGCCGTGACCGGACTCATTGCCCAGCGACCAGATGATAATCGACGGGTGATTACGATCGCGCTGCACCATGCGGGTAACGCGCTCGCTCATGGCAGGCAGCCAGCGCGGATCGTCGGCCAGACGGCTCATCGGCACCATGCCGTGGGTTTCGATATTGGCTTCATCCACCACGTACAGCCCGTAGCGGTCGCACAGGCGATACCATAGCGGGTGGTTAGGATAGTGCGAACAGCGCACGGCGTTAAAGTTATGCTGCTTCATCAACGCAATGTCGCGGCGCATGGTGGCTTCGTCCATCACCTGCCCGTGCTCAGGGTGATGTTCGTGGCGGTTAACACCGCGGATCAGCAGCGGCTTACCGTTGAGCTTCAGCAGACCGTTGCTGATTTCGACCCGACGAAAACCGACATCGCAGGCTTCAACGTCCAGCACCTGGCCCTTCTCGTCGCGCAGCACGAGGGTTAACCGGTAAAGGGCGGGGATTTCAGCGCTCCACAGGGCCGGTTGATCCACCCTGAGGGAGACATTCACTCTCTCCTGCCAGTGACCACGCTCATCAACAATGGCCGAGCCGGGCGTACCGGTTGCGCTGGCGATACACTCCCCTGCCCGCCACAGATTCACGTCGATCTTGCGGTTCGCGTAGTCGGCTCCCCCGAGGGTCAGTCCAAGCTGGAGTTGAGCGCGATCATAATCGGCGTTCAGTTCGGTGACCACATGGTAATCGGCAATATGGGTGTCGGGTTTGTGCAGCAGGGTGACATCGCGGAAGATGCCGCTCATGCGCCACATATCCTGATCTTCAAGGTAGCTGCCGTCACACCAGCGAAGCACCATCACCGCCAGTCGATTGCTGCCCGGGCGCAAGAAAGCGGAAATATCAAATTCCGCGGGCAGACGGCTGTCCTGGGAATAGCCGACCCACTGTCCGTTGCACCACAGGTAAAAGGCCGAGTTGACGCCTTCAAATACCAGCCGCGTCATGCCGCTCTCCAGCCAGCTGGCATCCATATCGAATGTGAGCGAGTAACAACCGGTTGGATTCTCTGCCGGTACAAACGGCGGATTCACCGCAATGGGATAGGTCACGTTGGTGTAGATCGGGGTATCGAAGCCCTGCATCTGCCAGTTGGAGGGAACGGGCATGATCACCGCATCCGCACAATCTTCCTGCGTCCAGCTATCGGGAACGCGCTCTGGCGCGGCAAAGAAGCTAAATTTCCAGTCACCGTTCAGCGAGCGAACGCCAGGTGAATCACCCTCCTCCCGCGCCGCCTGCTCGTCACGCCAGCCGCTGAGCGGCACATGGGCAGGGAGGCGATTCCATTGCGTGACGCCGGGGTTTTCCCAGTCACGGCGGGCGAGAAGTGCGCTGAGAGTCAGCGGATCAGAATGGGACATAGTTACCTCTTTTGCGAAGCGCTCACAATTTTCAAACTACAATGCCCTGTCGGGGGAACAGGGTAAAGCGGGAGAGCGTCATGAAGCGATGGGGATCACAAAAGCGTTATCGGCGCGCCAGTTGTTCAGCCAGTACAGCCAGCGATTTTAGCTGCTGGGCCAGCTCTTCACTGCTCTGCGGGATCCCTTCCCGGGCGCTGGAGTGACGTTCGATCAGGGATACCGGAAGACGGGTTTGCGCAGGTGCCTGCCCGACGATGCCCTGCTGCGCCAGCAGCCACTCTACGCTGCGCAACCCCGCCTCGCGGAAGGCCTGACGAATGGTGGTCAGCGGCGGGGTAAACCATGCGCTGTCGGTGGTATCGTCAAACCCGACTACCGAGAGCTGGCCCGGAACGCTAATGCCCTTATCGGCGCAGGCGCGCATTACACCGAGCGCCATCTGGTCATTAGCCACCAGGATCGCCTGCGGAAGCATGGCACCCGCCAGCAGCTGATGGCCTTTCTCGTAACCCGAGGCGGCGCTCCAGTCGCCCTCGGCGATGGCACAGGGTTCCACCCCCGCCGTCGCCAGCGTCGACAACCAACCCGCCAGGCGCGCACGCGCCGACACAGAACTTTGCGGCCCACCGAGCAGGGCGATCCGCTGATGGCCCAGCGCCAGCAGATGCTGCGCGCCAAGGGCTGCCCCCTGTCCGGCATCAAACACCAGGCTGTGCACCCGGGCAGTGGGCGAGACATCAAGAAAGAGCACCGGCACCGGAACGGCCTGCGCCTGGAGGCTTTCTGCCTGTTCGTCCTCCAGCGGCACGTTAACCAGCAGTCCCTCTACGCGCTGCGCCAGTAGCTCCTGGACCGCCGCCAGGCACTGCTGCGGATGTTCGACCATCGAGATCAACACGCTCGCCCCGCGCTCGCCTGCACGGGTCTTGACCGCAGAAGCAATCTGCGAGGGGGCATGCAGGGCCAGATCGGTGGTGATCAGCCCCAGGGTGCGGGTGCGTTTCCCGGCCAGCTGCTGTGCCCCGCGGTTGGGGACATAGTGCAGTTCGGCCATTGCCTGCTGTACTTTCTCCCGGGTCCGGGCAGAGACATGCGCCGCATCATTAATGACACGTGAGACGGTCTGATAGGAAACGCCCGCCAGGCGGGCAACGTCGTAAAGGGTTATGGCTTTCATGCGCGTCGCGTTGCAAGGAGTGATGCACGTATTTTGTCATAACCCACCGCACAAAGCATGTGAGCGCCTCGCAAAATCAAACAACGCGCTCAGGCTGCGGGGCTAACATACGCGGCTTCTGACGAAACCACGGCAGGCAGATCTGGATCAGCGGGCCGATGCTTAAGGCATAGAGCACGGTTCCCACGCCAAACGTGCCCCCCAGCACGCATCCTGTCAGCAGGACTGACACCTCAATCGCCGTGCGCACGCTGCGAACCGACCAGCCGGTGCGGGCGTTGATCCCGGTCATCAGGCCGTCGCGCGGCCCGGCACCAAACCCGGCGCCAATGTACATGCCGGTCGCCAGCGCATTGACGATCACCGCGCTGACCAGCAACAGGCTGCGCACCATCAGGGAGTCGATAGCCGGAATGAACCTTAGCGCGACATCGGCGGCCAGACCAATGGCAATCACGTTACTGATGGTGCCGAGGCCGGGGCGCTGTCGCAGCGGGATCCACAGCAGTAGCACCAGCACGCCGGTGAGAATAATGACAGTGCCAATATCCATTGCCAGCAGTTTAGCCACCCCAAGGTGGAAGACATTCCACGGATCGGCACCCAGATCCGAACGTATAAACATCGCCGTTGACAGGCCATACAGGCTTAATCCGACGTAAAGCTGAAGTAATCGACGCAGCATAATCTTTCTCCGGTTATCTCGACTTTCATCATCACCTGAAATGGCACTATGATTAATGTCCAGTTTTGAAAAAGTGGACTGCTTATGTCATCGCGTCGATTTGGAAGCCAGTCATTAGTTCGCCTGTTAGGCCACTGGCAGCAGGACACCTCCCGTACCCCGCTTTGGCGTCAGCTTGCCGATGCACTACGCCTGCTGATCCTTGATGGCAGGCTGGCGCTGGATACGCGCCTGCCAGGCGAGCGCGAGCTGGCCTTAACCCTGGCGGTAAGCCGTACCACCGTCAGCAGCGCGCTTGCGCACCTGCGTGATGAAGGCTACCTCGAAAGCCGCCATGGCAGCGGGTCGCGGGTGATCCTGCCCGACAGCCGCACGCCCCCTACCCGCGCTAACGCCAGTGCGGCGCTGGATCTCTCTACCGCCGCACTGGGTGCCGGGCCGGAGATCCATCAGGCTTACACCCACGCCCTGACCGCCATTACGCAGCATCTGACGCAAACCGGCTACGACCAACTGGGATTGCTGGCGCTGCGCGATGCCATCGCTGCGCGCTATACGGCACGGGGTCTGCCTACCCGGCCAGAAGAGGTGATGGTGGTTAACGGGGCCGTCAGCGGGCTGGCGCTGGTGCTGCGGATGTTCACCGGCCCAGGCGATCGGGTGGTGGTGGATCACCCTACCTACCCGCTGGCTATCGCCGCCATTCAGGGTGCCTCCTGCCGTCCGGTTGGCGTATCGCTGCCACAGACAGGCTGGGATATTGATGGCTTTGCCGCCACCCTCGCCCAGACCGCGCCGCGCCTGGCGTACCTGATGCCGGACTTTCATAATCCCACCGGCCGCTGCATGGATGCGACCAGCCGTGAGGCCATTGCCGCCATTGCCGCCCATGCCCGCACCACGCTGGTGGTGGATGAAACCATGGTTGATCTCTGGTTCGATGCGCCCCCGCCCCCGCCGCTGGCCTCCTTCTGCCCAAACGGCAATGTCATTACCCTGGGCTCAGCGGGAAAAAGTTTTTGGGGAGGCCTGCGTCTGGGCTGGGTGCGTGCGCCGGCGCGCACTATCGCGGCGCTGGCGCAAACCCGCGATACGCTCGATCTGGGATCGCCGCTGCTTGAACAGCTGGCCACCCTGTGGTTGATTGAAAATGGCGACACATTTTTACCCGCCAGGCGGGAGATGCTGCGCGAGCGGCGGGATCGCTGTGCGGCGTTGCTGCGTGAACATTTCCCGGAATGGCGTTTTCAGATGCCGGAAGGTGGGCTTTCCTATTGGGTGGAGTTGCCGGATATGCTGGCAACCCAGCTGGCCACCCGCGCCGAAGCGGCAGGGATCCATCTGGGGACCGGGACGCGCTTTGGGCTTTCCGGGTCCTTCGACCGCTATCTGCGGATGCCCTTTTCGCTGGAGACAGCGGAGCTGGAAAGTGCGCTGATGCGGATCAAGCCGCTGTGGCTGGCGCTGAATAAAGGCGGGCAAGCATTCAAACGCCCCTTTGTATAACGTTCTGCAACGGTAATATTTATTACCGTAAAAAAGTGAGCGGGCGCACAAATAATTACCCCGACGGGAGGATTTAAAAATGTCTGACTGTAGCGATTACAGTCAGATATTTTCAGCAGGAAGGAGGTCAGTGCTGAGCAGGGATAGGGAAACCTTTAAGGGAAATAACAAAACTATCGCCTTCTTTCTTTATTTTAGCCCCGGTATCGCACCAGTCAGACGCAATTCGAAAGAACTCATCACTGCCAACATCCCAGCCCAGGCGGACATGTTTGACATAGCCAGAGCGCAGAAGCGTACAGGCTTCCGAGTAGCTGCTGGCGGTTGATTGCTGATGTTGTTTCATTTTTTCTTCTTCAGAATTTTTCTTAATGCTTTGATTTCTTTAGGAGTAAAAGGTGCTACGCTCTCTTCTTCCGTATGTTGATTATCGATATCCTCTTCCGTTACTCCCGCCTCGTCTGCTACAGAAAATGCCATTTGCAGCAGTTTCTCTGTGGTAACGCTGAGATTCTCATTATTCACTTCTGCGTAGTGACGAAGCTTCTCTTTTAGCGCTTCGTCAATTTTTACATTCAGCACGGCAGTGGTCATAGTGGCTACATCCTTGACATCAATTTGTTAAATTAATACACGAAGTTATCATTATTATCCAGATATATATTGCCAGCTTATATATCATAAAAATGTCACACTTACCCTGCACAACATTTATGACAGAATAATGACAACCACATTTCAGTATGATGACAATTAACGAAATAAACAGGACAACTCAGAAATATATAATGTACTTACTGTTGCCATGGATATTGGACCGACAAGGAGCGTAAGAGATGAAAGAGTGAAGGATAAAGAGAATTGAAAGGTTTTCAGAGGCAGAAATGGGTGGAGGCCCTGCCAGCTACATCCCGGCACACACGTCGTCTGCCCTGGCTGCTTCCTTCCGGACCTGACCTGGTGAACAGAGTAGCGTTGCGGGAGAACCAACAGAGCCTCCATTGAGAGCGTTGATAACCAACGCGCTGGCGCATTATCACTGTACCCGATCGCAATTGCAAGTTAACCGCGTCCGGGTGGTGCTTTATTGCGCAAAGCGTTTACAGAGTGCACGTTTTCTTCCTGTCCTGGCGGTGAATCTTTATCATGCTCTCAACACAGGAGTAAAAAAATGGACGAACACGACACTTTTCCCCAACGGGTCTGGCAGATAGTGGCCTCGATTCCCGAAGGGAGCGTCACGACTTATGGTGAGGTAGCACGACTGGCAGGTTCTCCTCGTGCAGCACGGCAGGTGGGTGGCGTTCTCAAACGGTTGCCGGAAGGGAGCACTCTGCCCTGGCATCGGGTGGTGAACCGCCATGGGGCAATCTCTTTAACCGGCCCCGATTTGCAGCGGCAGCGTCAGGCCTTGCTCAGCGAAGGGGTGCAGGTTTCAGGCAGTGGGCAGATCGATTTGCAACAATACCGCTGGCGGTATTAAAAAGCCCCTCTCAGGCGAGAGGGGCTGGCAACATTAAAGCTGGGTAGGTGCCGGGGTAGCCGTAGACGGGCTAACCTGAGTTGGCGAGGTGGAAGGTACAGTTGTTGGCGCACCGCCGCCAGGCTGCAGCGGCAACGAGGTCTGCTGTACTGGCACCAACACCAGATCGGCTTTTGTACCGCCCTGATTGATGACCGGCTTGACGATATCGGTCATCAGTACAACCTTATCGTTAATGGTGATCGCCGCGCTCAGCAGGATACGTGCGTTTGGCTGCACATCCGCCGGGTTAAACGGCAATTCAAACTTGAACGGGGCCTGTTTACCTTCAGTACGGGTCGCCTGCTGCGCCAGCACTTTTGATGGTGAATCGGCCAGCGAAGCATCAGACAGGGTGACGGTTAATACCGCATCCGGCGGCAAAGCTACTTTCTGACGGATCCAGATGGTCCCGGATACATTAGGCTGCTGAATAGTCGGCTGAGTTGCCACACCAGCAGTGTTTGGGTTTGGCGCTGGCGTCTGTATATCTGCACTTTTATCTGCGCAGGCAGAAAGAGCAACCGCTACCGCTAAACCACTTAACACGTGCACGAGTTTCATTGAGTTCTCCTTATCATCAATGCACCAGCGGGATCGATACCGCCAGATGAGTGGTTAACATAAACATAACGAGAGTAAGTGTGGCACACATCACTTATTTATGCCTGGAATCTCCCTGTTATTCAGATTATTGCACCCATCGGACCACTTCCTTTTCTGCGTTATACTCTCTCTATCTTTCGCCACGGCGTTTTAATTGAGGACGACTATGAGTCAGGCACTAGGCAATCTGCTGACATTATTAAACCTGGAAAAAATTGAAGAAGGACTCTTTCGGGGACAAAGCGAAGATCTGGGCTTACGCCAGGTATTCGGCGGTCAGGTTGTGGGGCAAGCCCTTTATGCAGCGAAAGAGACAGTACCTGCAGAACGCTTTGTGCACTCCTTTCACAGCTACTTTTTGCGCCCGGGCGATAGCCAGAAACCGATCGTCTATGACGTGGAAGTCCTGCGTGACGGCAACAGCTTCAGCGCCCGCCGCGTGGCGGCTGTGCAGAATGGTAAGCCGATCTTCTATATGACCGCGTCATTCCAGGCACCGGAGCCAGGGTATGAGCATCAGAAAGTGATGCCCCCTGCCCCGGCACCGGATACGTTACGTTCTGAAACGGACATTGCCCGCGCGCTGGCACATCTGCTGCCGCCGCAGGTTAAAGAGAAGTTTCTTTGCGACAAGCCGCTGGAGATCCGCCCGGTTGAGTTCCATAACCCGATGAAGGGCCATACCGCCGAGCCGGCGCGTCAGGTCTGGATCCGCGCCAATGGAACGGTGCCGGAAGATTTCCGCGTTCATCAGTATCTGCTGGGTTATGCCTCTGATTTCAACTTCCTGCCAGTTGCCCTACAGCCTCATGGCGTGGGCTTCCTTGAGAAAGGGATGCAGGTTGCCACCATCGACCATTCGATGTGGTTCCACCGTCCGTTTGATATGAACGACTGGCTGCTGTACAGCGTGGAGAGTACCTCTGCGTCGAGCGCTCGCGGGTTTGTTCGCGGTGAGTTTTATACTCAGGATGGCGTGCTGGTTGCTTCTACGGTGCAGGAAGGGGTAATGCGTAACCGGGGATAACAGCTGCGGGCTGATGCCCTGCCCCTCTCCCTCAGGGATAGGGGGCAAACACAAAAACGGCAACCTCTCGGTTGCCGTTTGCTTTTACTTAAGCGTTATACGCATTCTCGCCGTGACTGTTGACGTCCAGACCCTCGCGCTCCTGCTCTTCTGGTACGCGCAGACCCACCGTCATGTCCGCCAGCTTGTAGCCGATGAAGGCCACTACGCCAGACCAGACCACCGTAATAGCGATACTTTCCAGCTGCACCAGAACCTGATGGCCCATGGTCACGCCTTCTGCGTAGCCCACGCCGCCCAGGGAGGTAGAAGCAAAGAAGCCGGTCATGATGCAGCCGATGATGCCGCACACGCCGTGCACGCCAAACACATCGCAAGGATCGTCCACACGCAGAACACGTTTCAGCGCAGTGACGCCCCACAGACCGGCCAGACCCGCGACGATACCGATGATCAGCGCGCCGCCCACACCGACAAAGCCACAGGCCGGCGTGATACCCACCAGACCGGCAATTGCACCGGAACAGGCACCCAGCAGGGAAGGCTTACCGCGTACCGCCCACTCGCCGAAGATCCACGAGAGGATAGCGCCCGCCGTTGCCACCACGGTGTTCACGAAGGCCAGCGCCGCGATTTCGTTTGCTGCACTGGCGGAACCGGCGTTAAAGCCAAACCAGCCGAAGTAGAGGATCGCGGTACCGGTAAAGACCATCGGCAGGTTGTGCGGTTTGAAGGCCTCTTTGCCAAAACCGACGCGTTTGCCGATCAGGTATGCGCCTACCAGGCCCGCTACCGCGGCGTTGATGTGCACAACGGTACCGCCCGCAAAGTCCAGCGCGCCATGGGAGGCCAGCAGACCACCGCCCCAGACCATATGCGCCACCGGCACATAGGAGAGAGTCAGCCATACCACCACGAAGATCAGCACCGCGGAGAAGCGAATACGTTCCGCCAGCGCCCCCACAATCAGGCCGACGGTGATACAGGCGAACGACCCCTGGAATGCCACGTGAATGTATTGATAGAAGCTGCCCATCACCGCGGTCAGCTCGATATTTTTCAGCATCGCCCAGTTAAAGCTGCCGAAGAAGGCGTTGCCTTCACCAAAGGCCAGCGAGTAGCCGTAGACGACCCACAGGACGCACACCAGTGCGAAGGTCACTGTTACCTGGGTAAGCATGGAGAGGACGTTTTTACCGCGGATCAGGCCGCCGTAAAACAGCGCAATCCCCGGAATGGTCATAAACAGCACCAGCGCGGTGCAAATCATCATAAAGGCGTTATCGGCTTTGTCTGCCACCGCCGGTGCAGCCATTGCCAGCCCCGGCAGCAGTGCCAGAGACCCCAGACCTGCTTTGAGTGTTGTTGTGTTCATTTTCTCGATCCCTATCACTGTGTGCCTGATTTTTTACAGTGCCGCTTCGTCGGCTTCGCCTGTACGAATGCGAATAACGCGTTGCAGCTCAGCAACGAAAATTTTGCCGTCGCCAATTTTGCCGGTATAGGCTGCTTTGCTAATCACATCGATGACTTCATCCAGCTGATCGTCGGCGATCGCCACGTCAATCTTCACTTTTGGCAGGAAGTTGACGCTGTATTCGGCGCCACGGTACAGCTCTGCATGACCTTTCTGTCGCCCAAAGCCTTTCACCTCGGTGACGGTCAGTCCCTGAATACCCATTGAAGAGAGTGCTTCACGCACGTCTTCGAGCTTGAATGGTTTGATGACCACGGTAACCAGCTTCATATATCTCTCCAGTCAGAATTCGGTAATGGCTCGCGAACTGATTAGGTATTGCAAGGGGTGTGCCAGAATTGAAAAGAGAGGAAAGATGAGGCGTGGCGGAGAGAAGATGAAAAAAAACGCACCATGACAGTGCATGGTGCGTTTCATTTTTGCACCAACCGATTCAGCGGCTGGCAACTTGCTTAATTTTAGTGCATCAGGCGCTTAGCGACTCTTCGCGAGTGCTGGCGGCCAGCTCTTCACCGGCCAACTGCAATTGATACATTTGCCAGTAACGCCCTTTTGCCTCAAGCAGTTGCTTATGGGTGCCGCGCTCAACGGCCTGGCCGCGATGAAGCACCAGAATGGTATCTGCCTCGACAATGGTCGAGAGGCGGTGGGCGATGACCACCAGCGTGGTCTGGTCCCGCACCGCAGCCAGCGCCTGCTGAATCGCCTGTTCAGTGCCAGAATCGATGCTTGCCGTGGCTTCATCGAGGATCAGCACCTGAGGCGTATCAATCAGCACCCGGGCCAAAGCCAGGAGCTGTTTTTGCCCTACGGAGAGGTTGTTCCCCTGCTCGCCCAGCCGGGTGTGGATCCCCTCGTGCAGGCCGCGCGCCAGCTCCGCCAACTGGACTTTCTCCAGCACGTCCCACACCTGCTCCTCGCTAAACGGCCGCCCGAGCGTCACGTTGGCGTAGAAAGTATCGGCCAGCACCACCGGATCCTGCTGCACCATTGCCACCCCTTTACGCAGCACGGCGTGACTCAGGGTCGAGAGCGGACGCCCGTCGAGGCGAATTTCCCCTTCGGTAAGCGGGTAGTAACCCATCAGCAGGCTGGCGAGGGTACTTTTACCGCTGCCGGTATGGCCCACCAGCGCGACAAAGCTTCGGGAAGGCACCTTCAGATCGATATCCTGCAACACCAGCCGATCCTCGCGATAGGCGAAGGAGACCTTATCGAATTCAATGGTGCCGCTTTGCAGGTCACGATCGTCATCGCCATATGCCTGCCGCGGGCGGTCCATCAGTTCAAAGACGCGTTCGCCAGCAACCACCGCCTGCTGCAGCATCGATTGCTGCGTGGTCAACTCAATCAGCGGCTCGTTAAGACGGCCCAGGTAGCTGATAAAGGCATACAGTACCCCAACCTCAATGGTGCCGCGTGCGGCAAAACCAAACTGCATCAACAATCCGCACAGCACCAGGGCCGAAAACAGGCTGAGCAGCGGGCGCAGGAGAAAGCCGTCCAACCGCAGCGTCTGCATGCGGGCCATATAGTGTGAACGGCTGGCCTCACCCATCCGCTCGCCAAAGCGCGCCTGCTGACGGAACTGCTGGATAACACTCATGCCGTTGATGACTTCGTTGAAACCATCATTGATATCCGCCAGATAGGTCCGCACGCGACGGACAATGGGCGTGCTGTAGCGCTGGTAGATGATCATCACAATCATCACCGCCGGGAAAATGGCCATCGCCACCAGCGCCATTCGCCACTCCAGGCTGAACATCGCCACCAGCATGGCACCGACCAGCGCGGCGCTGCGCAGCACCGTGGCGACCACCGTGACATAAAGATCGCGGATCACTTCGGTATCGTTAGTCACGCGCGAGATGATCTGCCCGACGGGCTGGGTATCGAACGCGCTCAGCGGCTGGCGCAGGGCGGCATCCATCACGTCGGTACGCAACTGCTGTACCACCCCAACGGCGGCCTGGTTAAACAGCAGTGACTGGGCGTAGTGCAGTCCGGCCGCCAGCAACTGCAGGCCCACATAGGCCACCGCCAGTCCGGTCACCAGACCGAGCGGGAGATAATTTTTTGCCACCATGTTGTCGATGAAATAGCTGATCAGCAGCGGGCCGGTGACTTCGGCGATGGCCGCAATCCACAGTAGCACTACTGCCAGCGACAGCGGTTTACGCCATGGCGAGCCATAGGCCAGCAGGCGTTTAAGGGTGGGCCACAGCTGGGAAAAACTACGCATCGGTGGCCTCCTCGTTTGTGTCCGGCACGTCATCCAGCGCCGCTTCCAGTTGTTGATAGCGATACATATCGCGATACCATCCCGGCTGGTCTGCCAGCTGTTCATGCTGCCCGCGCTGGGCAATATGCCCGTGCTGCATCACCAGAATTTCACTCGCCTCGGTCAGAGCCGACAGACGATGGGCGCTGATGATCACCGTGCGCCCTTCTCCCCACTGGCGCAGGTTATGCAGGATCTGGTGTTCGGTACGGCCATCTACCGCAGACAGGGCATCGTCGAGGATCAGGATCTCGGCATTAAGCAGCAGCGCGCGGGCGATGGAAATACGTTGCTTCTGCCCGCCCGAGAGCATCACGCCGCGCTCCCCCACTTCGGTTTCATAACCCTGAGGCAGGCGCAGGATATCGTCATGTACGCTGGCGAGACGGGCGACGTGCTCGATCGCTTCCCGGGTCGCTTGTGGACAACCCAGCGCAATATTGTTGGCGACGGTATCGGAGAAGAGGAACGGCGTCTGGCTTACCACCGCCAGCCGGCTGCGCCAGCTATCCAGTTGCAGCTGCGTCAGGGGGATGTCATGGAAGCGGATCTCGCCCTGGTCAATATCAAAGTGGCGCTGGATCAGCGACAGGATGGTGCTCTTTCCGGCCCCCGTAGGGCCACAAATGCCCAGCATCTGTCCGGGTTGCAGCCGGAAGTTGACGTTTTCGAGCGTCACCTGCTCCGTTTGTGGGTAGGTAAAGGCGCGAACAGCGACATTCAGCTCACCGCGCCCGGTCGGCACCGGCTCGCTGCCGTCATTGACGACCGGCGCTTCAGCAAGCATGTCGCGGATCCGGCTGTAGGCCGCGCTACCGCGCTCGACGATATTGAACATCCAGGCCAGCGCCAGCATCGGCCAGATCATCAGCCCCAGATACATGGCAAAGCTGGTCAGCTGCCCGAGCGTGAGCGAACCGTTGATCACCATCCAGCTGCCGCCGCCAATGGCCAGCAGGTTGGCGGTACCAATGGCGATATAAATAGTGGGATCAAAGCGGGCGTCGATGCGGGCAACGCGCAGGTTTTTGGCCCCGGTGTCGGCGGCATCGGCAGCAAACAGCGCCGACTGGCGATCTTCCAGGCCGAAGGCTTTGATCATACGGATACTGGTCAGACTCTCCTGAGTGCGGTCGTTAAGTGAGGAGAAGGCTGCCTGCGCCAGCTTGAAGCGCTGGTGCAGCTGGTCGCCGTAGCGTTTGATCGCCAGCGCCATAATCGGCATCGGCAACAGAGCCAGCAGCGTCAGCTGCCAGCTGATCTGCGTGGACATCACAATCAGCACCGCGCAGCCCATCACCAGCGAATCCACCAGGGTCAGCACCCCTTCCCCGGCGGCAAAGACCACGCGATCCACATCGTTAGTGGCGCGGGCGATCAGGTCCCCGGTGCGATGGCGCAGATAAAATTCCGGGTGCTGACGGCTAAGCTGGCGGTAAAAATCTTCCCGCAGCTCCACGGCCAGCTGATAGGACGCGCCAAACAGCAGTACGCGCCAGACATAGCGCAGCAGATAGACGACCACCGCCGTCAGCACCAGCGTGCCGATCCACATCATCACCCGTGCGTTGGTGTAATGCTGTTCCGTTACGCCATCCACAACATAGCCCACCACTTTCGGCGGGATGAGCTGCAGAACGGCAATGATAATAAGCAGGGCGACTGCACCGAGATAGCGTTGCCACTCCCGGCGAAAGTACCAGCTTAACTGAGCAAATAATCGCACGCGGTTTTTTCCTGAGGATCGTGTTCCGGCGAGGCCGGGAAGTTATTCAATGGGTAAGGCGGTGGTGTATTTAATCTGTTCCATCGCAAAACTGGAGGTGACATTCGACAAACCTGGCACGCTGTTAACCAGCCGTTTATAGAAATCATCATAGCGTTTCATGTCTGCCACCTGAACGCGCATCAGGTAGTCGTATTCGCCCGCCATGCGCCAGAAACCCAGCACTTCCGGCATCTCCGATACCACGCTGACGAACCTACAGTACCAGTCGCTGCTGTGGTGCTGCGTTTTTATCAAAACAAACGCGGTCAGACCAAGCCCCAGTTTTTCAGGATCCAGCAGCGCCACGCGTCCCAGCAGAATGCCTTCGTCTTCGAGTCGCTTAAGGCGTTTCCAGCAGGGCGTGGTGGTCAGATTAACGGCATCCGCCAACGCCTGCAAAGAGAGGGTGCAGTCGCTTTGCAGTAAGGACAGCAGCTTACGGTCAATTTTATCTAGCATACCCACCCCCATAGAGAAAATTTTTCTCCTTACATTCTATTTTAAAGGCCAGATAGCAACAATTTTTTCTGTGCTTTTCGCTATGCTGGGCACAAAATGACAAACGGATAACTGTGATGAATAGCTCCTGGGTTAAAAACGCCATCAGTGAAATTAATGCCGATTATCAGCGCTCGGCAGATACACACCTTATTCGCCTGACCCTGCCAGGCTTTGCCGGTATTCAGCTCTATCTGAAAGACGAAAGTACCCACCCGACCGGCAGCCTGAAGCACCGGCTGGCGCGTTCGCTATTCCTGTACGGACTGTGTAATGGCTGGATCAATGAAGGTACCACCATCATTGAATCCTCTTCCGGCTCCACCGCCGTTTCTGAGGCCTATTTTGCCCGCCTGCTCGGCCTGCCCTTTATCGCCGTTATGCCCGCCTGTACGGCGAAACGCAAAATCGAACAGATCGAATTCTATGGTGGCCGTTGCCACTTTGTGGAAAGCGCCTGTGAAATTTATGCCGCGTCAGAGATGCTGGCCCGGGAGCTGAACGGTCATTATATGGATCAGTTTACGTATGCGGAGCGGGCAACGGACTGGCGCGGCAATAACAACATTGCCGACAGTATTTTCCGCCAGATGCAAAATGAACCTCATCCCGTGCCCGCCCATATCGTGATGAGCGCCGGAACCGGTGGGACCTCGGCCACCATTGGCCGCTATATTCGCTGCCAGGGGTACGATACCCGTCTGATGGTGGTGGATCCGCAAAACTCGGTGTTCCTGGATTACTGGCAGCAGCGCGATCCCGCCCTGCGCAGCCCGGTGGGCAGCAAAATCGAAGGGATTGGCCGCCCGCGGGTAGAGCCGTCGTTTATTCCTGACGTTGTGGACGAGATGCTCCGCGTGCCGGATGCCGCCAGCGTCGCCACCGCCCACTGGCTGGAAACGCAGCTGGGCCGTAAGGTCGGGGCGTCGACCGGGACCAACATGTGGGGCGCGTTACAGCTGGCCGCGCGGATGCGGGAGGCCGGGCAAACCGGCTCCATCGTTACCCTTCTGTGCGACAGCGGCGAGCGTTACCTGGACACCTACTACAACGCCGGATGGGTGAAAGCCAACATTGGCGATGTGACCCCGTGGCTGGCAGAGATTGCCCGGCTGGTAAAATAAAAAAAGCCAGACTATCGTCTGGCTTGCTGGAAGGGTCTCACTATTCGGGGGAATAAGGAAGATCAGGTGTATCCAGCCAATGGGTTAAAAAATGGGACACGGCCTCGTTACGGCAGTGTCCAATAACCGGTAAATGCGAAAGCTCAGCGATCAGTTGCGGCATCGCATTGCCCATGATCAGGCCGCGCCCCACGCTGCCCAGCATCTCGCGATCGTTCATCGCATCGCCAAACGCCATACACTCCTGCAAACTCAGGCCCAGATGCTCACTCAGTACCGCCAGGGCAGAACCTTTGTTGCACCCGACCGGCAGCACTTCCAGGCAATCTATTGCCGAAAACGTAAGATGCGCGCGGCTGCCTAAGGCTTCATTGAGCTGGATGCGTAGACGGCACAGATCGTCGTGGTCGCCGCAAAAACAGATTTTGGTTACCGCATGCGCCGGGATACGGCGTAGATCGGTCAGCTGATACTGGAAACCACTGTAGACGTGCGCTTCCAGCAGCGCCGGGATCGCTTTTCCAGTCAGCCAGCCGGTGTCGTTAAACACATGAATGCTGGCCTGGGTATCCCAGGTGGTATGCAGCACCTGCTCCGCCACATCCGGGGCGAGATCCTGACGATAGAGCACCTCCCCCTCCAGGGAGTGAATGCGCGTGCCGTTGCCGGTGATCAAAAAGGCATCAAGGGCCAGCGTACCCATCAGGTGACGCATCTCCAGCACATGTCGACCGGTGGCGAAGGTAAGCGTAATGTCGCGCTCACGCAGTCGCTTGAGCACACTTAGCGTTTTGTCGCCTAAACGGTGGTCCGGCGTTAACAAGGTGCCATCCATATCAAATGCAGCCAGCCGTGCCATAGGATCTCCGAAAGTGTGAGGGGGTTAACTTGTGCTTCAGTATTGCGTGATATATACGGAAGTAATACTGAATAGATGGAAATTATTGTTCCGGGTTTATTATGCGCCAGCTCAATCGACTTAATCAGTACCAGCGGCTGTGGCAACCCTCCGCCGGTGCGCCGCAGCAGGTGAGCGTGGCCGAACTGGCCAGCCGCTGTTTTTGCAGCGAAAGGCACGTGCGTACACTTTTGCGTCAGGCCCAGGAGGCGGGCTGGTTATGCTGGCAGGCGCAGTCCGGGCGCGGTAAACGCGGTGAGCTGCGCTTTCATGTCACCCCCGAATCGCTGCGCAACACGATGATGGAGCAGGCGCTAAAAAACGGCCAGCAGCACAACGCTCTGGAGCTGGCTCAGTTGGCTCCCCAGGCGCTGCGCGCGCTGCTGCATCCTTTTCTGGGTGGGCAGTGGCAGAACAATACTCCGACGCTGCGCATTCCCTATTACCGGCCACTCGATCCGCTTCATCCCGGTTTTTTACCCGGCCGCGCCGAGCAGCATCTGGTCGGGCAGATCTTTTCCGGCCTGACGCGGTTCAACGACACCAGCAGCGAGCCTGGAGGCGATCTGGCCCATCACTGGGAGATTACTGCTGACGGGTTACGCTGGCATTTTTATCTTCGCTCCACGCTTCACTGGCATAACGGTGATAAGGTCGAGGCGGCCCAGCTACAGAGCCAACTGACGCAGTTACTCACCCTGCCCGCGCTGCGCAAACTGTTTAACAGCGTAAAGCTGATTGAGGTGACCCACCCGCAGTGCCTGACCTTTGTGCTGCATCAGCCGGATTACTGGCTGGCACACCGCCTGGCAAGCTATTGCAGTCGTATTGCTCACCCTGAACACCCCCTGACGGGGAGCGGGCCGTTTCGGCTGGCGATCTTCGACGCGGATCTGGTCCGGCTGGAAAGCCACGAGCAGTACCATCTGGGGCATCCGCTTCTGAAAGCGATTGAATACTGGATCACACCCCAGCTTTTTGACCAGGATTTAGGCACCAGCTGCCGTCATCCAGTACAAATCGCCATTGGCGAGCCGGAGGAACTTGCCCGTCTGCGGCTGGTCAGCAACAGTATCAGCCTCGGCTTTTGCTATCTCACCCTGAAACAGAGCGGCCGGTTAAGCGAGGCGCAGGCCCGCAAGGTGATCGACATTATTCATCACACCGCCCTTCTGCATACGCTGCCGTTGGACGAGGATCTCATCACCCCGACCCAGGCGTTACTGCCGGGGTGGTCCATTCCACAGTGGGCGCAGGAGGAGAACACTGTTCTGCCACAATTCCTTACGTTGGTTTACCACCTGCCGGTAGAACTCCACACCATGGCAGAGCAGCTTAAACGCTACCTGGCGCAGGAAGGGTGTCAGCTGACAGTGATTTTTCACGACGCGAAAACCTGGGATGGCTGCGCCGCTCTGGCAGATGCCGATATCATGATGGGCGACAGGCTGATTGGCGAAGCGCCGGAATACACTCTGGAGCAGTGGTTACGCTGCGATACCCTGTGGCCGCATCTGCTTAGCGCCCCGCAATTTGCGCACCTGATGGCGACCCTGGATGCAGTTCAGGTTCTGCCAGATGCCGCAGCGCGCCACCTGGCATTGAAAGAGGTATTCACCCGGTTGATGGAACGCGCTGTCCTGACGCCGCTGTTCAACTATCAGTATCAAATCAGTGCCCCGCCGGGGGTAAACGGCATCCGTCTGAATCCGCGTGGCTGGTTTGATTTTACCGAGGCCTGGCTGCCAGCCCCGAAAGCGTGAAGAAGCTGGTCGCCGCCACGGGCAGACGTTAACATAGGTCTTTAATCGTCAAAGTTGGGAAGACTAATGAAACGTGCCGTTGTCGTGTTCAGTGGAGGCCAGGACTCCACCACCTGTCTGGTTCAGGCTCTGCAGCAATATGATGAAGTCCATTGTGTGACTTTTGACTATGGTCAGCGCCATAGCGAAGAGATTGAGGTCGCGCAGAAACTGGCTGTGAAACTCGGCGCACGGGCGCATAAGGTTCTGGACGTCACCCTGCTCAACGAACTGGCGGTGAGCAGCCTCACCCGCGACAGTATTCCGGTGCCGGACTACGAACCGGATGCCGAGGGGATCCCGAATACCTTTGTGCCGGGACGTAATATTCTTTTCCTGACCCTCACCGCCATCTATGCCTACCAGGTGAAAGCCGAGGCTGTTATTACCGGCGTGTGTGAAACCGACTTCTCTGGCTACCCGGACTGCCGCGACGAGTTCGTGAAAGCCCTAAACCATGCCGTAAATCTTGGCATGGCCAAAGATATCCGCTTCGAAACGCCGCTAATGTGGCTCGATAAAGCCGAAACCTGGGCGCTGGCTGACTACTGGGGCAAACTGGATCTGGTGCGTAACGAAACGCTGACCTGCTATAACGGCATTCAGGGTGATGGCTGCGGCCAGTGCGCCGCCTGTAATCTGCGCGCTAACGGCCTGAATCACTATCTTGCCGATAAAGCCGGGGTGATGGCGGCCCTGAAAAAGAAAACCGGTCTTAACTAAGCGGGCCAGTCTGCCGGGTGAAGGATCCGCTTCGCCCGGCATGCACAGCGGGGTTATTTGATTAACAACTCCAGCTTCTCACGGAGTTCCCCTTCCAGCGGCAACGCTTTCTGCGTTTTCAGATCGATGCAGACAAAGGTAATTAACGCATCTGCCACCACCTGTCCTTCCGGCTCCAGCGTCACCACCTGACTTAGCACCCCGCTTTTACCGTTCAACTGCTGAAGCTGACTGGTGATGGTGAGCAGGTCGCTGAGTACCGCGGGGCGACGATAGTTAATGTTGATATTCGCCACCACAAAGGCGATACGACGCTCGGTCATCCATTGAAAGCTGTCGCTGTTTTCCAGCCCTTCCCAGCGCGCCTCTTCGAGAAACTCGAGATAACGAGCGTTATTAACGTGTTGATAAACATCAAGATGATAACCGCGTACTTTTATTTGGGTCTGCATAGCGCAATAGCCTTCAGGGTTATTATTTATAAGATTCAGAGGTCATAACTGGTATGACCTCTTTATCCTGGCAAATTTTAGCCACTGTGCAAGTTATTACAGCGTCAGATTAGCAAGATTACGCTCCACCAGCGCCGCGCCCATTCCAGGCACCTGTTTCAGGTCATCAAGCGTTTTGAACGGGCCGTACTCTTCCCGGTAGCTGACAATCGCCTGGGCTTTCTTCAGCCCCACACCGTTCATCACCCGTGCCAGCTCCTCCGCCGGAGCGGAATTAATGCTGATCCGCTCTTTCTCCGTTTCCGCCGCTTTCGACGGCTGGGGTGAGGCGGCGAGGGGTTGCGCATCGGATTTGCCCTGCACAGCCTGTGTTTTGGCGGCTGGTGTCGCCGCCAGCACGCTATGGCTCATCCCGGCAGAAGCAAGGGCAAGCGTAATAAAAAGGGCTTTAATTCTATGTTTCATGCTGTTTTCTCCTTGTTTGTTGACAGCCCACTCACCATAAACGGGCCGCTTCACCGGGACAAACAGCAGATTGCAGAAATGGAAAAGGCCGCGAAAGCGGCCTTTAGTTGTTGCATTACGTTGCTCAGATTTGCGAGCAGCGACGTAATTACTGCTGGGTCATAATATCGCCCAGCTTGATTTTGGCGTCTTTACGCAGGTTGCTCATCAGGGCTTCGAAGGTGATTTGCGCGTTGTTCTGGGTAATACCCTGAACCATCGCTTTCTTCTGCGCTTCCGGCATGGTGCCCGCTTTCACTTCGTCCAGCGCCAGAACCACTACGTTGCCCTGCATGTCGTTGGCGATACCGAAGCTCGGCTTGTCTTTTGCCGGCAGGCTCAGACCAAACGCCGCCTGGCTGATCGGATCCTGACCGGTACGGCTCAGCGTCTTCGCCTCGCCAAAGCTCAGGCCAGCCGTTTTCAGCGCCTCGTCACCTTTACCGGCTTTCAGCTCAGCCAGCAGCTTTTCAGCGTCCAGCTTGGCCTGTTGCACGGCTTTGTTATGTTTCACCAGGGCAGTAATCTGATCTTTCACTTCGTCCAGTGGCTTGATCGCTTCTGGCTTGTGATCGCTCACGCGCAGAACAAAGGCGCGATCGCCATCGACGGTGATGATGTCAGAGTTGCTGCCCGGGGTACCGTTTTCGCCCACCAGACCGCCACCAAAGATCGCATCCGCAACTGGCTTGAAGTTCAGCTCTTCCGGCAGGTTGTCATGACTGAACCAACCGGTGGTTACCGCTTTCGCACCTGCAGCCTGCTCAGCGCCCGCCAGCGATTCGTTGTCATTGCTAGCCGCGTCGCTCACTTTCTGCTGCAACGCATAGAAGCCATCCAGCGCTTTCTCTTGCTTCACTTTCGCCGCGATATCATCACGGACGTCAGCCAGCGGTTTGGTAGTCGCAGGGGTGATGTCATCCAGACGCACCACCAGGAAACCGACGGAGGATTTGATCACACCAGAAAGTTGACCTTTCTCTTTCAGACCCGCGTTTTTCAGCTCGTCCGGGGTGGTGCCCTCTTCCAGCCAGCCCATGTCACCACCGTTTTTCGCAGAGATGATATCGGTGGATTTCTCTTTCGCGACCGTCGCGAAGTCGGTGCCTTTGTTCAGCTCGTCCAGGGCCGCTTTGGCATCGGCTTCAGTTTTGGTCTGAATGACGCTGTAACGTTTACGCTGTGGCTGAGTGAACTGGTCCTGATGCTGATCGTAGTAAGTCTGGATCTCCGCATCGGTAGCGTTTTCCTGCATCGCAGCCGCATCCAGCTTGATGTAGCTTACGCGGAACTGCTCCGGGGAAGTGAAGTTGTTCTTGTTCTGCTCGTAGTAGCTTTTCACTTCTTCGTCGCTCGCCTGCTGTTTAGCCGCAAGAGCGTTGACGTCGAAGATAGCTTCACGCACCACGCGCTGCTGAGAAACCAGCGTCGCCAGTTCATCCGCTTCGCCTTTCAGCATGAAGTCGGTGCCCACTACGGCGTTGATCAGTTGCTGAGTGGTCAGCTGGTTACGCAGCGCCTGAGCATATTGATCCGGCGTCATCCCCATCTGGTTCACGATAGCGTTATAGCGGGTGTTATCGAATTTGCCGTTATTCTGGAAAGCCGGGGTGGAGAAAATGGCTTTCTTAACCTGATCGTCGCTGATGCTCAGACCGATTTCACGGGCATACTGATCCAGCAGTGCTTCGTCGATGAGACGGTTCAGCGTCTGCTGGCGCAGGTTTTTCATGTACCCTTCATTCGCCGCCAGTTCAGAGAACTGATCGCCCAGCTGTTGCTGCATGCGGTTACGTTCACCCGCAAAGGCATTCTCAAACTGCCCACGGCTGATTTCCTGGTCGTTCACTTTTGCGGCGTAGTTTGCACTACCGCCAATCAGGTATCCGCTCACGCCGGTCAAAATGAACGACACGATAATGATACCAAAAATAATCTTGAGCACGAGACTGTTAGCAGCCGTGCGTAAGCTGTCCATCATGGTGTAACCACACTCCGCTGTAGGTGACTGGTGACCTGACGCTGGCGGAAATCCTGACCGCAGCGCGTAAAGACGTATTGTGACAAGAAACCGGGGCGATTGTCAGCCCACAACTCGCATAAACTCACATAAATCAGGTCTGGACAAACAAAAAAGGCACATCAAATGATGCGCCCTTGTACTTTTCAACTTCCCTGACGTAAGAAAGCGATCAGTTTACTGCGTCTTTCAGCGCTTTGCCGGCGCGGAAGCCCGGAACTTTAGCAGCAGCGATGGTGATCTCTTTGCCGGTCTGAGGGTTGCGGCCAGTACGGGCAGCACGCTCTTTAACAGCAAAAGTACCAAAACCTACCAGCGCCACGTCGTCCCCAGCCTGCAGAGATTCGGTAACAGAAGCAATCAAAGCATCTAACGCACGTCCAGCCGCAGCTTTGGAGATGTCAGCACCCGCAGCAATTTTGTCAATCAGTTGAGATTTATTCACTCTTCTCTTCCTCTCTTTATAATTTATATCGCGCCTGAGTCCTTCAAAACGCGACCGCGCAGCAGTTATATCAGGCCTGCCATGACCTTACAACACCCGTTGTTGATGGTTGGCCTAATCAGCAATCTAAATTAGCTATACAAAAAAAGGCTGGCAAGCCCGAATTAGCTTACCAGCCTTGTTTTTATTGACGCTCTTTGCGCGAGGTCACTATTTTGCGGTTACAACCTGCATACCGGAAGGCTCATTCTGCAGTGCAAGGGTCAGAACTTCCTCAATGCGTTTCACAGGATGGATTTCCAGATCGGCGATAACGTTATCCGGGATTTCTTCCAGATCGCGCTTGTTCTCATACGGGATGAGGACCGTTTTAATGCCACCACGGTGGGCTGCCAGCAGTTTTTCTTTCAAACCGCCAATTGGCAGAACCTGGCCACGCAGGGTGATTTCACCGGTCATCGCCACGTCGGCACGCACCGGGTTGCCGGTCAGGCAGGAAACCAACGCAGTACACATCGCGATACCGGCGCTCGGGCCGTCTTTCGGCGTCGCCCCTTCCGGTACGTGAACGTGGATGTCGCGTTTTTCGTAGAAATCCGGGTTGATACCCAGTTTTTCCGCACGCGCACGCACCACGGTCAGCGCAGCCTGAATGGACTCCTGCATGACTTCACCCAACGAGCCGGTGTAGGTCAGCTTGCCTTTACCCGGCACACAGGCGGTTTCAATGGTCAGCAGATCGCCGCCCACTTCCGTCCACGCCAGACCCGTTACCTGGCCTACACGGTTCTCGCTGTCAGCACGACCATAGTCGTAACGCTGAACACCAAGGTATTCGTGCAGGTTGTCGCCGTTAATAACGATGTGCTTCAGGCTCTTATCGAGCAGCAGCTGTTTGACCGCCTTACGACACAGCTTGGAGATTTCACGCTCAAGGCTACGCACGCCCGCTTCACGGGTGTAATAGCGAATGATGCCGATGATCGCGCTGTCTTCAACGGTCAATTCGCTTTCTTTCAAAGCGTTACGTTCAATCTGCTTCGACAGCAAGTGACGACGGGCAATGTTCAGTTTTTCGTCTTCGGTGTAGCCAGAAAGACGGATCACTTCCATACGATCCAGCAGCGGTGCCGGGATGTTCATGGAGTTGGAGGTCGCCACGAACATCACATCGCTGAGGTCGTAGTCCACTTCCAGGTAGTGATCGCTGAACGCCACGTTCTGCTCTGGATCCAGCACTTCAAGCAGGGCTGAAGCCGGATCGCCGCGCATGTCGGAAGACATTTTGTCGATCTCATCCAGCAGGAACAGCGGGTTTTTAACCCCTACTTTTGCCATTTTCTGGATAAGTTTGCCTGGCATCGAACCGATATAGGTCCGACGGTGACCGCGGATTTCCGCTTCGTCACGCACGCCGCCCAGCGCCATACGGATGTACTTACGTCCGGTCGCTTTAGCAATAGACTGACCCAGAGAGGTTTTACCCACCCCCGGCGGCCCTACCAGACACAGAATTGGGCCTTTGAGCTTGTTAACACGGCTTTGAACCGCGAGATACTCAAGGATGCGGTCTTTGACGCGCTCCAGACCGTAGTGGTCAGTATCCAGGATCTCCTGCGCCTGACGCAGGTCTTTTTTGACCTTGCTGCGGGCGTTCCACGGAACCTGAACCATCCACTCGATATAGCCGCGAACAACCGTGGCTTCCGCTGACATTGGAGACATCATTTTCAGCTTCTGCAGTTCTGCTTCGGCCTTCTCTTTTGCCTCTTTCGGCATTTTCGCCGCGTCGATTTTACGCTTCAGCGCTTCGTTTTCGTCAGGTGCGTCATCCATCTCACCCAGTTCTTTCTGAATGGCCTTCATCTGCTCATTCAGATAGTACTCGCGCTGAGATTTCTCCATCTGCTTTTTCACGCGGTTGCGAATGCGTTTCTCAACCTGCAGCAGATCGATTTCAGATTCCATCATCGCCATCAGATATTCCAGACGCTCGTTAACGTCGGACATCTCCAGCACGGACTGTTTGTCAGCCAGCTTCAGCGGCATGTGTGCAGCGATGGTGTCAGCCAGGCGTGCAGGATCGTCGATGCTGTTCAGCGACGTCAGCACTTCTGGTGGGATTTTTTTGTTCAGCTTGATATAGCCTTCAAACTGACTGATGGCGGTGCGTACCAGCACCTCCTGCTCACGCTCATCAAGCTGAGGCGAGTCCAGGTATTCGGCTTTTGCTGCGAAGTGTTCGCCATCATCAGATAGCGTGGTAATACGCGCACGCTGCAGCCCCTCGACCAGCACCTTCACGGTGCCATCAGGCAGCTTCAGCATTTGTAAAATAGAGGCCACGGTTCCGACGGTGAACAGATCGTTTACACCCGGCTCATCCGTTGATGCTTCTTTCTGCGCAACCAGCATGATTTTTTTATCATGATCCATGGCGGCTTCAAGGCAACGGATAGATTTTTCCCGCCCTACAAATAAGGGTATGACCATGTGCGGATAAACCACCACATCGCGCAACGGCAATACGGGGATTTCAATGCGTTCAGAACGCTCAGGATTCATAGAGCTCTCTCTTAGTTTAGTGTCCGCCAGGTAATCAGGTTGCAGGACTGTGCTTCATGCAACCATAAACATGTAATCCAGTATATGGGGATGATTCCCACACATTCAACGCCATGTTTACGGAAAAATAAAAGGGGGGATAAAATCCCCCCTTTTTGATTAACTGCTTGTATGCCCTGGTGAATTATTCGCCAGAGGCCTGCTGGGCTTCCGGGGTACCGTAAATCAGCAGCGGCTTGCTTTGGCCGGCGATGACGGACTCGTCGATAACCACTTTCTCAACTTCTTCCATTGAAGGAAGATCGTACATGGTATCGAGCAGGGCTGCTTCAACGATCGAACGCAGACCACGTGCACCGGTTTTACGCGCCATCGCTTTTTTAGCGATCGCATCCAGCGCTTCGTCGCGGAACTCCAGCTCAACGCCTTCCAGATTGAACAACGCCTGATACTGTTTGGTAAGGGCGTTTTTCGGTTCTTTCAGGATCTGAATCAGCGCATCTTCACTCAGCTCTGTCAGCGTGGCGACAACCGGCAGACGGCCGATGAATTCAGGGATCAGACCAAACTTGATCAGATCTTCTGGCTCCACCTGGGTCAGCAGTTCGCCCTCTTTTGCTTTTTCAGACTTCGCCTTCACCGTTGCGCCAAAACCAATACCCGAGCCGGTTTCAACACGGTTAGCAATGACTTTATCCAGGCCAGCAAATGCACCGCCACAGATAAACAGGATTTTAGACGTATCAACCTGCAGGAACTCCTGCTGAGGATGCTTACGGCCTCCCTGCGGCGGAACAGCAGCAACCGTTCCTTCGATCAGTTTCAGCAGAGCCTGCTGGACGCCTTCACCGGATACATCACGGGTGATGGACGGGTTATCGGATTTACGTGAGATTTTGTCGATCTCATCGATATACACGATCCCGCGCTGGGCTTTCTGTACGTCGTAATCGCACTTTTGCAGCAGTTTCTGGATGATGTTTTCCACATCTTCACCCACATAACCGGCTTCGGTCAGGGTGGTGGCATCCGCCATGGTAAACGGAACATCCAGCAGACGTGCCAGGGTCTCTGCCAGCAGGGTTTTACCGGAACCGGTTGGACCGATCAGCAAAATGTTACTTTTGCCCAGCTCAACGCCGTTGCTGTTATCCCCGTTACGCAGACGTTTGTAGTGGTTGTACACCGCCACTGCCAGCACTTTTTTAGCCTGTTCCTGGCCGATGACATAATCATCAAGATGATGACGGATCTCATGCGGCGTAGGTAACGCGCTGCGCTCACGGTGTGGTGCGACTTCTTTAATCTCTTCGCGGATGATGTCGTTACATAAGTCGACACATTCGTCGCAGATATACACGGATGGCCCGGCAATCAGTTTGCGCACTTCATGCTGGCTTTTGCCGCAAAAAGAGCAATAAAGCAGTTTGCCCGATCCATCTTTGCGTTTATCTGTCATGAGTCAAAACCTCTTTTTAAGTTCTTTGTGCCGCACATGACGACGCAAATGCCATTCTCAGACGCAGGCTGCTCGTAAGCAAGGTGCCGCCCTACCATAGTATAGCGGCACACCCGCGCCGTGGGCATCAATTACGGTGGGTCAAAATGGAGTCGACTAAGCCGTACTCTACTGCCTCTGGTGCGGACAGGAAGCGATCGCGCTCGGTATCGCGCTCGATCTGCTCTAATGATTGACCCGTATGATGAGCCATAAGTTCATTCATGCGCCCTTTAACTTTCAGGATTTCACGGGCATGAATTTCAATATCTGTCGCCTGGCCCTGGTACCCGCCCAGCGGCTGGTGAATCATTACGCGCGAATTCGGCAGGCAGAAGCGCTTGCCTTTTGCCCCTGCAGTCAGCAGGAATGCGCCCATCGATGCCGCCTGGCCCATACAAATGGTGCTCACATCAGGCTTGATGAACTGCATGGTATCGTAAATGGACATCCCGGCAGTGATCACGCCGCCTGGGGAGTTGATATACAGGTAAATGTCTTTTTCCGGGTTTTCCGCTTCCAGAAACAGCATCTGCGCTACGATCAGGTTCGCCATGTGGTCTTCCACCTGGCCAGTCATGAAGATAACGCGTTCTTTAAGCAGACGGGAGTAGATATCAAAAGAACGTTCACCTCGAGAGGTTTGTTCAATAACCATTGGCACCAGCGCCATATGGGGTGCAAAGTTATCTCGTTCGCCACTGTATGACATTTCCGTCTCCTGGATAAAAAAATGAAAATACCTGCTGTACTGATTGTAACCTTGTGGACGGATTATCAGCCAGTCTCTTTAATACTACCTTTCCCACTAATGGGGACGGCTCAGCCCTAATTCAAGCATAACAATCTTTTGTTTTAACGCTAACACTGAAAAGGCGTTTTATCACGCTTCGTGTTTTATAAGTGTGATAAAAAAACCCGCCGCCGGAAGGCAACGGGTTTTTTGCTCAAACTTTAAACGAAGCAGGCAGAATTAAGCCTGTTGGTTCATCAGTTCGTTGAAAGAGGTGGCTTTTTCAGACACTTTTGCTTTGGCCAGAACGGCTTCAACAGCCTGCTCTTCCAGTGCAACGTTGCGCATGTTTTCCATCAGCTCTTTGTTGCTGCCGTAGAAAGCAACCACTTCTGATGGATCTTCATAGGCAGAAGCCATCTCTTCGATCAGACCTTTAACACGCTCTTCGTCAGCTTTCAGCTCGTGGGTACGAATGACTTCGCCCAGCAGCAGGCCAACAACAACGCGGCGTTTAGCCTGCTCTTCGAACAGCTCACGAGGCAGTTCCAGAGCTTGCTTCTCATTGCCACCGAAACGCTGTGCAGCCTGGCGACGCAGAACGTCGATTTCGCTGTCGATCAGAGCAGAAGGGATCTCGATTTCGTTAGCTTTAACCAGACCTTCGATCGCCTGAGACTTAACGCGGTTACGTACAGCGCCTTTCAGCTCGCGTTCCATGTTTTTACGCACTTCTGCACGCAGGCCTTCAACAGAACCATCTTCAACGCCGAAACGTTTGATGAAATCTGCAGTCAGTTCTGGCAGTTCGCGGTCTTCAACTTTCTTCAGGGTAATCGCGAACTTCGCGGCTTTACCTTTAAGGTTTTCAGCGTGGTACTCTTCCGGGAAGGTCACGTCGATAGTGAACTCTTCACCTGCGCTGTGGCCTTTGATACCGTCTTCGAAGCCTGGGATCATACGACCCTGGCCCATTGCCAGTACGAAGTCAGACGCTTTGCCGCCTTCGAACTCTTCGCCGTCTACAGAGCCGGAGAAGTCGATGGTGACGCGGTCTTCTGCATCAGCAGCGCCGTCTTTGTCTTTCCAGGTCGCCTGCTGCTTGCGCAGGGTGTCCAGCATGCCGTCAACGTCGGCTTCAGTGACTTCAACGATTGGTTTTTCAACTTCGATCGCGTCCAGACCTTTCAGCTCAACTTCCGGGTAAACTTCGAACTCTACTGCGTAGGTGAAGTCTTCGCCCATTTTGTATTCGCCCGGAACATAGGTCGGGGAACCGGCTGGGTTGATTTTTTCTTTGATGATCGCGTCAACGAAGTTGCGGCTCATCAGGTCACCCAGCACGTCCTGGCGAACAGAAGCGCCATAACGCTGAGCAACAACATTCATCGGTACTTTGCCCTTGCGGAAGCCGTCAATACGGACTTTCTTTGCTACGTTGACCAGCTCGCTTTTTACAGCGTTTTCGATGCTGTCAGCAGCGATTGTAATCGTTACACGGCGGCCAAGGCCTTGAGTGGTTTCAACTGAAACTTGCATCTTTATACCTCAAAAAAATCACAGTGCTCGGTCAACTCTGAATTTGCCTCGCAATACCGGGATGCTCTCTTAGCAGATTCACATTCCCTGTCGCCAGAATCATCCCGAAGACATTCATATTAAGACGCGGCATTATAGCGGCATCACTTTAGTGAGTCGAGAACGGTTGGCGCATGTTGCTGCGGCTTTTTTCACAATTTCAGGCTATTTTCGGCCTTAAAATCGCGCCACCGGCCTTAAACCCGGACAAAACAAAACGGCCCGCAGGCCGTTTTGACGTAATCTTTATGCAACATACTGGAAAAGCTCCCGCTGTTGCAAACTGGATTTCTTAGGCGATCGTCCCGGCTCCCCGGCACGGTGGCGATGCAAAAATCGTATCCTGCAGACCTTTCCACTCTTTGATCGTGTAAGTGTGCAACGCCAGCGCATGGACCGTGGTCGAAAGCTCTTCCGTCAAGGTTCCGTAAATCATACGGTGACGATTGAGAAAACGCTCACCAGTGAAACGATCGCTGACCAGCACCACTTTGAAGTGGCTCTCAGAGCCTGCCGGTACGTTATGACGATAGCTTTCGTCGACGACTTCAAGGAACACAGGTTCAAAGGCCGCCCTTAACTTATCTTCAATCTGTTCACGTATCATCATGAAATTACTCCTCCGACAACGCTGAGATGTCACCCATCCCTTTAAATATTAGCCGCTTTTACCGCTTGCATAACAAGAAGACAACAAAAATTTAGCTTTCATCTGATTTTCTCATTCAACCGTATGAAGTCATATAAGGGGAGAGTCGTTTTGTCGCTCAGATAACGGAAAAGCGTTTCAGGTGGTCAGTTTTCAGACAAGGCGATGAATTTACATGCGTTGACCACTTCCCCTTGCCGTTGGCGATGTTATGATGGCGGCAATTTTTTTCTATATATGTCTACGATTCGTTGAGAGCCAGAACATGTTAAAAAAACTTCTTTTCCCGATGGTCGCCCTGTTTATGCTGGCCGGCTGTGCAACCCCACCGACTACCATTGATGTTTCTCCGAAGATCACGCTGCCGCAGCAGGATCCAAGCCTGATGGGCGTCACTGTCAGCATCAACGGCGCGGATCAGCGTAAAGACCAGGCGCTGGCGAAAGTAACCCGTGATAACCAGCTGGTGACGCTCACCGCCTCCCGCGATCTGCGTTTCCTGCTGCAGGAAGTGCTCGAGAAGCAAATGACGTCACGCGGCTACATGGTTGGCCCAAGCGGTGCAGTTGATCTGCAGATCATCGTTAACAACCTGTACGCTGACGTCTCGCAGGGCAACGTGCGCTACAACATTGCGACCAAAGCCGATATCGCCATCATCGCCACCGCGAAAAACGGCAACAAGATGAACAAGAACTACCGTGCAAGCTATTCTGTTGAAGGTGCCTTCCAGGCCACCAACACCAATATCGCTAATGCCGTGAACAGCGTGCTGACCGACACCATCGCCGATATGGCGCAGGACACCAGCATTCACGAATTCATCAAGCAGAACGCACGTTAATACTGCCTGCTGACCCGACGCCCGGTCGGGTCAGTTTGCCTGCTCATGTCCAGTCAATACTTACGTATTTTCCAGCAGCCCAAATCAGCTATCCTGCTGATCCTCGGTTTCGCCTCCGGTTTACCCCTTGCACTGACATCGGGCACGTTACAGGCCTGGATGACCGTAGAAGATATCGATCTTAAAACCATCGGCTTCTTCTCACTGGTCGGCCAGGCCTATGTCTTTAAGTTTTTGTGGTCGCCGATGATGGACCGCTACACCCCGCCTTTCCTCGGCAGGCGTCGTGGCTGGTTACTGATGACTCAGGCGATGCTGCTGCTGGCGATTGCCGCGATGGGCTTCCTTGAACCCACGTCGCAGCTTCGCTGGATGGCCGCGCTGGCGGTAGTGATTGCCTTTTGTTCTGCGTCCCAGGATATCGTTTTCGATGCCTGGAAAACCGACGTGCTCTCGGCCGAAGAGCGTGGCGCCGGGGCTGCAATCAGCGTTCTGGGTTATCGTCTGGGGATGCTGGTTTCCGGTGGGCTGGCCTTATGGCTGGCAGACCGCTATCTCGGCTGGCAGGGTATGTACTGGCTGATGGCCGTCCTGCTGATCCCCTGCATGATTGCCACCTTCCTCGCGCCTGAACCAAGCGATGTTATTCCCGTTCCTCGCTCACTTGAGCAGGCCGTTGCCGAACCGCTGCGCGACTTCTTTGGCCGCAACAATGCCTGGCTCATTCTGCTGCTGATTGTGTTGTATAAGCTCGGTGATGCGTTCGCCATGAGCCTGACGACCACTTTTTTGATCCGCGGCGTGGGCTTCGATGCGGGGGAAGTGGGCGTGGTGAATAAGACGCTGGGGCTGATTGCTACTATCATCGGCGCGCTGTATGGCGGCGTCCTGATGCAGCGCTTAAGCCTGTTCCGTGCCCTGATGATTTTCGGCATCCTGCAGGGGTTGTCGAATGCCGGTTACTGGCTGCTCGCGATCACCGATAAGCATATGCTCAGCATGGCGACGGCGGTGTTCTTTGAAAACCTGTGCGGCGGGATGGGAACGGCAGCCTTCGTCGCCCTGCTGATGACGCTGTGCAATAAATCCTTCTCCGCGACCCAGTTCGCCCTGCTCTCTGCGCTCTCTGCCGTAGGGCGGGTCTACGTCGGTCCTATTGCGGGCTGGTTTGTGGAAGCGCACGGTTGGGCGGAGTTTTATCTCTTCTCCGTCTTTGCGGCCATTCCTGGGCTACTGTTGCTGTTAATATGCCGTCGCTCGCTGGAATATACTCAGCAGACAGAACACTTTATGGTCAGGACGCGTTTCCCGGCGGCTTATCGCTTCGCGTCAGGAATATTGCTGGTAGGATGTTTGACCCTGGCCCTGTGGCTCATCGTGGCGATTGTTAATGCCACCACCGCCCTCGCACTGCCGTTTAGCCTGCTTCTGCTGGACATTGGCGCGCTATTGGCGGTAACCGGGATCCTGACCGGGGCGCTTCTGGACTACCTGGCAATGCGTGGAACCCAAAATGCGTAAAACCCTCACAAAATGTTATTTCCTGTTGTAATCACCCTGGTAAATTATAACGCCGAATAAGTTTGCTCAATCCAAAATTATATTTGTTGTTTCGTGCCTCTTAGAATTCTGGAAATTACTGGAACGGGGAATAAAAGATATTTTTCGTTAAACGATTCAGCAAACGAAACATTAATTTTACGTTTTTTATTTGTCTCTTTATTGATGATTATTTGTTAATTATTTGTATGTTTTTAGCAATGGTTATACCAATTGCCCTTTTTACCCCTCCCGCAGAGTCTGTTTCGTTATAAAGCCCGGCTGACGGTGCTTGCGTCTGGAAAACCGCTATAATTTGTAACAACTGTGACTTCCCTGGCAGAACCCGGTAACACGTTCCTGACACAGGTCTAATGATGTTTACAGTAATGTAACCTTCCCGTAAAATGCCCGCACACTTTAAACGCCACCAGGTCCCCGTGGAATTGAGGTCGTTAAATGACACTTAGGAAATACAATAAATGTTTGGGATGGTTGTCGTTATTTGCAGGCACTGTTTTACTCAGTGGCTGTGATTCTGCGCTGCTAGACCCCAAAGGACAGATTGGACTGGAGCAACGTTCGCTCATTCTGACGGCTTTCGGCCTGATGATGATCGTCGTGATTCCCGCCATCTTGATGGCTGTTGGTTTCGCCTGGAAGTATCGTGCGAGCAACAAAGATGCGAAGTATAGCCCTAACTGGTCACACTCCAATAAAGTGGAAGCTGTGGTCTGGACGGTGCCAATTCTGATCATCCTGTTCCTTGCCGTACTGACATGGAAAACCACTCACGCGCTCGAACCTGCAAAACCGCTGGTTCACGATGAGAAACCGATTACGATCGAAGTCGTCTCCATGGACTGGAAATGGTTCTTCATCTACCCGGAACAGGGCATTGCTACCGTGAATGAAATCGCCTTCCCGGCGAATGTCCCGGTGCAGTTCAAAGTAACGTCTAACTCCGTGATGAACTCCTTCTTTATTCCGCGTCTGGGTAGCCAGATTTACGCGATGGCCGGTATGCAGACCAACCTGCACCTGATCGCGAATGAAGCAGGCACCTATGATGGTATCTCCGCCAGCTACAGTGGCCCGGGCTTCTCTGGTATGAAGTTCAAAGCCATTGCCACGCCGGACCGTGCCGCTTTCGACCAGTGGGTTGCTAAAGCGAAACAGTCTCCGAACACCATGTCTGACATGGCTACGTTCGACAAAGTGGCAACACCTAGCGAATACAACAAGGTGGAGTACTTCTCTAACGTGAAACCGAATTTGTTCAAAGACGTTATTGGCAAATTTATGGACCACGGCAAGAGCATGGACCTGACCCAACCTGAAGGCGAGCATAGCAAGCACGAAGGGATGGAAGGCATGGACATGAGCCACGCGGAAACCTCTCACTAAGGGGCCGAGGAAGAAAATGTTCGGAAAATTAACACTGGATGCAGTGCCGTACCATGAGCCGATTATCATGGTTACGATTGCTGCCATTGTCATCGGTGGCGCAGCCTTACTGGGCTTGATCACTTACTTCGGTAAGTGGAGCTACTTGTGGAATGAGTGGCTGACTTCGGTTGACCACAAAAAACTCGGTATCATGTACTGCGTCGTCGGTATCGTCATGTTAATTCGTGGCTTTGCCGATGCAATCATGATGCGTAGCCAGCAGGCTCTTGCGTCTGCGGGTGAAGCAGGCTTCCTGCCACCGCACCACTACGACCAGATCTTTACCGCGCACGGCGTGATTATGATCTTCTTCGTGGCGATGCCGCTGGTTATCGGTCTGATGAACGTGGTTGTGCCGCTGCAAATCGGCGCGCGCGACGTTGCGTTCCCGTTCCTGAACAACCTGAGCTTCTGGTTCACGGTTGTCGGTGTGATTCTGGTTAACCTTTCTCTGGGCGTAGGTGAGTTCGCGCAGACCGGTTGGCTGGCTTATCCGCCGCTGTCAGGGATTGAATACAGTCCAGGCGTAGGTGTTGATTACTGGATTTGGGCGCTGCAGCTCTCCGGTGTCGGTACTACCCTGACCGGTATTAACTTCTTCGTGACCATCCTGAAGATGCGTGCACCAGGTATGACGATGTTCAAGATGCCAGTATTTACCTGGGCATCTCTGTGCGCCAACATCCTGATTATCGCTTCCTTCCCAATTCTGACTGTTACCGTCGCGCTGCTGACCCTGGATCGCTATCTGGGCACCCATTTCTTTACCAATGATATGGGCGGCAACATGATGATGTACATCAACCTGATTTGGGCATGGGGTCACCCTGAAGTGTATATCCTGGTTCTGCCGGTCTTCGGTGTGTTCTCCGAAATCGCAGCGACCTTCTCACGTAAGCGTCTGTTTGGTTACACCTCGCTGGTGTGGGCAACCGTATGTATTACCGTTCTGTCGTTCATCGTTTGGCTGCACCACTTCTTCACCATGGGTGCGGGCGCGAACGTAAACGCCTTCTTCGGTATTACCACCATGATTATCGCGATCCCAACCGGGGTTAAGATCTTCAACTGGCTGTTCACCATGTACCAGGGCCGTATCCAGTTCCACTCAGCAATGCTGTGGACTATCGGCTTCATCGTCACCTTCTCCGTTGGTGGGATGACCGGTGTACTGCTGGCCGTACCGGGTGCTGACTTCGTTCTGCACAACAGCCTGTTCCTGATTGCGCACTTCCATAACGTTATCATCGGCGGCGTCGTCTTCGGCTGCTTCGCTGGCGTAACCTACTGGTGGCCAAAAGCGTTCGGCTTCACGCTGAATGAAAAATGGGGTAAACGCGCGTTCTGGTTCTGGATCATCGGCTTCTTCGTAGCATTTATGCCGCTGTACGTGCTGGGCTTCATGGGTATGACCCGTCGTCTGAGCCAGCAGATCGATCCGCAGTTCCACCCAATGCTGGTTGTTGCAGCTGTCGGTGCAGCGCTGATTGCCTGTGGTATCGCGTCTCAGCTGATTATGTTCTACGTCTCTATTCGTGACCGTGAGCAGAACCGTGACCTGACCGGTGACCCATGGGGTGGCCGTACGCTGGAGTGGGCAACCTCTTCTCCACCGCCGTTCTATAACTTTGCCGTTGTGCCGCACATTCATGAGCGTGACGCATTCTGGGAAATGAAAGAGAAAGGCGAAGCGTACAAACAGCCAGCGCATTACGAAGAGATCCACATGCCGAAAAACAGCGCTGCGGGTATGGTTATCGCCGCCTTCGCTACGGTATTTGGTTTCGCCATGATCTGGCACATCTGGTGGCTTGCGATTGTCGGCTTTGCTGGCATCGTGATCAGCTGGATTGTGAAGAGCTT
The DNA here is from genome assembly GCF_043105735.1 of Leclercia sp. GLN_9. NCBI lineage: Bacteria > Pseudomonadati > Pseudomonadota > Gammaproteobacteria > Enterobacterales > Enterobacteriaceae > Leclercia > Leclercia sp. GLN_9. The sequence continues at coordinate 142,804 of NZ_JBICLV010000010.1, forward strand.
TGATGAGGACGTGGACTACTACGTACCAGTCCGTGAAGTTGAAATCCTGGAAAAACAGCATTTCGACGAGATTGCTAAAGCGGGGCTGAAAAATGGCAACTGATACTTTAACCCACGCGACTGCCCATGCGCATGAACACGGGCACCATGATACAGGGCCGATGAAAGTCTTCGGCTTCTGGATCTACCTGATGAGCGACTGCATTCTGTTCTGCTGTCTGTTCGCAACCTATGCCGTTCTGGTGAACGGCACAGCGGGCGGCCCGACCGGTAAGGACATTTTTGAGCTGCCGTTCGTTCTGGTTGAAACCGCACTGCTGTTATTCAGCTCCATCACCTACGGCATGGCCGCAATTGCCATGTATAAGAACAACAAAAGCCAGGTTGTCTCCTGGCTGGCGTTGACCTGGCTGTTTGGTGCTGGCTTTATCGGAATGGAAATCTATGAATTCCATCACCTGATTGCTGAAGGCTTCGGCCCGGATCGCAGTGGTTTCCTGTCAGCGTTCTTCGCGCTGGTTGGTACCCACGGTCTGCACGTGACCTCCGGTCTGATCTGGATGGCGGTACTGATGTTCCAGGTATCCCGTCGCGGCCTGACCAGCACTAACCGCACCCGTATCATGTGCCTGAGCCTGTTCTGGCACTTCCTGGATGTGGTGTGGATCTGTGTGTTCTCTGTTGTGTATCTGATGGGGGCGATGTAATGAGTCATTCAAACGATCATGGCGCTTCCCACGGTAGCGTAAAAACCTACATGACAGGTTTTATCCTGTCGATCATCCTGACGGTGATCCCGTTCTGGATGGTGATGAGCGGTACTGCTTCTCACGCGGCAATCCTGGGCACCGTCCTGGTTACCGCGGTAGTGCAGATTCTGGTGCATCTGGTTTGCTTCCTGCACATGAACACCAAATCTGATGAAGGCTGGAACATGACGGCATTCATCTTTACCGTGATTATCATCGCAATCCTGGTAGTCGGCTCCATCTGGATCATGTGGAACCTCAACTACAACATGATGGTTCACTAAGAGCGGCGAGTATGTTTAAGCAATACCTGCAAGTCACAAAACCTGGCATCATCTTTGGCAACCTGATCTCGGTGATCGGAGGGTTCCTGCTGGCCTCGAAAGGCAGCATCGACTACACCCTCTTTATCTACACGCTGGTTGGGGTGTCACTGGTTGTCGCGTCCGGTTGTGTATTTAACAACTACATCGACATGGATATCGACAGGAAGATGGAAAGGACTAAAAATCGGGTGCTGGTAAAAGGCCTGATGTCTCCTGCCGTCTCGCTGGTGTACGCCACCTTGCTGGGTATTGCTGGCTTTATGCTGCTGTGGTTCGGCGCTAACCCTCTGGCCTGCTGGCTGGGGGTGATGGGTTTCGTGGTGTATGTAGGCGTCTACAGCCTGTATATGAAACGTCACTCCGTCTACGGTACGCTGATTGGTTCTCTCTCCGGCGCTGCGCCGCCGGTGATTGGCTACTGTGCTGTCACCAACGAGTTCGACAGTGGTGCGTTCATCCTGCTGGCTATCTTTAGCCTGTGGCAGATGCCGCACTCCTACGCCATTGCGATTTTCCGCTTTAAGGATTATCAGGCAGCGAACATTCCGGTTCTGCCGGTGGTGAAAGGCATTTCAGTGGCGAAGAACCATATCACGCTGTACATCATTGCCTTTGCCATTGCTACGCTGATGCTCTCCCTGGGCGGCTATGCCGGATATAAATATCTGGTCGTTGCGGCCGCAGTGAGCGTCTGGTGGTTGGGAATGGCGCTACGCGGTTATAAAGTCGAAGATGACAAAGTCTGGGCGCGCAAGCTGTTCGGCTTCTCCATCATCGCCATTACCGCGCTGAGCGTAATGATGTCCGTCGACTTTATGGTGCCGGACTCACAAAGCCTGCTGACTTACGTGTGGTAATTCACACCGGTAAATAAAGGGGTGCTTCGGCACCCTTTTTTATTCGCCAAATCTATTAATTAAGTCTGTAGCATTTGTTAAATAACCCCTTGTTTACCCCGCCCCTTCCCCGCACTACACTATGGCCTGCTTTTGAATTGAGGTGGTAATGAACGATTATAAAATGACGCCAGGTGAGTTACGCGCCACCTGGGGCTTAGGGACTGTTTTCTCGCTGCGGATGCTTGGCATGTTTATGGTCCTGCCTGTTCTGACCACGTACGGTATGGCGCTGCAGGGGGCCAGCGAGGCGCTGATTGGCCTTGCAATTGGTATTTATGGCTTAGCGCAGGCGATCTTTCAGATTCCGTTTGGCCTGCTTTCGGACCGTGTAGGCCGCAAGCCCCTGATCGTTGGTGGGCTACTGATCTTTGTTCTTGGCAGCGTTATTGCCGCCCTCTCCCACTCCATCTGGGGAATTATTCTTGGCCGTGCCCTACAGGGTTCGGGTGCAATTGCCGCCGCCGTTATGGCTTTGCTGTCAGATCTCACTCGCGAACAGAACCGTACCAAAGCGATGGCGTTTATCGGCGTCAGCTTTGGCGTAACCTTTGCTATCGCCATGGTGCTTGGCCCGATCATTACCCATTCGCTCGGCCTGCACGCCCTGTTCTGGATGATTGCCGTACTGGCGACCATCGGAATCGCGCTCACGCTATGGGTCGTACCCGACAGTAAACATCACGTTCTGAACCGTGAATCCGGGATGGTAAAAGGCTGCTTCAGCAAAGTTCTCGTTGAGCCGCGCCTGTTAAAACTGAACTTCGGCATTATGTGTCTGCATATCCTGCTGATGTCGACCTTTGTCGCCCTGCCCGGGCAGCTTGCCGCATCGGGCTTTCCTGCTGCTGAGCACTGGAAAATTTATCTGGTGACCATGCTGATCTCCTTTGTTTCTGTGGTGCCTTTTATTATTTACGCCGAAGTGAAGCGCAAGATGAAACGCGTCTTCGTGGGTTGCGTGGCGTTACTGCTGATTGCCGAAATTGTGCTGTGGGGGTCGGGCCCGCATTTCTGGGAGCTGATCGCCGGTGTGCAGCTTTTCTTCCTGGCGTTCAACCTGATGGAAGCCCTGCTGCCGTCGCTGATCAGTAAAGAGTCCCCGGCGGGATACAAAGGCACTGCGATGGGCATTTACTCCACCAGCCAGTTTCTCGGCGTGGCGATCGGCGGCGCACTCGGCGGCTGGGTGGACGGTTTATTCGACTCCCAAACCGTTTTCCTGGCGGGGGCGTTATTAGCGATGGTCTGGCTCCTGGTTGCCAGTACCATGAAAGAACCGCGCTACGTCAGCAGCTTGCGGGTAGAAATTCCAGAAGATGTCGAGATTAATGACGTATTAAAAGCGCGCCTGCAAACAACGAAAGGGGTAAGTGAAGTATTGATTGTCCCGGACGAACGCAGTGCTTACGTTAAAATTGACAGCAAAGTGACTAACCGCTTTGAAGTCGAGCAGGCGCTGCGCGAATCGCCGGCGTGCTAATTTTTTCTTGAGCCCCTTCTTAGGGGCTTTATTAAATACCGTGCATATTCATACCATTACGGTATTTAACGACCCCCTCACACCCTCTAAAAAGACAGAAACATCAGCGGCTTAATTTAAATCTGGGCGCTAATAACAAACAGGTTAATGTATTTTTGATCGCTTAAAGATGATGAGCGCAAATTAAAAAAAAGAGCCGTTTTACACGGCTCTTTTTTATTTATCCGACATGATTAATCGCGGAAGTTTTTAAACTGGAAAGGTTGACCCAGATCGCCGCCGCGCACCAGCGCCATCACACCCTGCAGATCGTCGCGGGATTTGCCGGTAACACGAATCTCTTCGCCCTGGATTTGCGCCTGTACCTTCAGCTTGCTGTCTTTGATGAGCTTAACGATCTTTTTCTGCGTCGCGCTCTCAATGCCCTGTTTCAGTTTGGCTTCAACAAACCAGGTTTTACCGCTGTGAACGAAGGTTTCCGGCACATCGAGGGAGGTCCCTTCAATGCCCCGCTTCAACAGCTTGGCGCGCAGAATGTCCAGCAACTGTGTGACCTGGAAATCCGACTCGCTCAGTACCTTAATGGTCTTATTCGCGTCGTTCAGCTCAAAACTGGCCTCAACGCCACGAAAATCGAAGCGTGACTCAACTTCGCGGCTGGCGTTGTCCACGCCGTTACGTACTTCCTGGATATCAACTTCAGAAACAATATCGAAAGATGGCATCTTTTCTTCTCCCTTCACTTTTGTTGCGTTGCATAATACCCGCAACGAGGCATAACTCAACAGAAGCTTAGTTGTCGACGCTATACTACATGTTGTAACACCTGGCCAGTTGCAGGTGAGGAGGAACAATGAAAATTACCGTGCTCGGATGCGGGGCACTGGGACAACTCTGGCTCGCCGCGCTTTGCAAACAGGGACATGAAGTCCAGGGCTGGATGCGCGTGCCACAACCCTATTGCAGTGTAAACCTGATTGAAGAAGACGGGAGTATCTTTAACGAATCTCTTATCGCCAACGACCCTGATTTCCTGGCGCAAAGCGAGCTGTTACTGGTCACCCTGAAAGCCTGGCAGGTCTCTGATGCTGTACGCTCACTGGCGTCCACGCTTCCCCCTACATCCCCGATTATGTTGCTCCACAACGGGATGGGGACCATTGAAGAGCTGAAAAGCGTTCCCCAGCCGCTGTTAATGGCCATCACCACGCATGCGGCCCGCCGCGACGGCAACGTGATTGTTCATGTCGCCAGCGGGATGACCCACATCGGCCCGGCCAGGGCGCAGGAGGGAGACTACAGTTATCTGGCGGATCGCTTCCAGCAGGTACTGCCGGATGTCGCCTGGCACAATAACATTCGCCCGCAAATGTGGCGCAAGCTGGCGGTAAACTGCGTGATTAATCCCCTGACCGCCCTGCTGGATTGCCCGAATGGTGAGCTTAAAAATCACCCGCAGGAAGTAGCAACCTTATGCGCTGAGGTCGCAGCCGTCGTGGAGCGCGAGGGCATTCACACCTCGGTTGATGATATTCGCTATTACGTTGAACAGGTCATCGAGAGTACCGCCCAGAACATCTCTTCGATGTTGCAGGATATCCGTGGGTTACGTCATACCGAAATTGACTACATTACCGGTTACCTGTTAAAACGCGCCCGCGCGCACGGTATCAGCGTGCCGGAAAATGTCCTTCTGTATGAACAGGTTAAACGTAAGGAGAGTGAGTATGAGCGCGTCGGCACTGGTATGCCTCGCCCCTGGTAGCGAAGAGACCGAAGCAGTCACCACTATCGACCTGCTGGTTCGCGCCGGGATTAAGGTCACGACCGCGAGCGTCGCCAGCGATGGCAATCTGATCATCACCTGCTCGCGTGGGGTCAAGCTTGTGGCAGACGCCCCACTGGTAGAGGTCGCCGACGGTGATTACGACGTCATCGTGCTGCCGGGCGGTATTAAGGGCGCGGAATGTTTCCGCGACAGCCCGCTGCTGGTTGAGACGGTCAGGCAGTTCCACCATTCCGGGCGCATCGTCGCCGCCATCTGCGCAGCTGCGGCCACGGTGCTGGTGCCGCACAATATCTTCCCGATTGGCAATATGACCGGCTTCCCGACGCTGAAGGATAAAATACCCGAAGAGCAGTGGGTGGATAAGCGTATGGTCTGGGATCCGCGCGTAAACCTGTTAACCAGCCAGGGGCCGGGTACCTCGATTGATTTTGCGCTGAAGATTATCGAGCTGCTGGTCGGGCGCGCAAAAGCGTATGAAGTGGCATCATCGTTAGTGATGGCGGCGGGAATTTATAACTATTACGAAGCGTAATGCATAAAAAAGACGGGTGGCACGAGGTAAAAGCAAAACGGCAACCAAAGGTTGCCGTTTTTTATGTTTGCGCCCTCTCCTCGTGGGAGAGGGTCGGGGTGAGGGCATCAGGCCGCACTCCCCTGCAATGAACTACGGGCGATACACCTTCACATTCGTAAAGCCCTGCTCGCGCAGATAGAGCGCCTGCAGACGGCTCATCACCCCGCGCTCGCACCACAGCAGATAGGTTTTGCTCTTATCCAGATCGCCAAATTTGGTGCTCAGCTTGTAGAACGGCAGCGAGGCCACTTCCACACCTTCCGGCTCAAACGGCTTCGCATCCTGCTCATCCACTGAGCGGATATCCAGCAGCACGTCGTCAGGACCGAAACCGTTCACGGTCTCAACTTCCACCACGTCCTGCTCGGTCTGCTGGGCGATTTCGCGAATATCAATGTTAGAGGCTTCGGCCACCACTTTCTCAAGGATGCTGAAATCGAAGTTTTCTTCTTCCGCTTCGATCTTCGCCTTTACCGCTTTCACGGTCGGGCTTTTTGAGATCACACCGCAGTATTCCGGCATGGTACGGGCGAAGTCTTCAGTACCGATCTCACGCGCCAGATCGATGATGTGTTCTTTGTCGTGTGAAATCAGCGGACGCAGGATCAGGGTATCCGACACGTTGTCGATCAGACGCAGGTTGGTCAGGGTCTGGCTGGAGACCTGGCCCAGCGCTTCGCCGGTCACCAGCGCCTGCACGCCATAACGCTCAGCCACTTTCGAGGCCGCACGCACCATCATGCGCTTCAGCACCACGCCCATCTGGCCGTCGTCCACTTTCTCGAGGATTTCGCCCACCACCGGTTCAAAGTTGATCGCCACAAAACGCACGCGGTGAGAGCTGCCGAAGCGGTTCCACAGATAATGGGCCACCTGACGTACGCCAATTTCATGCGCCGCGCCGCCGAGGTTAAAGAAGCAGTAGTGCACGCGGCAGCCGCGGCGCATCAGCATATAGCTGGAAACACCGGAGTCGAAACCGCCGGAAATCAGCGACAGCACATCTTCCTGAGTACCGATTGGGAAGCCGCCAATACCTTCGTAGCGGCCTTTTACCAGCAGCAGGCGGTCGTTCTCAATTTCCAGATTAACGGTCACTTCCGGGTTGGTCAGACGCACACGCGCAGATTCAACGTGCTGATTCAATCCGCCGCCCACATAGCGTTCGACTTCAATGGAGCTAAACTCATGTTTGCCGCGACGCTTGGCGCGCACGCAGAAGGTTTTGCCTTCGATCTGATCGCGATACTGCGCCAGCGCTTTTTCGAAGATGTCGTGCAGGGAAGTGAATGGAACATCTTCCACTTCCAGAATATGGTGGATCCCCGGAATACGGGTTAAGGCTTCTCGAATGTCCAGGCGCTTGTTTTCATCTTTAGCGCGGACTTCGACATGATCCCAGTGACGCACGACGGCCAGCGTCTCGTCGTAATGCTTCAGAACGTTACGAATGTTCCCGGTTAAAATTTTAATAAAGCGCAAACGCACAGATTGGCTTTTGATGGTGATTTCCGGGAACAATTTAATGATAAACTTCATGGCGGCAATGTTTCTTAGGCAAGCAGTTAAGCTTGTAATGGAAAAGTACAGCAGCCCACATTTCCAGGGCTGCATCCAGGCGCAGAAGTATACCACCATCACGTGGCTCCTGTGCACATTGCGCGTTATTTGATAATTACCCTGAGTCCGATACCATATCAGGGATAAAAAACTGAGAGTCAGACATTCACTATGCCGAAGAAAAACGATGCACCCGCCAGTTTCGAAACTGCGCTGAGTGAACTGGAGCAAATCGTTACCCGTCTGGAAAGCGGCGACCTGCCGTTGGAAGAGGCGCTTAATGAATTCGAACGCGGCGTGCAGCTGGCGCGCCAGGGCCAGGTTAAACTGCAACAGGCGGAACAACGCGTGCAGATCTTGCTCTCCGATAACGAAGATGCTGCCACGACCCCCTTCACACCGGATGCCGAGTAGATGGACTTTTCGAACCAGCTTCAGGCTTGCGTCGGACGTGCTGACGACGCATTGCGTCGTTTTATCGCTCCGCAGCCTTTTCAGAACACTCCACTGGTTGAGGCCATGCATTATGGCGCACTGTTAGGCGGCAAACGCCTGCGTCCTTTTCTGGTGTATGCCACCGGCGGAATGTTCGGGATCAGTGCCGATACGCTGGATGCGCCTGCCGCCGCGGTGGAGTGTATTCACGCTTACTCGCTGATTCACGACGATCTGCCGGCGATGGACGACGACGACCTGCGCCGCGGACAGCCGACCTGCCACATTAAATTTGGTGAAGCGAACGCCATTCTGGCAGGCGATGCCCTGCAAACCCTGGCATTCTCAATTCTGAGCGATGCCCCAATGGTGGAAGTGGCGGATCGCGATCGTCTGGCGATGGTCTCCGAGCTGGCAATGGCCAGCGGCGTAGCCGGTATGTGCGGCGGTCAGGCGCTGGATCTCGAAGCAGAAGGACGTCAGGTTAATCTGGAACAGCTGGAGCGTATTCATCGCCACAAGACCGGCGCATTGATTCGGGCAGCCGTTCGTCTGGGCGCACTGAGCGCAGGTGAGCAAGGTCGCAACGCCCTGCCTGTTCTGGATCGCTACGCAGAAAGTATCGGTTTAGCGTTCCAGGTTCAGGATGACATTCTGGATGTCGTGGGCGATACTGCAACATTAGGTAAACGTCAGGGTGCCGATCAGCAGCTTGGCAAAAGTACCTATCCCGCCCTTCTGGGCCTTGAGCAAGCCCAACAAAAAGCCCGGGACCTGATTGCAGATGCCCGCCAGTCGCTTGAACAACTGGCCGCGCAGTCACTGGACACCTCGGCACTGGAAGCGCTAGCGGACTATATAATCCAGCGTGATAAATAACGAAAACACCACGATGAGTCTCTGATGAGTTTTGATATTGCCAAATACCCGACACTGGCGTTGGTTGACTCCACCCAGGAGTTACGTCTGTTGCCGAAAGAGAGCCTGCCGAAGCTGTGCGACGAGCTGCGTCGCTACCTGCTCGACAGCGTCAGCCGCTCCAGCGGTCATTTCGCCTCCGGGCTTGGCACGGTGGAACTCACCGTGGCGCTGCATTATGTCTATAACACGCCATTCGATCAGCTGATCTGGGACGTGGGTCATCAGGCTTATCCGCACAAAATTCTTACTGGCCGTCGCGATAAAATCGGCACCATTCGCCAGAAAGGCGGCCTGCATCCGTTCCCATGGCGTGGCGAGAGCGAATACGACGTGCTGAGCGTCGGTCACTCTTCCACCTCTATTTCAGCCGGGATCGGGGTAGCCGTCGCGGCTGCCAAAGAGAACAAACAGCGCCGTACCGTCTGCGTCATTGGCGATGGCGCGATTACCGCCGGGATGGCCTTTGAGGCGATGAACCACGCGGGCGATATCAAACCAGACATGCTGGTGGTGCTCAATGACAACGAGATGTCGATTTCCGAAAACGTCGGTGCGCTGAACAACCACCTGGCGAACCTGCTCTCCGGTAAGCTCTACTCCAGCCTGCGCGAAGGCGGCAAAAAAGTCTTCTCTGGCGTACCCCCGATCAAAGAGCTGTTGAAACGCACCGAAGAGCACATCAAAGGCATGGTCGTGCCTGGCACGCTGTTTGAAGAGCTGGGCTTTAACTACATTGGTCCTGTGGATGGACACGACGTGCTGGGGCTGGTCTCCACGCTGAAAAACATGCGTGACCTGAAAGGCCCGCAGTTCCTGCACATCATGACCAAAAAAGGCCGGGGCTACGAACCGGCGGAAAAAGATCCGATCACCTTCCACGCGGTACCCAAGTTCGACCACACCAGCGGCTGCCTGCCAAAAAGCAGCGGTGGGATGCCGAGCTATTCTAAAATTTTCGGTGACTGGCTGTGCGAAACCGCCGCCAAAGACAGCAAGCTGATGGCCGTTACCCCGGCGATGCGCGAAGGTTCCGGGATGGTCGAGTTTTCCCGCAAATACCCGACGCAATATTTTGATGTCGCCATCGCCGAGCAACATGCCGTGACCTTTGCCGCAGGTCTGGCGATAGGCGGTTACAAACCGGTCGTGGCGATCTACTCCACCTTCCTGCAGCGCGCCTATGACCAGGTGATCCACGATGTCGCGATCCAGAAGCTGCCCGTGCTGTTCGCCATTGACCGCGCAGGCATTGTCGGGGCCGACGGCCAGACGCACCAGGGCGCGTTCGATCTCTCTTTTTTACGCTGTATCCCGGATATGGTGGTGATGACCCCAAGCGACGAAAACGAATGTCGCCAGATGCTGTTCACCGGCTATCACTACCAGGATGGCCCAACGGCCGTGCGTTATCCGCGCGGTAACGCCGTGGGCGTCACCCTGGAGCCGCTGGCAAAACTGCCAATCGGCAAAGGTGTCGTTAAACGTCGCGGTGAAAAGCTGGCGATCCTGAACTTTGGTACGTTGATGCCAGAAGCGGCAAAAGTGGCAGAGTCCCTTAACGCGACCCTGGTCGACATGCGCTTTGTAAAGCCGCTCGATGAGGCCTTGATACTGGACATGGCATCACGTCACGAGGCGCTGGTCACCCTGGAAGAGAATGCAATTATGGGGGGAGCTGGCAGCGGCGTGAACGAAGTGCTGATGGCGAATCGTAAACCTGTACCCGTGCTGAACCTGGGCCTGCCGGATCACTTTATCCCGCAGGGTACGCAGGACGAAGCGCGCGCCGACATTGGTCTGGATGCCGCGGGTATCGAAGCCCGCATCAACGCCTGGCTGGCATAATCCCTCCCCTTTCCGCTCCTGCTATGCTTAACGTTACGTTTTAAGTAATCAGCAGGAGTGGAACCATGCAATACAATATATTAGGAAAAACAGATCTTAAGGTTTCTCGTCTTTGTCTGGGCTGCATGACGTTTGGCGAGCCGGACCGGGGTAAGCACGCCTGGACGCTGCCGGAAGAGAGCAGCCGTCCAATCATCAAACACGCTCTCGAGGGCGGCATTAACTTCTTTGATACCGCCAACAGCTACTCCGATGGCAGCAGCGAAGAGATCGTCGGCCAGGCGCTGCGCGACTTCGCTCGCCGCGAGGAAGTGGTGGTCGCCACCAAGGTGTACCATCAGGTGGGCGATCTGGCAGAAGGCCTCTCCCGGGCGCAGATCCTTCGCTCCATTGATGACAGCCTGCGCCGCCTGAACATGGAATATGTCGATCTGCTGCAGATCCACCGCTGGGATTATAATACTCCGATTGAAGAGACGCTCGAGGCGCTGAATGACGTGGTCAGGGCGGGAAAAGCGCGCTATATCGGCGCCTCGTCGATGCACGCCGCCCAGTTTGCCCAGGCGCTGGCACTTCAGGAACAGCACGGGTGGGCGCCCTTTGTCACCATGCAGGATCACTACAACCTGATCTACCGCGAAGAAGAGCGCGAGATGTTGCCCCTGTGCTATCAGCACGGCGTGGCGGTGATCCCGTGGAGTCCGCTGGCGCGCGGGCGGTTAACCCGTCCGTGGGGTGAAACCACTGCCCGCTCGGTATCGGATGAGTTTGGCAAAACGCTGTATGACGAAACCGAAGCCAATAACGCGCAGATAGCCGAACGTTTAACAAGGGTTGCCGAGGATCTCGGCGTAACGCGCGCCCAAGTGGCACTGGCATGGGTGTTGAGTAAGCGGGGAGTGGCAGCGCCCATTATCGGCGCATCGCGCGAAGAGCAGCTGGACGAGCTGATCAATGCCGTAGATATCACCCTGACCCCGGAACAGATCGCCGAGCTGGAGACGCCGTACAAGCAGCATCCGGTCGTGGGATTCAAATAAAAAAGCCCGGTGGCGCTTCACGCGTACCGGGCTTTTCAAAGTATCTGTAAGCCGGGTAAGGCGAAGCTGCCACCCGGCAATACACGCCGCACAGAACTATGCGAAGTGATCGTACCCTTTCCAGTCGAGCGTTACCGGCGAACCGTTCTGCACAAACTGCAATCCTTCGCTTTCCGGCATAATCTGGCCGATACAGGTAAACCCAGCCCCCAGATTGGCTAACGCCACATCCAGCGTGCCGCGGTTCAGCTCAGGAACGGTAAAGCACAGCTCATAATCTTCGCCGCCGGAGAGTGCCCAGCGCAACGCCTGATCTGGCTCCACGTGCCTGCGCATCGCCTCAGAGAGCGAAAACAGATCCAGGTCGATCCGCGCGCCTACGCCGCTGGCTTTCAGAATATGACCCAGATCGGAGATCAGGCCATCCGAAAGATCGATAGCAGAACTGGCGCGATCCCGCAGCGCCTGGCCGTGCAGAATGCGCGGCGTCGGGCGCAGATGGCGTCGCACAAAGTACGCCTCATCATTCGCGTCCGGCACGGTTAACTGCTTCTGCAATATGGCCAGCCCTGCCGCGCTATCACCCGGCGTGCCGGTGACGTAAATCCAGTCGCCCGGTTTCGCACCAGAACGTTTTAACGCCCGCCCAGCCGGCACATAGCCGTGGATCGCCAGGGTCATCGACAGCGGACCGGCGGTAGTATCGCCGCCAATCAACTGCATATCGTAATAGTTAAGCTGTTCAAACAGCGCGTCGCTAAAGGCCTCAAGCCAGCTTTCATCTACTTTTGGTAGCGTCAGCGCCAGGGTTAACCACGCCGGATCGGCCCCCATCGCCGCCAAATCGCTCACGTTTACCGCCAGCGCTTTATACGCCAGATCGGCAGGATCGATATCCGGCAGAAAATGATGACCACACACTAAGGTGTCGGTGCTGATGGCCAGCGTCTGCTTTTCGGGGATATTGAGAAGTGCACAGTCGTCGCCGATGCCGGTTTCCACATCGAGACGCGAGCTTCTGACTCGGTCAAAATAACGGGCAATCAGGGAAAATTCGCCACATGCCATACGTTATGCCTCAGCAAAGAAAATAAAAAAACCGGAGCACGCACCGCCCAAAGGCGACACGATACTCCGGCTTGCGGATCACTTTTTACGGGGACGGATCGCAGGTGCGGCTTTATCCAGCACGCCATTCACAAATTTGTGGCTGTCTTCAGCACCGAAGGTTTTCGCCAGTTCGATCGCTTCGTTGATGGCCACTTTGTACGGCACATCATCACGCTTCGACAGCTCAAACAGTGCGATACGCAGCACAGCTTTTTCAACCTGGCCCAGCTCTTCGAGCAGACGGGACAGGTACGGCTTCATCAGACCGTCGAGATACGCGCTATTAGTCGCCACTCCCGACAGCAGTTCACGGAAGTACACGACGTCAACGTCTTTGACGTCTTGTTCCGCCAGGAACTGGTATTCAACATCAGCGATGTCGTTCTGGGACAACTGCCAGGAGTAAAGTGCCTGAACGGCACATTCACGGGCGCGGCGACGAGCAGCAGGTTTCACGGAATTCCCCTTACAAAAAAATCAGGCCTTGATGGCTTTCAATACATTGATCATTTCAAGCGCGGTCAGTGCAGCTTCTGCACCTTTGTTACCGGCTTTGGTGCCAGCACGTTCGATGGCTTGTTCAATACTTTCAGTGGTGAGTACGCCGAAAGCGACAGGAATTTCTGCATCCTGTGCCACGTGCGCCAGACCGTTGCTTGCGCCACCCGCAACATATTCAAAATGCGCGGTGCCGCCACGAATTACCGTACCCAGTGCGATAACTGCATCATACTTACCGGTTTTCGCCAGTGCGCCCGCTGCCAGTGGCAGTTCGTAAGCACCCGGAACCCAGACAACGGTAATGTTTTCGTCTTTCACCTGGCCGATACGTTTCAGGGCGTCAATGGCACCCTCCAGCAGGCTGTCGTTGATGAAGTTGTTGAAACGCGCAATGGTGATGGCGACGCGAGCGTCCGGGGTAGCAACGGCTGCTTCAATAATGTTCATACTCTTCCTTAACGGGTTCATTTGGTGGCCCCGCAGGGGGGCGGATTTTATCATAATATTTTGCGCACTGCTTCCCTATTTAGGCAAGCCTTACGCGGTGGTCAGGTGGAGACACAGATCCGGCCCAACCGGGCGTATCTCGCTAAATTTAAATGCCGGAGCATCCGCCAGTTTTTCCAGCCCAGGTAACACGCACAGACCACGCGCGTCGCTGCCTAACAGTTTAGGCGCCAGATAGACGATCAGCTCGTCTACCAGCCCGGCCTGCAACAGCGCACCGGCCAGCGTCGGACCGGCTTCTACCCAGATACTGTTGATCTGCTGTTTACCCAGCAACATCATCAGCACCACTAAATCCACGTGCCCGTTATGCTCCGGCACCAGGATGCTGCGAACGCCTTCCGGCCAGCTGCGCTCATCTTCCTGCGTACGGGCAAACCAGGTTTCGCCCGGCTGCTGCACAATGCGGTGCTCAGGCGTCACGCTGTTCTGCCGGTCAACCACGATGCGCAGCGGCTGGCGTAAATTTTGTTGCGGATACAGCGTCTGCGTGTCGGCATTCAGCTCATCCCAGCGCACGGTCAAAGCAGGATCGTCGGCCAAAACGGTGGTATGGCTGGTGAGGATAGCATGGCTTTGCGCGCGCAGAAGTTGCACATCGCGCCTTGCTTGTGGGGAGGTGATCCACTGGCTTTCGCCACTGGCCATTGCCGTGCGGCCATCCAGCGAGGCGCCCAGCTTCAACTGAATATAGGGAAAACCGGTTCGCATCCGCTTGAGGAAGCCTTTGTTCAGGCGTTCGGCTTCACTCATCATCAGGCCATGACTGACTTCAATGCCCGCCTGCTGCAGGCGATACAGGCCGCGACCAGCAACCTGAGGATTAGGATCCTGCATCGCCGCGACGACCCGTGAAACGCCCGCTGCAATAAGGGCATCGCAGCACGGCGGCGTGCGGCCGTGATGGCTGCAAGGTTCCAGCGTTACGTAGGCCGTCGCACCGCGCGCCTTCTCGCCGGCCATGCGCAAAGCATGCACTTCGGCATGCGGCTCACCGGCACGATAGTGAAAACCTTCCCCAACGATCTCGCCATCTTTCACGATAACGCAACCCACGTTCGGATTGGGGTGGGTGGTAAACCGCCCGCGTTGCGCCAGCTTCAGCGCTCGCGCCATGTAAATCTCATCCTGCATGTGCTTAGTCCTGTAGGCGGGCGATCTCTTCACCGAACTCTTTGATATCTTCAAAACTGCGGTAAACAGAGGCAAAACGGATATAGGCGACTTTATCGAGCTTCTTGAGCTGTTCCATGACCAGATTGCCGATCATTTTGCTCGGCACCTCGCGCTCGCCGGTGGCGCGCAGCTGAGTTTTGATATGGTTAAGCGCCATTTCGACGTCATCTGCGCTTACTGGCCGCTTCTCCAGCGCTTTTAGCATTCCACTGCGCAGCTTCTCTTCATTGAAGGGTTCGCGAACGTCGTTACTTTTGACGACGCGCGGCATCACCAGCTCCGCCACTTCAAAAGTGGTGAAGCGTTCGTTACATACCAGGCACTGACGGCGGCGGCGTACGGATGAGCCTTCTCCCACGAGACGGGAGTCGATTACTTTAGTATCCACGGCGAGACAGAATGGGCAATGCATACGGTGTCCTGGCTATCGGGTTGACTGAACTCCATTTTACCCCGAACTGGGCTGACAACAAAGAAGGAGCGTTTTTGAGATAAAGGATCTATACGCAGGGCCGCGTCGTTGACTACCCTTAGCAGAATCCGTTATTTCAGGGAAATAATTGCCATGACAAGACGTTACCTACATGTTCTGCTGCTGGGAAGCCTTTTTAGCCTCAGCGCCTGTGCGCAGCAAAGCGAAGTGCGCCAGATGAACCAAAGCATCAGTTCATTGAATACGACCATGAATAAGCTTAACCAGGAAACCGTCAAGATCACCCAGCAGAATGCGCTGAACGCGAAATCGACCAGCGGCGTCTATCTGCTGCCGGGATCGAATACGCCTGCCAGGCTGAACAGCCAGATCGGCACACTGCGCATGTCGCTGGTGAACGTCGCGCCAAACGCCGATGGTACCCGTGCCACGCTGCGCATTCAGGGGGAATCAAACGATCCCCTGCCGGCATTCAGCGCCACCGTTGAGTGGGGCCAGATCCAGGGCACTACCGATAGCTTCCAGGAGCTGAACGTCCAGACCCAGCTGATTAATGCACCGGCCAGCATTCTGGCACCCAGCGATGTCGACATTCCGTTGCAGCTTAACGGCCTGACGCCCGATCAACTCGGTTTTATCCGCATCCACGATATCCAGCCCGTCGCGCAATAATCCCCCAGCGGAACGTGGATCACGTTCCGCCCCGCTCTTTGGTTACAAACATTGGCAACAGAAATGTTTGCTATTACAATCCGCTCCGTTTAAAAATACGCAAACGTGAACGCAATCGATTACGTATGTGAGAGAACTGTGAAACAACACATATTTTTGTGAGCAAGGATTCCTATAATAGGCTCCCAGAAACACGAAATATTTAGAAACGCAATTCGCGCCTTTTTCACTCCCCTAAGGGATTTCAAATCAGTGGCATTATTATGAAAAAAACATTACTGGCAGCCGGTGCAGCGCTGGCGCTCTCCTCTACTTTCTCTGTTCAGGCAGCAGAAAACGATAAACCAGAGTACGTTTCCGACTGGTGGCACCAGAGCGTCAACGTCGTTGGCAGCTACCACACCCGTTTCGGACCACAGATCCGCAACGATACCTACCTGGAATACGAAGCGTTTGCCAAAAAAGACTGGTTTGATTTCTATGGTTACATGGATGCACCGGTCTTCTTCGGTGGTAATACTGACGCGAAAGGTATCTGGAACCACGGTTCCCCACTGTTCATGGAGATCGAACCGCGCTTCTCCATCGACAAGCTGACCGGTACCAGCCTGGCCTTTGGTCCGTTTAAAGAGTGGTACTTCGCAAACAACTACATCTACGACATGGGCCGCAACAAGTCCGGTCGCCAGAGCACCTGGTACATGGGTCTGGGTACTGACATCGACACCGGTCTGCCGATGAGCCTGTCCATGAACGTTTATGCTAAATACCAGTGGCAGAACTACGGTGCAGCGAACGAAAACGAGTGGGATGGCTACCGTTTCAAAGTGAAATACTTTGTGCCAATCACCCAGCTGTGGGGCGGCAACCTGAGCTACATCGGCTTCACCAACTTTGACTGGGGTTCAGACCTGGGCGACAACGACTTCCGTGACCTGAACGGTAAGAAAGCGCGTACCAACGACTCTATCGCCTCCAGCCACATCCTGGCGCTGAACTACGATCACTGGCACTACTCTGTTGTGGCGCGTTACTGGCACAACGGTGGTCAGTGGAACGACGACGCCAGCCTGAACTTCGGCGACGGTAACTTCAGCGTGCGTTCTACCGGCTGGGGTGGTTACCTGGTTGTGGGTTACAACTTCTAAGTTGTGCCTGTAACGCCACCCGGCAAAAAAGCCAGCTCAAGAGCTGGCTTTTTTATTGCTTAACCTTCCGTAAAAAGTCCGCCAGCGATCGGCCTGCACCTTCGCTAAAGCGTCTGTCCGTCATCGTGATATTCAGACACCTGTCGAGTCGGAAACAGCTATAGTCATCGCGCCGTTCACACCATGCTGCCAGCAGCCAGTGCTCGCCCCAGAAGAACAACCCCAGCGGCTGCACGTCGCGGGAAGAGAGGTGCCCGCTTTCATCACGATAGTGCAGTCCCAGCACCCGTTGAGCAGAGATCGCCTGATGAATCACATCGAAGCCGCTGCGGGAGTGGTGTTGCATGGCAATATCCGGAGCGTAGATCCGCGTCTGCTCGGCCTTGCGGCGGCTCTCCTCCGGCAGGATCGCCAGCACCTTTTCCTGGGCCGACTCCAGCTCACGCGACAGCGACTCCCCGCCCCAGGTTTTAAGCAGGCGGATCGCCACCATCAGCGCTTCGGACTCCCTGTTGGTCAGCATCAGGGGCGGCAAGTCAAAGCCCGACATCAGTCGATAGCCGCTTCCCGCCTCCCCTTCCACCGGCACGCCAGAGAGCGATAGATCGCGGATATCACGATAAACCGTGCGTTCAGAAACGCCGAGCCTGTCTGCCAGATGCGCTGCTGTGGTCAGCCGCCTGCCTCGCAGGATTTGCACAATCTGAAACAAACGGTCAGCGCGTCGGGTCATTGTTTATTCGCTTTACAGGTTGATGTCAGGCAGGTTGATGAAGTCCAACCCGGTTGCCTTCGCTGTCGGTAAACAGCGCAATGGTGCCAATACCGCGCGGCAGTTCCAGTGGTCCAAACACGCATGCCCCACCCGCTGACACCACACGATCCAGCGTTGCCGCCAGGTTGTCAGTATGCAGATAAATAATAGCGCCCTGCGATGAGGGTGTAATGCCGTCAAATTTTGCCAGCGCGCCGCCGGTAGCCGGATCCTCATGAGGAAAAATGGCCAGCTCGGCAACGTCCATTGTCTCGCGCTTTAGCGCCACCTGCATCACCGGCTCGTAAAATTTGATGGCACGATCCATATCCGCGACCGGAATTTCAAACCAGTTAATCACACTTTTCATACATCCTCCTGCCTGTTGTTTGGGTTCAGGAGGAGTGTATGACAGGCCTCCTGACAGCATACTGTCAGGAGTGTTTGTCAGGAGCAGATAAAAAAAATCCCGGTCATCAGACCGGGATTTCGATAGCGCGCTACCTGTCTTACGGCAGGATAGAGGGCTGATCCGCCCCTTCTTTCTCGACCTTCTGCTGGAGCAGGTGCTCGCGCTTCATGCCAAGTTTCAGTGCCAGTGCCGACGCGACGTAGATGGACGACGCCGTACCGATGGAGACACCGATCAGCATGGTTAGCGAGAAGCCTTCCAGAACCGGACCGCCGAAGAGGAACAGCATCAGGATCACCATCAGGGTAGTACCGGAGGTGATCAAGGTACGGTGCAGCGTCTGGGTCAACGACACGTTAAAGATTTCGTACGGCGTACCGCGACGGATCTTACGGAAGTTTTCACGGATACGGTCAGATACCACGATACTGTCGTTCAGTGAGTAACCGATAACGGACATCAGGGATGCCACGATCGTCAGGTCAACCTCAATGTGGAACAGCGACAGAATACCCATGGTAATCACTACGTCGTGCGCAAGGGCGATAACCACACCTGCCGCCAGTCGCCATTCAAAGCGGAAACCGACGTAGACCAGGATGGAGATCAACGCGACCAGCAGTGCCATCGCACCGGTCTGGGCGAGATCCGCACCCACGCTTGGCCCGACGAACTCAATACGCTTAACCGTCGCGCTCTGGCTGGTTGTTTCGTTAATCACGTTAACAACCTTGCTGCCCAGCTCCTGACTGCCGTTAGCATCGTGTACGGGAGGCATACGTACCATGATGTCGCGGCTGCTGCCAAAGTTCTGCAGCAGCGGCTCTTCGAAGCCTGCTTTTTGCAGGGATTCGCGCATCTGGTCCATATCGACCGGTTTTTCCAGGGAGATCTCAATCACCGTACCACCGGTGAAATCAAGGCCCCAGTTAAAGCCTTTCACGCCCATAACGACGATGGACAGGATCAGCAGTAAACCTGAAATGCCGAAGGCCCAGTAGTCCCAGCGCATAAAGTCCCAGACTTTACGGCCGTAGTTCAATTGTTCAACAGTATATTCCTGTGCCACAACGCACTCCTCAGATAGACAGCTTTTTAACGCGCTTGCCGCCGTACAGCAGGTTCACGATGGCACGGGTGCCGACAATAGCGGTAAACATCGACGTTGCGACACCGATACCGGTCGTAATCGCAAAGCCTTTGATAGCGCCAGTACCCACTGCATACAGGATAAGAACCTTAATCAGTGTTGTTACGTTCGCATCGAAGATGGAGCTGAAAGCGCCTTTATAGCCTTCGTCAATCGCCTGCTGAACAGAGCGACCGTTGCTTAACTCTTCCTTGATACGTTCGTTAATCAGTACGTTGGCATCGACCGCTACCGCAAGGGTTAGAACGATACCCGCAATACCCGGCATGGTCAGCGTCGCCCCTGGCAGCAGGGACATGATACCGATGATCAACACCAGGTTCGCAATCAGCGCACTTGTCGCAATCAGACCAAACTTCTTATAGAAGAAGATCATGAAGACGATGGAGATCGCCAGACCTGCCAGACAAGCTTCCAGACCCTGGGTGATGTTCTGCATGCCCAGTGTTGGACCGATGGTACGTTCTTCAACGATCTGAATTGGCGCAATCAGCGCACCGGCACGCAGCAGTAGCGAAAGCTGACGCGCTTCGTTCGGGTTGTTGATACCGGTAATACGGAAGCTGTTACCCAGGCGAGACTGGATATTGGCGATGTTAATCACCTCTTCCTCTTTCACCAGAATGGCGCGACCGTTAGCGTCTTTTTTACCGCTGTCTTTGTACTCCACGAACAGGGTCGCCATCGGCTTACCGATGTTGTCCTTGGTGAAGTTAGACATGATGTTACCACCTGCGCTATCAAGCGAGATGTTAACCTGCGGCTGGTTGTATTCGTCCTGGCTGGAGGTCGAGTCGGTGATGTGGTCACCGGTCAGGATCACCCGCTTGTACATCACAACCGGCTGGCCTTCACGGGTCTGCTTCACTTCAGAGTCGCCCGGAACGCGGCCAGAGGCGACTGCGGACTGATCGACGTTGGTGTTCACCAGACGGAATTCCAGCGTCGCGGTTGCGCCCAGAATCTCTTTAGCACGTGCGGTATCCTGGATACCCGGCAGCTCTACCACGATACGGTCAGCACCCTGACGCTGTACCAGCGGTTCAGCTACGCCAAGCTGGTTAACACGGTTACGCAGGATGTTGATGTTCTGCTGAACCGCGTATTCACGCGCTTCTTTCAGACGCTCATCGGTCATCACCGCACGCAGCTGGTTGCTGCCCTGAGAAGAGAGCACCAGGTCGCGATGACGCTGGGTCAGGTAATCCATCGCCTGATCGCGGGCCTTGCTGTCGCGGAACGCGATGCTCATCCCGTAATTATCTTCCTTACGCACGGTGGTGTAAGGGATGCCTTTGTCGCGCAGATCGCTACGCAGGCTGTCGATGTTTTGTTCCTGGAGTTTGCCAAGCGCGGTTTCCATATCGACTTCCATCAGGAAGTGTACGCCGCCACGCAGGTCGAGACCGAGTTTCATCGGTTCCGCGTTGATAGAAGCTAACCAACGCGGCGTTGCAGGAGCAAGGTTCAACGCCACGACATATTTATCACCCATCACGCCCATCAGCGCTTCACGCGCGCGGAGTTGCGTGTCGGTGGAGTCGAAGCGAGCAAGAATAGCGCCCTCTTCCAGTGCCACAGACTTAGCGGTAATTTTTTCTTCTTGTAAAGTTTTCTGGACCTGGATCAGCGTTTGCTCACTGGCGGCGACACCGCGCGCGCCAGTGATTTGAACAGCCGGATCCTCACCATACAGGTTGGGAAGCGCATACAGCAGGCCGACGACAATGACGACGACCAGCATGATGTACTTCCACAAAGGATAACGGTTTAACACGGCAGTTCCCTTTGGGAAAAGTTAATTACAGCGCTTTCATGGTGCCTTTCGGCAGAACGGCAGCGACGAAGTCACGTTTGATCACTACTTCAGTGGTATCGTTCAGCGCGATAACGATGTAGCCGTTATCTGCAACTTTGCTCACACGACCAACCAGACCACCGTTAGTCAGCACTTCATCACCTTTAGCGATGGAGTCCATCAGCTTTTTGTGCTCTTTGGTGCGCTTCTGCTGTGGACGCAGGATCATGAAATAGAAGATCAGACCGAACACCACCAGCATCAGAATCAGAGACATCGGGCTGCCCTGCGCCGGTGCACCTGTTGCCGCTACCGCATCAGAAATAAAAAAGCTCATTAAAATTCCCTCATTAAATAAATTAATCAACGTTCAAAGGTGGGACTTCCCGACCCTGTCGTTGGTAAAAATCGGTCACGAAGCTCTCTAATTTACCCTCTTCGATAGCCTTGCGTAAACCAGCCATTAAGCGCTGGTAATAGCGAAGGTTATGAATCGTGTTGAGACGCGCGCCCAGTATTTCATTACAACGATCAAGATGATGCAAATAGGCACGAGAATAATTGCGACAGGTATAGCAATCGCACTCGGCATCGAGCGTGCTGGTGTCGCTTTTATGCTTCGCATTACGGATTTTTACCACGCCGTCGGTCACGAACAGGTGACCATTACGGGCGTTACGGGTCGGCATAACGCAGTCGAACATATCAATGCCGCGACGCACGCCTTCGACCAGATCTTCTGGCTTACCGACGCCCATCAGGTATCGAGGCTTATCTGTTGGAATTTGCGGGCAAACATGCTCCAGAATACGGTGCATATCTTCCTTCGGCTCCCCTACAGCCAGACCGCCGACAGCGTAGCCATCAAAACCTATCTCTACCAGACCTTTAACCGAGATATCGCGTAAATCTTCGTAAACGCTTCCCTGAATAATGCCAAACAGCGCATTTTTGTTGCCAAGGCCGTCAAAACGGTCGCGACTGCGCTTCGCCCAACGCAGCGACATCTCCATGGAGCGTTTAGCGTAATCCCAGTCGGCCGGGTATGGGGTACATTCGTCGAAGATCATCACGATATCGGAGCCGAGATCGTACTGAATCTCCATTGATTTTTCCGGATCGAGGAAGATCGAGTCGCCGTTGATAGGGTTACGGAAATGAACGCCTTTTTCAGTGATCTTGCGAATGTCACCGAGGCTGAAGACCTGGAAACCGCCAGAGTCGGTGAGGATTGGGCCTTTCCACTGCATAAAATCGTGCAGATCGCCGTGCAGCTTCATCACTTCCTGGCCCGGGCGCAGCCACAGGTGGAAAGTGTTACCGAGGATAATTTGTGCGCCCGTGGCTTCAACTTCTTCCGGCGTCATCCCTTTTACGGTGCCGTAGGTGCCCACAGGCATGAAGGCTGGCGTTTCTACTACGCCACGATCGAACACCAGACGGCCGCGGCGCGCGCGACCATCAGTGGTATCAAGTTCAAATTTCATTTTCATTCCTCTGTGCCAGAAAAACAGTCCGACACATTATTCTGGTACCGGAGAGTTATTCCCCGACACGTTCATTCAAAGCTTGCGGATTGTACGTGATAAACATCGCGTCACCGTAGCTAAAAAACCGATATTTTTGTTCTACCGCAGCCTTGTAGGCATTCATGGTGTTTTGATAACCCGCAAATGCCGACACCAGCATAATCAGCGTCGACTCCGGCAGGTGGAAGTTGGTCACCAGCGCATCGATTACCTGATATTGATAACCCGGGTAGATGAAGATTTGTGTGTCGCCGAAGAACGGCTCAATCAGATCGTTTTTGGCGGCCTGGGCAGCGCTCTCCAGCGAACGAACCGAGGTAGTGCCGACGGCAATGACGCGGTTACCGCGCGCTTTCGCTGCCAGAACCGCATCCACGACGTCCTGCGGCACTTCGGCATATTCGGAGTGCATGATGTGATCTTCAATGCTGTCTACCCGCACCGGCTGGAAGGTGCCCGCGCCCACGTGCAGGGTGACAAAAGCCAACTCCACGCCTTTCTCGCGCAGTTTTGCCAGCAGCGGATCGTCAAAATGCAGGCCCGCGGTCGGGGCAGCGACGGCACCCGGCTTCTGGCTGTAGACGGTCTGATACAGTTCGCGGTCAGCGTCTTCATCCGGGCGGTCAATATACGGCGGCAGCGGCATATGGCCGATGCTGTTGAGGATATCCAGTACCGGACGCTCATCGTTAAACTGCACTTCAAACAGCGCGTCATGGCGCGCCACCATGGTGGCGTTGATGCTCTCGTCATCGCCCAGCAGCAGTTCCGCCCCCGGCTTTGGCGCTTTAGAGGCGCGAATATGTGCCAAAATACGTTTATCATCGAGCATTCTTTCGACCAGCACTTCGATCTTACCGCCGCTGGCTTTGCGGCCAAACAGACGGGCCGGAATGACGCGAGTGTTGTTGAACACCAGCAGGTCGCCCGGATTAAGCTTGTCGAGCAGGTCGGTGAAAGTCCCGTGCGTCAGCGCACCCGTCGGCCCATCCAGCGACAATAAGCGGCAGCTACTGCGCTCAGGCATAGGATAGTGGGCAATAAGGGACTCGGGTAATTCAAAGGAGAAATCGGCGACGCGCATGGCATATACTCGTGACTTAAAAACAGGCGGCTTAGTCTAGTGCTCACACCTCTTTGCTGCAACAACTAGCCGACACCGGATAACGAATCACATGAATTTTCTCGCTCACCTGCACCTCGCCCATCTCGCTGACAGCTCTCTTTCCGGCAATCTGCTGGCCGATTTTGTGCGTGGCAATCCCGCCGAGGATTACCCCGCTGACGTAGTGGAGGGCATTTTTATGCACCGCCGGATCGACGTCATGACCGACAACCTGCCTGAAGTAAAAGAAGCCAAAGAGTGGTTCCGCCCGGAAACCCGCCGTGTCGCCCCTATTACGCTCGATGTCATGTGGGATCACTTCGTCTCTCGCCACTGGGAACAGCTTTCTCCCGACATGCCGCTGCCGGAATTCGTCCGCTATGCCCACGCCCAGGTGGCAATCATCCTCCCGGACTCGCCGCCGCGCTTTGTGAATCTGAATGATTACCTGTGGTCAGAGCGCTGGCTCGAACGCTATAGCGATATGGACTTTATTCAGCGGGTACTGAATGGGATGGCCAGCCGCCGTCCTCGTCTCGACGCCCTGCGCGACTCCTGGCAGGATCTGGATGCCCATTACGATGCCCTTGAAAGCCGTTTCTGGCAGTTCTACCCGCGCATGATGGAGCAGGCGAGATATAAGCTGCTTTAATGTGAATGTGATTGATAGGTAAAAGCTGGGTTAACGATTGTCAGCGCCTCTTTGTCTTTCGCGCGAGGACTCTCTATACTGGGCCGCGTTGCGTTCCAAATAACCTTAGTAATCACAGGAGAATCATATGGTTCTGGTAACTCGTCCGGCCCCGGATTTTACAGCAGCAGCTGTACTGGGCAGCGGTGAAATCGTTGAAAACTTCAACTTCAAACAGCATACCAACGGTAAAGCCACCGTTCTGTTCTTCTGGCCAATGGACTTCACCTTCGTTTGCCCGTCTGAGCTGATTGCTTTTGACAAGCGTTACGAAGAATTCCAGAAGCGTGGCGTGGAAGTGGTTGGCGTCTCCTTCGACTCTGAGTTTGTTCACAACGCATGGCGTAACACCCCTGTCGACAATGGCGGCATCGGTCCAGTGAAATACGCGATGGTTGCGGACATCAAACGCGAAATCCAGCAGGCTTACGGTATCGAGCACCCGGATGCGGGCGTTGCCCTGCGTGGCTCCTTCCTGATCGACGCTAACGGTATCGTGCGTCACCAGGTTGTGAACGATCTGCCACTGGGTCGTAACATCGATGAAATGCTGCGTATGGTTGACGCGCTGCAGTTCCACGAAGAGCACGGTGAAGTGTGCCCGGCTCAGTGGGAAAAAGGTAAAGAAGGTATGGCCGCGTCTCCAGCAGGCGTTGCGAAATATCTGACTGAAAACGTATCCAGCCTGTAATCGGCACGGTTTACGAAAAGGCCCGCAAATGCGGGCCTTTTTTATTGGCGAGCCTCATGCCCGTAGGCGCTACGCTTGCCGGGCCTGGATGATACGCAGTACCGCCCGGCAGCGAAGATTAATGCCCGAACCAGACGGAAGCCGAGATCGCTGGCAGTGAGAGTACACCCTCCTGCGCCACGCCTTTCCCCTCTTTCAGTTGCCACTGTTTTACGTTAAGTAGCGGCGAATCGTCTATTACCACCTCACAGGCATCGCCCCGGTTAATAGCCACCAGCACCCGCTGCTGGTTGTAGAGACGCATAAACACCACCACATTGTCGTGAGCGTAGACGACCTGGCAGCCGCCATAGCGCAGCGCCTGGCTCTGTTTACGCAGTTTAATCAGCCGCTGATAGAGCGTGAACAGCGCCGGATCCTGTTTTTCAGCCTCCCACGGGAAGGTCTTGCGGCAGAAGGGATCGTTATTGCCATCCAGCCCCACTTCATCCCCGTAGTAAATGCAGGGTACGCCCGGCCAGGTAAACAGCCAGGTGACCGCCAGCGGCAGGCGCGCCACGTCTTTGCCGAGCAAAGACTTAAAGCGCGCGGTGTCATGGCTGTCGAGCTGGTTGAACATGCGGAGCTGCTGCTGATGCGACAGGCTGGCGCGGTAGTTATCCATCCACTTCATGCAGGTTTCCGCGTCGATCAGCTGCGGATCGTAGGAGATATCGGTATTGGCGAGGAAGCCCCACAGCGGGAAGGTGAAGCCGCGGTAGTTCATCGCCGAATCTTCCGCGTCATTCTGCAACCACTGGCGGGCATCGCCAAAGTGCTCGCCAAAGACGAAGGCATCGGGCCGGGCCTGCTTCGCGGAACGGGTGATCCCAGCCACATGTTGCAGGTTGTTCCGCGCTCCGCCCGTCTCGCCAAGCATATGCACCACATCCAGCCGCCAGCCGTCCATATTCCACGGGGCTTTTAGCCAGTGACGAACAATACTGTCTTCGCCGCCGTAGATCTCCTCCACCAGCGTGGGTGACTGGTAATCCAGCTTCGGTAAGCTGGCGTAGCCCAACCAGTCGAGGGCGCGGCCTTCGTCGTCAAAGCTGTACCAGGCCCGCTGGGGCGAGTCCGGGTTATGGCAGGCTCCGCCTGTTCCACGATTGTGGCGGTCAAACCAGGCGTGAGAATCACCGCTGTGGTTAAACACGCCGTCCAGGATCAGGCGCATCTCTTCCCGCTGGGTATTTTCCCGCAGGCGTAACAGGGCCTCGTCGCCGCCAAACTGCTCATCCACGTGGCGATAATCTTCGGTGTCGTACTTATGCACGCTGGGGGCAACAAACACCGGGTTAAGGTAAAGCGCCGTGACGCCCAGTTTTTTCAGATACGGCAGCTTCTCGCTAATGCCGTCGAGATCGCCGCCGTAAAAGGTGGAGCCACCTGCCTGGGCAGTGACCGGCTCATCCCATTCATGGAAGATCGTCTCGTGACCGGCGGCGTGGTGATAGTAGGTTTTATCCCTTTCCGGGTTGCGTTGCTGGCTGCGGGCAAAGCGGTCCGGGAAAATCTGATAGAAGACCTGCTCAACCACCCACTCAGGCCCGGCATCAGGATAATCGACGGCGAACTGCTCCAGTCGGGCGGGTGGAAAACGGCTGAACCCCTGCGGGGTAAACCACAGCTGACGGTTATGCCAGAGCATTTTAAAGCTGTAGCGGTGTCGCGGCTGCCCTTTCGCTGCGTCAATGGTCGCGCGCCAGGCGGTCACGCCGGGTTGCGGCTGGCTGCGCACCTTATGCATCGGCAGCGAGGTCTCTTCATTATCGAATTCAGCGCGCAGCGTGACCCGCTCAGGCAGCTGCTCACCCGTCAGCCACAGCGTAATGACAAGTTTATCGTTGTTTTGCTTAACAAATGGGGCAACCGGCAGGTGCCATGCATTCAACATCTCTTATCCCCTATCCCAGAAATGAGGTCACCTTGCCACAGGGTAGTTGATGTTCACTCATCGCGAAGCGGTTTATTAGGGGAGGAGAAAGGGGGAGGAGAAAAATGCCCGGCGTTTGCCGGGCATTCTGATTACTGCACTTCTGCTAACTGACGCTCGCGGCGGCGTTTGAACACCCAGCCCACCAGCAGCAAGGCAATCCACGCGAAGCCAACATACAACGAGATGCGGGTTTCCGGGTGGTAACCAATCAGGCCGATAATAAAGACCAGGAAGATCAGGCCAGCGACGGTGCTTGCCACGCCGCCCGGCACTTTAAACTTCAGCGCTTTCACCTCTTCAGGCGACAGACGACGACGGAAGCCAATCTGCGACATCAGAATCATGATCCACACCCAGACGGTGGCGAAGGTCGCCAGCGAGGCGATCACCAGGAAGACGTTCTCCGGCATGATGTAGTTCAGATAGACCGACAGCAGCAGCGCAACGGTCATCACCAGCACCGTCACCCACGGCGTGCCGCGGCTGGAGGTTTTGGCGAAGGCCTTAGGCGCACTCCCCTGCTCTGCCATGCCGTGCAACATACGCCCCACGCCAAAGACGTCGGCGTTAATGGCAGAGAGAGATGCAGTCAGCACCACAAAGTTAAGGATGCTGGCGGCAAAGGTGATCCCCAGGTGCTGGAAGGTGAGTACGAACGGGCTACCGTTGGTGCCAACCTGGTTCCACGGGTAGATAGACATGATCACAAACAGTGTGCCCACGTAGAAGACCAGAATACGCATCGGCACCGAGTTGATGGCGCGCGGGATAGACTTCTCAGGATCTTTCGCTTCACCGGCGGTAATGCCGATGATTTCAATCCCACCGTAGGCGAACATCACCATCTGCAGCGACATCACCATGCCGATCCAGCCGTTGCTGAAGAAGCCGCCGTTACTCCAGAGATTGTGTATCCCGGTCGGTTGTCCGCCGTTGCCTATCCCCCAGATGATAATGCCAATACCGGCGGCAATCATGATGATGATGGTGGCGACTTTAAAGAAGGAGAACCAGAACTCCAGCTCGCCGAACACCTTCACGCTCATCAGGTTGATGGCGCAGATGATCAGCACCACGCTAAGGACCCAAACCCAGTGCGGCACTGTCGGGAACCAGACGCCCATGTAAATGCCGAAAGCCGTGACATCGGCAATGGCCACAATCAGGATTTCGAAGCAGTAGGTCCAGCCGGTGATATACCCGGCGAGCGGGCCTAAGTTTTCCTGGGCATAGCGGGAGAAGGAGCTGGCCGACGGGTTATGAACGGACATCTCCCCCAGCGCACGCATAATGATGTAGGCGGCAACACCGCCGATAAGATAGGCCAGCAGAACGCTGGGACCGGCCATTTTGATGGCATCTGCCGAGCCATAAAAAAGACCGGTGCCGATTGCAGAACCCAGCGCCATAAAGCGGATATGGCGGGCGCTTAATCCACGCTTGAGTTTGTTAGTGCTTTCCATTTGTTGTCATGCCATTCAGACTAAAAAAAACAAAAAACCACGGGGCATTACGCCCCGTGGTTTAACATTCAGCCGTTGATTAGTGCGCGTTCGATGTAACCTGGCGCCCTGCAGCACGATCCCAGATAATAGCCAGTACCAGTGCAACAACGGTAGGCATCAGCCAGGCCAGACCTTGTTCAGACAGCGGCAGACGCTGTGTCCAGGCGGGCAGCATGGCGCTGATTGCCGATGCCTTAATCCCGTCAAGCATACCAAAAAGCAGGCTGATAAACATGGCCGGGGCGATAATTCGTGTGGAATTATTCCACCAGCCGCGGGTGAAGCTCAACACCACCAGCACGATGCACGGCGGGTAGATGGTGGTCAGCACCGGAATGGAGACCTGAATAAGGTGGCTCAGACCCAGGTTCGACACCGCCATCGAGAAGCCGCCAAGGATAAACACCAGCGTACGATAAGAGAGCGGAACGTACTGCGCAAAGAACTCCGCACAGGCACAGGTCAGGCCAACCGCAGTCACCAGACAGGCCAGGAAGATCAGGATAGCCAGCATCGTGCTGCCCGCGCCGCCAAAGGTATGCTGCACGTAGGCATGCAGAATGGCCGCACCGTTCGCGCCCTGGTCAACCAGCACGCTGCTGTCGGAACCCAGACGGAACAGCGCCAGATAGAGCAGTGCCAGACCCGCGCCCGCCATCAGGCCAGCCCAGACGGTGTAACGGGTCAGCAGACGCGCTTCGGTCACGCCACGGGAACGCGCAGCGTTAACGATCACGATACCGAACGCCATCGCACCCAGCGTATCCATGGTCAGGTAACCATTCACAAAACCGTTAGAGAAGGCTGCGTTTTGATACGCTTCAGTGGCCGAACTCAGCGGGCCTGCAGGCCAGATAATTGCCGCAATCGCCAGCACCAGCAGCGCCAGAATCTTCATCGGGGCCAGGAAATTGCCCACGGTATCCAGCAGCTTGCCAGGATAGAGCGACACCAGGATCACGATAGCGAAATAAACCAGGCTGTAGATAAACAGCGGCAGCGGGCCGTCACCGGTCAGCGGGGCGATCCCCACTTCGAAGGAGACGGTCGCGGTGCGAGGGGTCGCGAACAGCGGACCGATCGCCAGATAGCAGACCACGGCCAGCATCACGCCAGCCACTTTGCCAATCGGCGCGCTGAGGCTATCGACGCCGCCGCCGACTTTCGCCAGCGCCACGACGGTCAATACCGGCAGGCCCACAGCGGTGATCAGAAAGCCGATCGCTGCAGTCCAGACGTGTTCACCTGCCTGCAGGCCAACCATGGGTGGGAAGATGATGTTGCCTGCGCCAACGAACAGCGCAAATGTCATAAAGCCCAGTGCGATGATATCGCGCGATTTCAGTTGATGGGTCATAAAACCTTACTGCCTGTGGATGTGGTGTTGAAAACGTTGAATTTTTCGCTATCCCATGCGGAATAAAACAGCGGAAAAAATGTGCAATTTCAGCGGGAAATGCTTCCCTGCTGCCGTGGTCAGGAATAATTTTTCGATTTACCACGCAAATACAGTCTGTCCGACAATATCAGGACGGCAATTTAAACGCTTATAACGTTTAAAGGCAATATGGGATCGCAAAACCAGAACAATATGCCAGGTTGAAGTTAACACCTGGAACATTACACCATTTATAAGAAAAACCCATGGCTAATCATGCGAACAAAAAAGCATCAGGCGTATAAAATTTATTCGCGCTTCGGTTGACTGCAAAGCAAACAGGCCAGCTTACGCTGGCCTGTGGCAATATCTGATTACAGTCGGGGCGTCAGGCGCTGTTACTGGCAATCAAACGTTCCGGGATCACGAAGCTAAAACGCGTGCTTTTGCCCGGCGTGCTGACAATATCGAGACGGCTATCGTGGTGATTGATGGCATGTTTAACGATAGCCAGCCCCAGCCCACTGCCGCCCGTCTGGCGGGAACGGGCTTTATCCACCCGATAAAAACGCTCGGTCAGACGAGGAATATGCTCCGGGCCAATGCCAGGGCCGTCATCCTCGACGCTGAATTCCGCCCCCGTAGACACATGCTGCCAGCGCACGGTGATGTGAGTGCCTGCCGGCGTGTGATTCACCGCGTTATAGACCAGGTTGGAGATGGCGCTGCGCATCTCATCGGTACTGCCGCGCACTTTGAGAGTGTTATCCACCTCGAAGGTGAGCTGATGCTGCTGCTGGCTTAGGGTTTGCGCCTCTCGCTCTAACATCCGCAACATCATCGGCACATCGATAGTTTCATTGAGCGCCAGGGTTGGTGCGGCCTCTATACGGGAAAGGGTCAGCAACTGCTTGACCAGCCCTTCCATCCGTTGCGTCTGCTCGCGCATGGTCTGCAACGCTTTTTCCCGCGGTGCCCCCTCCAGAGTCTGCTCCTGCATCATCTCCAGATAGCCCTGCAACACCGTCAGTGGGGTGCGTAATTCATGGCTGACGTTGGCGAAGAAGTTGCGCCGCGCCCCTTCCAGCTGGTGCATTTGCGTCACGTCGCGCGCCACCATCAGCCACTGCTTGTCGCTGTAGGACATCACGCGGATCTCCAGATGACGACCGTTGTTCATCACCAGATTATGCGGGCGGGTAAAATCGCGTTTTTTCAGATACTGGGCAAACTCGGGGTAACGCAGCAGGTTGAGGATGTTCTGTCCATTATCGTCTGGCCAGCGCAGGCCCAATAGCTGTTGCGCCAGTCCGTTACACCAGAACATTGCCCCTTCTTCGGTGGTGAGCACCACCGCATCCGGCAGGGATTCCGCGCCGCTGCGAAAGCGCTTGATCAGATTGCCCAGCTCGCGTCGGCGCTTTTTATTACGCATCTGCATCTGGTGCAGGCCATACAGCAGAGGTTCCCAGCTACCGCTTCCCGGCGGAGGGGTCATGCTTCTGTCTACCCACAGCCACCATGACAGGCGGAGCAGATTCCAGAAGTGCCAGATCAGCAATCCGGTGATTGCCGCCAGCAAAAACCAGGGTAAATAACCGAAAACAGCCCCGAGGATCAGGGCCGGAATACAGCAAAGTACCAGTTCAAAACAGAGCCTTTTCCATGACAGACGTTCCAGCACGCGTCACACTCCTGTGATTGTTCAGAAACGGGTGGAGAAACGATAACCCGTGCCGCGGACGGTCTGTACCATACGATCGTGACCGCTGGTTTCCAGCGCCTTACGCAAACGACGAATATGAACATCCACCGTCCGGTCTTCAACATAGACGTTTGTGCCCCAGACATTATTAAGCAGCTGCTCGCGGCTATATACGCGTTCCGGGTGGGTCATAAAGAAGTGCAGCAGTTTGAATTCTGTCGGCCCCATATCGAGGGGATTTTCACCGGTCATGACGCGGTGCGAGGTGGGATCCAGGCTCAGGCCCTGCATCTCAATCACCTCTTCGACTGCCATCGGTGAAATACGGCGCATGACTGCCTTGATACGCGCCACCAGCTCTTTCGGGGAGAAAGGTTTGGTGATGTAGTCATCCGCGCCGGTCTCCAGGCCGCGAACGCGATCTTCTTCTTCGCCACGGGCAGTCAACATCATCACCGGGATATCGCGGGTTAAAGCTTCACGTTTGATATGTTTGATGAATTGCAGACCAGAGCCGCCGGGCAACATCCAGTCGAGCAGGATCAGATCGGGCCAGGGTTCGTTGAGCTGATTTACTGCGCTGTCGTAATCTTCGGCTTCTACCGGTTGAAAGCCATTTTGTTCGAGCACGAAACAGACCATTTCACGAATGGGTGCTTCATCTTCTACGACCAGAATACGTCTCGCCATACTTAGCCCTGTCTTATTTAGGTTACATGTTTGTAATACGGCGTCATTATGCGTCAGATTTATGACAGATTTATGAAAAAGACGCCCACCAATAAAGGCAAACCGTTGTTTTCTGGTCGCCCTGATTGTAGCGGTTATCTTCCTTCCCCTGAATGTTTATAATCCCGCTTACATTTTTTTGCCACGGATCTGTTATGCGCATACTTCACACCTCGGACTGGCATCTGGGACAGAACTTCTACAGTAAAAGCCGCGCCGCCGAACATGAAGCCTTCCTCAGCTGGCTGCTTGAGATGGCGCAAACACACCAGGTGGACGCCATTCTCGTGGCCGGTGACATTTTCGATACCGGATCGCCGCCGAGCTATGCGCGAGAGCTGTATAACCGTTTCGTGGTGAACCTGCAAAAGACCGGGTGCCATCTGGTGATTGTGGCCGGTAACCATGATTCCGTGGCCACGCTGAATGAATCCCGTGAAATCCTGGCCTTTCTCAACACAACCGTGGTCGCCAGCGCCGGACATGGGCCACAAATTCTGCGCAAGCGTGACGGTACACCAGGGGCGGTGCTGTGCCCTATTCCGTTCTTACGCCCTCGCGACGTGATGAAAAGCCAGGCGGGTCTTTCAGGGATAGAGAAACAGCAGCAGCTGTTAACGGCTATCACCCATTATTACGCCGATCAATATACCGCCGCCTGCCAGCTGCGCGGCGACAGCGTCCTGCCGATCAT
Organism: Leclercia sp. GLN_9; assembly: GCF_043105735.1. Classification (NCBI taxonomy): domain Bacteria; kingdom Pseudomonadati; phylum Pseudomonadota; class Gammaproteobacteria; order Enterobacterales; family Enterobacteriaceae; genus Leclercia; species Leclercia sp. GLN_9. Next base: position 176,088 of record NZ_JBICLV010000010.1, read on the forward strand.
TGCCACCGGGCATCTTACCACCGTGGGTGCCAGTAAAAGTGACGCGGTACGTGACATCTACATCGGGACGCTGGATGCCTTCCCCGCGCAGCACTTCCCGGCGGCCGACTATATTGCGCTGGGCCACATCCACCGCGCACAGAAGATTGGCGGCTGCGAGCATATTCGTTATTGCGGCTCCCCTATTCCCCTCAGCTTCGATGAAACCGGCAAAAGCAAATGCGTGCATCTGGTGAGCTTCGATCACGGCAAGCTCAGTGCCGTCGAATCCCTTGACGTGCCCATTACCCAGCCGCTGGCGGTACTGAAGGGCGATCTGGCGGCTATCGCCGCCCAGCTGGAGCAGTGGCGCGGCGTGAAGCAGACGCCTCCCGTCTGGCTGGATATCGAAATTGCCACCGAGGAGTATCTGCACGACATGCAGCGTAAAATTCAGCACCTGACGGACGATCTGCCGGTGGAGGTGCTACTGGTGCGGCGCAGTCGCGAGCTGCGCGAGAAACTCCTCGCCAACAGCCTGCGTGAAACCCTCAGTGAGCTGCGGGTGGAGGAGGTCTTTGAGCGCCGCCTGGCGCAGGAGACCCTCGACGACGCACAGCGGGCCAGGTTAAACGAGCTGTTCAGCCATGCCCTGCATGCCCTTGATAACGAGGAGGACAACGCATGAAAATTCTCAGCCTGCGCCTGAAAAACCTCAACTCACTCAAGGGCGAATGGAAAATCGACTTTACCGCCGAGCCATTCCTCAGCAACGGCCTGTTTGCCATCACCGGCCCCACCGGTGCCGGGAAAACCACCCTGCTTGATGCCATCTGCCTGGCGCTGTACCACGAGACGCCGCGCCTGAATACGGTCTCACAATCGCAAAACGATCTGATGACCCGCGACACCGCCGAATGTCTGGCGGAGGTGGAGTTTGAAGTCAAAGGGGTAGCCTATCGCGCTTTCTGGAGCCAGAACCGGGCGCGTAATCAGCCGGACGGCAATCTCCAGGCTCCGCGCGTGGAGCTGGCCCAGTGCGAAGACGGCAAAATCCTCGCGGATAAAGTGAAGGATAAACTGGAGCTTGTCGCCTCGCTGACCGGCCTGGACTATGACCGCTTTACCCGCTCGATGCTGTTATCCCAAGGGCAGTTTGCCGCCTTCCTCAACGCCAGGCCAAAAGAGCGCGCCGAGCTGCTGGAGGAGCTGACCGGCACCGAAATTTACGGCCAGATCTCGGCGATGGTGTTTGAAAAACATAAAGCGGCCCGCAGCGAACTGGAGCGGCGTGAAGCCCAGGCCGCCGGGGTGATGTTACTCAGCGAGGAGCAACAACAGCAGCTTCAGCAAGGTTTGCAGGTACTTACTGACGAAGAACATCAGCTCCTGGCCCAACAGCAGGCGCAGCAGAAAGATTATCACTGGCTGACTCGCCACGATGAGTTATTGCGCGAGCAGCAGCAGGCGATGGCCGCGCAGCAGCAGGCGCAGCAGGCCCTGACCGACGCGACTCCCGAGCTGGAAAAGCTGCATCTGGCCCAGCCTGCCGCGCTGCTGCGCCCGCAGTGGGAGCGGCAGCAGGAGCAGACCGCCCGCCTGGCACAAACAGAACAGCAGATGCTGGATGTGAATACTCGCTTACAGTCCAGCGAGGCGCTGCGCGCCAGGATCCGCAACGGGGCGTTGCGGGCGCGTGATCAACTGCAAACCGAGTTCACCACTCTGACGCAGTGGCTGACCGACCACGACCGCTTCCGTCAGTGGGGTCAGGAGATGGCGGGCTGGCGGGCGCACTTTGCCCAGCTGAATCGCGATAAAACGCAGCTCGCGACGCTGACCCGTCGTATCGCGGAATTACGTCACAAGCTGGCGGCCTTGCCGGAAAACACGCTCACGCTCACGGCGGAGCAAGTCGCCGCCGAAATGGCGCTGCAAACCCAGTCCCGTGCGGCGCGCCAGCATCTGACCACCCTGCACGCCCGTTATCAGCCCCTGCAAAAGCGACTCAGCCAGAATGGCGAAAGTGTGCAAAAGGCGCAGAGTGAGCTGGCAAAACTGAACGACGTGCTGACCCTGCGCCGCCAGCAGTACAAAGAGAAAAATCAGCACTACCTTGATCTCAAACTGTTATGCGAGCAGGAAGAGAAGATCAAAAAGCTGGAGAGTTATCGGGCTGAACTCGAGGCCGGCAAACCCTGCCTGCTCTGCGGCTCCACCGAACATCCGGCGATCGCCCAGTATCAGGCCTTAGCGCTTACCGAAAACCAGCGTCGCCGGGAGGCGATGGAAAAAGAGGTCGCCGCCCTCAAAGAGGAAGGTCTGCTGGTGCTGGGCCAGGTGAATGCCCTCACCACGCAGCTGCAGCGGGAAACCGCCGAGGCGCAGACACTGGCCCAGGACGCGCAGGTGCTGACTGAGGAGTGGCAGAAGGTATGCGCTTCCCTGACGGTGAGTCTGAATATTGAGGACGATATCGCCCCCTGGCTGAATCAGCAGGAGCAGTACGAACAGCAGCTTTACCAGCTTAGCCAGCGTCTGACGCTGCAAAACCAGCTAAGCGAAGAGGAAGCTCAGGAACAAAGCTATCACCAGCAGCTGGCGGCAACGCGCAGCGCCATGGAGACCTCGCTTCAGGCGATGTCGCTGGCGATGCCTGATGACGGTGCGGAGTCAGCCTGGCTCGCTGAACGTGAAAAAGAGTCGCAGCACTGGCAGGCACAGCAATCTGAGCATAGCGCCCTGCGGGAACGCATCACTGCGCTGGCACCGCTGCTGGAGACCCTGCCGGCAGCGGAGTCGGATGAAGCAGAAACCGTTATCCCGGCGAACTGGCGCGACATCCATACCGAATGTGTCTCGCTACAGAGCCAGCTTGCCACTCTGCAACAGCAGCACAAACTGGAAAGTGAACGTCTGCAGCACGCTCAGGCGCAGTTTGCCGCCGCGCTGGCCGCCAGCGTCTTTAGCGATCGCGACGCGTTTCTCGCGGCCCTGCTGGATGACAGCACCCTTCACCGTCTCGAGCAGTTGAAACAGACCCTGGAAAATCAGATCCAGCAGGCCACGGCGCTGCTCCAGAAGGCAGGCCAGCGGCTAAATGAGCATCTGGAACAACGACCGGAGGGGCTGAGTGCCGACGCGCCGGTTCTCCAGGCGCAGTTACAGCAGCTTGCGCAGAAGCTGCGTGAAAACACCACCCGTCAGGGGGAGATCCGCCAGCAGCTCAAACAGGACAGCGATAACCGCCTGCACCAGCAGGCGCTGATGCAGGAAATCGAGTCCGCGGCCCGGCTGGCGGATGACTGGGGTTACCTCAACGCGCTGATCGGCTCCAGAGAGGGAGATCGCTTCCGTAAGTTTGCCCAGGGCTTAACCCTCGACAATCTGGTGTGGCTCGCCAACCAGCAGTTGACCCGCCTGCATGGCCGCTACCTGTTGCAACGCAAGGCCAGCGACGCGCTGGAGCTGGAAGTGATGGATACCTGGCAGGCGGATGCCGTGCGCGACACCCGCACGCTTTCCGGGGGAGAAAGTTTCCTCGTGAGTCTGGCGCTGGCCCTGGCACTCTCCGACCTGGTAAGCCACAAAACCCAAATTGACTCGTTGTTCCTCGATGAGGGCTTCGGCACGCTGGACAGCGAAACGCTGGATACCGCCCTGGATGCGCTGGATGCACTGAATGCGAGCGGGAAGACCATCGGCGTGATCAGCCACGTCGAAGCGATGAAAGAGCGCATCCCGGTGCAAATCAAGGTGAAGAAGATTAACGGGCTGGGGTATAGCAGGCTGGATAAGGTGTTTGCAGTGGAGTAGAGATTTGACGGTGCGGTCTTTACCCTCTTGCCTGCTTTCACAGGGATAGAGGGGAAAGACCGCCCCCGTCATTATATCAATGCGGCCACAACCACGCCGCGCCGCGCACGCCGCTGGAGTCGCCGTGCACCGCTTTGCGGATCGGCGTTTCACATTCGCCGCCAAACACCCACTGCTTCACTAGCTGCGGAACGGTGGTGTACAAACGATCCACGTTGCTCATTCCGCCGCCCAGGACAATTACATCCGGGTCGAGGATATTGACCACGTGCGCCAGCGATTTTGCCAGCCGCATTTCGTAGCGACTGAGCGCCAGTTCCGCCACCGGATCGTGCTCCTCTACCAGCCGCATGATCTCATTGCCTTTCAGCGGATGCCCGCTTAAACGACGATAGTCGGTAGCAAAGCCGGTGCCGGAAATAAAGGTCTCGATACAGCCCTGTTTTCCGCAGTAGCACGGCACTTCGGCACGGTACTTTAGCTCATCCTCATCCATCCACGGCAGCGGGTTGTGGCCCCACTCGCCTGCGGTGCCGTTACCGCCAATATGGGAACGACCGCCAAAGGCCACGCCTGCCCCGCAGCCGGTGCCGATGATCACCGCAAAAACCGTCTGCGCGCCCGCCGCGGCGCCGTCGATCGCCTCCGACACGGCCAGGCAGTTAGCGTCATTCGCCAGCCGCACTTCCCGGTTCAGGTGCTGGCTTAAATCGCGGTCGAAAGGCTGGCCGTTGAGCCAGGTCGAGTTAGCATTTTTCACCACGCCGGTATAGGGCGAAATCGAACCTGGAATGCCCATACCGACAGTGCCCGTCTGACCGGTTGCTTTTTCGGCCATCTCCACCAGCGTGGCGATGGTTTCGATGGTCTGCCGATAGTCGTCACGCGGGGTCGGGAGGCGATGGCGGAACAGCTGTTCCCCCTGCTCGCCCAGGGCAATCACTTCTGTTTTAGTGCCACCGAGATCAATACCTATACGCACAGAACGCTCCTCATTTTTTTGATTATCAACAGAGTAGAAGCCCGCTACCCGATTAGCAATGCAAGCGATGCGACAATTCGCTATCATGCCCGCTGAATTAAACGACAAGACCGTGGAAATTATCATGCTGTGGTTCAAAAATTTGATGGTTTACCGTCTCAGCCGTGACGTGCCGCTGCGCGCCGACGAGATGGAAAAACAGTTAGACCTTTACGCATTTACCCCGTGTGGCAGCCAGGACATGGCGAAAACCGGATGGGTTCCGCCTATGGGATCACAGAGCGATGCGCTGACCCACACCACCAATGGTCAAATCATCATCTGCGCGCGTAAGGAAGAGAAGATCCTGCCGACGCCGGTCGTGAAACAGGCGCTGGAAGCCAAAATCTCCAGGCTGGAAGCCGAACAGGGCCGTAAGCTGAAAAAAACGGAAAAAGATTCGCTGAAAGATGAAGTTCTGCACTCGTTGCTGCCGCGTGCCTTTAGCCGCTTCAGCCAGACAATGATGTGGATCGACACGGTTAACGGCCTGATTATGGTCGACTGCGCCAGCGCTAAAAAAGCGGAAGATACCCTGGCCTTGCTGCGTAAAAGCCTCGGTTCTCTGCCGGTGGTGCCGCTGACGATGGAAAACCCAATCGAGCTGACCCTCACCGAGTGGGTGCGAGCCAACAACGTCCCGCAGGGCTTCCAGTTGCTGGACGAAGCCGAGCTAAAAGCGATCCTTGAAGATGGCGGCGTGATCCGCGCCAAGAAGCAGGAGCTGGTCAGCGACGAGATTGCGGTGCATATCGAAGCCGGCAAGCTGGTGACCAAGCTGGCGCTCGACTGGCAGCAACGCATTCAGTTCATGATGTGTGACGATGGCTCCATTAAGCGCCTGAAGTTCTCCGATGAGCTGCGCGATCAGAACGACGATATCGACCGGGACGACTATGCCCAGCGTTTTGATGCTGACTTCATTCTGATGACGGGTGAACTGGCGGCGTTGATTCAGAGCGTAGTAGAAGGGTTAGGTGGCGAAGCACAGCGTTAATGCTTTACGCCAGAAATCGGAGCCGGGTTAACCCGGCTCTTTTTTTATAGATAACGACACAGATAGGAGGAGGGTTCAGCCACCTGCAGATGGAATTCGCTATGACCTGGTACGTTGAAAACATCGCCCGGGTTATACACTTTCCACTCTGTTTCCCCTGGCAATAACACTTTCAGCGAACCGCTGACCACGGTCATCTCTTCAGGCTGCGCGGTACCGAAGGCATACTCCCCTTCCGCCATCACGCCAACACTGGCACGGCCAGTAATGCTGCTGGTAAAACCAATGGACTTCACTTTACCGGAAAAGTATTCATTACTCTGAAGCATGGACGGGTCCTTATTGTCATTGGATGTGAATCCAATATAGGGGCGACTCTCCATGCCTGTCACGCAAAATCATCAGACCAGCAATTCCGAGGCCAGGCGGGCGACCAGCACGTTTGACAGCAGCACCGGCACATCCAGGTGTTTTTGCAGTAAATCCCGGTGATGCTGATGGAAACCAAGGCAGTCGAGCATAAGAACGTCTGCGCCGCGCTCCAGCAGATCGCGTCCGGCGGCGATCAGTTTCGTTTCGCTGTCCCAGAACGGATTCGCTACAGAAAGCAGCGGCGTATTGACCAGCCCGCGCCACTTCTGCGATTGGGTTTCCAGCAGCTCTTCGATCGGCACGATCACCCCAACCTGATGGCTGTCGACGATCGATCCTACCAGCGGCGGGATGATCCGCATCGGCTCCAGCAGGATCGCATTACGGGCGACGAGGCCGGTAATGGGTGCGGTGCTCATTAACAGAATAACTTCATAGCCCTGGTTATCGAGCACTTCGATAACGCTTTGCAGGGCGCGCTCGATCTTTGGAAGCGAGACGTTGCCCAGCTTACCGTCGCTAAGCAGAGTCGGCAGAAGCACCTCGCCCGCTTCAGGTGCATAGTCTTCCATGACCTCTTCCCGGCTCAGCGTGCCGAGTAGACTGTGGTGTGTAATTTGTTGCTCAGAAATATGCTCCGTTAAGAGCGGGAGCACTTCGCTTACCGGGACTACCCCAATGGTGAGGATCGCCAACGTCGCTTTCATTGTTCTCGCCTTACTAACTACTACCGACCGGGACACAGAGACAGGCTCGCTTCGCTGTACAGTGCGCTGTTCAGAAAAAGTGCTGAAAAGCGTAGCAGTTGATTAACGCACCGGAATGTAAAGATCAGCGAGCCTGACAGGATGTGTCTGTAAAGCCTGTACATTACCCTCCGAGTAAAGTTATCGCTTTTTAAATAGTGTGACTACGGTATCTTTTTTTCCGCTTTAAGATTTTGTTCAGGCTTTATCAGGGTCTTCGTAACGCACTTTGGCATCCTGCGCTTCCTGCTCCGTTTCGTGCTCGCTGATCAGCGAATCGGGTTTCGGGTGGTCGGCACGCAGCTGATACCAGGTGACAGTCTGGCCCGTCGCGCCTTTCTCAACGGCAACAATACGGGCTTCACGCGGATAGGGAGGTCTGGTTGGCATAGTTCATCCTTTTTTTTCATGGCTGAACTATCAGTATAGACATCAGTTAGCTAGCGCAAGCCAGATGCAGTGCGGTTACGATGTTTTGCACTACTTCGGCCGGTGGCAGGGACGCATCCACCACGTGATGAGCGGCTTCACGATAGAGGGCGTCGCGCTCTGCCAGCACGGCACTCACCTCTTCGCTGATGGGCTTACCGGTCAGGGTTGGGCGCTGGCCCTCTTCCGGGGAGGCTTCGAGGCGTTCCACCAGCACCGGCACCGGCGCGCAAAGGTAAATGACGATGCCTTTCTCGCGCATAAACTGCCGGTTATACGCCGACAAAATAATGCCGCCACCGGTAGCAATGATGCCAGCACCCGCCGCCACCGCCTCGAGTGTCGCCGTCTCGCGGGCGCGGAAACTCTCCCACCCTTCTTGTTCAACAATCTCGGCAATGCTCTGACCGGCATGGGTCTGCAACCAGTGGTCGGTGTCAACAAAATCGCTCTGGCACAGACGCGCCAGTTCCAGACCAACGGTCGTTTTTCCACAGCCGCGGGGGCCAATTAAAAAAATAGGCTGGGTCATAACCAGGTGTTCCCCTTAAGGCCGCAGGCGTGCGGTGGGTGAAGTCGAAAAGAGTGCCATGATATCATTAAGCTAGTACATAAGTAATCGTAAAACATTTATTACATCAGGCGTGGCATTAATATGCCATATCAGTCAATGCTATAGAGAGTCAGGGAAGATCCTGTAAAGAAATAGTTGCACTGACGGTGCGCTCACCTTACCTGAACCCACCCGCCATTGACAACCCCGGAAGGGAGTAATAGTGGCAGACGCCTATGTCACTATGATGATTACCCCTGACGGCGCTTCACTTCCAGCAGCCATTTATCGAGTTCGGCGGCAAAGAGCTGTCTGTCGCGCTGAGACAAACTGTCCGGCCCACCGGTCTGGACGCCACTGGCGCGCAGAGTATCCATGAAATCGCGCATCGTCAGCTTTTCACGGATGGTGGCCGGGGAGTAACGTTCCCCGCGCGGGTTCAGCGCCGTCGCCCCTTTCTCCAGCACTTCTGCCGCCAGCGGGATATCGGCGGTGATCACCAGGTCTCCGGCGCTGCACTGACGCACGATTTCGTTATCGGCCACGTCAAAACCTGCTGGAACACGCAGGGTACGAATAAAGCGGGACGGCGGCACGCGCAGGTTCTGATTCGCCACCAGCGTCATTGGCATCTGTACGCGCTCGGCGGCACGAAACAGGATCTCTTTAATGACATTCGGACACGCATCGGCATCCACCCAAATCGCCATCTTCTCTCTCCGGTATAGAACAGGAGCCTATTGTCGCCTGCTTTTCCCGCCAGGCAAAGTAACGGATGGGGCGGATGCTTTAATGCTGCGTAAAAAACCGCGATAGGCTAAAGTTCCACACACATAACAAAGCCTAAGAGGGAGACGTGATGGAGAAGAAAATCGGTTTTATTGGCTGCGGTAATATGGGCAAAGCCATTCTCGGCGGTCTGATTGCCAGCGGGCAGGTGCTGCCCGGCCAGATTTGGGTCTATACCCCGTCGCCGGACAAAGTCGCCGCTCTGCACGATCAGTACGGGATCAACGCCGCGCAAAGCGCCCAGGAAGTGGCTCAGGTCGCCGATATCGTCTTTGGCGCAGTGAAGCCGAACATGATGGTGAAAGTCCTGAGCGACATCACTTCCAGCCTCAACAAAGAGACGCTGGTGGTCTCTATCGCCGCAGGCGTTACCCTCGATCAGCTGGCGCGTGCGCTGGGCCATGACCGTAAAATTGTCCGCGCCATGCCCAACACGCCGTCGCTGGTCAACGCGGGCATGACCTCCATCACGCCGAACGCGCTGGTGACCGCCGAAGAAGTTGCCGATGTGCTCAACATTTTCCGCTGCTTCGGTGAAGCCGAAGTAATTGCCGAGGCGATGATCCACCCGGTGGTCGGGGTCAGCGGGTCAGCGCCTGCCTACGTATTTATGTTTATTGAAGCGATGGCCGATGCGGCCGTTCTGGGTGGGATGCCGCGTGCGCAGGCCTATAAATTTGCCGCACAGGCGGTGATGGGATCTGCCAAAATGGTGCTCGAAACCGGCAAGCATCCGGGCGAACTGAAAGATATGGTCTGTTCCCCTGGCGGCACCACCATCGAAGCGGTGCGGGAACTGGAAGCGCGCGGCTTCCGTGCCGCCGTCATTGAAGCCATGAACAAGTGCATGGAAAAATCAGAGCTGTTGAGTAAGTCCTGACCGACTGCCGGACGTCAGGCCGCCACTTCGGTGCGGTTACGTCCGGCGTTTTTCGCTTTGTAGAGCGCGATATCCGCCGCTTTAAGCCACTCCTGGTAATGCACCATCGACGTCGTGAGTGGCGCAACGCCGACGCTGATGGAAATCTTTACCTGCGGCATTCCCGGCAGATGTAAATCTGCCAGCCTTTCATGCACCCGCGACATCGCCGCAATGGCGCTTTCCGCTGTCGTACCGCTCATGATCACCGCGAACTCATCTCCGCCAAACCGGCCAATCATATCGCTGGCGCGTAATGTGAGCTGCAGCTGGCGGGTGACGGCGACAATCGCCAGGTCGCCAACGTCATGGCCCCAGCTGTCATTAATGTTCTTGAAGTGATCGATATCGATCAGCAGAAGCGTGGCGCTACGGTGGTAGCGGCGGTAATTTTCATATTCCGTGCGCAGTAACACTTCCCAGTGACGACGGTTAAAGACGCCGGTCATGCCGTCCAGGGTACTCATCAACTCAAGCCGTCGCTTATGTTCCACCAGACGACGGGTGGTCTGGAAACTCATCCAGGCAAACAGCATCGGGTAACAGACGATCACCGGCAGGGCGAGTCCAATCTCCAGCGGCGTGCTGACGTAGTCCGGCGTTACGTGGGTGAGTTGCAAAGCGATCAGCGCGGCCAGCGCGGTCATTATCACCCCGGGGCCGTACAGGCGGATCCCGCCCACGCCTATCAGGTTCATGCTTATCATCATGACCAGCGCCGCGCTGGGCATGGCATTAACCCCCATCACCCCAATCCAGACCCCGGCCATAATGGCGTCCACTCTGAGGTTAAACATCTCGCTACTATGCGGATCGGAAGAACGCGCAGCTATTTGCCAGGCCAGATGGGGCCAGACGAACGCCCAGCCCACCAGCAGTAGCCACCAGACGCCGTTGACCGGCTGCGAGACCAGCACGCTGGCAATCGGGATAAAGAGAATTGCCAGACCCACCGCACGCGGCCAACGGAGCCGACGCGCCAGGCGGATACCCGAGCGGTGATGTTCATCTGCGGTACGCGCATGAATAATCCCTTCCCGGGCATAGACTTTGCTGTAAAAGTTTTCATCATTCATAATTTTTGGGAACACTCAAAAGCATTTTCCCAAATTATAGAAAGGCTTACTTGAGGCTAAGTATGATATTTCGGGTGAGCCGCCTGGCTCGCTCACCCGTTTGAACTAGCCTTTTTTCTTCAGACAGGCGCTCATAAACTTATTCCGGTCGTCGCCTTTGAGCGATTGTTGGGTCGCCTGATCGTTACATTCACGCATCCTTTGTTGCTGTGGCGTCAGGCTTTTTTCGGCAGGTTTAGAGGAGGCATTTTTCAGACAGTCGCTCATGTAGGTCTTACGGGAATCGCCCTTCAGGGCCTGAGCAGTCGCCTGTTGATTGCAGGTGGTCATACGTTGCTGCTGCGGGTTGGGCTGTTGATTCTGCGCCCAGGCAGGGGTTAGCGTAAACAGACCCAGGAGCAGCGTAGCCAGCAGTGTGATTTTCATAGCACTATCCTTCTGTGGATGATCACAGTAAGTCTGGTTCGTGCTGGTGAAAAAACCACCCGGCAGGCGATTTTCCTGCCGGGTGTTGCTTATTTAAGACCTAACGCGGCTTGCATGGTGTAGAACAGATCGGTTTGATCCGTCAGGCCAATCACATTGGCGGCATGCGGACCGTAGGCCGCGATACGCAGCTGGCTGCCGGTATGCTCCATCGACTCCCCTTCCGCGTTGCCGTAGCTCATCGCCATCACGGCACCGTCTTTGGTGGTCAGCGCCTGCGTCAACCCCGGTGCTTTGGTATCCGGCGCGACAATCTGGCTGGAGTGGGCGTGATCTGCAGTGACAATCACCAGCGTATTGCCATCCTGCTTCGCAAACGCCAGCGCCTTCTGCACGGCCTCATCCAGATCGACGGTTTCGCCAATCTGCCCGCACGGGTTCGCGGCATGATCCTGCTTATCGATCGAGGCACCTTCTACCTGCAGGAAGAAGCCTTTTTCGTTTTTGCTCAACAGGGAGATCGCTTTGTCAGTCATCGCCGCTAAGGTTGGCACGCTATCATTGCGCTGTGGATTAGGCGTACAGGTGACGGGAGGCTTATCGAGATTGCCATGATAGCTGGCTTTCGGCCCTTCCCAACGCACCGGCATATTGCCTTCGGCAAACAGCCCCAGCAGCGGCTTATCCTGGCCCGCGTCGGTAATGGCGGCGAGGGATGCGGCATCGCTTACCAGCTGATAGCCGCGCGCCTGAGCCTGCTCACGCAGGGTTTTGCCCTGCCATTCGCCGGTAGTGGCGGTTTCTGCGAAGGTCTTCGCGCCGCCGCCAAGGGTAACATCGGCGCGGGCGTTCAGCAGTTGTTCGGTAATGGAGCCTTTTCCGCCTTTTTCCAGCGCGTTGCTGGCGCATTTTTCACTGGTCACGGACGGGCCGTAGCATTTACGCGAGGTCACATGGGCGACCAGCGCTGCGGGTGTCGCATCCTGCAATTCGGCGGTGGAGACGTTGCCGGTAGCCAGCCCCGCCGCTTTCGCCATCTCAAGGATGGTCTGATGATCTTTTTCGTGGATATCAACGCCCAGCGCGCCATTATAGGTTTTTACGCCTGTGGTCCACGCCGTTGCGGAGGCCGCGGAGTCGGTCACGTAATCGGGTTTGCCCGTTTTTTTATCCAGCGCATAGTGAGTATATTGTCCGGTCAACGGCAGGGCATCGATGCCTTTAAAAAAGCCGCCCGCGCCTTCGGCATAATTTCGTGCCGCTGTTATTTCGGAGTCGCCCATCCCGTCGCCAATCAGCAGAATAATATTTTTGGCTGGCTTGTCATTCAGTGATGCACGTATTGCCGCAGTCTGATCCTCTGACAGACGGCGAGCGCCGCCAGGTTGAGTGATATCCCCCTGCGCGGCACGATTATCCAGAACCGTGGTCGGTGCCACAGTTTCAGCATAAATTGTAGGGGTAACCAGCAAGGAAAGTAATGCGATATAAAGTGCGCTCTGTTTCACTTATTTTCTCCATGTAAAAATACATAAAAAATAAAACAGAGCGACTATAGGCAACCGATGTGACGGTTCTATGACGGGGAATTACATCATATGACCGTTCAGCTGCGCGGGTGCCGTAACAGCTTTTTTACGTATTGTTGCAGCATCTCGCTGTCCTCAACAGATACCTGTTTATCTGGCCGAACCTCATCCAGCGCGCCTTCCACACTGTCGATCAGCGCCTGCTGCTCACTTTTCGCCATCTGACGTAACAGTGCAGTCACCACAATTTCGAGCGCTTCGACCTGGGCTACCAGCTCTTTCGACTCTTCTTCCTTTTGGGCAAGCTTAAGCAATAACTCAGCAATGAGATTTTTCACAGCGGTATTTCCTTATGTGGTTTTTTCCGACGTTATCATTATGCCTGAGGATTGCAAAGTGGCTAAAAGTACTATTTTTAAGCCAAAACTTATTCCCGATTAAATAGTCTGCGCGACGTCAAATAAAAGGTTTCTTTAAATGAAATTCAAATCGTCGTGACAACGCAATATAAACGCAGAACCATCATTTTTAATTATGGATAACGACAGTCCTGCTTAACTATCTTATACAGCAGCGCTACAACCGCTTAATCTGGCGCGTTCGATCTTCCTGCTGACGACGCCGCCGCATAGCCCATGCAAGCTGGATAATATTCAGCAATATCACCACCGCAGTGGCGAAAAATACCCAGCGGAATCCGGCCATCGCCGAGACCGCCGCCCCCATCAACGGCCCGGCAACGTTCCCCAGATACATAAACGATTGGTTATAGCCGAAGATGCGCCCGGTCACCCGATCGCTGGAGTATTTTATCAGCAGGGTTTGCACCGCAGGCAGCATGGCACCATCGGCAAAGCCCAGCAGGAAACGCAGCACCCCAAGCTGGAAGGGCGTGGTGACAAAGGACATGGCGAAAAAGAGGACCACCGCCACAACAAGCGTCGCCATCAGAATGCGACCAGTGCCGATGCGATCCCCCAGCTTGCCCAGACGTGGGGCAGACATCAGCGCCGAAATGCCCGGCACGGCGGCAATCATCCCGCTGAGGAAGGCAATATTGCTGCTCTCTGGCGCCATCGACTGAATAAACAGCGCGAGGATCGGCCCGACCGAACCATTGCAGAGCTGGATCACCATGGTGGTGACAAACAGGCTAATCATCAGCCAGGGATAGGGTAACGACGCAAATACCGCCTTACCGCTCAGACGTTCCGCTTTGCTCACGCTCGGGCGTGCGCCCTCTTTAATCAGAAACAGCGTCACCAGAAAACTGATCACCAGCAGGACGGCGGTGATGAGGAACACCGCGCGAAGCCCCACGTGATCAGCCAGAAAGCCGCCCATCAGCGGGCCGCCAATTACGCCGCTGATCTGTGCCGTTGAGAGCGTGCTGATGGCCCAGCCACTGCGCTCACGGGGCACCTGCGATGCCACCAGCGCCATGGCGTTCGGAATATAGCCGGACGTCAGCCCCATCAGCGCCCGCAGCAGGAACAATTGCCAGACGTTGGTGGCAAAGGCCTGGAGCAGGATCGCAATCGCCATCCCCAGCGAGGCGCGCAGCAGCATCAGCTTGCGCCCTTTACGATCGGCAAGGCTGCCCCACATCGGTGAGACGATAGCTGAAACCAGAAAAGTGACGCTGAAGGTCAGCCCCGACCACATTGACAGCGCCTCATGGGAGGAGACGCCAAGCTGGGACACATACAGCGGCAAGAAGGGTAAAATCTGGCTGATGGCGAGGCCGGTGAAAAAACAACCAAACCAGACCGAAATGAGGTTAACTTTCCAGGATTCCATAGGCGGATACTGTCTACATTTTGCGTGAATTCGCTATCAGATTAGCAAGTTACGATGCGCCGAAAGTTATTAGAGATGCGCCTGCCGCGACTTTGGGGTTTTATCTTCCCAGTCATCATATTTGTGAAACATGTCACATATTTTTGCCTTTTGTCTGGTGATTTATGCTTTGCGGACAGTAACCAAAACCCCGCATCCCGAGATGGAAATGGTTGGCGTGGGCGGCATTGTAGTCCGGGCCGAGGGCATTGCCGAAATAGCCGCAACTGGCGTCCAACAGCGCGCGCAGCCACGGGCCGGAGGTGGCGTTTTCCCAGCCGCGCAAGACCGAGATCCGCTGCCCGTTCTCAAGGGTGAAACCGCTGATATCCAGCGCCTGAGCGCTAGCATGTTCGCTGCGCCGGGCATTGGGGCGATGATAGATATTCCGGCAGGCAAAGCTGCCGAGGTGCTCAACGCGCGACAGGCTGCTGCCCATCATGGTTTCGGTCAGGGGCCGGGCTTGCTGGTTGATGAACAGCGCCGAACTGAGGGCCAGCGGGCAGCTGGCTAGAAAACTGCTGCTAAGGCTGACGCGGCCAAAACTCCGCACCCGCACCACATCACTTAGCGGACACTCCCCCGCGCTGTCGGCCACCGACTGGGTACGGATCAGCTGGCGCGCATTGGCCTGCGCCAGCAGTATTTCACAATGTTCAGGGGTCAGGCGACGCAGCTTAAACTGGGTCAACGTGCCGGGGGGATCGTCGAGGGTTAGCGGCACAAAGGGGTTGTAATACGACGGCAGCCAACGGTAGCCCGCGATGGCCGCAGCAATGACAGCAAGACAGATAATCAGGCTTTTCCCTTTCACTCACCCTCCTGAAACAATGTGCCAAAACATTATGGCAGAAGGCGGCGAATCCCGCCGGGCATCGTGATATGGTAAGCGTTTTGAGTCAGAGTGGATGAGCGAAGTGATGGCGAAGTTGCGGGTAGGTATTGTCTTTGGGGGAAAATCAGCCGAGCACGAAGTGTCGCTGCAATCGGCCAAAAATATCGTTAACGCGATTGATAAAAGCCGCTTTGAGGTCGTGCTGTTAGGTATTGATAAGCAGGGCCAGTGGCACATTAACGACGAGCAGGGCTATCTGCTCAACGCCGACGATCCGGCGCACATCGCGCTGAACCCGTCTGAGATTAGCGTTGCTACCGTGCCAGGCGTAATGGAAGGCCAACTGATCAATGCCAGTACCGGGCAGACGCTTTCGTCTGTCGATGTCATTTTCCCGATTGTCCACGGCACGCTGGGCGAAGATGGCTCCCTGCAGGGGATGCTGCGAATGGCCAACCTGCCGTTTGTCGGCTCCGACGTGCTCGGCTCTGCTGCCTGCATGGATAAAGACGTCACCAAGCGCCTGCTACGCGATGCCGGGCTGAACGTGGCCCCCTTTGTCACCCTCACCCGCGCCAACCGCGACCAACACACCTTTGCCGATCTTAGCGCCCGCTTTGGCCTGCCGCTGTTCGTCAAACCGGCAAACCAGGGTTCCTCCGTCGGCGTCAGCAAAGTGAACAGCGAAGCGCAGTTCAGCGACGCGGTACGTCTGGCGTTTTCCTTCGATCACAAAGTAGTGGTTGAGCAGGGAATTAAAGGGCGTGAGATTGAGTGCGCGGTGCTGGGGAATGATTTCCCGCAGGCCAGCACCTGTGGCGAAGTGGTGCTGAACAGCGAGTTCTACTCTTACGATACCAAATACATCGACGACCAGGGCGCGCAGGTGGTTGTACCTGCCGTGCTGGATGCTGAGGTCAACGACGCGATCCGCGCCATTGCCATCGAGGCTTATCAGGCGCTGGGCTGTCGCGGTATGGCGCGTGTCGATGTCTTCTTAACGGCGGATAACCGCGTCGTTATCAATGAAATCAACACTCTGCCAGGCTTCACCAACATCAGTATGTACCCGAAACTGTGGCAGGCCAGCGGCCTCAGCTACCCGGATCTGATCACCCGCCTGATTGAACTGGCGCTGGAACGGCATGCCGCTGACAGCGCGCTTCAGGTTTCCGTTAACGGTTAATCCGCGTCTTTTGCCGTCGCCTCTTCCGGGCGACGGCGAATGATAAACCCCGCCAGCCAGAAACTGATCACCCAGGTCACCAGCCCTACCGCATAGGTTTGCCAGCCCTTCGCTTCAAAGCCCAGCAGCCCTACCACCCCATTCAGAATAAAGATCAGCCCAATTGCAAAGGCGTAGAAATGCCAGTCACGGCGAATTTTGGCAGGCAGTTGCATGGTCGCTCCAGAAGAAAAAATCTATCCTCGCACAGTTTCGCCGCCAGGTCTGTGGCGTATGCGGAAAATCTGAAATGAGAGTGAATTTCACTTAAGTAAAAAATCTGTGATGTGCGGCAAAATTCGCACATCCAGGAGAATTCTCCAGGCCAAATTACCATCATTCCGATATTGACATCTGCCATGAGGTGTCAAACTCAGCGTGTACAACAGGCATTTAGCCAGACAGAACATTGCGGAGGTAGTTATGGCAGACTTTACGATGTCGAAGCCGATTTTCAGCACCAGACAACCTAAGACCTCCACGGCAGGAAATATTGCATACGCTCTGTTTGTGCTGTTCTGCTTCTGGGCAGGCTCACAACTGCTGAACATCCTGGTGCATGCCCCTGGCGTGTATGAACACCTGATGCAGGTCGAAGACTCCGTTCGTCCGCGCGTAGACATTGGATTGGGCGTCAGCACCGTGTTCGGGCTGATCCCATTCCTGGCGGGCCTGGTGGTGTTGGGCGCCGTTGCGCTGGTGGTGCGCTGGCGCCGCTACCGCTAATTTAGCGCCATACACTTCGCCCGGCGATCGTCAACGCGCTGGGCAAACCAGGCGGTTGTCAGATTGCGGGTGATTTTCGGGCTTTCAAGCTGGATCCCCGGCAGCATCGCTTTCGGTAGTGCCTTCCCGCTCTTCTGCTCCGCCAGTTTATAGACCTGCTGATACAGGTCGGTTTTCTCAAACGCCAGGCTGTCGCCTTTTGCCAGTTGCTGGCGAATCTCACTGTCGCTCATGTCCAGCTTGCCTTTCAGTTTACGCACCGCCAGCTCTGTCTTCCCGGCCTCGCTGCTGCCATAGGCAATCAGATCCCCGTCCAGAGCCAGCTTCACCCCGGTGGCGCGGCTAACCGCATTCTGGAAGGCCGCGTTGCGGCTGGCGTACCAGCCAGCGTTGAAATCAGCAAAGCGGTAGAGTGGCACCGTATAGTTGGCGGGATAGTTCAATAGATGATAAGTGCCGAACCACAAGCCGCCGCGCAGAGAGAATACCTCCTGGCGCACCGTATTCTCGATTTTCCACGGATAGCCGTCGGTATGCTTTTCTGCGAAGGCGATACTCACCTGCATTGGCCCACCAGTATGCACCGGGTTCAGGGAGCCAAATAGGGTCTGTCCCATCGGCACCATACTGATCATATCGTCGAAGATGGCGCTGAGCTGTTTCTCGGTTTTCACCGTATCCAGCCGCTCGCTGTAGCTTTTGCCGTTCGGCGAGGTGATTTTCAGCGCGGTGTGGACCAGAAACGCCGGAATGTGCAGCTTTTCCGCCCGGCGGTCGATCTCTTTCCAGGCAATTTTGTTCAGCCCCGGCACCGCCGGATCGGACTGATACAGCGACTCCTGCTGCGCCACCGCCAGTACCGAGCAGATATTCTCCTCGGTGGGGGCGATCTTCTGGCTCTCGAAGGTTTTTGCCAGCGCCGAGGCCCACTGATCCCGGTCTTTCACCGTAGCGGGCATTTTTTGCCGCACAACGCTGGCCACATCGACGGGCTTTTCACCCTTTTTCAGTGGCGCAGCCCCCTTCTCCGCACATCCGGCTAAGACCAGAGCGGCAAGCAGCGAAAACGGTATCGCACGCGGTACGGTAAAAAACATAACGACTCCCTGTATTAGCTCAACGTATGGGTCACTTCCTGTAGATCCTGACCATCCAGCTCACGTTCGAAACTGCGTAAACGTTTATAGATAGACATCAGTTCCACCAGCGTGGTCCATGAACTGATCAGGTACTGGAATGAACCGCGCACCTGACCAAACACATTCGTGATTTGCGTCATCAGACCCAGGGTGATAGTACCGGCAACAATCGACGGGAACAGCAGGAACAAGCCGAAAACGTTATCCACCTGCAGATAAAGAATACGGGCAATATTGAAGTACATATAGTGGAAATAGAGGCGGAAATAGTTACGACGCACCGCGCCGAACAGCTCGCGCACCGTCGGCGGTGAGGCGCGGCTGGCATCGTCTTCGCCATAGACCAGCTCTTTACGATAGGCGGCCTCGACGCGCTGGTTTTTAAACTCCAGTCCCGGCAGTTTGATCCCCACCGCCGCCAGCAGACCCGTCCCCATCAGCGACCAGACAATCGCGGCGATCACCAGACCGTACGGCAAATGGCCCACAATCGGCAGCTCCGGCACGTGGGCTGACAGCGTGACCAGCACTGGCAGGAAGGCGATCAGGGTCATAATGGCGTTGATAAAGCTCACCCCCATATCTTCTAAGGTAGAGGCGAAACGCATGGTGTCTTCCTGCACACGCTGAGCGGCCCCTTCGATATGGCGCAGCTGCTGCCAGTGCGCCATATAGTATTCGTTCATTGCCGTACGCCAGCGGAACACATAGTGGCTGACAAAGAAGTTATTCATCACGCCAATAATAACGGCGATCAGCGCGATCCCGAGGAAGACGCCGACTTCATGATAAAACTGGTTAATGGTGACTTTATGCGGCGCGCTGAGCGCGGTCTGGATCAGGTCATAGAAAGGGGCATACCAGGCGTTGACCGCCACCCCGACCTCCACCAGAAACCAGGTGACAAAGATAATCAGCGAGGTGCCGAGAACTGACCAGTACTGCCAGCGGTGCGGCGAGTAAACAAACCAGAACAGGGCAAAGGCGCCTACGCAGAACGCGTAATAAGCGTAAAAGAGCAGGTAGCCCGGAGACCAGAAACGCGCCGCGCTGATGGGCACATCATTCGTGATGCCGAGCAGGCGCTCAAACCAGGCTCCCCCACCGGCCTGCCAGAAAACGACAGCGAGCAAAGCCCAAATAAAGGCCGAAAGGAAAAAGGGTCCCGGTTTGGGGAAAAACGACTTAAACATAACGCTTCCTTCTTGTAGTTATCGCTACTGCTGTGGACGACGGATTATCAGACCTGCCGGCCTCTTTTTAGTTCGCCATCAACCGCCACCTGAGCGGAAAAGTCAATCAACCTGACGGGTATCATAAGCGCAATGTCACAAAACATGAGATCGGTAATAACGAAATTGTTCGTATTTACCCATGGTTACGTTTTTTCGCGCTATCGTTATGCTGTTCAGGCCTTTGCAATACGCCGTTTAGTAGTATAAATACGCATACTTTTACCATTCACTTCATGGATGCTTTCGTTGAAACGTAGTCTGTTACTCTCCGCCGCGCTGTATGCGGCCAGCCTCACCTGCGTGCAGGCTGCCCCTGCCCAGCCGATTGCCGATCCGGCCTTCGCCTCCGATGTGGTCGATCGCTATGCGAACCTGATATTTTACGGCAGCGGCGCAACGGGGATGGCCCTGGTGGCGATTGACGGCAATCAGCGCGTATTCCGCAGCTTTGGCGAAACGCGTCCGGGCAACAATGTCCACCCGCAGCTGGATTCGGTGGTGCGCATTGCCTCCCTGACCAAATTAATGACCAGCGAGATGCTGGTGAAACTGCTCGATCAAGGCGTGGTGAAGCTGAACGACCCGTTAAGCAAATACGCCCCGCCGGGCGCACGGGTGCCGACATACCAGGGCGCGCCTATTACGCTTGTCAATCTGGCCACCCATACCAGCGCCCTGCCGCGTGAACAACCGGGCGGCGCTGCGCATCGTCCGGTGTTTGTCTGGCCGACCCGGGATCAGCGCTGGAACTGGTTATCGACGGCAACCCTGAAATCAACGCCAGGTTCGCAGGCCGCCTACTCAAACCTGGCGTTCGATCTGCTGGCCGATGCACTGGGCACTGCTGCGGGTAAACCTTATGCCCAGCTGTTTGACGAGCAAATCGCCCGTCCGCTGGGGATGAAAGACACCACCTTTACCCCCTCCCCCGATCAGTGCAAGCGCCTGATGGTGGCAGAGAAAGGGGCCAGCCCGTGTAACAACACCCTGGCAGCGGTTGGCAGCGGCGGCGTTTACTCCACGCCAGGGGACATGATGCGCTGGATGCAGCAGTTCCTCTCGTCTGATTTCTATGCACGCAGTAACCAGGCCGACAGAATGCAGACGCTGATTTATCAGCGTAACCAGTTAACGCGGGTGATCGGCATGGATGTGCCAGGCCGCGCGGATGCGTTGGGCCTCGGCTGGGTCTATATGGCGCCAAAAAACGGGCGTCCGGGCATTATTCAGAAAACCGGCGGTGGCGGCGGATTCATCACGTACATGGCGATGATCCCGCAGTCTAACGTGGGGGTATTCGTGGTCGTGACCCGCTCGCCGCTCACGCGTTTCGTCAACATGAGCGACGGCGTCAACCAGCTGGTGGTGGAACTGAGCGAGAATAAACCGAAGGCGATCCCCACCTCTGGATAATTAATACTCCGCGGGCAAACGGTTGACGCTAACCAGTTTGCCCCTTTCCATCGTAATGTATTTGCCCTGCCGTAACGCTGCCAGCACCTCTGCCACGACTGAACGTGAAATCCGCGTGCGGCGCTGAATGTAGCTCATTACCCCAATCCGCATCCGTAACGTCTCATCCCACTGGGCCATATTCAGTAGCGTGGCGCGGATCTGGCTGTACGAGTTGTTGCCCACCAGCTGTTTGTCGCGGATCTCCATGACCCTGTGGTGCCAGGAGAGCCAGCAGAAGGCATCAGCCCATAAACCGGCCTGTTGGATCAGATTGCGGGCGCTGGCGGCAGGAAGGTAAAACCCGCTACAGGGGGATTGGGTTACCAGCTGATACTCTGTGCTGCAGCCCATCATGCCGGCATTAATTCCGAAGATATAAGGCGCGGCGACAATCTCGAAAAGCAAATCATCCGGCTGTCGGTAAATACTGAGTGAGCCTGACTGAAGCACTACCGTACAGTAATTTTCTTCATTGCGAGCCTCAAACAGCGGAAGTTGGGCGGAGAGTTTGAACGGCGTGCTGTGTGCAGAGAAGCACTTTTCGAGCCGGGAGAATTCAGAAATAGGTTTTGCATACCGGTTCATGCAGGTCTCGAGTCATCTTTAACTGACGCTAAAAGCGGGGAGATATCTCTCCCCGCATCAGGCATGTTACCAGGTGTATTTCACACCGAGGTTGGCACCCCAGTTTTGATCAACATCACCACCACCGACGTAGGTCGCATCAGTGTAAGCACTGAAGTTTTTGGTGAAGCTGAACTGAGTACCCAGACCCACGCGTACAGCGGAGCCTTTCATACCGTTATCAATGTCATCGCCGTTGACGCTCGCATCTTCACCCGCATCGTCATAGACATATGCCAGTTTGAAGTACGGAGTCAGCGCCTGATCATCGCCATAACCGAAGGTGTAACCTGCGTCGATACCGGCTTCATAACGCATGCTGTCGTAAGACTGACTGCCCACGCGCATGTCGTTGCTCAGACGATAGTCGTCGCCAGACTGGAACAGGCCAGAAACGGCAGCATACGGCGTGATGTAACCGGAGGTGTTCGGTTTCCAGTCGTAGCCCAGTTTCAGCCCAAAGCCCCAGGCGTCGGTTGTGGTGTTGCCATCAACGTATTCGCCATTGCTCATGTTGGCAGTGAGATCGTTATTGAAGCGTGAGTAGCTCAGGGAGCTGTCGATGAAGACATCGTTAGCAAAGCGCGCCGCAGAGTACAGCATCGCGGTCTGGCTATCCTGATCCACCTGGCCGCTACGATCGCTCATATCGCCTTTGGCAAAGCCCGCAGCCGCACCCACAATCCAGTCGGCGTTGTTGCCAGCAATATGGCTATCCACACCCACCATGACGCCGGTGACGTCCTGATCGTAATGGATGGTGCCGTTATCACCGTCGAAATTACCGCCGAAGAAGTTCACCCATGCGCCACCGTTGTCTGTCAGGCCATGACGGCTGTTAGTCAGACGGTTAGCCAGAGCGTCCTGCTGCAGATGCCAGATGTTGGTATTAGCAGACGGAATGCTCAGCGCCATGTTGGCGTAGTCAGTCAGACGTTCCTGGTGCAGTACTACGGTGTCGCCCTGCTGCTGCGCCTCGTAAGTGTAAGCACCGAGATCCGCTTTGTTGGCTGCGGTGAAGCTGGTGTGGGTATCCGCGTTGTTATCGTAAATGCGGATCACTTCTTTATTGTTGTAATCGGCAACGGAACCGGCACCGGTCGCGTTATCAATACGGACTTTATAGTTCCCGGAAACTTCACCATTAACCGCCAGGTGGCCATCGGAATTCAGGGCAATCACCCCGTAATCGTAATCGGCATGGTGGATGTCGTTGGTGATGTAACGGGCATTGCTCAGATCGGAATTGAAGACGTATTCACGGCTGGCAACGTTCAGCACACCGCCATCCGTCAGCACCATCTGGTGGGTGTCCACCTGGCCCAGACCCAGTGCCAGTTCTGCGCGGTTATCCACCGTAATGGTGTTGGCGTACAGTTCTGCTGTTTCTTCAGTCAGGGTAGCCTGGCTGCTGCTGTCGAGATACAGGCTATTCGTGGCAACGCCACCGGCATCACCGATGTTCAGTGAAGACGCATTGGTGAGCGTAATGCTGTCAGCCAGCAGACTGGAGTTTTCAACATTGACCTGCGAACGGTTATTCACTGTCAGCGCATCGATGTTGGATTGCTTACGGGTATCCCATTCAGAACCGTTATTCAGCGCAACATTGAAAATACCGCTCTGATAAACCTCATTGCCGACCAGATGGTTGTTGTCGTCGAAGGTGGAGCCTGGCCAGATGCTGTTTGGCGACAGGGTATGCAAGTCAACACCGCTGTAGCCGAGGCCATACATCTGCGCTGTGCCAATTGCATCCACGCTGGAGACGGCAGCACCGACCCATTTGCTGTGGTTGTCCAGGGTCAGATCCAGTCTGTCGGTACCATCCCAGCCGTTGGTGGTTGGGTTGTAGACGCCGTCAGCAGTGGTGTCGGTGGCAGGATCGCCATTCGGGTAGAAGTTGTTGTCGAAGGTACTGCTGAACAGCACATCGCCGGTCAAGGTAGAGTGATCGAAGTTAGCCGTCGTCTGCATTGCGTTATCCGCGCTGCTGGCCGCGACAATCAGAGCCGCATCATCCAACGCAGTGGCGTTGCCGTTGCCGTAATCGCTCGGTTTCGCCGACTGACCATAGAAACCTTCAGTGCCCAGATCGCTATACGCACCGGAAGTCACAACGGAATCATTGACCTGCAAAGTATTGGTAAAGACATGGCCGTTGTCTTCGATACCGGTGACGGAATCATACGGGGTGTTATCCAGCTGATGATAACCCTGCACCAGGGTGATCCCGGCAATGCGGGAGTTATTCTGGATAACGATGTCGGATTCTTCGTCGAGGGTAATGGCATTGCCCAGCGCGTGGGTATCCCAGTATTGCGTGGTGGTCTTGTCACCGTCCACGACATCGTAAGCGTAGTGCTCATAGGTATCGTTGATGGTGGAGTTGTCTACCGTCAGCTGA
The DNA here is from genome assembly GCF_043105735.1 of Leclercia sp. GLN_9. NCBI lineage: Bacteria > Pseudomonadati > Pseudomonadota > Gammaproteobacteria > Enterobacterales > Enterobacteriaceae > Leclercia > Leclercia sp. GLN_9. Next base: position 200,225 of record NZ_JBICLV010000010.1, read on the forward strand.
AAACGATCGAACTGCTGGTGCGCAGTGCCGTCCGTATTCAGGTTATCAGCACATTCCGTGGTCATGCACTCGGAGGTGATCATGCCGTTGATGGTGCTGTTGGAAATAGACAGTGCGTTTGCATAGCCGCCTGCGCCGTCATCCAGGTAGTAGGAAGAGATCACGCCGTTGACGGTTGACTTGTTGATGACAGGGTAGATATCGCCATCGTGCGTCGCGCTGGAGTAATTCCAGTCGGTATAGCCGTTATACCATGCCGCTGTGGCGGTATTATCGTAACCAAAGGTGTTATAGGTTGTACCCGAAATATCTTTTGCATTGGCCTGAGAAGCGATAGCCACCGTACAGGCTAATGCAAGTTGAGATACGACAAGTTTCTTTTTCCATGTTTGCATTGGGTCATCCCTCCTCAGGGACGTAAGCAAGTTTGTCCGTATATACAGTGCAAATATATTGCGAGGCGAATTATGCAGCCTCGCCACAAATTAGTTCAATAAATCCAGCCATTAAGTCCGAAATCAGACTGAATACAGAAATGGATTTTTTAGGCATATTAAATAATAAGTTAATCCAATAATTACAATAAGTTAATATAAATAGTAAAAGACATACTAAAACGCGAAAGATCATTGAGACTGATAATACAAAAGCAATCAAGAAATATAATAAATAGATGCTACCAGGTTTATGTAATTTTTCATTTTTATATTTGGAGCTTTTACCAAGAAAACGAAAAAACGTTTCGAAAATGGATTAAGGCCATTCACACCTGAACTTATTTCAAGGTATTAAACCGACGTGAAAAATAATAAGATACCCTTTCCGCCCTGAATAGTGCGGGCTAAACGACAACTTTAGTAAAACAGACGATGAGCATTTCGGGTACACTGACCTTCTTTGATTCACACTCGTCAGGCATATCATGAACGATTTAATTGCTCGTCCCCGTCGTCTGCGCAAATCCCCGGCTCTGCGCGCGCTTTTCGAAGAGACAACACTGACCTTAAACGATCTGGTGTTGCCGATTTTTGTTGAAGAAGAGATCGATGACTACAAAGCCATCGACGCCATGCCGGGCGTCATGCGTATTCCAGAGAAACACCTGGCCCGCGAAATTGAGCGTATCGCCAACGCAGGCATCCGGTCGATCATGACCTTTGGCATCTCGCACCATACCGACGCCACCGGCAGCGATGCCTGGAAAGAGGATGGTCTGGTGGCGCGGATGTCGCGGATTGCCAAGCAGACGGTGCCAGAGATGATCGTCATGTCCGACACCTGCTTCTGCGAATACACCTCCCACGGCCACTGCGGCGTGCTGTGCGATCATGGCGTAGATAACGACGCGACCCTGCTCAACCTGGGCAAACAGGCTGTGGTTGCCGCCGCTGCGGGCGCTGACTTTATCGCCCCGTCTGCCGCAATGGATGGTCAGGTGCAGGCTATCCGCCAGGCGCTGGACGCCGCGGGCTTCACCGATACCGCGATCATGTCTTACTCCACCAAGTTTGCCTCGTCTTTCTACGGTCCGTTCCGCGAAGCGGCGGGCACTGCGCTGAAAGGCGATCGCAAAACTTACCAGATGAACCCGCTGAACCGCCGCGAAGCGATCCGTGAATCGCTGCTCGACGAAGCCCAGGGTGCCGACTGCCTGATGGTAAAACCGGCTGGCGCTTACCTGGACATCCTGCGTGATATCCGCGAGCGCACAACGCTGCCGCTGGGTGCCTATCAGGTGAGCGGTGAGTACGCGATGATCAAATTCGCCGCTCAGGCGGGGGCGATCGACGAAGAGAAAGTGATCCTTGAAAGTCTGGGCGCGATCAAACGTGCAGGCGCGGATCTGATCTTCAGCTACTTCGCGCTGGATCTGGCCGAGAAGAAAATTCTGCGTTAATCCGTATTGCCGGGTAGCGGCTTCGCCCTGCCCGGCCTACGACCTGGAACACAAGCTTCACTCCTCTGCAATACAACCGACATCTGCCGCTTCTACTGTCTGAGCAGGACAGCAGGAGGTGCCACCATGTTTAGTCTCGACAGCGTTCTTGATGACCTTTGGCCGCAGGCGAGGCCTGCCCCCTGGCAAAAAAGGCTGTTAAAGAAATTATTCCACGAAGAAGAGTTCCGGCAGTTTGCCGCCTACCACCGCCACCTGAAAGGGCTGGATATGGTGGAACAGGTTCTGGAACATCTCGATATCCTCTGCACCCTTCCGGCTCACGACCTCGAACAGATCCCCGCTCACGGCCCGCTCATTGTGATGGCTAACCATCCTACCGGTACGCTGGACGGGCTGGCGCTGCTGTATGCCGTCTCCCGCGTGCGCCGTGATGTAAAAGTGGTGACCAACCGCATGCTGACGCATCTGGAGCCGCTAAGCTCGCTGTTTATCCCGGTGGATAACATCGGCGGGCGGACGGCGAAATCGTCGTTCACCCTGATGGAGCAGCATTTGCAACATGCCGGCGTGCTGATCTTCTTCCCGGCGGGGGAAGTCTCCCGCCCGACGCGCACAGGCATCCGCGATAAAAAGTGGCACCCTGGCTTTATCAAGCTGGCGGGCAAATTTCGCGCGCCGCTGCTGCCGGTCAACATCCACGCCCGCAACAGCCTGCTGTTCTATGCCAGCACCCTGCTCGCCCCGAACCTGTCGATGCTGCTGCTGATGCAGCAGATGTTTCGCCGCCGCCACAGCCGCCTGCCGGTCAAAATCGGCCAGCAGATTGGCTGGAGTCACTGGTTCAGCCCCACACTTTCCCCACGGGAGATGGCCGAGCAGTGCCGCCAGCACGTGCTGCGTCTCGGCAAGGGGCTGCCGGGGATATTCAAAACCGAATCTGCCATTGCGCGACCGGAAGACCGGGCGACCCTGAAGCGCGAGCTGGCGCAGGCGGAATCTCTGGGTACCACCGCCGATGGCAAAACCATCTATCTGTGGCAGCGTAACGGCCAGGAAGAGGCCCCGATCCTGCGCGAGTTGGGGCGTCTGCGGGAGATTGCCTTTCGCGCGGTGGGGGAAGGCAGCGGGAAGCGCCGCGACACCGACAGCTTTGATGATGACTACCTGCATTTGATTTTGTGGGATGACGAGGATCTGGAGATCGTCGGCGCCTACCGCTTTATCCCGACGGCGATGCGGGAGCCGGAGGCGCTGTACAGCTACAGCCTGTTCCACTACGACGACAAAATGCGGGATATCCTTGAACATGGCATTGAACTGGGGCGCAGCTTTATTCAGCCGCGTTACTGGGGACGGCGCGGGCTGGACTACCTGTGGTCCGGGATTGGCGCTTATCTGGCGCGCTATCCGCACTATCGCTACCTGTTCGGCCCCGTCTCCATTTCCGGTGGATTACCGCCCGCAGCGCGGGATCTGCTGGTGGCCTTTTACCGGCTTTGGTTCCCGGCAACGCACCCGCTGGCCGCCTCGCGTCGCCCCTATCCCGCCTCGTTACCCGAGGTGCTGGCGCAGTTTGGTGGGGAAGATTATGTAGAGGATCTGACCCGGCTGAAATCGCTGCTCGGCAATCTGGGATGCGGCATCCCGCCGTTATATAAGCAGTATTCCGAGCTATGCGAGCCAGGCGGCGTACAGTTTATCGATTTTGGCAGCGACCCGTCGTTTAACAACTGCGTGGATGGGCTGGTGCTGGTGGACTTGTGCTATCTGAAGGCGAACCGCTATCAGCGGTATATAGAGGCGCATTTACAACCCTCACCCCAGCCCTCTCCCTAAAAGGGAGAGGGTGAAAACCACCGCGTCTGACAGTCCGCTGGCCCATTTGGGCAGAAGGTAAAAACCGCGTCGGACAGCCCCCTCCCCCCTTTGGGGAGAGGGTGAAAACCGCGTCGGACAGTCCCCTCGCCCCTTTGGGGAGAGGATGAAAACCGCGTCTGACAGTCCCCTCGCCCCTTTGGGGAGAGGGTGAAAACCGCGTCTGGCAGTCCCCACCCTCCTTTAGGGAGAGGGTGAAAACCGCATCGGACAATCCCCTCGCCCCATTGGGGAAAGGGTGAAAACCGCATCGGACGGTCCCCTCGCCCCTTTGGGGAGAGGGTGAAAACCGCATCGGACGGTCCTCGCCCCTTTGGGGAGAGGGTAAAAACCGCGTCGGATGGTCCCCCCGCCCCTTTGTGAAGAGGGTGAAAACTGCGTCTGACAGTCCCCTCGCCCCTTTGGTTAGAGGCTGAAAACCGCATCGGACGGTCCCCTCGCCCCTTTGGTGAGAGGCTGAAAACCGCATCGGACGGTTCCCTCGCCCCTTTGGGGAGAGGGTTAGGGTGAGGGGATCAGGGCGCACGATAAAAAGGCTTATCCCCTAAAATCGTTGCCCGCTGCATAATCCGCCGCTGCGGCAGATAATCTGCATTCGCGTAATGCTGCGTCACCCGGTTATCCCAGATCGCCAGATCGTTCTCCTGCCAGCGCCAGCGCACCTGGAACTCCGGTTTGGTGATGTGCGCAAACAGGAACCCCAGCAGGGCCTCGCTCTCTTTCTCACTCACATCCACAATCCGCGTGGTGAACCCTTCGTTAACGAACAGCGCCTGCTTGCCGCTGACCGGATGGGTGCGCACAACCGGATGCAGCAGCGGGGGATGTTTAGCCACCGCCTCCCGCCAGCGCTGATGCTCCTCTTCCGTTTTACGGTACTTATACTCCGGGAAGGATTTTTTGAAATCATGCTCCGCCCGCAGGCCGCTCAGCAGCTGGCGGAGCGGCGCGGATAACGCCTCAAACGCGGCGATCCCGCTGGCCCACAGGGTGTCGCCGCCGCTGTCCGGCAGCTGTTTGGCCGCGAGAATCGCCCCGGCAGGCGGCGTGTCAATAAAGGTGACATCGGTGTGCCAGTTATCGTTGTCCGGCGGGTTATCGTTGTGGGTATCCAGCACGATAATTTCCTCCACCCCCTCGGCGTGCGGGTAGACCGGATGGATATGCAGATCGCCAAAACGGAGCGCCAGGGCGCGCTGCTGGTGGGGCGTGATCGCCTGCTTCCGCAGGAACACCACCTGATGGCGTAGCACCGCGTGATAGAGCTGCTCAAACTGGTTATCACTCAATGGTCGGGTGACATCCAGGCCGGAAATCTGTGCGCCAATGTACGGCCCCAGCGGGGTAATAGTCAGACGTTCACTCATTGTCTCTCTCCATGCCAGGGCGTCAGGCGGCGCTGTAGAGCGCGCAGCCCCAGTTCTAATCCGAAGGCGATCACGGCGATCACCATGATCCCGGCCAGTACCACGTCCGTCGCCAGGAACTCCCCCGCCGACTGGACCATAAAACCTAACCCACGCGTCGCGGCGATCAGTTCAGCCGCCACCAGCGTCGACCAACCGACCCCAAGTCCGATACGCAACCCGGTCAGGATCTCCGGCAGCGCGCCGGGTAAAATCACAAACCACAGCACCTGGGCACGACTCGCCCCCAGCGACTGCGCCGCCCGGATCCGCACCTGCTGGGCGCTTTTGACCCCCGCCATCGCCGACATCGCCACCGGGGCGAAAATCGCCAGGTAGATCAGCAGGATCTTCGAGGTCTCACCGATGCCAAACCAGATCACCATCAGCGGCAGATAGGCCAGCGGCGGCACCGGGCGATACAATTCGATCAGCGGATCAAGAATGCCGCGCACCGTCGGGCTTAAGCCCATCGCAATACCCACCGGAATACCGAGGATCACTGCCGCCAGCAGCGCCACCAGAATGCGTCCGAGGCTGGCGGCCAGATGCTGCCACAGCGTGGCATCCATAAACCCCTCTGGACCGGCGATAGTGAAGAGTTTCACCAGCACCTGGCCCGGCGGCGGCAGGAACAGCGGGCTAATCCACTGCTGTGCGGCCACCGCCCACCACACGGCGAGCAGCACCAGCAGGGTGCCGACGCTGAGCGTTAACTGGCGGGAGAAGGGCCAGCGAAGGGTCAGGCGTTTGCGCGCGGTTTTATCACTCACCACAATGCTCATGAGAAAGCCTCCCGCTGTTCAAACACGCGGCTCAGCACGTATTCGCGCTGGGCGATAAAGTGAGGATCGGACTTGATGCTGCGCACCGGCTCCCCTGCGACAAAGCGGCGGGCAAAGCTGAGCGGCAGACGCTCCTGCACCCGTCCCGGTCCCGGCGAGAGCAGCACCAGTTCGGTGGCCATAAACACCGCTTCTTCGATATCATGGGTGATCAGCAGCACCTGTTTGCCGGTTTCATGCCACAGGCGCAGCAGCAGGGTTTGCATCTGCTCGCGGGTAAAGGCATCCAGCGCCCCGAAGGGTTCATCCAGCAGCAACAGCTGCGGATTCGCCGCCAGCGCCCGGGCAATGCCGACGCGCTGACGCTGGCCACCGGAGAGCTGCCAGATAAAACGTTTTTCCGCCCCTTCCAGGCCCACTTTTTTCAGCATTTCCCTGGCAATTGCCAGCCGCTCATCCTGTGATTTGCCCGCCAGTTGCAGGCCGAAGGCGACGTTCTCCTGCACGTTGCGCCACGGCAGCAGCCCTTCATTCTGGAAGACCACGCCGCGCTCGGCGCCGGGGCCTTCCACCTTTTTACCGGCCAGTTGAATGGTGCCGTGCTGATAAGGTACAAACCCGGCGATCAGATTCAGCAGCGTGGTCTTCCCACAGCCGGACGGGCCGAGTACCACCAGCAGCTCGCCGCTGTCCAGCGTGAGGTTGATATCGTCCAGCGCAGGCTTGCCAGCGTAATCGGCGTACAGATTTGTAATAGTCAGCATACGGCCCCCTTACTTCACAAAGCGGTCGGTCACGTACTGGCTGTAGTCAGCCGCCACCGCGGGCACTTTGCCCTGCTCTTTCAGGAAGCCTGCGGTATCGATAATCGCTTTATTCACCGGCCCCGCCAGCTGTTGCTGCTGCTGGGCAGGTGTCAGATAGGTATTGCCTTTTACCAGCCCCGGTACGTCGGCCTCTGGCACGCCGCTCAGACGGGCAAGTTTCTCCAGATTGTCTGGCTTTTTCAGCCATTCATCCGGGTTGGCAATGTAGGGTTGTTGGGCGTCAATGGCGCTTTTAGCGAAGGCTTTCACCACTTCCGGGTGTTTTTCGGCAAAATCTTTGCGCACGACCCAGACATCCAGGGTCGGCGACCCCCACTGGCCCACCTGGGCGGAGTCGGTCAGCACGCTGCCGTCTTTCTGCAGTTCATTTACCGCAGGCGACCAGACGTAGGCCCCGTCAATATCGCCCCGCTGCCAGGCGGCGATAATGGCCGGTGGTTGCAGGTTGATAATCTCTACCTGCCCCGGCTTGATGTTCCAGTGCTTCAGGGCGGCGAGCAGGCTGTAGTGGGTGGTAGAGATAAAAGGCACCGCAATGCGTTTGCCGATCAGATCTTCAGGTTTAGTGATATTTTTCTTCACCACCAGCGCTTCGGAATTGCCGAGCTGCGAGGCCAGCAAGAAGACTTCGATGGGCACCTGCTGACTGGCCGCAACCGCCAGCGGGCTGGAGCCGAGATTACCAATCTGTACGTCGCCGGAAGCCAGCGCACGCACAATGCTGGCGCCGCTGTCGAACTTACGCCAGTCCACTTTAGCGCCGCTCGTTTTCTCAAAGGTTTTATCCGCCTGCGCCACTTTCGCGGGTTCCGCTGAGGTTTGATACGCGACGGTGACCTCCACCGCCTGCGCCTGAACGGCCCACAGCGCCAGTGCGCCAAATAAGGTAAACCGCGATGAAATTGCCATAATGTCTGCTCCCCTCTGTTGTTATGAGGGCAGTATTTCTGGCGGCGGAATTTTGATAAAGGAATTAAAAAGCATCGTTAATGCCGAATCGTTTTTAGAAAAAAAGCGGCAATAGATAGTGAATTTTGTGCGGTTTGTTTTGCCCGGCGGCGCTGCGCTTACCGGCACTATTGCAATTTTGTTACATTCGTTACATAACCGCAGGCATGGGATTGCCAGATAAGCATTGACAGGCATCATAGGTAAATTATTCCGCAAAGGTAATTGTGATGATCAAAGTGGTGCTGGTGGACGATCACGTGGTGGTGCGTTCCGGGTTCGCCCAGCTGTTAAATCTGGAAGAGGATCTGGTTGTCGAAGGCCAGTACAGCAGCGCCGCCGAGGCCTGGCCCGCCCTCACCCGCGATGCCATCGACGTGGCGGTGCTTGACGTCGCCATGCCTGATGAAAACGGCCTGAGCCTGCTCAAACGCCTGCGCCAACAGCGCCCGGGGTTCCGCGCCATTATCCTCAGCATCTACGACACGCCCGCCTTTGTGCAGAGCGCCCTGGACGCCGGGGCCAGCGGCTACCTCACCAAACGTTGCGGCCCGGAGGAGTTAGTGCAGGCGGTGCGATCCGTCGGGATGGGTGGCCATTATCTGTGTGCCGATGCGGTCAAAGCCCTGCGCGGCGGTGAACCGGTGTCGCAGGCGCTGGCGGCGCTGACCCCGCGTGAGAAAGAGGTGTTCGAGCTGCTGGTTCAGGGCGAAAGCGTGAAAGAGATAGCCTTCAAACTCGAACTGAGCCACAAGACCGTCCATGTCCACCGCGCCAACGTGCTGGGCAAACTGCAGTGCAACAGCACCATCGAACTGGTGCATTTTGCCCTTGATCACCAGCTGTTGACTGGCCACTGATGCGACGCTCCCTGCGCCACATCATCCTCTCGCTGTTTATTATGCTGGCCTGGGGCACCGGCTGGCTGATGCTGTGGACGCTCAGTTTTTACCTCACCCACAACGGGCAGCAGGCGGCGCTGTTTTTGCCGCAGGGCGTTTATCTGGCGCTGCTGATCGTGCTGGCACGCCGCTTCTGGCCCGCGTTGATCCTCCCCCCGCTGGCCGCCATGCTCTGGCTACAGGGGGAACAACTCCTGACCCATCACCTGATGCTGGTGGTGCCGCTGGTGGGCACCGTCAGTGCGTGGCTGGCGCAACGCTACTGGCACCGCTTTCCGCTCTACTGGCAGCGCCTGTCGCTGCTGATCGCCGCGGTAACCCTCAACGCGCTGCTCCAGACGCTGATTCTGGCGCCGTTTCTCGCCAGCCCGACCACGTTGCTGGCGCTGGCCTCCTTTACCGGCGGCGTGCTGCTGACGCCGTTCGTCTATCTGGTATTTGAGTTTTTACGCCAGCAGCACCGCTATCATCTGCTCGGGCTTGATACCAGCAACCCACCCCTGCGCACTTCGCTGATCATCTGGTGCAGCCTGTTCTTTATTATCGGTATCGGCACCCAGATGGTGCTCTCCCCTGCCCTGGAGCGGCTGCTGCTGATCGTGGTGTTTCTGCCCAACGTGATGATGGCGTGGAAGTTCGGCTGGCAGGGCGGCGTGCTCTCCGGGCTGCTGGGCAGCATGATGATCACCATCGCCCGCCAGGTGGGGGTGGGGTTCAGCGACTTGCTGGAGCTGGAGATCTTCCTCGCCACCCAGTCGCTGCTGGGGATTGGGCTGGGGATCGCCATCAGCCGCCAGCAGCATCTGGCGATGAACCTCGATCATTACCGCCGTCGGCTGGAGGCGGAACTCCAGGCGCGTCGCGAACTGACGGAAAAGCTGATCCACACCGAAGAGGACACCCGCAAACACCTGGCCCGCGAGCTGCACGACGAGATTGGTCAGAACATCACCGCCATTCAAATCCAGTCCCAGCTGGTGAAGCGGGCGGGCGACACGCCGCAGGCCTTAGAGGCGGCCGGGCAGATCAACGAGCTGGCCCGGCGCATCCATCACTCCACCCGGCAATTGCTGCGCCAGCTTCGCCCGCCGGTGCTGGATGAACTCTCCTTAAAGGAGGCGCTGCACCACCTGGTGAATGAGTTCGCCTTTGCCGAGCGCGGGATCCACTGCCGGTTTGATTATCAACTGCCTGGCCCGCCCCAGAGTGAAACCCTGGTCTTTACCCTCTATCGCCTGCTGCAGGAGTTGCTGAATAACGTCAGCAAACACGCCGATGCCAGCGAGGTCAGCGTCCTGCTCTGTCAGCACGACAATCAGCTGCGCCTGGAGGTGCGGGATAACGGCAGCGGCATCAGCCCGCAGCAGATGCCCGGTTTTGGTATTCAGGGGATGCGCGAGCGCGTGCATGCTCTCGGCGGGGAAATGACGCTGGAGTCGCAGGGCGGCACCCGCGTAATTGTTAACCTGCCCACAATTTTGCAACAAACACACCGCTAACCAGGAAAAAGTCTTAGTCACGCCAGACTTTCTCTCATCCCTTTTTCGTCGCGCTTTCATACAGTCATCTCAAATGGAGAACGCCATGCCCGCACTGTCAGCTGAACAGGTTACTCAACGCTACCGTCGGCTTCGCCCGAAACTGCTGATCTGCATGGTGATAGGTTACGCCGCGTTTTACCTGACGCGTAAAAGCCTCAACTACATCCTGCCTGCTTTGCAGATGGATCTGGGGTTGAGCAAAAGCGACATCGGCCTGATCGGGTCGCTGTTTTATCTGAGCTATGGCCTGTCGAAATTTGCCGCCGGACTGTGGCATGACAGTAAAGGTCAGCGGGCATTTATGGGTATCGGCCTGATGGCAACCGGGGTGCTGAACGTGCTGTTCGCCTTCGGCGACTCGCTGCCGCTACTGCTGTTTATCTGGACGCTGAACGGCTTCTTTCAGGGATGGGGATGGCCGCCCTGCGCAAGATTGCTCACCCACTGGTATTCGCGTAACGAGCGTGGCTTCTGGTGGGGATGCTGGAATACCTCTATCAACATCGGCGGGGCCATTATTCCGCTGATCTGTGCCTTTGCCGCCCATCGCTGGGGCTGGCAGGCAGCGATGCTGACACCGGGGATCATCAGTATCGTGCTCGGCCTGTGGCTGACCACACAACTGCGGGGCACACCGCAGGAAGAGGGTCTGCCAACGGTGGGCGAGTGGCGCAACGATCCGCTGGAGTTGCGCCAGCAACAGCACAGCCCGCCGATGGGGCTGTGGCAGATGTTACGCACTACCATGCTGCAAAACCCGATGATCTGGCTGCTCGGGGCGTCGTATGTGCTGGTGTATCTCATCCGCATCGCCCTCAACGACTGGGGCAACATCTGGCTGGCGGAGAGCCACGGCGTCAACCTGTTAAGCGCCAACGCCACAGTGATGCTGTTTGAAGTGGGCGGTTTGCTCGGGGCGCTGTTCGCTGGCTGGGGATCGGATCTGCTGTTCAGCGGCCAGCGGGCGCCGATGATTTTGCTGTTTACGCTGGGGCTGATGGTGTCGGTGGCTGCTCTGTGGCTGGCGCCGGTTCACCACTACGCCCTGCTGGCAATGTGCTTTTTTACGGTGGGATTTTTTGTCTTTGGTCCGCAGATGCTGATCGGCCTTGCCGCCGTGGAGTGCGGACACAAGCAGGCAGCAGGGTCGATTACCGGTTTTCTTGGCGTGTTCGCTTATCTGGGGGCCGCGCTGGCCGGGTGGCCGCTGTCACAGGTTATCGAACGCTACGGCTGGTCGGGGATGTTCAGTTTGCTCTCGATTGCCGCCGTGCTGATGGGTTTACTCCTGATGCCGCTGCTGATGGCGGGCATCACCGCTTCTCGCAGTCACATAACGTCATAACAAGGGCTGAATAATGAAAACAACGCTTCTCTCTACCCTCATAGCTTCCGGGATCGCGCTGGCCACCTTAACCGGTGCCGCACAGGCCAAAGGCCGTCTGGTGGTTTACTGTAGCGCCACCAACGAAATGTGCGAAGCCGAAACCAAAGCGTTTGGCGACAAATACGACGTCAAAACCTCGTTTATCCGTAACGGCTCCGGCAGCACGCTGGCGAAAGTGGATGCCGAGAAGAAAAACCCGCAGGCTGATGTCTGGTACGGCGGTACCCTGGATCCCCAATCCCAGGCCGGTGAAATGGGGCTGCTGCAACCGTACAAGTCGAAGAATCTGGAGCAGATCATGGAGAAATTCCGCGATCCGGCGAAGGTGAAAGGCAACCTCTCTTCCGCAGTCTACGTGGGTATTCTGGGCTTCGGCGTCAACACCCAGCGCCTGAAAGAGAAGAACCTGCCGGTGCCACAGTGCTGGAAAGATCTGACCAAACCGGAATACAAAGGCGAAATCCAGATTGCCGATCCGCAAAGCTCCGGCACCGCCTACACCGCGCTGGCGACGTTCGTCCAGCTGTGGGGTGAAGATCAGGCCTTCGACTACCTGAAGCAGCTCAACGGCAACGTCTCCCAGTACACCAAATCCGGCATTGCCCCGGCGCGTAACGCCGCTCGCGGTGAAACGGCCATCGGCATTGGCTTCCTGCACGACTACTCCCTGGAAAAAGAGCAAGGCGCGCCGCTGGAGCTGATTTCGCCTTGCGAAGGCACCGGGTATGAAATCGGCGGCGTGAGCATTCTGAAAGGCGCACGTAACGAAGAGAACGCGAAGCTGTTCGTGGACTGGGTGCTGTCAAAAGAGGCGCAGGAGCTGGCGTGGAAGCAGGGCAAGTCCTATCAGATCCTGACCAATACCACCGCCGAGACTTCGCCGAACTCGCTGAAGCTGGATGACCTGAAACTCATCAGCTACGACATGGATAAGTACGGCTCTACGGACGTGCGTAAGGCGCTGATCAACAAGTGGGTCAGCGACGTGAAGATGGGTAAATAAGCCCACGACGCAGTCAATGCCGGGTGGCGGTTGCGCTCACCCGGCCTGTACATTCCTCAACACCGGAATATTTATGTCACAGACACTCGCTCTTCATCCCGTGAAAAAACGGGATGCGGTCTTCCTTTGGGTTTTCGTTGGCTGGCTGGCCTTTGCCCTGCTGCCGAGCTGGAGCCTGGATTATGGCCTGCTGGAATCCACCAGCGACGAGATCCTCGATGCCTATAGCTGGTCGCACTTTAACGTCAGCTGGCTGTGGTATCTGCTCCCCACTCTGCTGCTGGTACGTCCGTTCAGCGAAGCGAAGCGCGAAAAGCGCAGCCGCCACTACCTCGACGCTGGCTGGGCGCTGCTGTGCATGGCCTTTGTGGTCATCAGCGCCATCCTTGAAGGGCGCGGTTTAGGCTATGCCACCATCGTGCTGTTTGTGGCGCTGGGGGCGATCATAACGCTGGCCCTGACCCGTCTTGAGTGGCTGGGGGGCGACCGCTTTGTGATTGGCTCGCTGATCGCCATCGTCGCGCTGATCGGCATCTTTATCGTCTGGCCGAGCATCGCCATCTTTATCCCGATGTTCACCAACGACGCAGGGGAATTCGCCCCGCTGGCATTTATGAATGTGCTGTCGCAGTCGCACATCATTCAGGTGATCATCAACTCGATCCTGCTCTCCATTGCGGTGGGTATCGGCTGTACCTTCTTTGGCCTGGTGCTGGCGATCTACACCACCCGCATCGCCAGACGCAGCGCCATTATTGGCCGCATCTTCTCGATCCTGCCGATCGTCACCCCGCCGTTCGTGGTGGGCCTGGGCGTGACGCTGATGATGGGGCGCTCCGGCTACGTCACTGAACTGATGGTTGACTGGTTTGGCTTAACCAACACCAACTGGCTGTACGGGTTTACCGGCATCTGGCTGGCGCAGGTGCTGGCCTTCACCCCGATGGCGTTTATGATCCTCGATGGCGCGATCAAGACCATTCACCCGTCGCTGGAGGAGGCTTCGTATACCCTGCGCGCCAGCCGCTGGCAGACCTTTAACGGCGTCTTTGTCCCGCTGCTGAAACCGGCGCTGGCGAACGCCTTTTTGATCGTGATTGTGCAGTCGCTGGCCGACTTCAGTAACCCGCTGGTGCTGGGGGGCAACTTCGACGTGCTGGCCACGCAGATTTACTTCTACATCACTGGTTCCCAGCTGGATTACCAGGCGGCGAGCACCCTGGGCGCCTTCCTGCTGCTGTTCTCACTGCTGGTGTTCTGCATCCAGTATATGTGGATCGGCAAACGTTCTTACGTAACCGTCACCGGCAAGTCCTATCGCGGCGACGTACAGCCCCTGCCGGTGACGCTGGTGTGGAGCGTGATCGCCCTGTTGGCGGTGTGGATCGCCTTTAACGCCCTGCTCTACGGCAGCATTTTCTACGGCAGCTTTACCGTCAACTGGGGGGTGGATTACACCCTGACGCTGGATAACTTTATCAAGCTGTTCGGCCAGGGGATGAGCGATGGCGCATGGCCTTCGCTGCTCGATACCCTGCTGTACGCCGGGATCGCCGCACCGATCACCGCCGCCTTCGGTTTACTGATCGCCTGGATCGTGGTGCGCCAGCAGTTCAAAGGCAAAAAGACCATCGAGTTCACCACCATGCTGTGCTTTGCCGTTCCAGGCACCGTGGCGGGCGTGTCGTACATTCTGGCCTTTAACAGCGCGCCGGTGTACCTCACGGGCACCGCCGCCATCGTCATTATCTCAATGGTGATGCGTAACGTGCCGGTGGGTATTCGCGCCGGGATCGCGGGTCTGGGTCAGATCGACAAATCGCTGGACGAAGCCTCGCTCAGCCTGCGGGCCGGGTCGCTGCGTACCATCACCCACATCCTGCTGCCGCTGCTGCGTCCGGCCATTTTGTCGGCGCTGATCTACAGCTTTGTGCGTGCCATTACTACCGTCAGCGCCATTGTGTTCCTGGTCACCCCGGATACCCGGGTAGCCACGGCCTACATTCTGAACCGCGTGGAAGATGGCGAATACGGCGTGGCGATTGCCTACGGCTCGATCCTGATTGTGGTCATGCTGGCGATCATTTTCCTCTTTGACTGGCTGATCGGTGAGGCGCGTATCTCCCGTTCTAAAGCCAAAAACCAGGCGTAACACTATGACTCAGAAACATTTTGTTGAACTGCGTAACGTGACCAAGCGCTTTGGCGCGAACACGGTAATTGAAAACATCAACCTGGCGATCCCGCAGGGAGAGATGGTGACGCTGCTCGGCCCTTCCGGCTGCGGTAAAACCACGGTACTGCGTCTGGTCGCCGGGCTGGAAAAGCCCACCAGCGGGCAGATCTTTATCGACGGCGAGGACGTGACCCACAGCTCCATTCAGCAGCGTGATATCTGCATGGTGTTCCAGTCTTACGCCCTGTTCCCGCACATGTCACTGGGCGAGAACGTCGGCTACGGCCTGAAGATGCTCGGCGTACCGCGTGGGGAGATCAAAACCCGCGTCAAAGAGGCGCTGGCGATGGTGGACCTGGAGGGCTTTGACGATCGCTATGTGGATCAGATCTCCGGCGGCCAGCAGCAGCGCGTGGCGCTGGCCCGGGCGCTGATCCTCAAACCGAAAGTGCTGCTGTTCGATGAGCCGCTGAGTAATCTTGATGCCAACCTGCGTCGAAGCATGCGCGACAAGATCCGCGAGCTGCAAAAGCAGTTCAACATTACCTCGCTATACGTTACCCACGATCAGAGCGAGGCCTTTGCGGTCTCGGACACCGTGCTGGTGATGAACAAGGGCAACATTATGCAGATTGGCTCACCGCAGGATCTCTATCGCCAGCCCGCGTCGCGCTTTATGGCGAGCTTTATGGGCGATGCCAACCTGTTCCCGGCCAGCTTCAGCCACGAGTCTGTGGCGATCCACGGCTACCGCCTGCCCCGTCCGCTGCACTTTGCCGCCCAGGGAACCGGCACCGTGGGCGTGCGCCCGGAGGCGATCACCCTGAGCCAGCACGGCGACGAGAGCCAGCGCTGCGTGATCCGCCACGTCGCCTATATGGGGCCGCAGTATGAGGTGATTGTCGAGTGGCACGGGCAGGAGATTTTGTTGCAGGTGAATGCCACACGTCTGCAACCGGATGTCGGGGAGGCCTATTACCTGGAAATTCATCCGTACGGGATGTTTGTGCTGGCGGATGCAGCCTAGGTTGTACTCCCTTTCCATTCAGGAGGAGATACCGCGTGCCGCTCATGCGGCACGCGGTAGTTCAATATGCTTTTCCGTTCGGATTTTATCACGCCATAAGCTAGCTGCGGCGGTTTCTCAGTTCTTCGAGCCGCGCTCTTCTCCTGTTTTCTCTCTGGCTTTCAGCTATTCCAACAGATGCCTCATTCTGCCGTTGCACCTGAACGCCGCCACTGCAGGTGCGGCGGTAGTTACGATGAGCGGTGAGAATTTCGGAATGCACGTGTTGGGTGTAGTGAGATGAGCGTCCGCTATGAGCGAGGAGCGATCAAAACAGAGATGATTATTCGACAACGATTACGTCCAGTTCCGGTTGTTTGTAGTCAAGGGCACAACTCCTTTACCGCTACCCCGTTTGCACGGAGTAGCCAACATCTAAGCAGGCTTGCGAATATTAAGTTCATACACCACACATGGCACATCGTAATGCTGCTCTATGGCTTTGTAAGTCATACCTAACCTCTGCATCACACGCTGCGAGGGGATATTTGCAGGATCGGCAACAGCAACCAGATAAGTTGCTCCTACCTTTTCCGCCGCGTAATCAACGATCGCTTGAGCTGCCTCTGTTGCATAGCCCTTGCCATTGTGTTCCAGCACGAGACGCCAGCCAATCTCTAATGGTGCGCCATCCACGTTTGCCAGATGCTGGAGGCATGCTGCACCAACGATCATCCCAGAGGACTTCTCTTTGATAGCCCACCATGAGAAGTTGTACTTATCCCAACGTGCCTGGACTCTTCTGATACCTTCCCAGGTTTCTTCGGGCGTTTTAACGATACCTCCGGTGATATAACGCATCACACTGGCATCACTATCCATTACCCTCAAGCCTTCGTAATGAGAGTCATCATAGGGTTCAAGCTTTAAACGGGGTGTTTCTAAATCCATCTACTTTGCCTCGCACTTGAAGATATGACTTTCGGTGAACTTATCCCAATAACTCAACATAACACAATGTAAACAACGTCGGCTTCTGGCAGAGAGTGGACAAAATGATTAAGTAGAGGTCCGCTATGAGCGAACAACGGACTTTCAAAGAGGATGACTGTAAAATCATTCAGGAAAAAGCTTAAGCCGAAAGGTTTGTTCATTACACGGAAAACGTTCATGCGCGAAGATTTTAATGACTATCTTGCGTTCCTTGCTGTCGCGCAGGAACGGAGTTTTACCAGAGCTGCTGCACGGCTGAATATTTCTCAATCAACGCTGTCTCACATTATCAGACGTCTTGAGGAAAGGCTCGGTATGCGGCTACTGATGCGTACAACGCGCAAAGTGGCGCCCACCGATATCGGTGAAAAACTTATGGCCGCGCTTGAACCGCGCCTCAACGCCATAGAAACAGATATCTCTGACCTGCTTCGTTTTCGCGACACACCTGCGGGAACGGTAAGGCTCACGGTTTCAGACCACATGCTGCATGAGTACATCTGGCCGGCTCTGGCCCCGGTCCTTAAACATTATCCTGATATTCAGGTCGAACTGTCCCAGCAAAACGGCTTTATCGATATTGTTGAGGGGCGCTTTGATGCTGGAGTCCGGCTAGGGGATGATGTGGTCAAGGATATGATAGCTGTCAGGATTGGGGCTGACTGGCGGCCTGCCGTAATTGGATCTCCGGACTACCTTGCCAGAGCCGGTAAACCTTCACACCCTTCAGAACTGGCTGGTCATAACTGCATCAATATCAGACATTCCGGGGCCGGGCAGCTGTACGCATGGGAGTTTGAGAAAGGGGATGAGAAACTGAACATGAAAGTTCAGGGTCAGCTGATATACAGCAGCGTTTATCCGATGCTCACGTCCGTTGAGGCTGGGTATGGACTGGCATATGTTCCGGATAATCTGGCCGAACCCGGGATAAAGCAGGGGAAGTGGGAGAGAGTGCTTGAGGACTGGAGCCCTGTTTTCAAGGGCTATCATCTTTATTATCCCAGCCGGCGACAGATGTCGCCGGCACTGAAAGTTATTATTGATGCCTTACGCATCCCTTCGGCGGGTTAGGCGGCCTGTCTGGCATTCATTTTCCTGCCAGTGAGCGACGCCCGGGCAGGACGGCAATAATGGCAGAGGCTACCAGCAGGGCGGTGGCGAGCATGAAGGTGCTGACCCAGCCCTGGTGATCAAATAATTCGCCGCCAGTGAATGCGCCCATTGTAATGGCGAACTGAATCAGGGCGACCATCAGGGCACCGCCAGCCTCCAGTTCATTCGGAATAATCCGGGTCATCCAGGTATTCCATACGACAGGAATGGGAGTCACAAGTATGCCCCATACCAGAAGCAATGCTCCTGTGGCGGCGGGTATGTGTCCCAGCCCCGTGAGCAGACCTGCGACGATCGCCAGGCCCGCCGGTAAACCGGTGAGAGCTGGCAGCAGATTATCCCTGACAAAAAAACCTGAGATCAGCGTTCCCGTCAGACCTGCGATGCCTACGCCCAGCAGGAACAGGGAAATCATGTTGATGCCCAGTCCAGTGACGCTTTCGAGGAAAGGACGCAGGTAAGTGGACAGCGAGAACTGTCCCATGAAGGCAAGCGTCACGGCAATCATGCCCAGGGCGAATGTCCGGCTGCGTAACAGGGATGCTATCTGTCTTATGCTGGTATCACGTTGCGGCGGCAGTTTCGGTATGACGACCATCTGCCATATCAGGCAGATCACGCCCGCAGGTACCACGGTAAAGAATGCACCCCGCCAGCCGATGAGGCTGCCCAGAAAGCTTCCCAGCGGTGGCGCCACCACGAACGCCAGTGCGGTCCCGCCCTGCAGAATGGCGATAGCTTTAGGGACACTCACGGGACGCACAATCCGTACCAGAATGGCCGTAGAAAGCGACCAGAATCCCCCAATAGATATACCAATCAACGCACGCCCGAACATAAACATGCCGTAGCCGTGAGCAGATGTGACGATGACCCCGGACATCACCATCACAAGGGTATAGAAAATCACTGCTGTACGCCGGTCGAAGCGGGCAAGCAATGTGTTACCAAACAGGCTCGTAATCACCGCAAACAGCCCGGAAAAGGCAATGGCCTGACCCGCCTGGCCTTCCGTGACCGACAGATCATTTGCAATTGGGGTCAGCAGACTGACCGGCATAAATTCTGATGAAACGAGGACGAAGCACAGCAGAGCCATGCTGATGACTGCACTCCAGGCAGACGTCATTTCGGGCGCACTGAAGCCGCCCGCATTAAGCGGTTTATTCATAGATAATTTCTAAAGATGATGGTGAACAGTTACCACAGGCTCACAGCCTGCAGTCAGATAAAAAAAGCAGGATGACGGCGGAGCAGCGATTTCAATCTGCCCCGCCTGAACAAAGGTTAAAAACGTATCTGCGTCGTGATCAGCGTGAAGGTGACTCTACCTGCCCCTGGGCGATCAGGGCCTGAACGGACTCATGGATCGCTTCCAGGCTGCTGTAACGGGGCTGGTAACCCAGCCTGACGCGGGCTTTCTCAATGGAATGTGAAGAACTTCGCACCACATGCCCTCTGGAGTTTTCAGCAAACTCAGGTTCAAGCCCGGCAAGCCACTCGTCAAAAGGCTGGAACTTCAGGGACGGTTCCCTGCCAAACCAGCGGAAAACGGCTTCAGCGTAACCCCTGAGCGTGATGGCCTGGCCGGATACCGCATTGAAAATTTCACCTACTGAAGCAGAACGGTTTTCAATGGCCTTAATGATAAGCTGTGCGACATCAATAGCATGAACATGATGTACCGTTTCACTTCCGAGATTAGGCAGTGCCAGCGTTTCACCACGGGCAATACGCGAATACACTTCAGGATTAGAATTCCCCTGAGGCGTGGTCGGTACCCATCCTTCACCGACAATATGTCCCGGACGGAAACAAGTAGCCGGGAAGCCAGACAGCCGCGCTTCACGCATCAGCCAGGCTTCGCTTTCCGCTTTACCCTGTCCGTAAGCATCAATCGGGCTGACAGGATCTGTTTCCAGAGAGGGGACTGACACATAACGACCGTAAACCCAGATTGAACTGCAGAAAAGATAATGCTCAATCCTGCCGCGAAGCGCTTCAACAATTTGCTGCGTACTGCCGAGATCAAATGCAATCATGTCGATGACAATATCGGCCTGAAGCTCAGCAATACGTTGACCAAAGGTTCCTTTCTTTTCTTCTTCCAGCCGGTCAATAACAACGTTTTCGATGAGAGACCATGCGTAATGAGGGCGATAAGGCTTTGCTGCGCCCCGGCTGACGTTTACCACCTGGTGACCCAGTTCAACCAGCATTGGCACGAGATAAGAGCCCACGTGGCCACTGCCACCAATGACAACGATACGAGACATAGCTTTCTCCTTAATGTATTTCCGCAACGGCTTCTGAAGCTATCCCCTGCCGGGAATGGCTCAGTCAGAAAGACATAGCCTGAATGCTTGTATTAACAAGAAAGGTATTGTAGTGCGCACTGCCATGTTTGACTTTAGCCCAATTCAGAATGCTTTTATGTCAAAAAACTAATAATCACGAGAAATTGATTTATAGCAGCATGAATCAGACACCGGAATACGGGAGGCATTTGAGAACGAACGACACGACCTGCAGTAACTGAGTAAGAGCAAGCCTGCAGTAAGCCAGTGGCGGACTTTCCCTTCGCCGGAGTCAGACGTGGCCGGAAAGATGGCCACGTCTGAAACACCCAGAATGTATCGACGGGAACAGTCGCGATTTTATGTTTAATCACGATCCACTGCAGTCAGCTCACTCAGAACCAGATTTCAGCCTGAACACCGAAATTCCAGGTACCACCTGCAGTAAAGCCTTCACTGCCAAAATCATCATTCAGGGCATAGCGATCAAGCTCTTTATCCCAGTCCATGTAAGTGGCAAACAAGCGAATTTCAGGGCGGGCCTTGATATCGAAAACATTGCCGACCTTAAATGTCGGGGCGAAGGTTAGTTTATAGAATCCACCCTTAACTGGCTGATAGGTCTGCACCCCCTGATCAGAACTATAAGTGCGTCCGTTAGGATCGAGATCCATATATTGCCAGGACGCTTCATACAGTAGCGCAAAATGCGCTGTCAGTGCCTGCGATGCGCGGAAATTGAAACTTGCCCAGTCATAGCGGTCACCCTCCCGGTAACGGTCTTCACTGTGCTGAGCAATCACCGATGGCGCCAGCTCCCAGTTATTCCAGACGGGGAGTATGCCATAGGATGCGAGACGTACAGATTTGGCATTTTCGGTCAGATCTCCATCGCTGCCGGGTTGTCTCGCTTCAGCACCAAGCCCGCCACCATACTGGAGAGCCGTTTCAGACATGCCTTTAGCCAGCCCGTAAAACTGCTGTTTATCGTGATAGGCCAGCATGGCGTAGTAACCATTTTTAGCTGTGTTATCCGAGCGGTAAGCATAACTGCCGGTTGTCGAGGTATTATCCTTAAGATCATCATTCCCCTGCGCAGTCATACCGGTAAGCATGAGCTGCCAGTTGTTATAGGAATGATTCGCCGTAAACATGACGTTCTGAATGTCGTTTTCTTCATAGCGATCGCTACCCAAATCGCCAAAGTTTCGGCCATAAACGGAATAAGCTCCCTGCAGGGTGTCTCCCCATTTGACGTCATAAACCCCGCCTCCGGTCCCCCCAAGGAACATGATGTCGCTGTCCGTAAAGTGAATGTCAAAATTATCCCTGTCGAAGCGTTTTCCTGCCCAGATATAAGCATCGTTAAACGGTCCGGAGAACTCACTGAAGCCTCCCATTTCCACATAGAGCTGTCGTACGTTGATATGGTGACTGTTATTGTCCTGCACCCACGGATCGGGGTTTTTAGCGCCATCCGCAATCATTGTTTTAAAATGTGCCCATGAACCGTCACTGAAGGTCATGCGCTTTCCAAGACTCAGTTCAAGGTAATTATCTTTTTCATTACCCAGTCGTCCAGTATGCGCATCATCATTCAGGGAGCTGGCCGGAGAAACACCCGGCCCGCCTCTGCCGCCTTTTCCATGGCTATTAATCAGAAGACCAGTACGGGCATAAGCACTGAATTCCATACCATCAGTCCCTTTATTAATTTCCTGCTTTTTACTGACGGCCTCAACCTGTTTACTGGTGACTTCATTTTGTTTCGATAAGTCAGCCAGTTTTTTTTCTGCATTTGCTGCACGGCTTTCGGCTTCCGCCGTTTTTTTCTCAGAGATATTAAGTCGTTGCTCAAGTTGCTGCAGTCGCTGCTCTACCGTCAGCTGTACGGCATTAACCATTCGGGGTGAAAAAAGGGCGCAGCAAATCGCTGCGTAAATTACAGAGATACGCATGAAAGTGTCCTTATAATTATTTAAATAACGGCTGCTTTTTTATTTTCGTTATCTGATGGTGAATGCTGAGCAGCATCCAGATCCGCCCAGATATCTGCGTAGGTATCATCGAGCCTGTAAAATCTACCCATCCAGACCATCGATGCGATAATCAATATTGCTGGTATATAGAGATAACAGGCTTTAATCGCAAACAAAGCCTCCGCAGATTGCGTTGCATTGGCAACATACCCGCCGGATGAAAGCAACAGGCCTGTTATTGCGCCAGCAATGGCCATAGCGACTTTTCCCAGGAAACCATTAATGGACGTTAAAATACCTGCCGTGTTAATACCTGTTTTCCATACGCCATAATCCACAGGATCGGCCTGCATGGAGAAATAGATGGCAAGTCGCTGGCCAGCTCCCAGGGACAGAATAACGGCACCGACAATAAGTCCCATATGATTAACGCCTGAGGCAATCATGATTGCCATACCAATAAGGTTTATAAAACTGGCAAAAAGATACACGTGCCGTTTCTTCATTCTGGCTGCCAGCACCGGAACGGTCAGTGTTCCAAGCAGCGGCACAAATGTTGTTATCCCCGCAATAATCGCTGTCAGTTCGGTGCTGCCGACATAGTAATTAAAGAAGTAAACCAGCGCCCCGGTCTGAAAGAAAAATGCCCCCCACATCAGGAAGATATTCATCGCAAATATTTTCCACGGGGTATTTTCCTTCAGGCCCAGCCAGGCACGACTAAGCGTCATACGCTCCTGGGTTATCGTGATTTTTTCTTCAACGTTCTTAAAACTGACCAGCAGGAAAAAGGTGGCGATCACACCAAAAATAATCGCGGTATAGAGGAAGCCCCGCTCCTGATCGCCCCGACCGAGCGAAGCAACCAGTGGTAGCGTGGCCACTGCCACAATGGTCGAACCCAGTGAGCCTAATAAAATGCGCACTGATGACAGCGTCGTTCTTTCCTGCGAATCAGCCGTGATAAATGGCAGCATTGCACAGAACGGGATATTCACCAGGGTATAAAGAAAAGAGAGACAGAGATAAGTGATAAACGCATAAATCAGCTTTCCGGTAGTGCCGAAGTCAGGGACATAGAAGGCCAGAACGCACATGACACCGAACGGAACGGCACCGACCAGTAACCAGGGGCGGCAACGTCCCCAGCGGGTACTGGTATTATCAATAACCAGTCCCATCAGGACATCAGCAACACCATCCACCAGTCTTGTTACAAGGAACATAATGCCAACGTAGTAAGCCGGCAACCCCATGACATCGGTATAGAAAAACATCAAATACAATGAAATTAACTGCCAGACCAGGTTACAGGATAAGTCAGCGATGCCATATCCAACCCGCTGGCGCCATACATTCAGTGAAGTATCAGCCATTTTATTGTCTCTTCAATCACGAATATTTAAAGTCCGTACTGGCGAATAAACCAGGACGGGGTGCAACTCCAGGCATGGCAGTAACTGTTAATAAGCTTGCTGCCATACGGAGAGAAGTCGGGATGTTCGGGATCGAAGAGTTCCCAGAACGTGTCTACGCCGTATTCGACCATTTTCCCCCAGTATTTTTTAATTTCCTCGATCGCCCGTTCGCGCATACCCGTTTTTAATAACGCGGCGATAAAGTGATGTCTCATGTATGGCGTATTCATACCAATTTCCGGGGATGAATGAAGGAGGTTTTCCATCACTGTCCGCTGGTGAGCACCGTCGCCGATATCGGCCAGTACCATCCAGATCTGCGTTGCGTAGCTGATTTGTCGTTCGGCACCACTGACATACAGCCCTCTGGCTGGGTCCCATAATCGCCGGGCACCTGCCATCAGCCGGCTTAACGTGGCGGATAAACGCTCACATAACTCCGGCTGGCAAATCTGTGCAAGCTGTATTGCTTTATGCAGACAGTAGATCAGCACCCCCTGTGACGGGCCCTGTTTATTCAGTTTTTCGTGCCAGTCAATAAATGACCACCAGTCGCTGCTGTCTGTTACAAGGCCGTCAGTGTCACAGCGATCCAGAGCAAGCTCAATTTGTCGTAACGCGATCGGCCAGAGTTCTTTTGCGGTGGCCACATCTTGAGTTTCAAGCACGTAGTCATTCAGGATATCGACATAGAAGAGTGAATAGTCGAACAGGAAAGTGTCATCAGCGATCACATGAGGTCTGGTAAATATATTGGCGGACACCATGCCATCCTCACGCCGGTGGCCTGAAAAGAGATAAAGACAGCGACGTACGAGATCATGGTTCTTAAAGGTGACGTTGTTAACCAGCGCCTGCAGTCTCAGATCGCCCAGCCACAGCCTGCGATCCCGTTTAGGCCCATCCTCAAAAACTTCCTGCATACAGTTACGCAGTGTCAGGACTGATATCTCATCAATGCGCCTCAACTGCGCATCGCGGGTATCACATGCCGGGAGTGTTTCCGGAGCAGAACTGACGGTTTCAAAAGTCACATCCGTTAAACGAAGCTGATATTTGGGGGATAAAGAGACAACAGTGATTTTCAGATACCGGAAACAGTAACGCCGTGAAAGCTGGATCGTGGAAGGAATAACATCAATGTATTCGTCGTGCTGCTGCAGCCAGCTGCTGCTTAGCCAGCCCTCATATTCGCTGAATGGCTCGGCAATCTCGCACAGTGTTTCACCAAAGGTGAACCGGAGGTGTGCAGGTGCATCAGGCGGGCTGCCTGTGTAATCACAGGCGAACGTCAGCCAGCCCACCCCGTGCGTCCCGAAATCGAGAATAAGGCTGTCTCCGGTGCTGAAGCTCTTTTGCAGATAAGCGTCCGCGGTGTCTATAGGCTCCATACTCCAGCCATGCACTGCCTGCGGATCTTCGCACAGGCGAATGGCATTAAGCGGACAGGTTTTTCTTCTGCGTATGACCGGTGTCAGCTCAGCGGCCTTATTCAGGAAGACGGGCTCCCTCATCATGGTCATATGACTGTTCGACTGTATGGCTTGCGACATATACTTCCCCTCTAGAATTTCCTGAAGGATATTCGTCCCGGGTATGTGGCAACCACCCTGCGGCTGCCAAGTCAGCAGAGAAAGTGGCAGTGGATGTGAGATTACAGGTGGAAGGTTCACATTTTGTAAAACCTCCGTTTCTGTACCGGCACAATTCCTCTATTGTTGCCCTCAGTAACCAGGAGGTATGTATGAACAATCTGACGATCACAATGTATTTCAATGCCGACAGCGATAAGCTTGCGTTGTATAAAAGCGATCCGGAAGATAATGGCTGTGAACATACTCATGAATTTGACGAGTTAGTAATTGTTGAACAGGGGCATGGGCTGCATGTTATTAATGGCAGGCCTCTGTTTGTACAGCAGGGGGATGTTTTTTATGTACGAAGAACAGACCATCATTTTTACGACGAGCTGGGAACGCTGAAACTGATTAACATTCTGGTTAATCCGAATGTTGATTTTAATTACCTGAGCCGGATGGAAGGTCTGCTTGAGCGGATATCGGCAGGTAACCTGAGTTCATATGTCTGGTTACCCCCGGGGATCCGAATGGAATGCAATTCACTGGTCGATCAGATCTTTAATTCGGTACAGCCAGTTGAGCAACGGGAATATCTTTTTTTCAGACTGGTTATGGTCATTACCGAAGCCCAGTACAGGGCGCAGAAAAACAATACACGTTATAAATTACATAAACTTCTCAACCATCTGCAGGAGAATTGTTTTGAACAATATGACTGGGATCTGCTGGCGTTAAATTTCCATTTAACGCCCCGGACCATGTTCAGGCATATTAAAGAAGCCACCGGAATGACACCCGAGAATTACATAAAGAGGCTGAGACTCCTGTCTGCCCGATCAAGGCTGCGTGAAACAGAGATGACCGTGACCGAAATTGCTTTTATGTGTGGTTTTACTAACAGCAATTATTTCACCACTTTATACAAAAAAACATTTGGCGTGACGCCGTCTGATGACCGGCGTAGTCATATCGCCATTTAACATTGTACCGTTTAACCGTGGCACAGATCTGGTGAAAATACAGGATCGGACAGTACGCCAGCCTCTAAGTTTTAAGCCGTAGGCAACCGGAAATTCCGGTGCCTGCCCTACCGCGGTTTAAGGGGCTGTTCGGTTTTTTTGCAAAGTCGGATCTGGACTGATTAGACGTATGGAAGGGTGAGCGAGATACGGCAGAAAGGGGTTCAAAGCAAAAGGCAGGTGAAAATGGAAGGTCCGCTTTGAGCGAGAAGCGGAAGTATGCAACTCCAACAACTAGATGATTAACATTGAGTGTCTTAATCAACGGGAGCAGGTAACAGGTAAACTCATCCAAAGGTAGGATGCCTTACCGAGCACTATTAGCGACGCTTAGAAAGGTGATGGGCTATGCTTCAATTGCAGGTGGGGACTATCTGAGTAAGGGACATTTGACATAACTAATTTTAGATTCCTAGGGGGATCTATGATCTGTTTACTCCGTATTTTTCTACCAATCGTATTCCTCATATACCCTTTGATTACCTTCGCTGTACCGCTACAGATTATCGCTGTCGATCCTGTTTTAGGCCCTATTTGCCAGGGCCCTCTAGGGCCTGGCCAATGTGCCGCTGTTCAGAACTATATTCAGATGCAACAACAACCTGTGCAATTCCAGTTGCAGGTAATAGGGAGCCAACCGGGAATCGGACCTATTTGTGCAGGACCATTGGGTCCGGGCCCATGCGCTGCGATACAGCAATATTTGAAGATGCAACAGTTAAACACGGCTCCTGCCTCGTTACCGCAAACATTTAATGTGATTAATAACGTACCCAATGTTGGCCCAATCTGTAATAGTCTGAATGGGCCTATGCCTTGCAACCTTGTTCAACAACAAGCATTAGATCAATTTCATGGTGTAATTCCGGCACCAATTTCTACTGTTAATAAGTCCCCACAGGATCTAGCGATCGAGTGTGCCCGTAATTACGGGTTAAATACGTCAGCATTCATTGGGTGTGTTGGCCATCAAGTTATTTTGCCTAAGAAGCAACAGCAAGTACTTGATTGTGCAGTTAGTAACAAAACTGCTGAAGAGTTTGCAAATTGTGCAGCACCGGAATTAGGGATTTCACTTTCCCACGATCAGGAAATTGCTGTGAACTGTGCACAGAGGTCAGGGGGCGATACCGTTGATTTTGTAACATGTGCTGGCGATAGCTGGATAGCTAAAAATGTAAAATTACCAGCCAGAGAGCGCAAACTGATGGCCTGTGCCCGTGATAGTGAAGGTTCAGATGATTTTCTCACATGTGCTTCTAATGAGTTAGGTGACGGTCTATCCAGCGAGCAACAGGCCATTATAAAATGTGCTCAAGAGTCTAATGGTTCCAAATCAAACTTCTTAAGCTGTGCTGGTGAAGGTTGGATAGGTAAAAATCTCAGTAATGATCAGAAAGCCGCAATCCGTTGCGCACGAGATAGTTCCGATACGTCAGATTTTGCTACATGTTCTGCAGATTATTTACTCGGAGAGAACGCAAGTAAAGAGCAAAAGGTAGCACTCAGATGCGCTGCGGAATACGGAGGTGATGCAACCCAGATGGCAAGTTGTGCCGGTGCAAATATGTTTAATTTACAACTTAATCCTGAACAGCAAATCGCAGTGCAATGTGTCGTGCAAACCGGCGGGCAACCTTATGCTGCGGCTGGATGCATGGCTACCCGGTTAACGGCACGCGAGCTTGTTAAATGTGCAACAGACGGATTTGGTGGTGACGGTTGCTTCGGAGACAGCAACGACTTAGTTGGTAAAAATGGTTGGGTTGCTAGAAATATGGGGCAGATTGCCGGGGGGCCAAATTCTGTTATCAACAACCCCGATCAGATATGGGGAGGGAGCAACTCTTTCCTCCGTAATCCGAACCAGATTTTTGGCGGGTCAAACTCATTCATTCGTAACCCAGTACAAATTTGGGGAGGAAGCAATTCTGTCTTTAATAATCCGGGTCAACTCGTTCCTAAACCTGTACAGGTAGGAACAGTTGGTGATACCAGAATCTGCATTCCTTGGTGTTAATAGGTGAAACCCAGCCGTATGTAAACGTACGGCACATGTACTTTTTGAGCTCGTTGGGTGAAGAATGAAAACAGGATTTGGACTGACCCCGCTCCATTAGACGATCCAGGACTGACCCCACAACAGTAGACAAATTCTGTCCTCACGGCGGGGTCAGTCCAAGCTGCCCTAACATTCAATCCTGTCTTAATATTTATAATGTCCGCTTCTGGCACAAAGCGGACGAGTTTGCTGGCTGAAGGTCCGCTGTGAGCGAAAAGCGGACATCTAAGAATTGATGAAAAGTACAACATCTTCAGGTAATAAATTTCGCCGAAATAATTTAATTACCGACCCGAAGGCCGGTAATTGTTAACATTGATAACCGTTTACCACGCGTAAGCTTCAGGTGCCTCCCCGCCTGGTCCCGGCCAGATGGTATCCAGCCTTTTGAGCGTATCGTCTGAAAGAGACAACGTCAGGGCATTGAGATTCTGACGGAGCTGTTCAACTGTACGCGGACCACTGAGCACGGCGCTAACCACAGGGTTCTGCAGCAGCCATGCCAGCGCGACGTCTGATGGTGTTTCCCCCAGCTCATCACACAGTGTTTCCCAGGCCTCCAGTTGCGGCCGCAGGCGGTTGATTTGTGCCTGCAACTGCGGTGTTGACCGGCGGCCACCGGCAATTTTTTTCAGCACGCCACCCAGCATCCCCATCCCGACCGGGCTCCACGGGATCATGCCGATGCCGTAATGACGGAGCGCCGGAATGACCTCCAGCTCAACCGTACGCTGGGTCAGGTTGTACAGGCTCTGTTCCGATGCCAGCCCCAGCAGGTTGCGCGCGTCAGCCTTGCACTGTGCAGTGGCAATATCCCAGCCAGCAAAGTTACTGCTGCCCACGTAGCTGATTTTACCCTCACGGATCAGCTGTTCCATGGCCTGCCAGATCTCCTCCCAGGGCGTGTTCCGGTCGATATGGTGCATCTGGTAGAGATCGATATGGTCCGTTTTCAGCCTTTTCAGGCTGGCCTCACAGGCGCGGCGGATATGGTAGGCAGACAGGTATTTGTCGTTCGGGCCCGTGTCCATCGGCTGGTAAACTTTCGTGGCCAGCACTATCCGGTCACGCTGACCACTGCGCGCTAACCAGTTACCGATGATTTCTTCGGATGTTCCGTAACCCTTTGCCATATCCGGTGACTGCGGCCCGCCATAGACGTCAGCGGTATCGAAAAAGTTGATACCTGCATCCACGGCTTCATCCATGATCCTGAAGCTGGCCGACTCATCCGTCAGCTCACCGAAATTCATGGTGCCGAGACCGATGCGGCTCACCCGCAGTCCGGTACGACCAAGATGTTTGTAGTTCATGTCAGATGCTCCTTAACTGAACACGTTATTTCAGATTTTTACGGAAAAAGTCTGTCAGCTTGTCAAAAGGGATTACGTCGGTACGGTCATACAGATCGACATGCCCTGCGCCCGGTACGATGTACAGTTCTTTAGGCTGACCGGCGCGTTTGAAAGCATCCTCGCTGAACTCTTTTGAGTGTGCCTGATCGCCGGTAATAAACAGCATCGGGCGCGGAGAGATAGTTTCAATGTCGTTGAACGGATAGAAGTTCATAAACTTGCCAATACTGCTCAACATCGGTTTCGTCGTCAGTTCTTCTTTCTGACCCTGCGGGGTGTAGCCGCCGCGTTCTGTGCGGTAGAAATCAAAGAACTCACGCTGAATATCCGGTGTGGAGTCATCCAGTTTGTTCACGGTGCCAGGGATATAAGCCGTCTCGCCGCCCTTAAACTCGGCTAACCGTTGCTCAATGGCTGACTGGATAAAGGCCTTACGTTGTTCTCCCGTCTGGGAATGATTAAGGCCATTACGGAACGCGCTCCCCATGTCATACATGCTGACCGTGGCAATGGCTTTCATACGCGGGTCAATCTTGGCGGCACTGATAACAAAACTTCCGCTGCCGCAGATACCCAGCACACCGATGTTATCCGGATCGACAAACGGCTGTGTGCTCAGATAATCAACCGCCGCGCTGAAATCATCTGTGTAGATTTCCGGTGAAATCAGGTGCCCCGGTTTGCCCTCGCTTTCTCCCCAGAAAGAGAGATCGATAGCCAGCGTGACAAAACCCTGCTCCGCCAGCTTCTGCGCATAAAGATTTGAACTCTGTTCCTTAACGGCTCCCATCGGATGACCCACGACGATAGCCGGGTGTCGGGTGTTCTGGCCCATCGTTTTCGGGATAAACAGGTTGCCGACCACGGCCATCTGATACTGGTTTTTAAAGGTGACTTTTTGCTGCGTCACCTTATCGCTTTTATAAAAATTATCGGCTCCACGGGACATATCCGCCGCAGAGGAAGCAAATGCACTGATCAACAGCCCCAGCGCTAACGTAAATTTTTTCATGATGGTCTCCTTATTATTAAGCCAGGGTGGCGTTATCAATGACAAACCGGTAATGCACATCGCCCCTGAGCATGCGCTCATAGGCGTTGTTAATCTGATCGGCTCGAATAAGCTCAATGTCGGCGACAATGCCGTGTTGGGCGCAGAAATCGAGCATCTCCTGCGTTTCAGGAATGCCGCCAATCATCGACCCGGCAATCGACCTGCGCTTCATGATGAGGCTGAATACTTCTGGCGCGTCATGCGGCGTGGCTGGCGCACCCACCAGTGTCATCGTGCCGTCGCGTTTCAGCAGTGCGGTGAACACGTCGAGGTTATGCGGTGCAGCAACGGTGTTGAGGATGAAATCGAAGCTCTTTGCATGGGCTTCCATTTCGCTGGCATGACGGGAGACCACAACTTCATCTGCACCAAGCGCTCTGGCGGCGCCTCTTTTGGACTCAGACGTGGTAAAGGCCACGACATGCGCGCCCATGGCGTGCGCCAGCTTGATCCCCATATGCCCCAGCCCGCCGATACCGACCACCCCGACCTTTTTGCCGGGACCCGCCTGCCAGTGACGCAGCGGGGAGTACGTTGTGATCCCCGCGCACAGCAGCGGTGCCACGGCGGCCAGCTGCACTTCCGGGTGAGTAACGCGCAGGACGTAGCGTTCATGCACCACAATCTGCTGCGAATATCCGCCCAGCGTGTGGCCCGGTGCATCCGGCGTCGGGAAATTGTATGTCCCCGTCATATGGTCGCAGTAGTTCTCCAGCCCGTCGTCACAGTCACCGCAGTGCCTGCAGCTGTCAACAATGCAGCCGACCCCCACCAGGTCCCCTGCACAAAAACCGGAGACGTGATCGCCAACGGCCACTACACGACCGACAATTTCATGTCCCGGTACGCAGGGATAGAGCGTTCCGGCCCATTCAGCGCGTACCTGGTGGATATCCGAATGGCAGACACCGCAGTACGCGATATCAATCTGCACATCATGGGCACCGGGGGCGCGACGGGTGATATCCATCGGCTCCAGCGGCAGTGTGCCCGCATGGGCACCGTAAGCTTTAACTGTCATGGCATTACTCCTGGGTTTATGAATGGTCTGCGGCAGAAGTGTCTGCCCGCGAGGTCAAAAAGATCAGTACGGTTGCGATAATCAGCATCGCGGCGCTGGCCAGGAAGGTGCTCTGGTAGCCGTGATGGTCGAAAAGCAGGCCGCCCACCGTCGAACCGAGGGCAATGGACAGCTGCACCATCGCCACCATCAGTCCGCCGCCCGCTTCGGCATTCTGCGGGAAAGTACGCGGAACCCATGCCCACCATCCCACCGGTGCGGCAGTGGAAATCAGCCCCCACAGCCCGAGCAGCGCCGTCACGATGGCTACATCACTGCCGAAGGCAATCAGTGCCAGCGCAGTGATGGCCATCAGCACCGGGATGGCCATCAGGGTCGGGTAGAACCCGCGTTTCAGCACCCGGCCAATCAGGGTAGTGCCGATGAAACCCGCGACACCAATAACCAGCAGGACCAGGGTCACCGTTGCAGCATCCACCCGCGTCACCGTCTCAAGGAAAGGCCTGATGTAGGTAAAGAGCGTGAATTGCCCCATAAAGAAGATCCCCACACCCAGCATGCCCAGCGTGACCACCCGGCGACGAAACAGCATGAATACGTTGCGGGAAGCCGCGGCCTGACGGGTGACCGGCATGGAAGGCAGACTGAGTAATTGCCAGACAAACGCGATGATGGCGACCGGCACCAGGCAGAAGAAGGCACCCCGCCAGCCAACCACCGATCCGAGCCAGCTGCCCAGAGGGGCAGCCACGACGGTAGCCAGAGCATTGCCGCTGTTGAAAATAGCCAGAGCCAGCGGAACACGGTGCACCGGGACCAGACGCATTGCCGTCGCGGCCGACATCGACCAGAACCCGCCGACCACAATGCCAATCAGTGACCTGCCCGCCATGTAGGTCAGGTAATTGGGTGCCATCGCAATAACAGCACCGGAAATCGCCATAATGCAGGTCAGGCCGAGCAGCAGCGTTTTCCGGTTAAGCGTGCCTGCCAGCACGGAAATAAACAGACTGGTTACCACGGCAAATGCCCCGGAAATGGCGATGCCCTGTCCGGCCATGCCTTCGGTGACATGCATGGTCTGCGCCATCGGTGTCAGGAGGCTGACCGGCATAAATTCGGAGGCGATCAGGGCGAAGACGCACAGCGTCATGGCAAAGACACCACTCCAGTGCGCGGGATGTTTCCCGCTTCCGGTGGTTTTTTTTCTGTTCTCGTCTGTCTTATTACTCATTCAGGGATTTCTTTTCAGTAGATAACATGAAGTCTCCTCCGCGAAGCCTTCAGCACTGCAGGAGGAGCTGAAACGGCATACGGGGGCGGGACGGTGATAAGAGGAATAATCGCGGTGCGGAAGATGCTGTGGGTCAGTTGGCGACCCTGATCTGCACCGCAAGAGGTCCGTGGCGCTGCAGGACCGGCAGTCCGGAATCCACTTTCCCTAACGGGATCAGT
This sequence comes from Leclercia sp. GLN_9, assembly GCF_043105735.1. NCBI lineage: Bacteria > Pseudomonadati > Pseudomonadota > Gammaproteobacteria > Enterobacterales > Enterobacteriaceae > Leclercia > Leclercia sp. GLN_9. The sequence continues at coordinate 233,330 of NZ_JBICLV010000010.1, forward strand.
GAACGGGCGTAATCCCTGCCCCGGGCAAAAATCGCCAGGTTGCCCCAGGGCGCGTAGTAAGTGATATCTCCGGCTTCCGGCGTCATACCGTCCGGTGCCTGTGCCGTAGAAAGCCTGCGCGGCAAGTTGCTTATGCGCTCGATATCGGCATAGTCTTCCAGCGTTAGGCTGAGGGGAAGCAGAGACGCAAAGTCCCGGCCTGTCGGCGTATCAAAGAGGGTGGCGGTGGCGGTTTCTCCCTCCACAATGATCTCAATTTTCACAAGCGTCTCCTGAACGACTCCCCGGTCGTTGTCACCCGCCATTGCGGACTGCGTGACGAAAAGCAGGCCGGCAAGGAGCAGCAACAGTGACGTTCTGCGGTAAGCGTTTTGCATAAGGGTTAGCGTTGACTTTTTCATCGCATTATTGTTACCAATATGCGGTGGGTTAACTAGCTAATGAATCCTTAATGACCTTATAAGTAAAATTTATAAATAGACCGGAAACAATCATGGCCAGACGCAATCTCAACGACTTACTCTCTTTCGTCACCGTGGCGCGTGAGGGCAGCTTTACGCGCGCAGCCGCGCAGCTTGGGGTGACCCAGCCCGCACTGAGCCAGGCGATTTCCGGGCTGGAAGAACGGATGCAAATCCGCCTGCTGACAAGGACCACGCGCAGTGTGTCAGTGACGGCTGCCGGGGAGCGACTGCTGCAGTCTGTGGGCCATCGTATTGATGAGATTGAAGCCGAGCTGGACATGCTGACGGCACTGCGTGATAAACCTGCGGGGACGGTCCGTATTACTTGTGGACCTAATGTTCTGAAGACCACGCTGCTGCCAAAGCTGACACCACTGTTACGCGAATATCCGGATATTCATATTGAGTTTGATGCCAACCACGGGTTCCGGGATATCGTTGCGGATCGTTTCGATGCCGGCGTGCGGCTAGGAGACACTATCGACAAAGATATGATAGCCGTACCCATTGGCCCGAAACTGCGCATGGCGGCTGTAGCTTCCCCTGAGTATTTCGCCCGGTGCGCCGCTCCTCAGACGCCACGCGATCTGATGCAACACTGCTGTATTAATGAGCGCATGGTTCAATCGGGGAAAATCTACGCCTGGGAGTTTGAGCAGGAAAACGGCAAATTTCACGTTCGGGTTGAAGGCCAACTGACGTTTAACACATCGGAACACGTCGTTGATGCCGCGCTTGCCGGACTGGGCATTGCCTTTTTACCTGAAGAGGAGTTCGGCACACATCTGCCGGAAGGAAAACTGATCCGCGTACTTGAAGAATGGTGTCGTCCTTTTCCCGGTTACTATCTTTATTATCCCAGCCGTAAACAACCCTCTCCGGCCTTTTCACTCGTTGTGGATGCGTTGCGTATTAACCGGAAAATGTAACGCTGAATTATCGGGCCAATATTTCAGGAACGGACGTGAACGTCCGCTTCTGGCACAAAGCGGACATTCCGGCCTTTTACATTCGTTCTGCCCTTATTCAGCCCATCCTTCAAGGATTAGGCCAGGCACACGCTCACATTTCCGCATATTGTCCTGGCCGCAGTCAGCGCGCCCCTAATCTCCGTGGTTGCGTCTACCGGGGTGCGGTCCTATGAGAGGGAGAAGTCACGACATTTTATTACCGCTGTGCGTTCAGATCCGCAATATCCTTTGGTGTCGTCCGGCAGCACCCGCCGATCAGCTTCGCCCCCGCCCCCAGCCACTGCGGCAGATAGCCCGCCAGCGTTTCACAGGCTTCGCCGTGATGGTGCCAGGTTTTGCTGACCGCATCGTAGTGTTCACCCGAGTTCGGATAGACCACCAGCGGCAGCGCGGTCAGGCTTTGCAGATGTTGCAGCGCGGCGGTGGTGTTCTCAAGGGCAATACAGTTAATGCCCTGGGCAATCACCTGCGGGTAATGTGCCAGCGCAGCGACCACGTCGCGCAGTGGGGTGCCGTCGCTCAGGTGCTCGCTGTCGCGCAGGGTAAACGAGAACCACGCCCGGGCGCGCGGGTAAGCTGTCAGCAGATCGGCCAGGGCCTTAATTTCAGCAAACGACGGCAGGGTTTCGCAGGCCAGCAGGTCAGCCCCGGCATCCAGCAGCGCTTCCACCCGCGGGCGGTGAAACGCGGCAAACACCTCAGCGCTACGCGTATAGTCGCCCCGGTACTCCGATCCGTCAGCCAGATAGGCACCATACGGCCCGACCGAGCCCGCCACCAGCAGCGTACCCGCCTGCGGATTTTCTGCCAGATACGCCTCGCGCGCCTTACGCGCCAGCTCGACGCTTTTACCAATCAGCGCCCGGGACTGCGCCTCGTCCAGCCCGCGGGCGGCAAACCCGTCCGGTGTGGCCTGGTAGCTGGCGGTGATCGCCACCTGCGCCCCGGCGCGGAAGTAATCGAGGTGGACGTCGCGGATCAACTCCGGGTTTTCCATTAACACTTTGGCCGACCACAGGCTGTCGGCCAGGTTACAACCGCGCGCTTCCAGTTCCGTTGCCATCGCCCCGTCAAGCACCACAAACGGCTGGGTTTCCAGGAGGGCGGTAAGCGGATTATTCTGCGACATGTTCAGGCTCCTGCGTTTTCAGATGTTGAGTAAGGTAGTACGCGCCATAGCACAGCGCCACAAACGGCAGCCCACAGTAAAGGGCAATGCGCTGGCTCGGGTCAAAGGCCAGGCCGACGCAGGCCACCAGGCACAGGATAAAGCCCAGCACCGGCACCAGCGGGTACCAGGGGGCGCGGTAGTGCAGATCGCCGAGCGGTTTTCCGGCCTGCAGATGACGACGACGGAAGACAAAGTGCGAGGCGCAGATGCTGATCCACACTGCCACCACCGCAAAGCCCGAAATGGCCGACAGCGCAACAAACACCGTGTCCGGGGCGACCACGCTGGAGAAGAGCGCCAGCACGCCGCCGAGCATCGACACCGACAGCGCCGTCAGCGGCACGCCGTTTTTGTTCACCCGGGCAAAGCAGCGCGGCAGGGTTTTCTCGTTCGACAGGGACCACAGCATCCGCCCCGAGGCATACAGCCCTGAGTTGGCCGCCGAGAGGATCGCCGTCAGGATGACAAAGTTAACGATATCCGCCGCATACGGAATGCCGACCTTCTCAAACACCAGCACGAACGGACTTTTTTCCACCCCGGCCTGCTGCATGGGGATCAGCGCCGCCAGCACGAATACGGTGCCGATAAAGAAGATGATCAGGCGGGCAATGGTGGTGCGGATCGCCACCGGAATGACCTTGTGCGGGTTTTCGGTTTCCCCGGCGGCGATACCGATAAGCTCGGTGCCTGAGAAGGCAAAGTTAACCGCCACCATCGTCATCAGGATCGGCAGACCGCCGTGCGGGAACCAGCCTTCGGCGGTGATGTTCGCCAGCCCGGGAGCTGCGGAACCGTCCTGCATCGGGATAAAACCAAAGATTGCCGCCCCGCCGAGGAGGATAAAGGCGATGATGGTAATGACCTTCACCAGCGAGAACCAGAACTCCCCTTCGGCAAAGAAGCGGGTCGAAATGACGTTGAGGGCGAAAATGACCGCGCAGAAGACCACGCACCACACCCAGACGGGCACCTGCGGGAACCAGTACTGCATGCAGAATCCGGCGGCGGTAAAGCTCGATCCCAGCGCCACCGTCCAGGTGAGCCAGTAGAGCCACGCCACGGTGTAACCGGTCGCCGGGCCGAGATAGCGCGCGGCATAGACGTGAAAAGCGCCGGTCTCCGGCATCGCTACCGAGAGCTCGCCCAGGCACTGCATCACCAGCCAGACCACCAGCGCGCCGATCAGATAGGCCAGCAGCGTTCCCGCTGCGCCCGTGGTCGAAATAATGTAACCCGTATTAAAAAACAGCCCGGTGCCAATCACGCCGCCGAGGGAGAGCATGATCAGGTGGCGGGTCTTCATGGTGCGCTGTAGCTGCCCGTTTTGTTGTGTTTGCATATCACCTTCTATACGTATGGACATCTAAACATCCAAAAGAAGGTGTGTTTATACCGCGATTGTTAACAAATTGCTAGCCATGCACCAGACGAAGACGCGCGCGACGGGCGCTCAGCCGGGGTCGAACCGTGTAAATGACGTAAAGATAGGGTCGCCATGCCATAAGACACCTCCTGCAAGTCGATACTTACATCATGTGCCGTACAGGCTGGTTCGTCGGTCAGGCGAAAGTAGGATCTGTTTTTTATCCGCTAAACTGCCGGGCGTTGCGGCCTGCTGCCGGATGGCGGTGTTGTCATACCCGGCGTGCGTAGGGCTGCTTCTCCAGGCCCGCACGAGCGCATCGTCGCCGGGCAATCGTCCCCTACGAAAGCATGAGAATGTTAATTCATGCAAAACACTCTATAGTCGTAGTGTTTCATTAATAAAGGATGAGCTAATGCGATTTAACGGACTGACCAAAGGGTTTTTCATTCTCATACTCCTGATTGTCACCTGGGCGTTTTTTGATGTGCTGTCGCCCTACTTTTCGGCGATCCTGTGGGCCGCGATCCTGGCGGTGATTTTCTACCCGGTCAAAAACACACTGCGTATTCGGATGGGCGATCGTAACGGGCTGGCGTCGCTGTTGAGCGTCCTGCTTATCTGCCTGATCGTCTTTATTCCCCTGATGGTGATCTTTTCCTCCCTGGCCTTTGAACTCAATATTGTTTACACGCGCCTGCAGCAGAACGACACCCAGTTTTCCGGGGTGTTCGCGAGTCTGTTCTCGCATCTGCCTGACTGGGTGCGCGCGCTGATGATCGAGCACGACCTGGATACCGCCACGCAGATCCAGCAGAAGCTCTCTGAGGCGGCGTTAAGAGGCGGGCAATACCTTGCCGGCAGCGCGTTCCTGATTGGTAAAGGGACCTTTGGCTTCGCCATCAGCTTCGGCGTCATGGTCTATCTGCTATTTTTCCTGCTGAAAGATGGCCCCTGGCTGATGCGACAAATCCTCGACAGCCTGCCGCTGTCGAATTTCGCCAAACAGCATCTGTTTGCCAAATTTGCCGGCGTCGCCAGAGCGACGGTAAAAGGCACCGCCGTCGTGGCGTTAGTGCAGGGTTTGCTGGGCGGCATCGCCTTCTGGGTTGTTGGAATTAATGGCAGCATTTTGTGGGGCGCGCTGATCGCGTTTCTGTCACTGATCCCGGCGGTCGGCTCGGCCATTGTCTGGGTCCCGGCGGCCATTTACCTCTTCGCCACCCACCAGCTATGGCAGGGCCTGTTTATTGTCGGGTTCTTTGTGCTGGTGGTAGGGCTGGTGGATAACCTGCTGCGTCCGCTGCTGGTGGGGAAAGACACCAAAATGCCCGATTACCTGATTCTGATCACCACCCTCGGCGGGATGGAGATTTACGGCATCAACGGCTTTGTCATTGGCCCGCTCATCGCCGCGCTGTTTATTGCCTCCTGGAATCTGCTCTCGGGTCGCGATCATGCCGGTAATGCCGAAGAGATTGACGATGCGATTATCGAAGAGGGGAAAAATTCTCGAGACTTATGAATAACAAGCATTATCATCCTACAGACGCTATCGCGACCTAAAAGGAATACGCCGTGCGTATCGCGACTATCACTAACTGGGCATACGGCGCCACCGTCTGCCTGACCCTCGCTTCCGGCGTGGCCATGTTGATGGCCTCCAACGCCGAAAAGGTTGAGCGTCAGGCCGTTGAACAGCGCTATGTATTCGATCAGCTCACCGAAGAGGTGGAGGCCGACGCCTGGGCGCTCTCCGACCTTGCGCGGCTGTACGTCATCAAACAGGATCCTGCGGTAGCCGACCAGTACCGTCAGAAAGCACAAGCGATGGTCGGGATTGAGCATCGCCTGCAAAAGTTGCGGGACGCGGGTGCCAGTGATGATGAGCTGGCGCTGCTGCACGAAGGGTTAACCGTGGCCGATGCCCTGCAGGATGAACAGCAGAGCGCCATCGCGAGCGTGAAAGGCGGGCAGCAATCTCAGGCCGTCGGACTGATTTATGGCGAGCGTTATGAGAACGAACTGGAGCAGGTCCAGAATCAGCTCGACCATTTTCGTCAGATGCTCGACAGACGTACCGACGCGGCCATTGACGACGCCACGGTCAAATCGCGCGGGCTGCGGACGCTCTCTGAAGTGATGGTCGGCCTGACCGCGCTGATGTTTTTGTTTGTTCTCGGTTTTATCCTCAAACGCCGGGTACTGCGCCCGGTGGTGCGCCTGAGCGACGTGGTTAACCGGCTGGCCTCGCAGGATTATGCGGTAGAAGCACCAGACTACCGCCAGATCGATGAGATTGGCGACATGGCGCAGGCGATCCGTATCTTTCGCGAAAATGGCCTGGTGCGGCAACGGCTGGAACAGGAGCGCGATGCCGACTGGGCGATCCGGGAACTGCTGGCGCGAATGACCCAGCGGCTACAGGGCTGCGAGTCCGTCGAGGATGTCCTGAACGTGGCCCGGCTGTTCGCGCCCGGCATTGCCCCTGGCGTCCCCGGACGGCTCTGGCTGCTGGAGCGGGAGCCGTGGCAGATGCACTGTGCCGCCGAATGGCTCGACCCGCAGGGCGAAGCCGAACCCTTCCACCCCGACCAGTGCTGGGCGGTGCGCCGCGGGCAGAGCCATCCGCCCGTGACCGGCGAGCCGGATATCACCTGCTATCACCTGCCAGACGCTTGCGCCGACCATTCGCTTTGCGTACCGCTGATTGCCCAGGGCGAGACCATCGGCCTGCTCTCATTCCAGAATGTCACCCGGGAACGGGCACCGTCCCGCGCCTATCTGGAACTGATGGCCGAAGCCCTTGGCCTGGCGCTGGCTAACCAGCGCCTGCGCGATGCCCTGCTGGAGAAAGCGTTATTCGATCCGCTGACCAATCTGCGCAACCGGCATCATCTGGATGACGCCCTGCGCACGCAGCTTGGCCAGGCGCAGCACACCGGTCAGCCGGTCAGTTGCCTGATGATCGATATCGACCACTTCAAAGCCATTAATGACAAATTTGGTCATGATGCGGGCGATCTGGTGATTAAAAGCGTGGCGACGGTGGTGCAGCGTGCGGTAGGCGACAAGGGAATGCCGTTCCGCTATGGCGGGGAAGAGTTCCTGATCTTGCTGCCGGGCGCAGATGACGCGGCGGCGTTTGCCTGCGCCTCCGAAATCCAGACCAACGTGCGCAGCCTGGCGCTGCGGTATGAGTTAACGGAGATTGGCACGGTGGATGTTTCCATCGGCATTGCCAGCTACCCGCAGCACGCCCAAAGCGACAACCTGTTGCGCGCCGCGGATGTGGCGCTGTACCGGGCGAAGGAGCTGGGGCGCTCAAGGATTGTCAGTTTCGGGATGCTTGAGGCGGAGTGAGGGGCTATCATTGCCCCCTCTCCTTTCCTGATGCCGTTGCCGCCTTATGAATCTCAATTACTTCTGTTACGTTCTTCTGGCCTTTACCGCTGCGGGCAGCGCCCTGCTGCCGCACCCTTTGGCGATGTGGTTTGTGCTCGTCAGCGCACTGACGCTGGTTATCTATGGCGCTGACAAGCTGGCGGCACGCAAGGCCTGGCGGCGGGTCCCTGAGGCGACACTGCTGATCTTTGGGGTGGTGGGTGGATGGCCGGGAGCGATCCTCGGCCAGCAGCTCTTTCGGCATAAAACCCAGAAACAGCCGTTTAAGACCTACTTTATGATCACGGTGATACTTAACGTCGTGCTGCTGCTGGCGGCCTGGCGATTTTGGCCCCTGATTGACAGCCACTTATGATGGCAAGCGTGGCCAGGCCCACAGTAGAGTAATCCCTAACTCTGGCCCTCTCCCTCAAGGAAGAGGGCAGGATGTCGTTACACCTCCAGCCCGGCGCGGAACTGGCCCCATTTCAGCACCGAATTCACCCCCATCGACAGAAACGGCTCCGGCGGAGTTCGGTTCGGGCCTGGCGATGCCACCAGAAAATCGATCAGCTCGTTGCGCTCTCCGGCGATCATATCCGCCAGCAGTTTGCCGGTGGCGGTGCCGCGGGTAATTCCCAGACCATTACAGCACAGCGCGCCATAGACGTTCGGTGCCAGCTGACCAAAGAAGCCCTCGTGGTTGTCCGACAGGCAGATAGCCCCGCTCCAGGAATATTCGAAATCGACCTTACTCAGCATCGGGAAGCGACGCTCGAACGATTTACGGTGGGTTTCAATATTGTGCTTCAGCTGCTTTTCCCGTGGGCGGCCATCGGGATGGAAGCTAAAGCTGTTACGCATCAGGATGCGGTTATCGACCGTGCGGCGCACGGTGCTGCCAAACGGGTGTGCCGGAATAACGCCCCATACCGGCTTGCCGCCGAGCTGCGCCTGCTCTTCAGCAGTCAGAGGGCGAGTCAGGCTGCCATAGAGGAAGGTTGGCAGCAGGCGCCCGCGCAGAAAACCAAAATGGGCGGCAAAGGCGTTATTCGCCAGAATCAGCGTGTCGGCGGTAATGGTGCCCTGAGCATGCACCAGCGTCACTTTGTCGCCATAGTCGATGGAGGTGATGGGGGTATTTTCATACAGCGTCACGTTAGACGGCAGGTTGTCCGCCAGGCCTTTCACCAGCGCCGACGGCTGGAGCAGAATGGTGCCCGGAATGTAGAGCGCCTGCTGGTAGTAAGAGGTGCCGATATGGTCCGGCAGATCCTTTCCGGGAATCATCTCTGCGTGGCGGCCAATTTTCTCCAGCCCGCTGCGGTAAGCCTCCAGAATCGCGACCCCCTTCTCCCCCACCGCGGCCTGATATTTGCCGGATTCGGTCATCTGGCACTCGATACCGTGCTCTTTCACGATCCCGCGCAGGTAGTTCTGCCCGAGGGTGTTGAGTTTGAGGATCAAATTGGCGGTGGTGACGTCACCGATATAGTCCTTGGCCCCGATATCGTGCGGCACATCAATGGCAAAACCGGCGTTGCGCCCGGAGGATCCGAAACCCACGTCCTGCGCTTCAATCAGCACCACTTCATCATTCGGAAAATTTAGCGCCAGCTGACGGGCCGCCGCCAGCCCGGTTAACCCGGCACCGACGATCGCCCAGCGGGCATGTTTTTGCCCCACGTGGGCAGGACGTGGGGTACGCGGTTGACTGGTGTGATACCAACCCGGCAGGGCGTCGTCAGCAGGCAGAGAAGTGATCTTTTGCACGTTGGTTACTCCGGTAGCTCTGATTATGTTCTCGTCACGTCACCGCAGGATCCGGCAACTGATATGGGATCAATGTTAGCCATCATGAGTAAATGAATATGTGATGTATATCGCATGTATACATGAAGTATAAAAATAGTTAACGGAATGATAAAAAAGGCGTGCGAAGCCCGGCGCAGCGGGGCGTCTGAGAAGAAAACAGCATGGGAGAAGAGGGCCTGTCAGCGGTCGCCAGCAGGCCTTATGGCAAGAAGATTAGCGGTTATCGCCCTCCTGGAAAGGCGCAAAATTGTCAGCTTTTAGCCCCTGCGGAGCGATGAAAATTTCCATATTTTCCCGCGACAGCTCCCAGTGCTCAAAGACCAGATCGACGACCGCCTGCTCATCACGTGCCTCAATGGCCACGATAAACGCATCGTGATGATCCGCGGCCAGCTGTAAGCGGCGCTCCATATCCTCGTTTTGCGGCCGGAAGAAGGTGTGTCCGATACGACAATGGTCGATCAGCAAACGCCCCAGGCTCGGCTGCAAATAGGGATTGGCCGCCATCTCGCCCATGATCTCGTGAAAACGGTTGTTCTCCAGCGCCAGCGCCTCGGCATCGCGGGTTTGCACCGCTTTGCGAAAGCGCTTTTGGGTCTCTTTCAGCGCTTTTAACTGCGCTGGCTTGTAATGCTGTACGGCAAGGCGTCCGGTGGCGGCGTAAATCATCGGTGCCACCAGGAAGAAATTGCGCAGCGTCGAGTGACTCATCGGGATCACCCGCACGCCGCGTTTTTCCACAATTTCGAGATACCCTTCTCCTGCCAGGCGCTGGAAGATTTCGCGCACCGGCGTACGGGACAGACCGTACTGCGCGGTCAGCGCGGCTTCATCCAGCAGCTCGTCTGGATCCAACTCCATGGTCAGAATATGTCGCTTGAGATCCTCGTACAGCGCTACCTTTCCCGTTCTCATTGACGCCTCCTGAAAATCGACCGGTGATGCTTAACTATGATGTTGCTTAACCTACAGATAAAGATGTGCAACAGCAAAATTATCAGCCACGGCAATCATGTTCTGCGCATTTCACTGGCAGTCAGATAGATCAGCCTCAGGACAGGCTCTGGATCCCGATCCGGTGGATGGCGCAGGATCTCCCCACGTAGCCAGTCTATTTCACTGCCGGCAACGTGGCGAAACGTCCTCAACCGCCCGGCATTTTTTAGCCATTTCATAATAAAGGCATTTTTCTGCCGGTTAGAGCAAATGCGTCCCTGCTTTCTCGACAGGCCAACCGCCACCAGAAGACAGAAATAGAAATGAATTCTCTCTTCCAGACCGTTAAACACGGCTTCAGGCGTCGTCTTCAGAGAGATCAATCCAGAGGGTCTTCAGTTCGGTGTACTGGTCGAGGGCGAAGACAGATTTATCGCGCCCGCCAAACCCCGACTGCTTGTAGCCGCCAAACGGCGTGGTGGCGTCGCCTTCCCCAAAGCAGTTCACCGTTACCGTACCCGCACGAATGGCGCGCGATACCCGAATGGCCCGGTTCAGCTTGCCGGTGTAGACCGATGCGGCCAGACCGTACTGTGTATCGTTTGCCAGGGCGACAGCCTCGGCTTCGGTGTTGAAGGTGGTCACGCACAGCACCGGGCCGAAGATCTCCTCCTGGAACAGCGCGCTCTCGGGCGTCACCCCGTCGATAATGGTTGGCTGAACATAGGCACCCTGCTCGGTATCGCCCCCCTGCACAATCCGCAGCCCTTCCTGGCGAGCCGTATCGAGATAACCGCTCACCTTGCTGAAATGTTCCGTCGAGACCATCGCGCCGAGCCGGTTGCGCGGATCGAGAGGATTGCCCATCGGCCAGTCACCGATCTGTTTTGCCATTTCGGCCAGCAGCGCCGCTTTAACACTTTCCTGCACCAGCAGGCGCGAGGTGGCAGAGCAGTTCTCGCCCATGTTCCAGAATGCGCCGTTAAGCACATGTCCGGCCACGGTCGCCAGATCTCCCGCATCGTCGAAGACGACGGCCGGGTTTTTACCGCCGCACTCCAGCACCACCTTCTTGAGGTTAGATTCGGCTGCATAGTGCAGGAAGCGTCGTCCGGTGGCCGTGGAGCCGGTAAAGCTCACCATGTCGATATCGGGATGCAGACCAATCGGCTCCCCGACCTCTTTGCCGGTGCCGGTGACGATATTCAGCACGCCCGCCGGGATGCCCGCCTCAAAGGCCAGGTCGGCGACCCGCAGCGCGGTGAGCGAGGTTTGCTCTGCCGGTTTCACGATGACCGAGCAGCCAGCCGCCAGTGCCGGGCCGATCTTCCAGGCCAGCATCAGCAGCGGGAAGTTCCAGGGCAGAACGCACCCCACCACGCCAATCGGCTCGCGCACGACCAGCGCCATTGCGCCGTTACCGACCGGGGCGGTGTGGTCATACAGTTTATCGATGGCTTCTGCGTGCCACTTCAGGACGTGAATGGTTTCCGGCACGTCCACCGCCAGGCATTCGCTTACCGGTTTCCCGCTGTCGAGGCTTTCCAGCACCGCCAGTTGGTCGATCTCCTGCTCCATCAGCGCCGCCAGTTTCAGCAGCACCGCTTTGCGTTCGCCCGGTGCCTGCTTGCTCCAGCTCCCGGCCTCGAACGCACTGCGCGCTCCCTCCACCGCGGCATTGACATCGGTGATGTCGCAGGCAGCGATGTGGCCAAGGGTCTCCCCGGTGGCCGGGTTGGTGGTGGGCAGGGTTTTACCAGATTGCGCGGCGACGAAGCGCCCGTTGATAAAGGCCTTGCTCGCCAGGGAGAGATCCCGGGCGATGGCCGTTACGTCGTCCAGCGTGTGCAGCTGACTCATATCGCCTCCTTACAGCGCCGCAGCGACGTTGCGTTTTACATCAGTGATCACCGCTTTCAGCTGCGCTTTCTCTTCTTCATTGAGATCCTGCAACGGCGCGCGCACCGTGCCGGAGGTCAGGCCGTTCAGCTCGCAGCCGTAGCGGATAGATTGCACAAACTTGCCACCGTCGAGGAAGTTCATCAGCGGCATCATGGCGGCCATGATTTTGCGGCCTTTGGCGAAATCTTTTTCCACCACGCAGGCTTCATACAGCGCCACGTGTTCGCGTGGAATGAAGTTAGAACCAGCACAGACCCAGCTTTGCGCGCCCCAGGCGAAGAACTCCAGCGCCTGATCGTCCCAGCCGCAGGAAAGCGCGATGTTCGGGAACTTGCAGGCCAGCAGGTGCAGGTTGTTGAAATCCCCGGAACTCTCTTTAATGGCGACCACGTTGGGTGAGCGGCTCACTTCGCGAAAGTAGGTCTCGCCCATGGTGATCCCCATGCGGCCCGGGTAGTTGTAGAGCATGATCGGCAGCTGGGCGGCTTTATCCACGGTCAGCGCGTGATGGGCATTTTCCAGCTCGGTCGGCAGGGCATACGGTGGCGAGGTGACCAGAATGGCATCGGCTTTGATCTCACGCGCATGTTTGGCGTAGTCCACCGCGTCTTCGGTGCGGGTGGCCCCCGTGCCGACGATCAGCGGCAGGCGAGTGCCAATCACCTGACGGGCGTGTTCCACCAGCGCTTTACGCTCTTCCTGGCTCTGCGCGTAATATTCGCCCGTGGAGCCACCAATGATGATGCCGTGAACGCGGGCCTCGATCAGCGACTCCAGCACCTCGGAAAAGCGTGCAAAATCAATGCTGCCATCGGCTGCGTAAGGGGTAATTGCCGGGGTGTAGATACCTTCAAATGTCAACACGATAACCTCCAGAGGGGAATTCACGACCATCACAGTCTGCTACGCAACCCTGATGGACTGCGTTTGTTAAAAATTTGCACACGGGCAGGTAAAAGGTCAATGGAGGAATATTTTTTGTATACATGAAAAATACAACATAAATACGTAATAACAGGAGATTTTTACACATGTGTGAAAAATAATTTATATAAATCAATAAAATAAATGAATTATTTCTTCGTAGTAATTTTCTATATAATTTCCGATAGCGATCACATTCCCGAATTATCACCCTCTGAGACGTATTTACAGCGCCTTTCCGGCGGCATAGTTTTAATGCTGTAGTTAACCAGAATTTAACAAAACACCACACCGCAACGCCGGGTTGTGACCAGAATGTAAACAGAGGTACCGGGTATGCCCCATAAGAAAGCGACACTCATCGGCCTGATCGCCATCCTGCTGTGGAGCGCGATTGTCGGCCTGATCAAAAGCGTGAGCGAAGGCTTTGGCCCGGTGGGCGGAGCGGCGTTGATTTACACCTGTAGCGCGGTGTTACTGCTGTTTACCATTGGCTTTCCGAAGATCCAGAAGTTCCCGGTGAGTTATCTCATCATCGGCAGCGTGCTGTTCGTCTGCTATGAGCTGTGCCTGTCCCTGTCGCTGGGCTTTACCCATAGCGGGCGTCAGGCCATCGAAGTGGGAATGGTGAATTACCTCTGGCCGAGCATGACGATTTTACTGGCGGTGATCGTTAACCGGCAGAAAACCAGCCCGTTAATTATTCCCGGCGTGGTGTTAGCCATTATCGGAATAGGCCGGGTATTAGGTGGCAACGGGGGATTTTCGCTGACAGAGATGATGAATAACGTTATGGATAATCCGTTAAGTTACGGGCTGGCATTCAGCGGAGCGGTGATCTGGGCCATATATTGCGTGGTCACTCAACGTATCGCCCGGGGAAATAACGGAATTACATTGTTCTTTATCTTAACGGCGCTGACGCTGTGGGTGAAATATTTCACCTCGCCCCAGCCGGAATTTGTTCTGTCGTGGCACGCGTGGATCAGCCTGCTGCTGGCGGCGATGGCGATGGGCTTTGGTTATGCTGCCTGGAATGTGGGGATCCTGCACGGCAACGTCACGGTGCTGGCGGCGGCGTCGTACTTTATTCCGATTATCTCGGCAGTGCTGGCGGCGTTTATGCTGGATTCGCACCTGACGCTGGCTTTCTGGCAAGGGACGGCGATGGTCAGCCTCGGCTCGCTTATCTGCTGGTGGTCAACGCGCACGGTTGCCGTAAAACGTTTATCTGACGAAACGTCTTAAAAATAATAAACACAGTAACACCATAATAAATATAACTAACATCTTATCCGACCATCCTGCAGCGGAGGAGTATTTGCCATGAATTACGCGAAATAACGCACGCTATTATTTAACGCTTGAATCTTCTTAGACCTATATTTATTCCGTAATCGCTTGATTAATGGAAAGCGGCCTCGCTCGGCTTTAATAAACATCCATCGCTATTTATGTTTATTACCGCCTGCCCGTAAGCCATTAATTTAACGATGCCGGAGAAAGACAGGAGTTACCATGTCAAATACCGTTTCTGTTGAAGACGTACCACTTAACCGCTTTCACCGCCTGCTGACCATTCGCTCCGGTGGCGGCTCCTTCGTCGATGGCTATGTACTGAGCATTATCGGCATCGCCATGATGAAGGTCTCTCCGGCGCTGGGGTTAACCGCCTTCTGGGAGGGGCTGATTGCTGCCTCTGCGCTGATCGGCATCTTCTTTGGCGGCTTTATCGGCGGTGCCCTCACCGACCGGCTGGGCAGACGGATGCTCTATTTCGTTGGCCCGACGCTGTTTGTGATCTGCTCCGTGGCGCAGTACTGGGTGCAGAGCGGCGAGATGCTGTTTGCCCTGCGCTTTTTAAACGGCGTGGCGGTGGGCATTGAGTACCCGGTGGCGACCGCCTTCCTGGTGGAGTTTCTGCCGAAGAAAAACCGCGGTCCTTGCCTGGCCACCCTCACCATCCTGTGGTTTGCCGGTGCCGCCGCGGCCTATATGATCGGTGAAGCGCTGCTGCACTTTGGCGGCCCGGATGCCTGGCGTCTGACGCTGGCCAGCACCGCAGTGATCGGCGCGCTGCTGTTCCTGGTGCGTATGGGCACCCCGGAATCCCCGCGCTGGCTGATGAGCAAAGGCCGTCACGCCGAAGCCGAAGCGATCATTCGCCGGGTGTATGGCCCGGACTTTGGCCTGGACAATCTGCCGGAGCAGGCGGAAAGCAAAAACCTCTCCTTCTCCAACCTGCTGCACTCGGGTTATGGCAAACGCATGGCGTTCGTGACCATCTTCTGGACCTGCTCGGTGATCCCGGTCTTCGCGGTATATGCCTTTGCCCCGAAAGTGCTGGATGCGCTGCACCTGAGCGGGAAGTGGGCGTCGTACGGTTCGGTAGCCATCACCCTGCTGTTCGTGGTCGGCTGCATTATCGCTACGCGCCTGGTGAATACCCTGGGACGCCGCAAGCTGCTGCTGCAAAGTTTCCTCTGGTCGGGGCTGGCGCTGCTGCTGCTCGGTCTGCTGCGTGACGGGCCATCGATGATCATTCTGCTGATGTTTGGTGCTTATGCACTGTTTATCGGCGGGGCGCAGGTACTCCAGCTGGTCTACCCGAATGAGATTTTCCCGACGGAAATCCGCGCCTGTGCCGTGGGTGTGGGAACGTCGCTGTCGCGTATTGGGGCTGCCGTCGGTACCTGGCTGGTGCCCGTCTCATTGCAGAGCCTGGGGATCGGCACCACCATGTATATCGCCGCGGCAATCACCTTTGTGGGCCTGGCCGTCTCCTGGTGGCTGGCACCGGAAACCAACGCCCGCAGCCTTGCCGATGCAGCCTCGCTGGATGACACCCCGTCACAAAAAGCGAGTATGCCGGGACCAATGGCGAAGCGTCATCTACTGTAACCTGGATAAAAAGGGCCGCATCGCGGCCCTTTACTCTTTCACCCGTTTTTCCACTTCCCTGCGCCGCTTTCTGAACGAACTGGGCGTTTCACCGTACTGTTTACGGAACCAGGCGATCAGGTGCGAGGCGTCGGCGAAGCCGGTGGCAGTGGCAATGGCGTTAATGCTGTTGCTGGAGTCGGCCATCAGCTTGCGCGCCTGCTCAAGGCGCATCCGCCGCCAGTAGACCGCCGCCGAGTGGCCAGTACACTGGGTAAAGATCAGGTTAAGCTGGCGGAACGTCACCCCGGCAAAGTCAGCAACCTCCGCCAGCGGTACCGGCGAATCGAGATGGTGCTTCATAAACTCAATCACCTTCGTCACCAGCGGGTTCTCGTAGACATCGGGTTCGCTGAGGGGCGTTTTATGCTTCGCTTTCGGCGTTGGCACCTCATCCACCAGCAGATATTTCAGCACCTTTTGCGAGCGCACCAACCCGCAGTGCTGGCGGATCAGATCGGCCGCCAGGTCAATCGCCGTACCGCCAGGGCAGGAGATGATCCCGCCGTCTTTGATGTAGGTTTTATCGATTACCGGAATGGCTTTCGGGAAACGCAGCCGGAACTCGTCGCGGGTGGTGAAGTGGATCGCGCAGTGGCGACCGTCCAGTAGCCCGGCGTTACCGGCGACAAAAGCCCCGCTACACAGGGTGATGATGGGAATATTGCGGGCGTGCAGATCCCGCAAGGCCTGCAATAGCCACTCCGGCGGCTGGCGGGTCTCTTCCAGTAGCCCGCCCGCCACCACGAAGTAATCCCAGTCCCGGGCGAAATCGAGCGGCGCGGTGGGCGATACCGGCAGGCCACAGCTGGCGGTGATGGGCTGGTCATCGCAGGTCATCCACTCCCAGCGGCAAAAGATCTGCCGGCTGGAGAAGGACTCGTCTGCCGCAAAGCGCAGAGACTCTACCAGCCCCGCCACCGAGGCCAGCGTAAAGTGCTTCATCAGCAGAAAGCCGATCGTCAGGTCAGGCTTCGGCTCACTGTGGCTGTCAGACAGTTTCGTTGGAGGCATGGTCATCAGGCTCCTGCAATCCCCCCAGCTTACTCAGCAGACGCTTCAGGTCGGCGATATCCTGGGTATTCAGACCGGCGGTAATCATCTTCTCGGCGCTTTTGGCCTGCTCAATCATCTGCACCAGCATCGCTTCGCCCTCTGCCGTCATGGAGACCAGCTTGCGGCGGCGGTTAGCGGGATCGGTCTGCACCGTCAGTAACCCGCTCTTGCTCATCCGATCGATAACGTAGGTGCCGGTGGCTTTATCAAACCCGGCGCGGTTCCCCAGCGTTTGCTGGTCGCAGCGCGTTTCTTCCGCCAGTACAACCAGTATGGCGTATTGCACGGCTGATAACCCGGTATCGACGCACTGGCTCCAGCAGGTGGTGGAGTGCTGCCCTGCGCGGCGCATCAGGTGCATTAATGAACAATCGCCATGCGGCCACAGGGGCGCGGCAAGGATTAAGTCGCGATTTTCTGCCATCGACTCTCTTGACTCCTGAAAACGACAAACATATAGTTCGAGCACAAACAGTTTGAACTCAAACTATATATGAAAGAATACATTCAGAGAACCCGCATGAAGCTTGTTGTAGGCATGACTGGCGCTACTGGCGCTGCAATTGGCGTTCGTTTACTGGCCGCGCTGAAAGATCTGGACGTCGAAACGCATCTGATCATTTCCAAATGGGCGCGCGCCACCATTCAACTGGAAACGCCCTACAGTGTACAGGAGGTTATCGCTCTCGCCTCGAAGACTTACAGCGAGCACGATCAGGCTGCAGCCATCTCCAGTGGCTCCTTTCGCGTTGACGGCATGATTGTGGTGCCGTGCAGCATGAAGACCCTGGCCGCTATCCGCTGCGGCTACGCCGATGGCCTGATTGCCCGCGCCGCCGACGTGACGCTGAAAGAGCAGCGCAAGCTGGTGCTGGTTCCCCGCGAATCGCCGCTCAACGCCATTCACCTTGAGAACATGCTCGCCCTGACCCGCGCCGGTGCCATGATGCTGCCGCCAATGCCCGCCTTCTATAACAACCCCACCAGCACTGACGACATCATCAATCATTTTGTGTCGCGCATTCTGGATCAGTTCGGCCTGGATAACGCTTTAACAAAACGCTGGGGTGAACCTCACTCCGCTCCCACGGCTTAAGGAGAGCCTGATGACCTATTACGGTGATTTACGCAGTTATATCGATGCCCTCGACGCCATGGGCGACATCATGCACGTGACCCGCGAAGTGGACGGTGATTTTGAGCCAAGTGCCATTACCCGCCGCAGCTATGAGATCCAGTCCCCTGCCCCGCTGTTCCACAACGTGGCAGGCGTGGCACCCGGTTTCCGTCTTTTCGGCGCGCCTGCCAGCCTCTCATCCCGACAGGATATGCCCTATGCCCGCGTGGCGATGTCGCTCGGCCTGGCCCCGGACTGCACCGGGCCGCAGATCGTCGAAGCGCTGTCGGCGGCGCGCCATAAGCCCGGCATTCCCCCGGTGCGGGTGGCCTCTTCTGACGCCCTGTGCCATCAGAACATTTTGCGCGGTGAAGATGCGAACCTCGACCGCTTCCCAATCCCCTTTGCCCACGACAAGGACGGCGGTCGCTACGCCAATACCTGGGGCACGCTGATCGTGAAGACGCCGGACGGCAAATGGGTGAACTGGTCTATTGCCCGCGTGATGAAGGTCGATGGCAAGCGGATGGTGGGGCTGATTGTCCCGAGCCAGCATATCGGCCAGATCTGGACGGAGTGGGTAAAACTCGGCCAGCCGATGCCTTATGCACTGGTGCAAGGCCCGGCGCCGGCGATCTCCTGTGTGTCCGGCATCCCAATTCCGGCCCACGCCGATGAGGCGGATTACATTGGTACCCTGGCGGGCGAGCCGGTGCCGGTGGTCAAAGCAATCAGTATCGATCTGGACGTGCCTGCCACCGCCGAAATCGTGATTGAGGGGCATGTCTCCATTAACCGTGATTGCCAGGAAGGGCCATACGGCGAGTATGGCGGTTATCTGGGCGAAGGCTCCTCCGCCCAACCGACCTTCCACGTCGAGACGATTACCCATCGTGACGATCCGATCTGGCCGATGTCGATTACGGGCCGCCCGACCGACGAGTCGCACACCCTGTGGGCGATGGGGCTGGCCGCAGATGCCCTGACCTCTCTGCGTGAAGCGGAACTGCCGATTGTCACCGCCTGGATCCCGGAAGATTCTACCGTCCACTGGCTGCTGGTGGTGGTGCCGCAAAACTGGCGCGAGTTGCTGCCGGGCGTCACCAGCGAAGCACTGGCCCAACGCATCGGCGAAGTGCTGTTTAAGACCGACGCGATGGTGTTTATTCCGAAGGTCTACGTGGTGGACGATGATTTTGACCCAACCAACCTGCGCGAAGTGGTGTGGGTGCTCTCAACCCGCGTGCACCCGGTTAGTCGCCGCGCGGTGTTTGACGATCAGCGCGTGATCCGCCTGCCACAGTGTTATGAAGAGGAGGAGTATGTGGCCGGTCGTGGGGCGAAAGTGGTGTTTGATACGCTGCAAACCACCCGCCATCTGCATGCCTCGTTTGAGCAGGGGTATCCAGAAGAGGTGCGCCAGCGGGTACTGGATAACTGGCCGACGGATCGCTAAGCCACACTCTGCCTGTCTGTTTGAAAAAACAGGCAGGCATTTCCAGCTGGCCCTCCTTCCCCATCGCACACTTATTAAACCCTCTCATAACCGCATCCTCGATTTAAGAATAATCCCGCCCGCATCGCCGTCTATGCTTAATGTTTAAAAATCAGACGACACAGTCGCACCCTCTTTCCTTTTTATTTCCCCTTTAAATACCGGAGGCCTGGCATGAGCAACCAAGGCGAATTTCCTGAAGACGGTCAGTCACCCGACTTCAGTCTGTCCCGACGGGATCTGATAAAAGTCAGCGCAGCGGCGGCGGCAACCGCTGCTGTTTATCCTTGTGGCGCACTGGCTGAGGGCGAGCCTGCTGTCACCCCCCCGCCCGAGATGATGCCCCTGACGCTGCGCGTCAACGGCAAAAGTCAGCAACTCGAGGTGGATACGCGTACCACCCTGCTGGATGCACTGCGGGAAAACTTGCAGCTTACCGGCACGAAAAAAGGCTGCGATCACGGGCAGTGCGGCGCCTGTACCGTGCTGGTGAATGGCCGCAGGCTCAACGCCTGCCTGACGCTGGCAATCATGCATCAGGATGCCGAAATCACCACCATCGAAGGACTGGGTACGCCTGACAATCTGCATCCCATGCAGGCGGCATTTATCAAACATGATGGTTTCCAGTGCGGCTACTGTACCTCAGGGCAAATCTGCTCCTCCGTCGCGGTACTGAAAGAGATTGAAGCGGGCATCCCCAGCCACGTTACGCTTGATCTGGTCTCCCCCCCGGAAAAGACGGCGGATGAGATCCGCGAACGCATGAGCGGCAACATCTGTCGTTGCGGCGCGTACGCCAACATTCTGGCCGCCATCGAAGACGCCGCAGGGGAGCTTAAATCATGAAAGCCTTTACTTACGAACGGGTAAAAACCCCGGCCGAGGCCGCGGCCAGCGCCAGGGATAAACACGGCGCAAAATTTATCGCCGGGGGAACGAATCTGCTCGATCTGATGAAGCTGGAAATTGAGACGCCCACCCATCTGATCGACGTGAACGGTCTGGGCCTCGACCAGATTGCTGCCACCGACGAGGGCGGTCTGCGGATCGGCGCCCTGGTGCGCAATACCGATTTAGCCGCAGATGAACGTGTGCGCCGTGACTATGCCGTGCTGTCCAGAGCGCTACTGGCAGGGGCGTCCGGTCAGTTACGCAACCAGGCCACCACGGCTGGTAATCTTCTTCAGCGTACCCGCTGCCCCTATTTTTACGATACCAATCAGCCCTGCAATAAACGTCTTCCCGGCAGCGGCTGCGCGGCGCTTGAGGGGTTTAGCCGTCAGCATGCGGTGGTGGGCGGCAGCGAGGCCTGTATTGCTACGCATCCGGGCGATATGCCTGTCGCGATGCGTCTGCTGGATGCAGTAGTGGAAACCGTTTCTGCCGACGGCAAAGCGCGGAACATCCCCCTCGCCGACTTTTATCGCGCCCCAGGGAAAACGCCCCATATCGAAACTGTCCTGACGCCAGGTGAACTGATTACCGCCGTCACCCTGCCGCCGCCCGTGGGTGGGCAGCACATCTACCGTAAAGTCCGCGATCGCGCCTCCTACGCCTTTGCGCTGGTCTCGGTCGCGGCGATTGTCCAGCCAGATGGCAGTGGGCGTGTCGCGCTGGGCGGCGTGGCTCATAAACCCTGGCGGATTGCCCAGGCCGATGCGCAGCTGCCCCAGGGCGCGCAGGCCGTCTACGATGCGTTGTTTGCGGAGGCTCACCCGACGCCTGAAAACACGTTCAAATTAACCCTGGCGAAGCGAACGCTTGCCTCCGTGCTGACAGAAGCGAGGGCTAAGGTATGAAATTCGATAAACCGGCAGGTGAAAACCCGATCGATCGCTTGAAGGTGGTCGGTCAGCCCCGCGACCGTATCGACGGTGCCTTAAAAACCACCGGCACGGCGCACTACGCCTACGAATGGCATGATATCGCGCCCAATGCGGCGTATGGCTATGTTGTGGGGTCGGCAATTGCCAAAGGCGAGATCGCCGCCATCGACACGCAGGCCGCGAAAAACGCGCCGGGGGTGTTAACGGTGATCACCGCCAGTAGCGCGGGCGAACTCGGCAAAGGCGAGCGAAACGCGGCCACCCTGCTGGGCGGCCCGAAGATTGAGCACTACCATCAGGCCGTTGCGCTGGTAGTGGCAGAGACGTTTGAGCAGGCCCGGGCGGCGGCGGCGCTGGTGCAGGTGACCTGGCGGCGTGAAAAAGGATCTTACTCGCTGGCAGATGAAAAACCCGCCGTCAGCCAGCCGCCTGAGGATACACCCGATAAAAACACCGGGGATTTTGACGCCGCCTTTTCCGCCGCCGCGGTGAAGCTGGATGCGATCTACACCACGCCTGACCAGAGCCATATGGCGATGGAGCCGCATGCCTCGATGGCGGCCTGGGAGGGCGATAAGGTGACCCTCTGGACCTCTAACCAGATGGTTGCCTGGTGCCGTACCGACCTCGCAGAGACCCTCAAGATCCCGGAGGAGAATGTGCGCGTCATCGCCCCGTATATCGGCGGCGGCTTTGGCGGCAAGTTGTTCCTGCGAAGCGATGCCCTGCTGGCCGCGCTGGCCGCCCGCGCCATAAAGCGCCCGGTGAAAGTGATGCTTTCTCGGCCCACTATTCCGAATAACACCACTCACCGCCCGGCCACTATTCAGCATATTCGCATCGGGACGGATACCGCCGGGAAAATCACGGCCATCGCGCATGATAGCTGGTCGGGCAATCTTCCCGGCGGCACCCCGGAGACCGCAGTTCAGCAGACTGAACTGCTCTACGCGGGGGCGAATCGCCATACCGGACTGCGGCTGGCAAAACTGGATCTGCCGGAGGGCAATGCCATGCGTGCCCCTGGCGAAGCGCCGGGTTTGATGGCGCTGGAAATCGCCATTGATGAGCTGGCCGAAAAAGCGGGTATCGATCCGGTTGAATTTCGCATCCTCAATGACACCCAGGTTGATCCGGCCGATCCCAGCCGGCCTTTTTCACGCCGTCAGCTGATTGAGTGCCTGCGTACCGGTGCCGACGCGTTCGGCTGGAAAGCGCGTAACGCGACGCCGGGCCAGGTTCGCGACGGTCGTTGGCTGGTGGGCATGGGCATGGCGGCCGGTTTTCGCAATAACCTGCTGGAAAAATCTGCCGCCCGTGTGCATCTGGATGCCGCCGGAAACGTGACGGTAGAGACCGACATGACCGACATCGGGACCGGGAGCTATACCATCATTGCCCAGACGGCGGCAGAAATGCTGGGCGTGCCGCTGGAAAAGGTGACGGTTAATCTGGGTGACTCAAGCTTCCCGGTATCGGCCGGCTCAGGCGGGCAATGGGGGGCGAACACCTCCACCTCGGGAGTCTACGCCGCCTGCGTGAAGTTGCGTGAAACCATTGCCACGAGGCTCGGTTTTGACCCGCACCAGGCGCAATTTAGCGACGGGAAAATCAGCAGTGATACCCGCAGCGCAGACATTACCGAGGCCGCGGCCAACGGCACCCTGACCGCTGAAGACGGTATCGAATTCGGCGATCTGGATAAGCAGTATCAGCAGTCCACCTTTGCCGGACATTTTATCGAAGTGGGCGTGGATAGCGCGACCGGCGAGGTGCGGGTGCGTCGCATGCTCGCGGTATGCGCGGCCGGGCGTATCCTTAACCCAAAAACGGCGCGCAGCCAGGTGATTGGCGCGATGACCATGGGGCTGGGCGCGGCGCTGATGGAAGAGCTGGCGGTGGATACCCGGCTGGGCTACTTCGTCAACCACGACATGGCCGCGTATGAAGTACCGGTCCATGCCGATATTCCCGAGCAGAAAGTGATTTTCCTGGATGATACTGACCCCATCTCCTCCCCGATGAAAGCCAAAGGCGTGGGCGAGCTTGGCCTGTGCGGCGTGGGTGCTGCCATTGCCAATGCGGTGTATAACGCGACGGGGGTAAGAGTGCGTGACTATCCTGTCACCCTGGATAAATTGCTCAGCGGCCTGCCGGACGCCGTTTAAGGAGGAACCATGCCCCACTCGCTTTTTAATCTGGCAGACGATCTGCGCCAGACGCCGGAACAGGCGTTTCTGACTGACGACAGCCGGGAGATCCTGCGCTTCGCGGTTGAGGCGCTGATGGCCGGCAAAGAGGCGGCGCTGGTGATGCTGACGGAGATACGCGGCGGCGCGGCACGCTCGTTGGGGGCGCAGATGGTGGTTCGCGAGGATGGCCAGTACTGTGGCTTCGTCTCCGGGGGCTGCGTCGAAGCGGCAGCGGCATTTGAGGCGCTGGAGGTGATCGCGTCCGGCCAGGATCGCGAGGTGCGTTATGGCCAGGGTTCGCCCTGGTTTGACATTGTCCTGCCCTGCGGCGGGGGCATCACGCTGGCGATTCATAAGCTGCGCTCGGCGCAGCCGCTGCTGGCGGTACTGAACCGCCTGGCGCAGCGCCAGCCCGCCGGGTTGCGCTACACCCCGCAGACGCAGACACTCACCTGCTTGTCCGAGCCAACGCTCAGCGGCTGGCATAATCAGGGTATTGAGATAGGTTTCCAGCCCTGCGTGCGGTTGCTGATCCACGGAAATTCCATCGAAGCGCAGGCGACGGCTGAACTCGCGGCAGCGGCAGGGTATGACGTTTGTCCCTTCGACCCCTGCTCGGGTGACCCGGGTTCCCTCATTGATGCTGACACGGCGGTGATCCTGCTGTGGCACGATCTTCACCGGGAACTTCCCGTCCTGCAGGCCGCACGCGACGCGACCCCGTTTTACATCGGCGCGCTGGGCAGCCAGCGTACCCATAGCCAGCGCAGACAAAAGCTCATTGAGCTGGGCTGGCGGGATGACGAGATTGCGCGCATTAAAGCGCCGATCGGTATCTTCCCGAAAGCCCGGGACGCACGCACCCTGGCGCTGTCTGTTCTGGCAGACGTGGCTGCCGCACGCCTGCGTCAGGACGAATGCTAATGTCCTCGCCGGTTGTGATTATTCTCGCCGCCGGACGCGGCGAGCGGTTTCTCGCCTCGGGGGGCAAAACGCATAAGCTTGAGGCGGTGTTGGCCGGGCAATCTGTCCTGACGCACGTGATTCAGGCGGTTGAAGCCGCCAACCTGCCGTGGCATCTCGTCAGGCCTGAAGGCGGAACGCCGGGCATGGGCGCGTCGATTTCACTGGGTGTCCAGGCCACGGACCTGGCGTCGGGATGGTTAATCCTGCCCGCCGACCTGCCTTTAATTCAGCCCCGGACGTTGCAGCGCGTTGCTGAAGAACTGATGAATTACGGGATTGTGGTCCCTCACCACCAGCAACAGGCGGGGCACCCGGTGGGGTTTCGTCGGGAATACCGCGAGGCGTTGCAGGGTCTGGCGGGTGATACGGGGGCGCGGGAAATAGTGATGCGTGCGCGCAGTCAGGGGGATGTGCTGGATCTTTCGCTGGATGACGCTGGCGTTATATTTGATATCGATACGCTGGAGGATCTACGGGCGGCGCAAAAAACACGGTGCGCCAACGCCGTTGTGCCTGACTGAGACTGTTTAAATCAGCCCTGCCCAGGGTAGTAGAATTCAATTCTTATACCGCTGGGGTCGTAACACATCATGTGCATTGACGGCCCTTCTCTTATCACGGTTGGCTCGAATTCAATTTCGATCTGATTCGCCTTTAATACCTCAAGAAGCTGGAACAGATCCGCTTTATTTTCGACCCGTAAAGCCAAGTGATGGAGTCCAACGTTCGTTTTACGATTAAATTCCACGGGGTCGTCGGTTTGCGTTTTCCAGAGCGTAATCGTCAGGGCATTATCTCTGACGAAGATGGCGGGATAATCTTCACGGCGTTTCACTTCCTCCCAGCCCAATATTCTGGTGAAGAACGCCGCGCTTTCTTCAAGTTTTGATACGGCCAGGCCAATATGTTGTACGCCCGTTGTCACTGCCATCATTTTATTCTCCTTCAGAACATTGCTTTCGCCAGCCTGTGCACCGCCCAGGGATACATGCGCTTGTGGAACAGTCTGGCTTTCAATGCGGAACGCGCAGCCATGGCAATCACATGCTGACATGGCTGGTCTCACCGGATAGACGCTAATCAAACTGGCGGACATGCCGGTCGAGGAAGTCACGCACGGCGGTACCTATCTCTTTAGCATGCGTTTCAAGGGCGAAGTGGCCCGTGTCATAAAAGCGTATTTCAGTGTCAGGCAAATCACGTTTCCAGGCTTCTGCGCCCGCCGGCATGAAAAAGGGATCGTTTTTTCCCCATACGGCTAATAGCGGTGGCTGATACTGGCGAAAATAGCCTTGATACTGCGGGTACATCTCTACGTTCGAGGCGTAATCCAGCAGCAGGTCTAACTGGATTTCCGCATTACCAGGCCGTAATACCTGCATCCCTTCGAGCGAATAGCCGTCAGGTGAAATCAGACTCTGATCGGAAACGCCTTCCAGATATTGCCATTTGATAGCCGCTGGCGTCGGAAATTCACTCAGCGCATGGCGGTTTTCCACAGTGGGATCACGCCAGTATTGCTGAATAGGTGCCCAGGCCTCTCCCAGCCCCTCTTCGTAGGCATTGCCGTTCTGGGAAATAAGGGCTGTTACCCGCTGCGGATGCGCTAACGCCAGTCGCCATCCGACAGGCGCGCCGTAATCGTGGACCAACAGCGCATAGCGGTTGAGATGAAGCTCTTCGGTAAACCGGCCAATGGTTTCAGCAAGGTGGGCAAAAGTATAAGCATACTCCCCTCGCGCGGGCGCCTCAGTGAAACCAAAGGCGGGCAAATCCGGGGCGATCACATGATAACGATCGGCCAGCTGGGGGATCAGGTCACGAAACATAAATGATGAACCCGCGAAGCCATGAAGCAGCAGTAATACAGGCGATGCCGGATCCCCCGCTTCGCGGTAAAAAACGTTCACGTCGCCTGCTTGTTGATAACGGTAATGGATCGCGGTAACTGGCGAGACGGAGGCGTTATCGGTTGTGGAAGACGTCATGGCAAACCTCTTTGTAACCATTAAAGTGTGTATTTGAAGGTTACACGCAAATTTGGTAACCTGTCAAAATGATTTTATGAGTTACGGACAGGTATGGAATTCAAACAACCTTCTCAGCCTCTCTTCCTCGCCGATAATCTCGCACTGGATTTTATTAACAGTGAATACGGGACGGGTGATGAGCGGCATGATTGTTTTACCGACAATCTCAGCGTCATCGACTGGCTGGAAACGGCGGGTGTTGTGCCGAAAGGCACTGAGGCACCGGATGACTTACTAACTGAAGCCCGTCAGCTGCGCGATGCTGCCAGAACCCTGGTGCATGCCGCGATGAAATCCGAGGCAGCTAACCTGACGGTGATTAACCAGATACTGCAAGCAGGGCGTCCTGAGACTGGACTGCAATGGGACGAAGATACGCGGCGATATCGGGTTGATGTCTGTTCAAACACGCTAAGCTCCGCAGGCCTGCTCTGGCCCATTGCGGATGCCCTGGTGAAGCTGGTCACTGATGAAAAGTTTGAATACGTGAGAGAGTGTGAAGCACATAACTGTATTTTACTTTTCCAGGATTTGAGCAAGTCACATCGCCGCCGCTGGTGCAGCATGGCAACCTGCGGTAATCGTATGAAAGTCGCGGCCTACCGAAACAGAAAGGGTTCATAGCGCTCATTCTCAGTGACATGCGATAACGCGTTGAGGCTGGCCGCACCCGGCGAGCGTACCAGCCTCTTACCCCCTCTGGTTTAAAAGAGTGTTGACCTGGACTTGACCAAAGAGAACGATCGTTCTACCATTTGCCTATGAACAAAAACACGACTGATACACGCGAAAAAATCCTCGCGACAGCTGAACAACTCATTTACCAGAACGGTATTCATGCCACCGGCATGGATCTTCTTGTAAGAACGTCAGGTGTGGCCCGGAAAAGTATTTATCGCTACTTCGCCAACAAAGACGAAGTGGCGGCTGCAGCCCTGAACGCACGTGATGTGCGCTGGATGGAATGGTTCAGGAGCGAGTGCGACAAAGCGGATACGCCGCAGGAACGCATCCTGAATATGTTTACCGTACTCAAAGGCTGGTTTGAGTCGGAGGGCTACCGCGGGTGCGCATTCATCAATACCGCGGGGGAAGTGGGTGACAGTGCAGATCCCATTCGCCAGATTGCTAAACTGCATAAGCAGAAAATCCTGGATTACGCCCTTGAGCTTACCGGACAACTGAATATTGAGCACTCCTCATCACTGGCAAGGCAGCTGCTGTTATTAATTGAAGGTGCCATCACCATGTCACGAGTTATGGGTGATAACAGCGCCGCCGATGATGCAAAAGATATTGCGCAGCTGTTACTGAAACAGGTCTCGTAAAAGAGGCCTGTATTCCGGGGAAATAATACTCACTGAATTATCCAGTTATGCTGGAGGTTCACGCGTGGGTGTCATTTATTTAATTTCAGACCACGAAAGAGAATATTACATTCATCCTCTGATATGACGTTATCGTTGATCTGATTATACCGATGCAAAACGCGCTTCACCTTTCCCCCTTTCCTTTCCGTCGCTATTTCATTCTGACTTCTCGCCTAACCGGCTTTGGCTCTATTCTCATATCAAAAAATCCTGCAAGGCAATGAGCCCTGAGTACCCCATTGAAATTAAACGATTTTCCTCTGAAAGATATCCCAAACCACCAGCAGATAAGAATATCTAAAAATTAATTTCTTATTATTTATGAACGCGTTAACACCATTTTTTAAAGGGATGCATTGCTTTTTTAATGATTTTATCAAACACCGTCTTGACGAGGTAGAACGATCGTTCTACCATGAATTCATAGACCAGACGGACCCTCTGAAAAGTGATATCGGGCATGATTGAGAATACAGAATTCTCATAGCTACCCAGGGCGTTAAATAACAGAGGAAGAATTTATGTCTACGTCTCGAAAAGCAAATGAAACCGAACTGTCCACATTTACAGGAGTCTCTACCATGTCTGATGCACAAATTCGTCCGCCGCTTCCTCCATTTACACTTGAGTCAGCGATTGAAAAAGTACGGCTTGCTGAAGATGGCTGGAATAGCCGTGACGCTGCAAAAGTCTCGCTGGCCTATTCTCTGGATACCAAATGGCGTAACCGCGCAGAATTTGCGAATAATCGCGAAGAAGCCAAAGGATTCCTTGAACGTAAATGGAAAAAAGAATTTGAGTACCGACTTATTAAAGAATTGTGGGCATTCGGGGGCAACCGCATTGCGGTCCGTTACGCCTACGAGTGGCGCGATGATTCAGGCAACTGGTTCCGTTCTTACGGAAATGAGAACTGGGAATTCGGGGAAGATGGTCTGATGCAACGCCGTTTCGCGTGTATCAATGATAAGCCTATCAAAGAGAGCGATCGCAAATTCCACTGGCCGCTGGGGCGTCGTCCAGATGACCATCCAGGGTTATCAGAGCTGGGTCTGTAACGTCCGGTTTATTCCGTTAAGCCCGGCGACTGTCCTGGTCGGGCACTTGCCCTACTCCTCGACGGGTAAAACTGCTGCAACAGGCGTGGCAGAATTTTTAAATACAAATAATGCCCAGGGCTTATCCAGTCGTGATAAGCCTGAGGGTTCGCTTATGTAAAAAGCACGCGAAATAATCATAAGCATTACGAATAAGGTGACACCATGAATATCAGATCCGCGTTATTGTCTGTCGCAATGGCTGCCGTTTCAGCCAATAGCTTTGCTGATACAACTGGCCCAGAACGTCATGTTCAACAATTCCTGAATGTGCTGAACGGGAGTGGCGGGAAGCCCATTGAGCAATTGTCTCCTCAGGCAGCACGCCAGGTATTGATCGATGCGCAAAAAGGCGCCACCCTGCCTGCTGCCGACGTCAGTGTAAAAACGATTACTGTTGATGGGCAAAATCTCACACTGAATATTGTGAAGCCGCATAACGCGCAGGGAACCCTGCCGGTATTTATGTTCTTTCATGGCGGTGGCTGGATCCTGGGCGATTTCCCGACACATGAGCGTCTTGTTCGCGATCTGGTTAACGCGTCTGGCGCGGCAGCCGTTTTCGTTAATTACACGCCCTCCCCGGAAGCGCATTTCCCCGTTGCGATTAATCAGGCCTATGCAGCAACCCGCTGGGTAGCCGAAAACGGAAATGAAATTGGCGTTGATGGTAAACGCCTGGCGCTGGTTGGTAACAGCGTGGGCGGTAATATGGTTGCGGCCGTTGCCCTTCAGGCTAAACAACATAAAACCCCTGCTATCCGCTATGACGTTATGCTCTGGCCTGTCACTGACGCGAATTTTGATACCGATTCTTATCATCAGTATGAAAACGGCTATTTCCTGTCGCGCAATATGATGAAGTGGTTCTGGGATGCTTACACCCCAAATGAGAGCGATAGAAATAACATCCTCGCCTCTCCGCTGCGCGCCACAACAGCGCAGTTGCAGGGCCTGCCACCTACCCTGATTCAGACCGCTGAGCTTGATGTGCTGCGTGACGAAGGCGAAGCTTTTGGTCGCAAACTTGATGCCGCGGGTGTCGACGTGACGGTGACGCGCTACAACGGATTAATTCATGATTACGGCCTGCTGAACGCGCTGAGTGACGTTCCTGCCGTGCGGGCTGCCATTGGTCAGGCTGGTTACCAGCTGAAAGAGCACCTGAAATAACGGTAAAGCGACCAGCGGGGCTGACCGGCTGGTCATTCTCTGTAATTTTTTGGCCGCTACTCTCTGCTGATACTGATATTTACCTTTACAGCAGGATAGTGGCCGGAAGGCTTATCATTCAATATGGAGTATCAACCCCTGAGTTCCTCTGAATAGTGCTGGATGTCATCGCACATCGCTTGTAACTCATTGATTAACCTCGCCGCATGGAAACCATCGCACACGGAATGATGCACCTGCAGGGCGAAAGGCAATAATACTTTTCCATCTTGCTCGTAGTATTTCCCAAAAGTGAACATAGGGGAAAAAAAGTTCTGCATGTGAGCGACGTTGATATCAAAACTGGTAAAACTCACCCAGGGAATAGCGGATACGAAAAATATATTGTCTGGCGACTGTCCCTTGGGCCAATAAGCAAGGTTATTACCATGGCGTGCCACGTCTTCAGAATAAACGTTCTGGAAGTGCTGAATATTGCCGTCGTACGGACTCCATATTGATGAAAAGGTCTCCGTTTCATTATGGAAGATGGTATAGCTTGGATGGACTTCATCCCATATCACAAGCTCATTGTTCTTCATCGCCATACGGAATTCCGTATGCCTGTTTACGACGTGAGCAATCAGGAAAATCATCGTCGGGTAAAATTTCCAGCCAACCGCTTTGATATGCTTTAACAGCGCCGTAATGTCTAATTGCACCGTCTGGTTAAACGTACTTTGTGCAAACGACTGAAATACCTCAAAATGCTCCTTCCTTGCCCAACGAGACAAGTCCACAACGGTATATGCTGGGGTGGTTGTTTTCATTTTTTACCTTTGATTAGCGATCATCTATCAGAGAGTAGCCTGAGCTATTTCATCAATTAAACACGCATACAAGTCCCGAACCATTTTGGTAGCGAATGCTTTTGTGAGAGTAGCGCAACCTTTTGCGGCAGGAAAGAGAATGTTAACCGTTTGATAATTAATAGAATCAAAGGCGCTCGAGCAAATTAATGGCTAATGAATTTTTTGCTGATGCAGGAAAATGTGAAGAAATGCTTGAATGGTGCCGATAATAGGAGTCGAACCTACGACCTTCGCATTACGAATGCGCTGCTCTACCAACTGAGCTATATCGGCTTTCCGGAGGAGGAACTTCGGTGTAAAAGGGTAAGAAAAAGAACCCAACTCGTCAACCCTTCACCTTTTAGTCGTTGATTTTTCCATCAATACGCGCAAAAACAACACAAATAAAAAGGTTGTTTTTGTTTTTCTTCACATTTTGCGGCTAATTGCCTGCGCAAGAGAGGCTATCTTCCCCGTTTGCCTGCAGAATCGGCTATCTTGAGTTTTACATTTTGACATCAAGCCCCGCCAGAACAGGCCGATATTAAAAACGATCGGAACATAATAACACCTGAGAAAATGGGGTAATCATGCATAAACTTTTTGTCAGCGATGATATATCCGGTACGGACCTTGAGCCTAAACAAACGGCGACCTTGATTAAACGTGCTTTGCAGCTGATGTTTTCTCTGTTGGCAGTGCTGTTTATTGTTGCGATTGTCGCGCTGCTGACCATCGTGCGAAACATCAATGACAGCAGCGATAAGCACAGCGCCATGCTGCTGGAAAAAGCGATCCACAACCGCGTAGATACCCTCACAACCCACATCAAAGATTATGCCTGGTGGGGCGAAGCCTATCAGCACCTGCATCCCAAAATAGATACCGACTGGGCTTATACCCGGCAGAACATGGGAGCCACGCTGTGGCGCGATTTTGAGTACGAAGGACTGTTCGTGCTCGACGGCAGCGGGAAGACCCGTTACAGCGTGATTAACGGCAAGCTGGTGACAGACTCACTGCAATCGTGGCTGGGTGAAGATCCCTTGCCCGAGCTGATTCAAAAAATAAACAAGCCGGACGCGATTCCTGTATCCAGTACAGTGGTGATGAAGGGCGGCTATCCGGCGCTGGTGGCAGCGGCACGCATCACAACCGGTGACGACTCAAGCATCCCTGTTGCTCCCGGCCCCGCCTCTGTGCTGGTCTTTGTCGACGTGCTGGATAGCCCTAAGCTCACTGCGCTGGGTGAAGAGTACGGTATCGCCCAGACTCGCGTGCAGCATAAAAACTCACCGAGGCTGGCAGGACGACGCGGGGTGGCTACCCTCCCCGTTGACGGCCAGCAAGTGACCTTTGAATGGAAAAGCGAAAATCCGGGGCGGGAGCTGCTGCGCTATATCCTGCCGCTGCTGATCCTGCTGGCGCTTTGTACCGCTATTCCCGGCGTAATGCTGGGACGCAACGCGCTCAAAAAGGCGCGCATGTATGATGAAAATACCTATCTGCTGGCCCAGAACCGTCTTGCCCTGACGGCCAGCGAGCGCCGTTTTCGTGACGTCGCCGAGGCGACCACCGACTGGATCTGGGAGACCGACCCGGAGCTGCGTTTTACCTGGCTTTCCGAGCGTTTTCCCGGCATTACCGGGTACAGCATATCGTCCTGGATCGGCCGCCCGCTCAGCGAGCTAATGTCCGCGGAAAACCAGTCGCTGGCAGACTGGATTACCCTCCCCGGGCAGACAGGGCATCGCCGCCTGCTGCACTGCCGCTATCTTTCCGCGATGGGACATCAACGCTACTGCCATATTGCGATCAAACCTGTCATCACACCGGAGGGGATAACCGGCTACCGGGGCACTGCCACGGATGTCACGCTGGAGGTGGAGGCCCAGGCACGCGTGGAGTATCTCTCCCGCCACGACGAACTGACCGGGCTGCCCAACCGGGTGCGCATGCGCGAGTTTCTGGAGGGCAAGTTGCAGGCGCAACCTACTCAGCAGCATCCGCTGGCAATGCTTAGCCTCGATCTCGATAAGTTTAAGCCGGTTAACGATCTCTTTGGTCATGGTGCCGGTGACGCCGTACTGCATGAGGTCTCAGCCAGGCTACGGCACTGTATCCGCGATTACGATCTGGTGGCGCGCCAGGGCGGAGACGAGTTTATTCTGGTGATCTCCGACATCCATGACCGGCGGTACATCGATACCCTGTGCGAGCGCATCATTGCCGAGCTGACGCGCCCGTTCCTGATCAACGGAAATGAGATCGTGATCGGCGCCAGCATCGGGATCGCCATGGCACCGCATGATGCCGTCGACGCGGGCGAACTCCTGCGCTTCTCGGACATCGCGCTGTACAAAGCCAAAAGCACCGGGCGCAATAAATGGGTGTTCTATATGCCTGAAATGGCCGAGCAGATGGTGCAGCGCCGGGAGATGGAAAAGAGCCTGCGCGACGGGATTAAAAAAGAGCAGTTCTATCTGGTCTACCAGCCGCGTTACGGTCATGACTTATCGCGGATCATCGCCGTAGAGGCGTTAATTCGTTGGGATCACCCTGAGCTTGGCCTGATCATGCCGGATCAGTTTATTTCTCTGGCCGAAGAGACCGGGCTGATTATTCCGCTCAGCGACTGGGTGCTGAAAACCGCCTGCCGGGACGCGCAGGAGACGCTGCACGGCCTCTCGGTTTCGGTGAATATCTCTGCGGTCGAGTTCCAGTCCTGGCAGGTGGTGGATCGCATCAAGGAGGCGCTACAGCTCTCGCAATTAGATCCGGCCCGACTGGAGATCGAAATTACCGAAAACGCCACCCTGTGGAACCCGGAAAACAGTCTCGAAATCATGCTGGCGCTGAAGAAACTTGGCGTGAAGCTGTTGATGGACGATTTTGGAACCGGCTACTCCTCCCTGAGCTATCTGCGCAATTTCCCGTTCGATGGCATTAAGCTGGATAAATCCTTTATCGACGGCATGCCGGAGAGCGACAGCGCCAACACCATCGTTGAAAATATTATCGGCCTGGGCAAAGCCTTTTCGCTGAGTATTACGGCAGAAGGGGTGGAGACCGAAGGGCAGCTCCAGAAGCTGATGATGATGAAGTGCGATGAAACGCAGGGCTATTTTATCAGCAGGCCGCTCAGCCTGACGGCGTTACAGGAGCAAATATCCGCGCTGGATTCGGCGGCACAGGGACGCAATGAACAGAATAGTCAGGGATAGCGCGGGCAGCAGCCGCTGCCCGCGTAGGGATTATGCCCGAATGGTATCGTCACCGAAGCCGATCCACTTGTAGGTGGTCAGCGCTTCCAGCCCCATCGGGCCGCGCGCGTGCAGCTTCTGGGTGCTGACCGCCACTTCGGCGCCAAGGCCAAACTGGCCACCATCGGTAAAGCGAGTGGAGGCGTTCACGTACACGGCTGACGAGTCCACTTCGTTCACAAAGCGGTTGGCATTGCTCAGGGTGCGGGTGAGGATCGCATCCGAATGCTGGGTGCCGTGGGCACGAATATGGGCGATGGCGTCATCCAGATCGGCAACCACCTTCACGTTCAGATCCAGCGACAGGAACTCGTCGTCATACTGTTCTGCTTTCACCGCCTCAACCTTCGCCGGGCCGTCTTTCAGCTGCGTTAGCGCATTGGGATCCGCGTGCAGGGTCACACCGCTCTGTGCCATCTGCTGGCTCAATGCAGGCAGGAAGCGATCGGCGATACGCTGATGCACCAGCAGCGTTTCCACCGTGTTACAGGTGCTTGGGCGCTGGGTTTTGGCATTGACAATGATCTTCAGGGCCGGTTCGATCTCGGCGGTGTCATCGACAAAAATATGGCACACGCCGATACCGCCGGTGATAACCGGGATCGTCGATTGCTCGCGGCACAGTTTGTGCAGCCCTGCCCCGCCGCGCGGGATCAGCATGTCGATGTATTTGTCCATGCGCAGCATTTCGTTGACCAGCGCACGATCCGGACTTTCAATCGCCTGAACCGCACCGGCTGGCAGACCGCACTCTTCCAGCGCCTGCTGGATCACTTTTACCGTTGCGGCGTTGGTGCGCCAGGTCTCTTTCCCGCCGCGCAGGATAGCCGCGTTGCCAGTTTTCAGGCACAGCGAGGCGACATCAACAGTCACGTTCGGGCGCGCTTCGTAGATCACCCCAATGACGCCAAGCGGCACGCGGCGGCGTTCGATGCGCAGGCCGCTGTCCAGCAGTCCGCCGTCAATCACCTGCCCGACCGGATCGGCCAGGCTGCATACCTGACGCACGTCATCGGCAATGCTTTTCAGGCGCGCGGGGTTTAACGCCAGACGATCGAGCATCGCCTCGCTCAGGCCGTTGCGGCGGGCTTCCAGCAGATCCTGCTCGTTGGCGAGCAAAATCTCGTGAGACTGGGCTTCCAGATACTCTGCAATTTTTTCCAGCACGCGATTTTTCTCGCGGCTGGAAAGGAGCGCCAGTTTGTAAGAGGCGGCTTTGGCAGCAGCGCCCATTTGTTCCAGCATGTCCAGCTCCTTAACGGGTGATCATATCGTCGCGATGGACAGCAACCGGGCCATACTCATAGCCGAGAATGGCATCGATCTGCTGTGAATGATGGCCTGCAATACGGCGCAGCGCGTCGCTGTTGTAGCGGCAGACGCCGTGGGCGATGTCGCGCCCTTCCAGATTACAGATACGGATCACTTCACCACGGGAGAAGTTGCCTGTCACGTTTTTAATTCCTTTTGGAAGCAATGAGCTGCCTCTTTCCAGAATAGCGGCCGTGGCACCTTCATCAACGGTGATCTCCCCGGCAGGCGGTGCCCCGAAAATCCAGCGTTTGCGGTTTTCCAGCGGGGTGGCTTCGGCGTGGAAACGTGTTCCAACGGAAATGCCTTCCATGACATCGCCAATCACACCCGGACGGCTGCCGGCGGCGATGATGGTGTCGATACCCGCGCGGCACGCGACGTCGGCGGCCTGGAGCTTTGTGCCCATCCCGCCAGTGCCGAGGCCAGAGACGCTGTCGCCTGCAATGGCGCGCAGCGCATCGTCGATGCCTTTTACATCGGTGATCAGTTCGGCTTGCGGGTTAGTGCGAGGGTCTGCGGTAAACAGCCCCTGTTGATCGGTGAGCAGCAGCAGCTTATCGGCCCCTGCCAGAATAGCGGCCAGCGCCGACAGGTTATCGTTGTCGCCAACCTTAATTTCTGCGGTGGCGACCGCATCGTTTTCGTTAATGACCGGAACGATGTTGTTATCCAGCAGCGCGCGCAGGGTATCGCGGGCGTTGAGGAAACGCTCGCGATCTTCCATATCGGCGCGGGTCAGCAGCATCTGTCCGACGTGAATGCCGTAGATAGAGAACAGCTGTTCCCAGAGTTGAATCAGGCGGCTTTGTCCGACGGCTGCCAGCAGCTGCTTGGAGGCAATGGTCGCGGGGAGTTCGGGATAACCCAGATGCTCACGTCCGGCGGCAATCGCCCCGGAGGTGACAATCACAATACGGTGCCCTGCGGCATGAAGCTGTGCGCACTGGCGTACCAGTTCGACAATGTGGGCGCGATTAAGGCGGCGCGATCCGCCTGTTAACACACTGGTGCCGAGTTTTACCACCAGCGTCTGGCTGTCACTCATGATTCTCTGCCGTTCAACAATAAGGGAAATGAAATCAATCAGACTTTTTATCAGGACTGGGGCCGGTTGCCAACCGCCTTAACGCTCAGGCTACCACTTTGTTGCGCGGGATCAGGAAGCGTAGCGGCAAAGGTTGACACTTTTATTACTGAAATAAAAAAACACAGTATTTTAAACTTATTCTGTATTTGTCATAAAACGTTCACTTCATAACGTTAAAACCCTTCCTGTTTTTTCACGGAACAAAAGCTTGAGCTTACTGTTCAGCGAATATTAGCGCGTTTATAAGAAACCAGGATTGAAAATGAAAAAGAGTACTCTGGCATTAGTGGTAATGGGCATTGTGGCATCTTCATCTGTACAGGCAGCCGAAGTATTTAATAAAAACGGCAATAAACTGGACGTGTACGGTAAAGTGAAAGCAATGCATTATCTCAGCGATGATGATGCCAAAGATGGTGACCAGACTTATGTGCGTTTCGGCTTTAAAGGCGAAACCCAAATTAACGAACAACTGACCGGTTATGGCCGTTGGGAAGCTGAATTTTCCGGCAATAAAGCTGAAAGCGACGCGACACAGAAAACCCGTCTGGCCTTCGCCGGTATCAAGCTGAAAGACTTCGGTTCATTCGACTACGGTCGTAACCTCGGCGCCCTGTATGACGTCGAAGCCTGGACTGATATGTTCCCGGAATTCGGCGGTGACTCCTCTGGACAGACCGACAACTTCATGACCAAACGCGCCAGCGGTCTGGCGACTTACCGTAATACCGACTTCTTCGGCGCCATTAATGGCCTGGACCTGACCCTGCAATATCAGGGTAAAAACGAAGGCCGCGAAGCGAAGAAACAGAACGGCGACGGCTTCGGTACGGCTCTGAGCTATGATTTTGGCGGCAGCGATTTCGCCATCAGCGGCGCCTACACCAACTCTGACCGCACCAATGCCCAGAACCTGCTGGCACGTGGCGAAGGTGAAAAAGCCGAAGCCTGGGGCACCGGTCTGAAATATGACGCGAACAACCTCTACCTGGCAACCATGTATACCGAGACGCGTAATATGACGCCAATCTCCGGTGGCTTCGCCAATAAAGCGCAGAACTTCGAAGCGGTTGCACAATATCAGT
Organism: Leclercia sp. GLN_9; assembly: GCF_043105735.1. Taxonomy (NCBI): domain Bacteria; kingdom Pseudomonadati; phylum Pseudomonadota; class Gammaproteobacteria; order Enterobacterales; family Enterobacteriaceae; genus Leclercia; species Leclercia sp. GLN_9. The sequence goes on from NZ_JBICLV010000010.1 coordinate 271,107, forward strand.
TTGACTTTGGTCTGCGCCCATCTCTGGGTTATGTCCAGTCTAAAGGCAAGGATATTGAAGGCATCGGTGATGAAGATATCGTGAAATATATCGACGTCGGCGCGACCTATTATTTCAACAAAAATATGTCGGCCTTTGTTGATTATAAAATCAACCAGATTGATGACGATAATAAACTGGGCGTGAGCAGCGATGATATCGTTGCCCTGGGCATGACCTACCAGTTCTGATTTCGCGAAATAAAAAACCCGGCGCGGTATGGCCGGGTTTTTTTATTGTCTGTTTTTACGCCAGGCGTTAAGCGGTCAGCTTAACCGGTTCGTTGGTAAAGTCGTCAGCAGGTTCGAGTTTCAGATCGAACGTCGCCAGCAATGTACGGGCTTTCTCGTGGAATTCACGCAGGGTATGCTCAAGGCGCTGGACCACTTCAGGATCCTTAATCGCCATCGCCTGCCAGTGGCCCTCTTTATCGAACAGGCCAAACTGGTAGTTATAGGTGAAGCGTGACGCTTCGGCTTCCATTTCCATCCACCATCCCCAGAATTCGCGCTTTTCCGGCGCTGGCTTTACGTTAACGCACACGGCCAGGCAGTCGAAAAAAAAGCGATTCTCTTCGCACTGCTCTTCGCGGATGTAGGGGCCAAGAGCCATAAACTTCTTGATCATTCTACTTTTCGGATGTCCACTCGGTAACGTCATTGCGATCTCCTTTTATGAAGCCACTGTTGTACCAAACCTCAAGAAATTAGCAATCTCTTAACACAGTCTCTGATGGATCCAACGCGCAATCTGTTGTAATGCCTTGTCAAAATTTTCGTACACCGGACTAAACGGCACCTCCAGCAGCTTACCCTCGACAGATGACGAGGTGATTAAGCGCGACTCCTCTTCCGGGCTGAAGGGATCGTTTTTCCAGAAGCCAGAGAGCATCGGCGTCGGGCAGCGACGACCCAGTAATCCCTGCGTTTTCAGGGAGTAACGATTGAGTTCCACGCGCAGCGCCTCGTCGGAGGCGTCATGCATGCCCAGGCTGCTGGCCAGTACATCAAGATACATTTCCGGCACGCGCCCCTGTCGTGCGGGTTCGCTTAACAGCGCATGCACCACCGGCCCGAGGCAGGCCACCGCTTTCAGGCGTGAGGATTCCAGATAGGCCAGACGCACGGCGACGTTAGCGCCAAAGCGGAAGCCAAACGCCGCCACCCGGGTGTGATCCACCCACGGATTTTGCTCCAGCGATTTCAGGGCATGCTGGTGGAGCAAGCTGGAATCCTGAGTCAGCTTCCATTTTGACGAGAAGCCAATTGACGGCATGTCGAGCGTCAGCATCGCCAGCCCCTTCGGTGCCAGGTAGCGTTCATACAGGCTGTAGTAATCGGTTTGCAGCGAGTCGAGGCCGCCGCACATCATCACCGTCGGGAAGGGGCCGTCGCCCGGAGGTGTATGCAGGAAGCCGGTCACCGCCGGACCGCCGGGAATGGTAAAGGTGAGTTCGCGCATCTGACCCGGCAGATGCTGGGCCGCTTCCTGGTAAGCACGGTTCGCCAGCGCCTGCGCCTGCTCCGCCAGTTCATCGCCTTTCAGGTGTGGGTAAGCCGCGATGCTGTAGAGGTTACAGGCATGCAGCCAGTGCTTGCCGCTTAACAGGGGATCGTCTTCCTGGCTCGCCTTTTGCTGCCAGATCATCGCCTGTTTTGCCCACTCGTAGATCCAGTTGCCGCCGCGATAACCCACCACCGTGTCGTACAGATCGTCGTCTGTCCGTTCGGCCTGGCTCATTACGATTCGCGCCTGCACATCCAGAATTTCACGGGGATCGATGCCGCGCCAGATCCACATCAGACGGTTGACCATGCGATACCAGTGCGGGACGTTTTTGCCATCCAGCGCCGATTGCACGGCCGGTTGTACGCCACTGTTAAAGCGACGAACCAGCGTCGAGGTTTCCGGGTGTTTGAATTTGGGCTTGAAGAGAATTTCGCTGAGATTCGCCTTGGACATTGCGCGCTGCCTCTTAAGATACGTCAGAGGGCATCATTGTAACGCGACAACGGCGAAAAAAATAACGCCCGGCATCACCGGGCGTTAAAAATGTAGGGATTAGCGGCCTGAAATAGGTGGGACGAATACGACGCCCATATCCCATGGCTGTTCGATCCAGGTATCCTGCGGGATATCAATCACATAATCGTCAACCAGTGGTTTACCTGCTGGCTTAGCGAAGATGGTGACGAAATGCGCTTTAGGATACATTTCGCGGATGGCCACTGCCGTACCGCCGGTATCAACCAGATCGTCAATCACGATGAAACCTTCACCATCGCCTTCGGCGCGTTTCAGCACTTTCAGTTCACGCTGGTTGTCATGGTCGTAGCTGGAGATGCATACGGTATCGACATGGCGAATACCCAGCTCACGTGCCAGCAATGCCCCCGGTACCAGGCCACCGCGGCTAACAGCGATAATGCCTTTCCACTGTTCGGATGGCATCAGGCGTGCAGCCAGTTTACGTGCATGAATCTGCAACATGTCCCAGGTGACGATGTATTTTTCGCTCATGTGAATTGTCCCAGCCTGTTTATATACGGCTTAAAAAGTGTTCGAGGGGGAAAATGGTTGCGCGAGATTATAGAGATCTGAAGCACTAAAAACCAGTGCTAAGCGGTTCCGCCCGGAGTTTTTACTTGCTTACCCCTACCAGCCGACAGAGAAAGTGGTATTCTCGAACCCACCTCGCAAGTCTGACTTGTGGTAACTCTAAACCTGCTAACCCCGTGACCTGCAACATTGTCTGCAGGCTCTCGACAAGGAGACTTACTGTGTCTGAACTGTCTCAATTATCGCCACAACCGCTGTGGGATATTTTTGCCAAAATCTGCTCAATTCCTCACCCGTCTTATCACGAAGAACAGCTTGCCGAACACATCATGGGCTGGGCGAAGGAAAAAGGGCTGCACGCCGAACGCGACCAGGTTGGCAACATTTTGATCCGTAAACCGGCCACCGCCGGGATGGAAAACCGTAAACCGGTTGTGCTGCAGGCGCACCTGGACATGGTTCCACAGAAGAACAACGACACCGTACACGATTTCACCAAAGATCCGATTCAGCCGTACATCGACGGCGAATGGATTAAAGCCCGCGGCACCACGCTAGGTGCGGATAACGGTATCGGTATGGCCTCTGCGCTGGCAGTGCTGGCAGACGATGGCGTTGAGCATGGTCCGCTGGAAGTGCTGCTGACCATGACCGAAGAAGCCGGTATGGATGGCGCCTTTGGTCTGCAACCGAACTGGCTGCAGGCGGATATCCTGATCAATACCGATTCCGAAGAGGAAGGCGAAATCTACATGGGTTGCGCGGGTGGTATCGACTTTATCTCCACGCTGCCGCTGACCCGCGAAGCGATCCCGGCAGGCTTCCAGACCTTCAAGCTGACGCTGAAAGGGCTGAAGGGCGGCCACTCCGGCGGTGATATTCACTTAGGTTTAGGCAATGCCAACAAGCTGCTGGCCCGTTTCCTGGCTGGCCACGCTGCCGAGCTGGATCTGCGTCTGGTGGATTTCAACGGCGGTACGCTGCGTAACGCAATCCCACGCGAAGCTTTCGCCACCGTGGCCGTTGCCGCAGACAAAGCCGATGCGCTGAAAAAGCTCGCTACCGTTTATCTCGATATCCTGAAAAACGAACTGGAAGCGAAAGAGAAGAACCTGACCGTGGTGCTGGAAGCCGTCACGACGGATAAAGCTGCACTGACTGAAGAGTCGCGTGACCGCTTTGTTCAACTGCTGAACGCGACCCCGAACGGCGTGATCCGCAACTCTGACGTAGCGAAAGGCGTGGTTGAAACCTCCCTGAACGTCGGCGTGGTGACCATGGCTGACGACAGCGCAGAGATCATCTGCCTGATCCGCTCCCTGATCGACAGCGGTAAAGATTACGTGGTAAGCATGCTGGAATCGCTGGGCAAACTCTCTGGTGCGCAAACCACCGCCAAGGGCAGCTACCCGGGCTGGCAGCCAGACGCAAGCTCACCGGTGATGGCGCTGGTGCGTGAAACTTATCAGCGTCTGTTCAACAGCACGCCGAACATTCAGGTGATCCACGCGGGTCTGGAGTGCGGTCTGTTCAAGAAACCGTACCCGGATATGGATATGGTTTCCATCGGGCCAACCATTACCGGTCCGCACAGCCCGGATGAGCAGGTGCATATCGAAAGCGTGGGCCATTACTGGACCCTGCTGACGGAACTGCTGAAAGCAATCCCGGCCAAGTAATCCGCCGACAGTTGCCCGGCGGCACTGCGTTTGCCGGGCCTGCGGGTCACACATTGTATCAGGCCCGGTAAGCGTGAGCGCCACCGGGCTTTTTTACAGCCCCAGCACCAGTTGCCGCTCAAGCTGCGGATCCAGCAGAGTGACATGTAACCCCACCAGCCGCACTCCCCGCCCTGCCCGACGCTCTTCCCAGGTTTTCTTGGCGGTCGCAATCAAATCCTCTTTGTTCAGCCGCGGCCAGACGTGTTCCTGGGTGGTTTGCTGGAAGTCGTTAAACTTGAGCTTTACCCCCTGGCGGGCAATCAGCAGATCCGGTTTGACCTTTGCCAGTCGACGCTCCAACTCCGGGTAAAGCTGCCCGACGATAATGGCTTCGCAGTCTGCCCAGTCATGAATATCCTCGGCCAGCGTCCGTTCAACGCCCACGGATTTACGCAGCCGCTCGCTGTTAACGTTGCGCTCATCAATGCCCTGGCTCCGCTCCCACAGCACCCGGCCAAACTTACCGAAGCGCTTAAGCAACATGCTCAGATCGCTGTTCTGTACATCTCCGCAGGTTCGCAGACCCATGTTCTCCAGCTTTGCCGCAGAGACTTTTCCCACGCCGGGGATCTTGGCGAGCGGCAGCGTTTTGATAAACGCCGGCACCTCATCCGGGGTGATGACGTACTGGCCGTTGGGCTTATTGAGATCCGAGGCGATTTTGGCGAGAAATTTTACCGGCGCAATGCCCGCCGAGGCGGTGAGTTGTAGTTCATCGAAAATCGTCTGGCGGATCTCCTGGGCCATCAGCGTGGCAGAGCCGTGACAGTGCAGGCTGTCGGTAACATCCAGATAGGCTTCGTCCAGCGACAGAGGCTCAATCAGAGAGGTGTAGCGTGAAAAAATCTCGCGGATATGGTGGGACGCTTCTTTGTAGGCCTCGAAACGTCCGGGTAATAAGGTCAGGTGCGGGCACAGTTTTAACGCCATTGCGGTCGGCATGGCGCTGCGCACGCCAAACTTACGTGCCGGGTAGTTGGCCGTGCTGATCACCCCGCGCTGCACACGGCTGCCGCCAATGGCAATGGGGATATCCCGCAGCGCCGGGTTATCGCGCATCTCTACCGCAGCGAAAAAACAGTCCATATCGACATGGATTATCTTGCGCATCATCGTCACCACACCTGTAATTATGCACAGTATAACAAAGTGCAAAAAATGCGTCAGCAGATTTACCGTCTCACTCCTGTCATTAAAGCGTGGTACAAGAATACGCCATCAAGCATTTACAACTCATTGAATTACATGATTTAAAATGGAAAATTATTCATGAAAAAAATGATTATCGCCTCACTTGTGCTCACCACCTCCGCCTGGGCCAGCCCACAAATGATTGCTCACCGTGGAGGAACCGCCGACGCGCCGGAGAATACCCTTCCGGCTATCCAGCTGGCGCTGGAAAACCGCGCTCAGGCTATCTGGGTCACCGTGCAGCTCAGCCGTGACGGTGCGCCGGTGCTTTATCGTCCCAGCGATCTCAGCGCATTAACCACAGCAAAGGGAAAGATTTCGCAGTACACCCAGGCGGAACTGGCGACAGTTGATGCCGGGGCTAAATGGAAAGAAAAGGTCGCCGGGAGCACAATTCCAACCCTGAAAGTGGTGCTTGAACGCTGGCCTGACACCCCGTTTTACATCGATATTAAATCTCCCGACGCCGATCCGGCTGAGATGGGTAAACAGCTACTTAGCGTGCTGAAAGAGACCAACAGCCTGACGCGTGTTCGCGTATATTCCACAGAGGATCGCTATCTGGATGCGCTGCCTGCGGAAGTGCCGCGCTTTGTCACCCGCAGTGAAACACGCACCCGGCTGGCGAATATCTCGCTGAACCACGTTTGCCAGACGCCGGCAAAGAAAATGGATGCGTACTGGTACGGGCTGGAACTGAATCGCAAGGTAGAGGTGGTGGAGAAATTCACGCTGGGCGATGGTATCTCCCCGGCAACCCTGACGTGGGATAAGGAGGCGATGGACTGTTTCCGCTCTCAGGGAAATGCCCATGTGATCCTGCTCGGTGTTAACTCCGCAGAGGATTACCAGAAAGCACAAGCATTGGGGGCGGACGGCGTGATGGTGGATTCGCCCGCGCAGGCCAGCGCCTGGCTTAAGTAAAAAAGCAGGCCGCTGTCGCGGCCTGTATTATTCAGAGGATCCGGTTCTGCTGGCGTTGCGCTTCTCGTGCAATACGCTTTTTACGCGCGTCGCACGGCTCCGGGCAATCGCAGACTTTTTCCATCCCCAATGAGGAGATGCCGCCGCAGCTGCCCTGAATACTTTTGCGCTTAATCAACCAACCGAGCGACATGCCAAACACCACCAGCACAAACATCGCAAAGGTCAGCAGGAAGGTCATCATCATCAGCCTCCAAAATCATCCAGCATGATGTTCTCATCCTCTACACCGAGATCCTGCAACATTTTGATGACAGCGGCGTTCATCATCGGCGGCCCGCACATGTAGAACTCGCAGTCTTCCGGGGCGGCATGATGTTTGAGATAGTTTTCATACAGCACGTTATGAATGAACCCGGTATAACCGGTCCAGTTGTCTTCCGGCAGCGGATCGGAGAGCGCAATGTGGAAGCTGAAGTTCGGGTTGTCGCGCGCCAGCTGTTCGAACTCCTCCTGATAGAACATTTCACGCAGCGAACGAGCGCCATACCAGAAGCTGATCTTACGCTGACTGCCCAGGCGCTTAAGCTGATCAAAAATGTGCGAGCGCATCGGCGCCATCCCGGCGCCCCCGCCGATAAAGACCATTTCGGCGTCGGTCTCTTTGGCAAAGAACTCACCAAACGGACCGGAGATGGTGACCTTATCACCCGCTTTCAGCGACCAGATATAAGACGACATGATCCCCGGCGGCGCATCCGGTACGCCCGGCGGCGGCGTGGCGATACGCACGTTGAGCATGATGATGCCCCTCTCTTCCGGGTAGTTGGCCATGGAGTAGGCGCGCAGCGTCGGCTCTTTGACCTCAGAGACAAAGCGGAACAGGTTGAATTTATCCCAGTCACCGCGGTACTCGTCAGGAACGTCAAAGTCTTTGTACGCGACAGTATGCGCCGGGCATTCAATCTGAATGTAGCCGCCCGCACGGAACGGCACATCTTCGCCATCGGGAACGCGCAGCTTCAGCTCTTTAATGAAGGTGGCTTTGTTATCGTTGGAGATAACTTCACACTGCCACTTTTTCACGCCGAAGATCTCCTCCGGCAGTTCAATCTTCATGTCCTGGCGCACCGCCACCTGACAGGCCAGACGACAGCCCTCTTTCGCCTCACGCTTGCTAATGTGTGACAGCTCGGTCGGCAGAATATCCCCGCCGCCCTCTTTGACCGTGACCCGGCATTGCCCGCAGGAACCACCGCCGCCGCAGGCAGAAGAGATAAAAATGCCATTGCCGGAAAGCGTGTTCAGCAGCTTGTCACCTGCAGGGGTGCGGATCTGCTTATCCGCCTCATCGTTAATCTCGATGATCACATCGCCGGAGTTCACCAGCTTTGACCGCGCCACCAGAATTAGCCCTGAGAGCACCAGCACGATCAACGTGAACATCACTACGCCAAGTATAATTTCCATCTATTTTGCCCTTACAGCTGCACACCGGAGAAGGACATAAAGCCCAGCGCCATCAGACCGGTGGTGATAAAGGTGATCCCTAAGCCGCGCAACCCGGCCGGCACGTTGGCATACTTCATTTTTTCGCGCAGACCCGCCATCGTCACGATGGCAAGCATCCAGCCGATACCAGAGCCGAAGCCGTACACCACCGACTCGGTAAAGTTGTAATCACGCTGTACCATAAACGACACGCCGCCGAAGATGGCGCAGTTCACGGCGATCAACGGCAGGAAGATCCCCAGCGCCGTGTAGAGTGACGGGAAGTATTTATCAAGGATCATCTCCAGGATCTGCACCAGCGCCGCAATGACGCCAATGAAGGTGATGAAGTTGAGGAAGCTCAAATCAACCCCCTCCACCAGCGCACCGTCGCGCAGCACCAGGTTAAAGACCAGGTTGTTAATCGGAACCGACAGCCCTAACACCACCGTGACGGCAACGCCCAGCCCGAAGGCGGTCGATACCTTTTTAGACACGGCAAGGAACGTACACATGCCGAGGAAAAACGCGAGCGCCATGTTTTCAACAAACACCGCCCGCACAAACAAACTCAGGTAATGAGCCATTGTCGGTTACTCCTTTTCCTGCTGCTCAGGGCGCCAGGTTCTCACCGCCCAGATCAGCAAACCGATAATGAAGAACGCGCTGGGGGCCAGCAGGAACAGACCGTTCGGCAGATACCAGCCACCGTTTTGCACGGTATCCAGTACGGTGATGCCAAACAGCTTGCCGCTACCGATCAGCTCACGCAGGAAACCGACCGTCAGCAGGATCACGCCATAGCCGAGACCGTTGCCGATCCCATCCATAAAGCTGGCCAGCGGCGGCATCTTCATGGCATAGGCCTCTGCGCGTCCCATTACGATGCAGTTGGTGATAATCAGGCCGACAAACACCGACAGCTGCTTTGAAGTTTCGTAGGCAAACGCCCGCAGCAACTGATCCACCACGATCACCAGCGAGGCGATAATCGCCATCTGCACGATGATGCGCACGCTGTTGGGGATGTGATGGCGGATCATCGAGATGAACATGCTGGAAAACGCCGTCACCAGGGTTACCGCCAGGGTCATCACCACGGCGGTTTCCAGTTTGGTGGTCACCGCCAGCGCCGAACAGACGCCCAGCACCTGCAGGGTGATCGGGTTATTGGCGATGAGCGGCCCGATAAGAACCCGTTTAACTTCTTTCAGTTCGCCCGCATCAGCCATTGTTCAGCTCTCCTTCACGTACCTTTTTAAGAAAGGGTCCAAAACCCAGCTCACCCATCCAGAAATCAAAGCTGTGCTGAACGCCGTTTGAGGTCAGGGTGGCGCCGGAAAGGCCATCAACGGCGTACTCATCACCCGAACGCGCGCCTCCTTTTATCACTTTCAAAGCCGGTTGGCCGTTATCATCCAGCACTTTTTTGCCCACAAACTGCGCTCGCCAGGCCGGGTTTTCCACTTCGCCGCCCAGCCCCGGGGTTTCCCCCTGATCGTAATAAGTGATGCCTTTAATCGTGCGGCCATCGGTGTTGAGAGCGACGAAGGCGTACATCATCGACCATAACCCGTTGCCATATACCGGAAGAACCAGCTCCTGAACGCGCTTTTGCTCATCGCGCACCAGGTAGATCTCTGCCGTATTGCTGCGACGTTTGATGCCAGCGGGATCCTGGCTGGCTTCCAGTTCAGTGCTGCGCTGCGGATCTTTCAGCGCCTGCACCTGGTTATAGCTGGCCGGATCGCTCTCCAGCAGCTCGCCGGTATTGAGATCGACCAGACGCGGTGTGATGCGTTCAGCGAAGAGCTGCGCCACATCCTCGGCGCTCATTTCGCCCTGCATCAGGCCCGCTACCGCCAAAATGTTACGCTGCTTGTCGAGGGCGCGTTGCTCCTGCTGGCGAGGCTTAAGCCCTACCGCAGAGCCTGCCACCACGATGGAACAGACCAGACACAGTACGATGATCACCATCAGCGTCTTGCCGATGCTGTCATTATTTTTCATCTCAGCCACGCGCCTTCCTCCGTTTGATGTTGGCACGCACCACCAGGTAATCGAACAGCGGCGCAAACAGGTTGGCGAACAGGATCGCCAGCATCATTCCTTCCGGGTAGGCCGGGTTGACGACACGAATCAGGACACACATAACCCCGATAAGCGCGCCGTACCACCATTTCCCTTTGTTAGTGAACGAGGCCGAAACCGGGTCGGTCGCCATAAACATCATGCCGAAGGCGAAACCGCCCAGTACCAGATGCCAGTACCACGGCATGGCGAACATCGGGTTGGTGGCTGAGCCGATCAGGTTAAACAGCGTGGCGGTGAGGATCATGCCGAGCATTACACCCGCCACAATGCGCCAGGAGGCGACGCGGCCAAACAGAATGATGGCCCCGCCAATCAGGATCATCAGCGTGGAAACTTCCCCGATCGAGCCAGGAATGGTGCCGATAAAGGCATCGAACCAACTCACTGGCTGGCCGGTCGCGTTGTTGATCAACGACTCGCCGCCATGGGCGGCCCACTGCGACAGTGGCGTCGCACCAGAGAAACCGTCCGCTGCCGTCCAGACCAGATCGCCAGAGATCTGCGCCGGGTAGGCAAAGAACAGGAACGCCCGTCCGGCCAGAGCCGGGTTAAGGAAGTTGCGTCCGGTGCCACCGAAGATCTCCTTCGCCATCACCACGCCAAAGCTGATACCCATCGCCGCCTGCCACAGAGGCAAGGTCGGAGGAACAATCAGGGCAAACAGAATGGAGGTAACAAAGAAGCCTTCGTTGATCTCATGCTTGCGGATAATCGCGAACAGCACTTCCCAGAAGCCGCCGACCAAAAATACCGTCAGGTAGATAGGCAGGAAATAGACCGCTCCCAGCGTCATCATGCTGATCCAACCAGCATCCGGGGTAAAGCTGACGCCGAGCATCTGCGCCACCCGGTAGTGCCAGTCGCCTGCGATAACCTGCGACAGCTGCTGGGCATCATAAAGATGCGTCAGCGCGGGGATCGTTTGCAGACCAACGTTATACATACCCCAGAACATCGCCGGGAACACTGCGAACCAGACGAGGATCATCATGCGCTTGAGGTCGATGGCGTCGCGCACGTGCGCAGCCCCTTTTGTGACCTGGCCTGGCGTATAGAGCAACGTCGCGGTCGCTTCAAATAGCGGGTAATACTTTTCCAGCTTGCCGCCGTGGGTAAAATGCGGCTCCAGCTTTTCAATGAGATGTTTCAGGCCCATCAGTTATCCTTCCTGCTCAATGCGGGTTAACACCTCGCGCAATACGGGTCCGTATTCGTATTTACCGGGGCAAACGTAGGTGCACAGCGCCAGATCTTCTTCATCCAGTTCGAGGCAGCCCAGCGCCTGGGCACTGTCGGTATCGCCCGCCAGCAGATCGCGCAGCAGCAGGGTCGGCAGGATGTCGAGCGGCATTACGCGCTCGTAGTTACCGATGGGCACCATAGCCCGCTCGCCGCCATGGGTATCCGTGGAGAAGTTAAACAGTTTGTTGCGCAGGAAGTGGCCCAGCGTCGTGCGGGTAACGGAGAACTTCTCTTTGCCGGGCATTACCCAGCCGAACAGCTCTTTCTCGCGTCCCTCTTTCACCACGCTTATCTGTAAATGAAAACGCCCAAGATAAGCATGGGCACCTACTGCATGCCTGCCGCTCAGCACAGACCCCGAAATATGGCGGTTTTCGCCCTCCAGGGTTTCGTCCACCAGCAGGTCATTGATGTCTGCGCCCAGGCAGGTGCGCACCAGCCGAGGGTTGCGCATCTGTGGGCCGCCCAGAGCGATAACCCGATCGGTATACAGCTCGCCGGTAGTGAACAGCTTGCCGATGGCGATAACGTCCTGGTAGTTAAGATGCCAGACCTGTTTGGTCAGGCTGACGGCCTCCAGGAAATGGATGTGCGTGCCTGGCAACCCTGCCGGATGCGGCCCGGCGAAGGTATTAAACGTTACCTTTCCTTGTGAATGCCCGCCCAGCTTGCCGCCGTTCGCCTGGCAAACATGCACTTTGCCGTCCGTCAGGTGCGTGAGAAGGGTCAGCCCGGCATCGAATGCCTGACGCTGCGCCAGAATAAGAGGCTGCGGGTCAGCGCTAAGCGGGTTGGTATCCATCGCGGTGACAAAGATGGCGGCCGGCACGGTGCCGGGCACCGGCGTTTTGCTGAAAGGACGGGTACGCAGCGCCGTCCACAACCCTGATTCCAGCAGTTGCGCTTGTACAGCCTGACGGGTGAGCGTGGGGAGATCGGCGACATCGTAGCGGGTAAATTCGCGCTGCCGATCGCCTTCAAGCCGGATCACCACCGATTGCAGCACGCGACGTTCGCCACGATGAATGGCCACCACCGTCCCGCTGGCGGGTGCGGTGAAGAGGACGCCGGGATTTTTTTTATCCTCGAATAACGCCTGGCCCTTAGTGACGCTATCGCCCTCCTGCACCAGCATGGTGGGACGCATACCAATGTAGTCGTCCCCCATGATCGCCACATGGCGAGGTGTTGCAGAAGGCAATATCTGCTGTAAAGGGATGCCAGAAATCGGCAAATCAAGTCCTTTTCTGATTCTAATCATAGTGTTAGTTGATATCCATGAGTAACCGTTCCGGCCAGGATGCCGGACGAGTCAGAAGTCGTTGCACAGGATAGAGAAAGGGGGGCGAGAACTCGCCTGTATGAGCAGCAGAACCTTGGATGATCCTGAAAAAGCGTCCTTTCTTACCCTTCAGTCATAAGACGGCCGCAGTGTACCATTTTCCCCTATCAGGCGGCAGGGATAACGCAGCGGCAGGTGCTAAAATGCGACCGATTACGCAAAGTTCTCAATGCCAGCGCGGTTAATCCAGGTTATAAGGGAAAACTATTTTGTAAACCGACGTGCTGACGCTTGCGAAAAAATGCAGTGGTGCTAATGTGAGCACGCCTAATGCAGATAAATCTGATTTCGGGTCTCTTTTGCCGTCCTGGCAAGTTGGTTATGTTTTATCAAGGAACCTGTAGTATGCGTAAAATCGCATTGTTCATTGCGATGCTTCTTATTCCCTGCGTTTCGTTTGCCGGGCTGCTCAGCAGCAACAGTTCAACGACACCAGTTAGCAAAGAATACAAGCAGCAGTTGATGGGCTCTCCGGTCTATATCCAGATCTTTAAAGAAGAGCGCACGTTAGACCTGTACGTGAAGATGGGTGAGACGTATCAGCTGCTCGACAGCTATAAAATCTGTAACTACTCCGGCGGCCTCGGCCCGAAACAGCGTCAGGGCGATTTTAAAAGCCCGGAGGGGTTCTACAGCGTTCAGCGTAGCCAGCTAAAACCAGACAGCCGCTTCTATAAAGCCATCAACATCGGTTTCCCGAATGCCTTTGACCGTGCGCATGGCTATGACGGTAAATACCTGATGATCCACGGTGCCTGTGTCTCTGTTGGCTGCTACGCCATGACCGACAGCGGAATCGATGAGATCTTCCAGTTTGTGACCGGTGCGCTGGTGTTTGGCCAGTCGGCCGTCCAGGTGAGCATCTATCCGTTCCGTATGACCGACGCTAACATGCAGCGTCATCAACGCTCTTACTATGCGGATTTCTGGAAACAGCTGAAACCGGGTTATGACTACTTCCAGCAGACGCGTAAGCCGCCAACCGTTTCGGTGGTGGATGGACGTTATGTGGTCAGCAAGCCGCTGAGCCACGAAGTTGTCCATCCACAGCTGGCGTCAAACTACGCGCTCCCCGAGACAAAATAAGATCCACTCGCCTGGCATAATCTTTTGCCAGGTTTCGTTGCCGGTCAGCGGCTGCGTTGCAATCACAGTGACCACATCGTTCGGTGTGGTCTCTGTCTGAAAATCAATTTCCACATCCTGATCCAGAAGCTTTGCCACGCCAAAAGGTGCGCGGCGGGTGATCCAGAAAAGATTCGTAGAGCAGAACGCCATCACGTAGCGCCCGTCAGACAACAGCATATTAAACACGCCTTTCTCACGTAACTCAGACGCCAGTGACGCAATGTATTTAAACACGGCGGTCATATTGCTGGGGGTACGTGGGTAGCGCTCAGTCAATTTATGCAGCAACCAGCAGAAGGCCTTTTCACTGTCGGTTTCCCCCACCGGGCGGAAGTTGCCGGTCTCCAGCGATTTATAGCCGCTCAGTTGGCCGTTGTGGGCGTAAGTCCAGTTGCGTCCCCACAGCTCGCGGGTAAACGGATGGGTGTTTTCCAGCGCGACTTCACCGCGGTTGGCCTGGCGAATATGGGCCACCACCGAGCAGGATTTAATCGGATAATCCTGCACCAGTTTGGCAATCGGAGAGTTGAAGCTGGGTTGTGGATCCTTGAACGTGCGACAGCCTTTTCCTTCGTAGAAGGTGATACCCCAGCCGTCTTTATGCGGCCCGGTTCCTCCACCGCGCTGCACCAGCCCGGTAAAACTGAAGCAGATATCGGTCGGCACATTGGCGCTCATCCCGAGCAGTTCGCACATACATCACCTCCACAACAGCGGGGGCGATACGCCCCCAGCGAAGTCTTACTTGACCATCTCTTTTTCGATTAACTGAATCAGAATGTGGATCACTTTGATGTGAATTTCCTGAATACGATCAGCATAACCGAAGTGAGGCACACGAATTTCGATATCCGCCGTACCCGCCATTTTGCCGCCGTCTTTGCCGGTCAGGGTAATGACTTTCATCCCCTTCTCGCGGGCTGCTTCAATGGCTTTGATCACGTTGCCGGAATTGCCGGAAGTAGAGATCCCCAGCAGGACATCCCCTTCACGCCCTACCGCTTCGACATAGCGGGAGAAGATGTGATCGTAACCGAAGTCGTTGCCGACGCAGGAGATGTGGCTGACGTCAGAGATGGCAATCGCCGGATAGCCCGGACGGTTTTCACGATAACGACCGGTCAGCTCTTCGGCAAAGTGCATGGCATCACAATGTGAACCGCCATTGCCGCAGGAGAGCACTTTACCGCCCTCTTTGAAGCTGTCGGCAAGCAGGACCGCCGCGCGCTGAATAGCGTGAATATTGGCTTCATCTTTCAGAAAGTTAGCCAGCGTTTCCGCCGCTTCGTTCAGTTCGTTACGAATAAGATCCTGGTACATGAGGATAATCCTTCAGTATTGATGAAATAACAGAGCAAGTTTACCGGATAGCGGTAAAAGCGAGAAGCTAAAGCCGCATCAATCATCGGGCGTTTTGCTTTTTTGTGGCGCGTAAAACCTGAACAATGTGAACCAGGTTGTAATTATTTTGTGAATGCATTGCTAAAAGAAATAACATCCACTACAACCATATCATCACAAGTGGTCAGACCTCCTACAAGACAGGGAGCTTTTCGTTATGATGATTTTAAGTATTCTCTTATCCGTTGTTCTGCTCGGGGTGTTGTTCTACCACCGGGTTAGCTTAGTTTTGAGCAGCGTTATCTTACTGGCCTGGACCGTTGCACTCGGCTTGGCTGGCATCTGGAACCCTTGGGTGCTGGTTCCGCTGGCGATCATCCTGGTGCCATTCAACGTCGCCTCCATGCGTAAGTCGATGATTTCCGCTCCGGTATTCCGCGGCTTCCGTAAAGTAATGCCGCCGATGTCGCGGACCGAAAAAGAGGCCATCGACGCTGGCACCACCTGGTGGGAAGGCGACCTGTTCCAGGGCAAGCCAGACTGGAAAAAGCTGCATAACTACCCGCAGCCGCGCCTTACTGCGGAAGAGCAGGCGTTTATTGATGGCCCGGTTGAGGAAGCCTGCCGGATGGCGAATGACTTCCAGATCACACATGAAATGGCCGATCTGCCGCCGGAGCTGTGGGCATTTTTAAAAGAGCATCGCTTCTTCGCGATGATCATTAAGAAAGAGTACGGCGGGCTGGAGTTCTCTGCTTACGCTCAGGCACGTGTTCTGCAAAAACTGTCCGGCGTTTCCGGGATCCTGGCGATCACCGTCGGCGTGCCTAACTCATTAGGCCCGGGTGAACTGCTGCAACATTACGGTACTGAAGAGCAGAAAGATCACTATCTGCCGCGTCTGGCACGCGGTCTGGAAATCCCTTGCTTCGCACTGACCAGCCCGGAAGCGGGTTCTGATGCAGGCGCTATCCCGGACACCGGCGTGGTCTGTATGGGCGAGTGGCAGGGTGAGCAGGTGCTGGGTATGCGCCTGACCTGGAACAAACGCTACATTACGCTGGCCCCCATCGCCACCGTGCTGGGCCTGGCCTTTAAACTCTCCGACCCGAACAAGCTGTTAGGCGGTGAAGAGGATCTGGGCATTACCTGTGCGCTGATCCCAACCTCTACCCCGGGCGTGGAAATTGGTCGTCGTCACTTCCCGCTGAACGTGCCGTTCCAGAACGGTCCGACCCGCGGTCAGGATATCTTTGTCCCGATTGATTACATCATCGGCGGCCCAAAAATGGCCGGTCAGGGCTGGCGTATGCTGGTGGAATGTCTGTCCGTTGGCCGCGGCATTACGCTGCCGTCGAACTCAACCGGTGGGCTGAAATCCGTGGCGATGGGGATTGGCGCTTACGCTCACATCCGCCGTCAGTTCAAAGTCTCTATCGGTAAGATGGAAGGGATTGAGGAGCCGCTGGCACGTATCGCTGGGAATGCCTACGTGATGGATGCGGCGGCTTCATTAATTACCTACGGGATTATGCTGGGTGAAAAACCGGCCGTGCTGTCAGCTATCGTGAAGTACCACTGTACTCACCGTGCGCAGCAGTCGATCATCGATGCAATGGATATTGCTGGCGGGAAAGGCATTATGCTGGGCGAAGGCAACTTCCTGGCGCGTGGCTATCAGGGCGCACCTATTGCCATCACCGTTGAAGGGGCAAACATTCTGACCCGCAGCATGATGATCTTCGGTCAGGGCGCAATCCGCTGCCATCCATATGTACTGGAAGAGATGGCAGCCGCACAGAACAACGACGTAGATGCCTTCGATAAACTGCTGTTTAAACACATCGGCCACGTCGGCAGCAACAAAGTACGCAGCTTCTGGCTGGGACTGACCCGCGGTCTGACCAGCGCCACGCCTACCGGCGATGCAACCCGTCGTTACTATCAGCATCTGAACCGTCTGAGTGCCAACCTTGCGCTGCTCTCCGACGTATCGATGGCGGTACTGGGTGGTAGCCTAAAACGCCGGGAACGTATCTCTGCGCGTCTGGGTGATGTGCTGAGCCAGATCTTCCTCGCCTCGGCGGTACTGAAACGCTACGACGATGAAGGTCGTCACGAAGCGGATCTGCCGTTGGTTCACTGGGGCGTGCAGGATGCGCTGTATCAGGCGGAACAGGCCATCGACGATCTGCTGGTGAACTTCCCGAACCGCTTTGTGGCTGGCGCGCTGCGCGTGGTCATCTTCCCGACCGGTCGTCACTATCTGGCACCGTCCGATAAGCTGGACCACAAAGTAGCGAAGATCCTGCAGGTGCCGAGCGCGACCCGCTCCCGTATCGGCCGTGGCCAGTATCTGACGCCAAGCGAGCATAACCCGGTTGGCCTGCTGGAAGAGGCGCTGCTGGATGTGATGGCAGCCGATCCGATTCATCAGAAGATCTGCAAACAGTTGGGCAAAAACCTGCCATTTACCCGTCTGGATGAACTGGCGAAACAGGCGCTGGCGGGCGGCATCATCAGCCAGGATGAAGCAGCCGTGCTGATCAAAGCTGAAGAGAGCCGTCTGCGCAGTATCAACGTCGATGATTTCGACGCCGATGAGCTGGCGACACAGCCGGTAAAGTTTGCAGAGAGTGTGCGTAAACCTGAAGCCGCCTAACCCGTTTCAGTGCTAAAGAACCCCGCCTGGTGCGGGGTTTTTTATTGCCACCCGTTTCTCTGATTGTCGTGCTACAGTGTCAAAATGTGGTTCTTCGAGGAGTCTTACTGTGCCTGGTTTGAAGATTACGCTTTTGCAACAACCGCTGGTGTGGATGGATGGCCCCGCCAACCTGCGCCATTTTGATCGTCAACTGGAGGGGATCACCGGACGCGATATTATTATCCTGCCGGAAATGTTCACCACCGGGTTTGCCATGGAAGCGGCAAAACAGTCTCTGCCACAGGCGGATGTGGTCGCCTGGATGCAGGCCAGGGCGCAGCAAACCCAGGCGCTAATCGCCGGAAGCGCCGCCTTGCAGACCGAACGCGGGCCGGTTAACCGTTTTCTGCTGGTGGAGCCTGAGGGTAAGGTGCATTTCTATGATAAGCGCCACCTGTTCCGCATGGCGGATGAGCACCAGCATTATGAAGCGGGTAACGAGCGGCTGGTGTTTGAGTGGCGCGGCTGGCGCATTCTGCCCTTAGTCTGTTACGACCTGCGCTTCCCGGTGTGGTCGCGTAACCGTAACGATTATGACCTGGCGCTGTATGTCGCTAACTGGCCTGCCCCGCGCTCGCTGCACTGGCAGGCACTGCTGACAGCAAGGGCCATCGAGAACCAGGCCTATGTTGCGGGCTGCAACCGGGTCGGTACCGACGGTAACGGGCATCACTATCGCGGCGACAGCCGGGTGATTAATCCGCAGGGCGAGATCATCGCCACCGCAGATCCCCATCATGCTACGCGCATTGACGCAGAGCTGTCGCTGACGGCATTAAGAGAATATCGGGAGAAGTTTCCTGCCTGGCAGGATGCGGATCCGTTTAGCATTAATTAAACATCAGCCGGGCGGCACCAACGTTTGCTGCCTGGCTAAATTAGCTACGTGATAAAATGACAAAGGCCTGAATCATTGCTGATTCAGGCCTTCTTAATAGTGGCGGAACGGACGGGACTCGAACCCGCGACCCCCTGCGTGACAGGCAGGTATTCTAACCGACTGAACTACCGCTCCGCTGTGTTCCCTTGGGAACGAGGCAGATATTACGGTTTGCCTCGGATCCCGTCAATGCTTTTTCTCTGCTTTTGAATCGTTTGCTGCAAAAACACTCCAAACGGTTATTTTAACAGCACTTCCGCCGCATTTAGCCGCGCCAGAGGCAGCTACCGCCCTTCTTCTGTACCAGATCCAGACGCGATTCATGCGCCAGTAACTCCTCATCGCTTGCGAGAATAACGCGTAATGCGCTGGACTGACGGACAAGGCGCTGGATTTCGCTCTCCCCGGTCTGCTGCTGTGAATCGTTATCGGCATTAAAGGCCAAAGCTGTCTGGCCACCCGTCATAATCAGATAGACATCGGCCAGGATCTGGGCATCGAGCAATGCCCCGTGCAGCGTTCGCTTGCTGTTATCTATTTCATAGCGCGAGCACAACGCATCGAGGCTATTACGTTTGCCGGGGAACATCCTTCTTGCCATCGCCAGGCTGTCGGTGACTTTACAGAAGGTGTCGGTCTTCGGCAGACCGCGGTTGAGCTTGCTGAATTCATAATCCATAAAGCCGATATCAAACGAGGCGTTATGAATGACCAGCTCGCCACCTTTGATGTAGTCGATGAATTCATCGGCGACGTCGGCAAAGGTAGGTTTATCCAGTAAGAATTCATCTGCGATACCGTGAACGCCAAAGGCTTCCGGGTCCACCAGCCGGTCTGGCTTCAGGTAGACATGGAAGTTATTGCCGGTAAGACGGCGGTTGATCACCTCTACCGCACCGATCTCGATGATCTTGTGCCCTTCATAGTGAGCACCGATCTGGTTCATACCCGTGGTTTCGGTATCGAGGACAATGATCCTGTCGGCGTTATGTGTGTCTGCAATACTCATTCTGAAAACCTGCTCTGTTCAATGGCGACATTGTAAACAACCTGGTCAGGCCTTCAAAGGCTAATTCGCATCGGCTTTATTTTGCAGTGCTGATAACGACCATTTATGTCAGACTTACCGTTTTGATTACAGGATGTCTGCCAGGATGCGTAAACAGGTAGAGATTTACACCGACGGATCATGCCTCGGCAACCCAGGCCCGGGGGGCTACGGTGCGATTTTGCGTTATCGCGAACACGAAAAAACCTTCAACGAAGGCTACCGCCTGACCACCAACAACCGTATGGAGTTGATGGCGGCGATTGTTGCCCTC
Organism: Leclercia sp. GLN_9; assembly: GCF_043105735.1. NCBI lineage: Bacteria > Pseudomonadati > Pseudomonadota > Gammaproteobacteria > Enterobacterales > Enterobacteriaceae > Leclercia > Leclercia sp. GLN_9. The sequence goes on from NZ_JBICLV010000010.1 coordinate 291,085, forward strand.
GAGGCGCTGAAAGAGCACTGCGATATTGTGCTGAGCACGGACAGCCAGTATGTGCGCCAGGGGATCACTCAGTGGATCCATAACTGGAAAAAACGGGGCTGGAAAACAGCCGACAAAAAACCGGTGAAGAATGTCGACCTCTGGCAGCGTCTTGATGCGGCACTCAGCCAGCATAAAATCCAGTGGGAATGGGTGAAAGGCCACGCCGGGCATCCTGAAAACGAACGCTGCGACGAACTGGCCCGCGCTGCCGCAATGAATCCGCAGCATGAAGATGTCGGGTATAAACCGGAAGCCTGATTAGGGCTTGCGGTATTGCCGCGTGGCGCCCACGGCGGCACGCAGTCGGGTTTTCGCCTTGCTTTGCTTCATGGGATTGAGCGTCAGGGGAATGGTTCGTTTGCGCGCTACAATCAGCTGCATACAGCCCAGCGCCGGGAAATGGGTGCTGAGCATCTTCCCGCCCTGCCGCGTCCAGGGTAATACCTGAAAACCGCTATGGTGCATCACCTCAAAGTTGAGCAGCGACAGCCAGTCCAGCTGACGCATCAGGGTGAACATCCGGCTGTTGTACGGCGGGGTGCGGCGCAGCACCGGCACCAGCTTGCGCAAACCCATCAGGCTCATCGGGTTGAATCCACTGATCACCAGCCAGCCATCGTCAATCAGAACCCGGTCGGCTTCGCGGAGTAAACGGTGGGGATCGTCGCACCAGGGCAGCGAATGCGCCAGCAGGCAGGCATCCACGGATTTTTCGGCAAACGGCAGATGTAACGGATTGGCCTTCACCTGAACAGGCTCGCCCCCCAGCGAAACATTGACCTGATGTGAAATCGCGCAGCTTTCAGAGTTGATTTCCGCGCTCAGATTGCCAATCTTAAGCAGGTGAAAACCATACATTTTCGCAAACCAGGGCTTTAGCTGCTGCTCAAGCGCTTCGCGATAGTATTCACCCCAGGGCAATTCCGCCCAATGTGCTGGTGCTGAGACAATCTGAGGTATCCTTGCCGGTTTCATCAAAACACCCGCCACGCTATGAGAGGTAATGTATGAATCTTATCAGTATTCCTGCTTTTCAGGACAATTACATCTGGGTTTTAACCAATGATGAAGGTCGATGCATTATTGTCGATCCTGGTGAGGCTGAGCCGGTATTAAAGGCCATCGAGCAAAATCAGTGGCAACCAGAAGCGATCCTGCTCACGCACCACCACCACGATCATGTGGGCGGTGTCGCGGCGATCTGTGCAAAATTTCCGCATCTTGTGGTCTACGGCCCCGCTGAGACACAAAATAAGGGCACCACACGCGTAGTCGAAGATGGAGAAAAGATCCTCATTCTTGAGTCGGAGTTTTCTGTAATTGCCACTCCGGGTCACACTTTAGGACATATCTCGTTCTTCAGTTTTCCTTATCTTTTTTGTGGCGATACGATGTTTTCTGGCGGCTGCGGGAGACTGTTTGAAGGTACGCCAGCCCAGATGTACCAGTCCTTCCAGAAAATTAACGCCCTTCCCGACGACACACTCATTTGCTGCGCGCATGAGTACACTTTAGCTAATATGAAGTTTGCGATGCACCTTCTGCCAGAGGATGTGTCGATTCAGGATTATTACCGCAAAGTGAATGAGTTACGTGCAAAAAATCAAAAAACACTGCCCGGGATTCTGAAAAATGAGCGCAAAATTAATTTATTTCTCAGAGCAAATGATATTGATTTAATTAGTAAATTTAATGAAGAAACAAATATGCAACAACCTGAGCAGTGTTTTGCATGGTTAAGGGCGAAGAAAGATAACTTCTGACAATTGCGTGTTGCCTTTTTAAATATTCGTCGTTATCATCGCTCGTCTTTTAAGCAACTATTGACACACACATGAAGGCAAAAGCGATATTACTCGCCTCTGTCCTGCTTGTGGGTTGCCAGGCGTCTCAGAACACTGGCAACGTACAACAGCACGCACAGAGCCTTTCTGCAGCTGGTCAAGGGGAAGCAGGGAAGTTTACAAGTCAATCGCGATGGGCAGACGATGGGACGTCTTTCGCACAGGATCAAGACTTGTGGGTCTCTATTGGCGACGAGCTGAAGATGGGGATTCCGGAAAACAGCCGGATTCGCGAACAGAAACAGAAGTATTTAAGCAATAAGAGCTATCTCCACGATGTAACTTTACGGGCAGAGCCGTATATGTACTGGATAGCAGGGCAAGTTAAGAAACGTAACATGCCCATGGAACTGGTACTACTACCCATAGTGGAGAGCGCTTTTGACCCACACGCAACGTCTGGCGCCAAGGCCGCAGGTCTTTGGCAGATCATACCGAGCACAGGGCGAAATTATGGTTTAAAACAGACCCGCAACTACGATGCACGTCGTGATGTGGTCGCCTCGACGACTGCCGCTCTCGACATGATGCAACGTCTGAACAAAATGTTCGACGGTGACTGGTTGCTGACTGTCGCTGCGTATAACAGCGGTGAGGGTCGTGTACTGAAGGCAATGAAAGCGAATAAAGCACGGGGTAAACCTACCGACTTTTGGTCGCTTCCACTGCCACGGGAAACCAAACTATACGTACCGAAAATGCTGGCTTTGAGTGAAATCTTCAAAAACAGCCAACAGTACGGCGTGAAGCTGCCGACTTCGGACGAAAGTCGCGCGCTGGCGAGAGTGCGTATCAACAACCCTGTTGAATTGAGACAGGTTGCGGATATGGCAGGTATCTCGGTCACCAAACTGAAAGCCTTCAACGCAGGTGTGAAAGGCTCGACGCTTGGTAACAGCGGGCCGAAATACGTTCTGGTGCCGCAAAAGCACGCTGAACAGCTACGGGTATCGCTGGCTGCAGGTGAAATTGCTGCGGTTCAGTCTACGCTGATCGCGGATAATTCACCGGTTAACAGCCGGAGCTATCAGGTACGTACAGGCGATACACTTTCAGGCATTGCATCACGTCTTGGCGTGAGCACGAAAGATCTGCAGCAGTGGAACAAGCTGCGCGGCTCTACCCTGAAAGTGGGTCAGAACCTGACGATTGGCGCGGGTAACAGCGCACAGCGTCTCGCTAATAACAACGATAGCATTACCTATCGTGTGCAAAAAGGCGACTCGCTTTCGAGTATTGCGAAGCGTCACGGCGTGAACATCAAAGATGTGATGCGCTGGAATAGCGATACCGACAATCTGCAGCCTGGCGATCGGATAACGTTGTTTGTGAAAAACAACGCCACTCCGGATTCCTGATTTCAGAAACCTGAAGTAAAAAGGCACCGATTCCCCTCGGTGCCTTTTTTGTTTTATCCCGCCTTTTGGGCTTCAGCGAAGAGGGTATCGCTGGTAAAGGAGCCTTCTTCCTGCAATGCAAAATAGGCTTTTACCTCAGCGGAAGCGCTGTCCTGATACAGCCTGATCGCCTGGCTTAATGCCTCGGGCGTGCGCATACGAGCAATCCAGGAGGAGAACTCCAGCGTCAGCCTGTCGGTTTCCAGTGCCCGCGTAATCAGCCCTGCTTCAGTGAACATGGATAACCACTCACCGCTGGAATAATTACGGACATGCGAGGTATCACGCAGGGCTTCAACCGTCTGCAACCAGATATCACGTACAGGATGACCCGGCGACATGATATCCATGATGATCACTAAACCGCCCGGCTTCAGAACCCGTTTAACCTCGCGCAACGCCTGGCCGACATCATGCCAGTGATGCGCCGAGTAGCGGCTAATAACGATATCGAACGATTGATCGGCAAAGGGTAAGGATTCAGCATAACCCTGACGGGTGGCGATATTCGCCAGCCCCTTCTCACTGGCGGCCGCAGAGACGACCTCCAGCATCTGGCTGGATAAATCGTATGCGGTTACATGGCTAACCTGCTGTGCCGCTACAAAGCTGGCATGACCCGCACCGCAGCCTAAATCCAGCACGCTGGCATCGGGGAAGTCGGCCAGACGTTCAGCCAGACGCTGCAGATCGCGCCCGGATGCGTGAACCGCACTGGTGAGATAGGCTTTCGCCTGGGAGCCAAACTGTTTTTCTACGTTGTCATGATGGGACTGTGTTGTCATTTTGCTGTCCTTCGGTTGATGAAAAATAAAGGGCAGCACCTGCGCAGGCCTGCCCCACGGCAGACCTGACGCACCTCTATCGCTCAGGCTTGCCGGGACTGAATTCGACGAGTAGCGGATTGTGATCGGATGCACGAGTCACCAGCACTGAGGCTTCGTGCACGTTCAGACCACGATAGAAGACAAAATCGAGTGGACGACCAAACGCCTTGCGACGCTGATCATCGGTAAAGCGTACTTCGCGCAGCGACATCTCACGCGCAAAGCGATAAAGCGCATTCATACGTGGACGGCTCCAGGCATTGAAATCACCGGCCATGACGACCGGACCGCTGTGATGCGCGATCTGATCGCCGATAGGCAGTAACTGTTTGCTGTAGACGTCAACGCCGAGGCTGAAATTGACCGCGTGAATGTTCACCACCATCAGCAGGCGAGTATCCGGCAGCGGGTATACGGTGACCAGAGCAGATTTTGCCAGGCGCAGGAGCGGCTCACGTTCGCGCAGTGGGCAGCAATAAACCGGGTGAGCGGCTGAGAGCGTCATCACGCCTGACGGATGCTGCGGCAGGACAAATGCCGGCACCTGGTCGGCGGCGAGGTAGTTAGTGGTTGCAAACCTTACCAGCTCAGGGGTGGTTTGCGCCTCCTGCAGCAGAACGAGATGCGCATCCTTACCAAAGTTCTGCAGGACGGATAACCATTCAGCACGCTGCTGTTTAAAGATATTCCACACCAGCACCCGAATTTTTTCATCGCTGCTTAAAGGTGCGCCGGCGGGCAACGCCTGACCAATGCTCGCAAACGAACCCGGCGGTAATATTCTCTCCGCAGGTTGTCCGGCAACATAACGCATGGCATAGGTATTTTTTCGCACGATGTGAAACGACCTCTATAGACAGAACCCGTCCAGAAACAGGAGCGGGTTCTAATGTTATAGGGTTTTCAGCTCACACTTTCAACGCAATTACGGATAAACCGCTGTTTCGTTTTGTTAGCAAGTGCTTACACCATGCTTATTCCGGCACAACACGGGCAGGATTATCCAGACGACCGCTCAGGCCAATCAACAAAAATGCGACAAGTACGATAACGGCACCAATCCACGGAGTTTGCGCCAGACCGAAGTGTTCGACGGTCTGCCCACCAATAATAGACCCGAGCGCAATCCCAACATTGAAAGCGGCAATGTTCAAACCAGACGCCACATCGACAGCGTTGGGTGTATACATCTCGGCTTTCTGCACCACATAAACCTGCAAGCCCGGTACGTTGCCGAAGGCGAAGATCCCCATCACCAGTACCGTCGCCAGTGCGGCATACTGCATTGAGGCAGTGAACTGGAAGACCAGCAGCAGGATAACCAGCGCGGCAAAGATAATTTTCAATGCCGGAACGGCGCCGTGTTTATCTGCCAGCTTGCCGCCCCAGATGTTGCCGATTGCTACCGAAACGCCATAACCCAACAGGATCCAACTGACTGCACTCGGAGAGAAGCCAGCCAGATCCTGCATCATTGGCGCCAGGAAGGTAAACGCGGTAAACACACCGCCATAACCCAGCGCCGTAATGGCATAGATCATGAGCAGACGTGGATGGGTCAGGACCTTTAGCTGATCACGCAACGTCGCTGCTGCACGACCTGGAATGTTCGATGGGATCAGTACCAGGCTGCTGATCAACGCAATGACCCCGAGCAGCGAGACCGCCAGGAAGGTTTCACGCCAGCCAAAATGCTGACCGATAAAGGTTCCCAGCGGCACACCGGTAACCAGCGCCACGGTTAAACCACCAAACATGATGGCAATGGCAGAGGCCGCTTTCTCTTTGGGTACCAGACTCGTCGCGATGGTTGAGCCGATGGAGAAGAAGACGCCATGGGCAAGACCCGTCAGCAGGCGGGCAATGATCAGTGTCGTGTAATCAGGTGCCTGCCAGGCAAGAATGTTTCCGGCAGTGAACAACACCATTAAGGCCATCAGCAACTGCTTACGCGGCAGGCGACCGGTTAATGCGGTTAGCACTGGCGCGCCAATCGCGACACCAAGGGCATAGATGGAGACCAGCAAACCTGCCGAAGGCAGTGAGATAGCAAGCTGGTCCGCAATCGTAGGAACCAGACCTACAATAACAAATTCGGTAGTGCCGATTGCAAAGGCACTGATCGTCAAGGCAAGTAGCGCCAGAGGCATAAAAAACTCCGTCTCATCAGGATTAAGATGACACGGAGTATGCGCCAGTGTTTAAATAACAAAAATGCTCAAAGTATCAATATAATTTTGCGGATTAAGCAACAATGAAAGCAACCTCTGAGGAACTGGCGATCTTCGTCGCCGTCGTGGAGAGCGGTAGTTTCAGCCGTGCCGCCGAACAGCTGGGTCAGGCGAACTCCGCCGTCAGCCGGTCGGTCAAAAAGCTGGAGATGAAGCTGGGTGTTAGCCTGCTTAACCGGACGACCCGTCAGCTAAGCCTGACCGAGGAAGGCGAACGTTATTTTCGGCGCGTGCAGTCTATTCTGCAGGAGATGGCGGCGGCAGAAACGGAAATTATGGAAACGCGTAGCACGCCACGCGGCCTGTTACGCATTGACGCCGCCACGCCTGTAGTGCTGCATTTCCTGATGCCGTTGATTAAACCTTTCCGCGAACGTTATCCTGAAATGACTTTGTCTCTGGTCTCGTCTGAAACCTTCATTAATCTGATTGAGCGCAAAGTGGATGTGGCGATCCGCGCCGGGACGCTGACCGATTCCAGCCTGCGGGCACGCCCGTTGTTCACCAGTTATCGCAAAGTTATCGCCTCCCCGGCCTATATAGCCCGGTTTGGCAAGCCTGAGACGATTGAGGAGCTTAAGCAGCATCTGTGCCTGGGCTTCACGGAACCGGTATCCCTTAATACCTGGCCCCTCGCCTGCCATGATGGCCAACTTCATGAAGTGGTCAGCGGCTTATCTTCGAACAGTGGCGAGACGCTCAAGCAGTTATGCCTTGAAGGGAACGGGATTGCCTGTCTTTCGGATTATATGATTGATAAAGAGATAGCCCGGGGCGAGTTGGTCGAGCTGATGGCCGATAAACGTCTGCCGGTAGAGATGCCCTTTAGTGCGGTCTACTACAGCGACAGAGCGGTAAGCACCCGAATTCGGGCCTTTATCGACTTTCTGAGCGAGCACGTAAAACAGCTCCCGAAGGAGCTGTAAGAGGGTTAAGGGTACAGAAGCGGGGGGTTAAATCAATCCCACTTCGGCGCCAGACCTTCCGGGCTGACCAGGCGATCGTTGCAATCCAGTGCTGCGATCGCTTTTTTATCGTCCTGATCCAGCGTCAGATCCTGAGCCAGCAGGTTGCTTGCCAGATTTTCACGTTTGGTTGAAGAAGGGATCCCCGCATAACCCTCTCCCATCGCCCACGCCAGGATAACCTGAGCAGCAGTGGCATTATGTTCAGCAGCGATACGCAGAATGGTTTCGTCTTTCAGCGCTTTGCCGTAAGCCAGCGTCATATAAGAGGTAATATGGATGCCATGCTGCTGTGCCCATTCCACCACCTGACGGTTTTGCAGATAAGGAGAAAGCTCGATCTGGTTGGTCGCGATATTTTCTGCGCCGACAGCCGCAATAGCTTTTTCCATCAATGGGATAGTGAAGTTAGAAATTCCTATTTCGCGCGTCAGCCCCTGGGATTTGGCTTCCAGTAATGCCTGCATAAACTCTTCAACCGCTACCGCATCGTTCGGTGATGGCCAGTGGATCAAGGTGAGATCGACATAATCAGTACGCAGCTTTTTCAGGCTCTCTTTCAGGCTTGGGATTAACTTCTCTTTGCTGAGATTTTCAATCCAGATCTTGGTGGTGATAAAAAGTGCGTCGCGCGGTACAACGCTCTCTTCGATGGCCTGACCGACAGCGGCTTCGTTATCGTAGATCTGTGCGGTATCAAGGGCGCGATAACCCAGTTCGAGAGCAGTTTTAACGGATCCGATTACAACGTCGTCTTTCAGGCGGAAAGTGCCGAGACCAAATGCAGGGATAGCCATTGAATTCCTCTTTTTTCATCATGTTTGCTAATAAAGAGGATTATTACTGCTGTGGCTATTTGAAAAAAGAGCGTATTAAGCAGAGGATTTTTGCGTTTATGGCAATAATTAAAAAACAGACAAGAAAAAAGCCCTGAGCGTTAGCTCAGGGCTTTTAATAAGTGGCGGAACGGACGGGACTCGAACCCGCGACCCCCTGCGTGACAGGCAGGTATTCTAACCGACTGAACTACCGCTCCACCGAATACTTCTGTAACCACCGGGTTACTGCCCCGGTTCACTACGTAATTTGATGCCTGGCAGTTCCCTACTCTCGCATGGGGAGACCCCACACTACCATCGGCGCTACGGCGTTTCACTTCTGAGTTCGGCATGGGGTCAGGTGGGACCACCGCGCTACAGCCGCCAGGCAAATTCTGTTTCCGGGCCGCCACACGGGCCACCCGGTTAATCCGGTATCAGCTGAAAATTGTCTCAGTC
>NZ_JBICLV010000011.1:0-27373 GCF_043105735.1 Leclercia sp. GLN_9
CAGGCCGCAACCCTTAAATGACAGAAAAATGACTGACTGCTGCATTCCCCAGCAAAACCCCGCCTTATACCTGATTATTAACAGACTTATCCACAACCCGACGAAAAAGTGAAAATGTGCGAGCGTTGCGCAAACGTTTTCGTTAAAATGCTCGCGCTAAATAAAGAGGCCCTGCCAGGTGTGTTAGTTGAGTTTTTATGTAGAAAATTCACCTAACGCTCTCTGTAATCGTCAAATCCAGGGGATTTACCATGCAACAACGTCGTCCAGTCCGCCGCGCTCTGCTCAGTGTTTCTGATAAAGCCGGTATCGTCGAATTCGCTCAGGCACTTTCTGCACGTGGTGTGGAGCTGCTGTCCACTGGCGGTACTGCTCGCCTGTTAGCAGATAAAGGCCTGCCGGTAACCGAAGTGTCCGATTACACCGGTTTCCCGGAAATGATGGATGGACGCGTCAAAACCCTGCACCCAAAAGTTCACGGCGGCATTCTGGGTCGTCGCGGTCAGGACGACGGCATTATGGATCAGCATGGGATCGCGCCGATCGACATGGTTGTCGTTAACCTCTATCCGTTCGCCCAGACCGTTGCTCGTGAAGGCTGCTCGCTGGAAGACGCCGTAGAGAATATCGATATCGGCGGTCCGACCATGGTGCGCTCCGCTGCCAAGAACCATAAAGATGTCGCCATCGTAGTAAAGAGCAGCGACTACGACGCCATTATTAAAGAGATGGACGCTAACGAAGGCTCCCTGAATCTCGACACCCGTTTTGACCTTGCCATTAAAGCGTTCGAACATACCGCCGCCTACGACAGCATGATCGCCAACTACTTCGGTAGCTTGGTACCTGCCTATCACGGCGAAAGCAAAGACCCTTCCGGTCGCTTCTCTCGCACCTTAAACCTGAACTTCATTAAGAAGCAGGATATGCGTTACGGTGAGAACAGCCACCAGCAGGCAGCCTTCTATATAGAAGAAGATGTAAAAGAAGCCTCCGTTGCTACCGCACAGCAGGTTCAGGGCAAAGCGCTCTCCTATAACAACATCGCTGATACCGACGCGGCGCTGGAGTGCGTGAAGGAGTTCAGCGAACCAGCCTGCGTGATCGTCAAGCACGCGAACCCATGCGGTGTGGCGGTAAGCACCTCTATCCTGGATGCCTACGATCGCGCGTATAAAACCGACCCTACCTCTGCGTTCGGCGGCATTATTGCCTTCAACCGCGAACTGGATGCTGAAACCGCTCAGGCGATCATCTCCCGTCAGTTTGTTGAAGTGATCATCGCCCCGTCTGCTACCGAAGAGGCTCTGAAAATCACCGCGGCGAAACAGAACGTTCGCGTGCTGACCTGCGGCCAGTGGGCAGAGCGTGTTCCGGGCCTGGACTTCAAACGTGTCAACGGTGGTCTGCTGGTTCAGGATCGCGATCTGGGTATGGTGACAGAAGCCGACCTGCGCGTGGTCAGCAAACGTCAGCCAACCGAACAGGAACTGCGTGATGCATTGTTCTGCTGGAAAGTGGCGAAGTTTGTTAAATCCAACGCCATCGTTTACGCGAAAGAGAACATGACTATCGGGATAGGCGCAGGCCAGATGAGCCGCGTGTACTCTGCGAAAATTGCCGGTATCAAGGCAGGTGACGAAGGTCTGGAAGTAAAAGGCTCCGCCATGGCCTCTGACGCCTTCTTCCCGTTCCGTGACGGCATCGATGCGGCGGCGGCTGTAGGCATCACCTGCGTGATCCAGCCTGGCGGGTCTATCCGTGATGACGAAGTCATTGCCGCTGCCGACGAACACGGCATTGCGATGATCTTCACCGACATGCGTCATTTCCGCCATTAATTCCCGGAGCAGAGAATGAAAGTATTAGTGATTGGTAACGGCGGGCGTGAGCACGCCCTGGCGTGGAAAGCGGCGCAGTCTCCGCAAGTGAAAACCGTCTTTGTTGCACCCGGTAACGCCGGCACTGCGCTGGAACCCACCCTGCAGAACGTCGCTATCGGTGTGACCGATATCCCGGCGCTACTGAGCTTTGCCCAGAACGAGAAGATCGACCTGACCATCGTAGGCCCGGAAGCGCCACTGGTGATTGGCGTGGTGGATGCGTTTCGCGCGGCGGGCCTGACCATCTTCGGCCCAACCGAAGGCGCCGCCCAGCTGGAAGGCTCAAAAGCCTTTACCAAAGATTTCCTCGCGCGTCATAACATCCCGACCGCGGAGTATCAGAACTTCACCGAGGTAGAGCCAGCCCTGGCTTACTTACGTGAAAAAGGCGCGCCTATTGTGATTAAAGCCGACGGCCTGGCTGCCGGTAAAGGTGTGATCGTGGCGATGACCCTCGAAGAGGCAGAAGCCGCTGTTCAGGATATGTTGGCGGGTAACGCCTTTGGCGACGCGGGCCACCGTATCGTGATCGAGGAGTTCCTTGACGGTGAAGAGGCGAGCTTTATCGTGATGGTCGACGGCGAGCATGTGCTGCCGATGGCCACCAGCCAGGATCATAAACGCGTTGGCGATGCTGATACCGGCCCAAACACCGGTGGAATGGGTGCGTACTCCCCTGCGCCGGTGGTGACTGATGAAGTACATCAGCGCACCATGGACCGCATCATCTGGCCAACCGTAAAAGGCATGGCAGCGGAAGGCAATACCTATACCGGTTTCCTCTATGCGGGCCTGATGATCGACAAGCAGGGCAACCCGAAGGTTATCGAGTTCAACTGTCGCTTTGGCGATCCCGAAACGCAGCCGATCATGCTGCGCATGAAATCCGATCTGGTGGATCTCTGCCTGGCGGCCTGCGAAGGCAAGCTGGACAAGAAAACCTCCGAGTGGGACGAGCGTGCTTCGCTGGGCGTAGTGATTGCGGCGGGCGGTTATCCGGGCAACTACAGCACCGGGGACGAGATCCACGGTCTGCCGCTGGAACAGGTGGAAGATGCGAAGGTGTTCCATGCCGGCACAACGCTGTCTGATGACGATCGTGTGCTGACCAACGGTGGTCGCGTCCTGTGCGCTACCGCACTGGGCCATACCGTTGCACAAGCGCAGCAGCGCGCCTATGCCCTGATGGCGGATATTCACTGGAACGGTAGCTTCAGCCGTAACGATATTGGATATCGTGCGATTGCGCGGGAGCAAGGGGAGTAATCCCTTCACCCTCTCCCTCAGGGGAGAGGGATTCTTGACCAGGCCGGATAAGCATCAGTGCCATCCGGCTTAATCTGCAGGACTTAAAAACTCTTCTCTGTCGGCTGCCAGGTACAGAAATCTTCGTTAGCCACCAGCAGCAGCTGTGATCCTTCCGGCGCAACCAGCCACGCAACGCTCACTTCCATAGATGAATGGCTCTGACGGCGTCCGATATGTTCCGTCGCCCAACTATCAAGATCCGGTTTCAGAGTCTGGCCTTCGCACGTGGTCACGGTGCCATCGGCGTGCCAGCGCCCTTGATGCAGCACCACGCGTCCCTGTCGCAACGCATCGCTGGTCTGACGAACCTGCTCGGCGCGGTAGCGGTAGAGGTCAATTTGATCGGTAGAGAGTTGCTGCTTAAGACCCCCGATGTCGCGCTGCATAAAGCTCAGCTCACCGTGGTCGTCAAAACGCACCCGCACATGCTCGGGCACTTTGCTGTAGATATTCACGTCGATAAAGGCCAGCGTATCACCCTGCCAGCGATATTCACTGGTGGTGGTACTGCCGCTATGCCAGGGACTAAAGGCGGAGAGCAGATGCACTTCATCGTCTGTGTCTTTACGCCAGATACGCACTGCGCCCTGATTGTCAGCGTAACCGCTGGCGGTAAAAGGCGGGAGAGAGGAGTCATGGCTGCACGCAGACAGCAAAAGTATGCCTGCCAGTGCCATTGTCTGGCGCCAGACAGACAAAAGGGGCGAAACCGCCCCCTCGATAAAACTGTTCACTGCTACGCGGCTTACTTAACTGCGTCTTTCAGTGCTTTGCCAGAAACAAATGCTGGCACGTTAGCTGCAGCGATTTTGATTTCGTTACCGGTCTGCGGGTTGCGGCCAGTACGCTCAGCGCGGTGGTTCACTTTGAAGGTACCGAAACCTACCAGTTGTACAGCGTCGCCTTCTTTCAGAGACTCAGTAATTGCAGCCAGGGTGGATTCCAGAGCAGCTTTAGCCTGTACTTTAGACAGGTCAGCTTTGTCCGCAATTACATCAATCAGTTGAGTCTTGTTCATAAGTTATCCTTTCAATGTGTTTATCGCTTGCTAAGCATCGAGTGCGACGAAAATGCCAAAAAAGCACTCTCCTGCATACACGCACCGATAGCCACTTATTTTCGCCCCCCAAATGTAGACCAGACGGGGGGCAGAAGGGAAGAGTACAGGTATGACAAAACAGGCGTAAAATCACGTTTTATTGTTTCACTGGTGAAGATTTATACCAATGTTACTCTCGCCTGCCTCACGCAAGTCTGCACGCAGGCCTTTAATCAGCTCGATATCGCGTTCTTCGCACTCTGCCAGTAAACGGAATATTTCCCACTGAATGTCCCATTCCTGCTCAACAGCCGGGTTTAAACGCAGCTCTTCATCGGTCATTTCACGACCCGCCTGGGTCATCTCCAGCATCGCCACTGACGTAATTGAGGCCTTACTGACTTCGATGGCATGTTCCAGCGTTTCGCCACTCAGGCGCGAGTGAATCAATTCACTTAAAGCCACACAGGCATCAATTGCCGGATAGACGCCATAGACATCATAGTCGTCGGCTACGGGGATCGCCTCTTCCAGCTTATCGAGCTGAGAATCGAAGTTCACCTTCGCATCTTTGACCGTCAGCGTCTCCCACACCAGATCGAGAATACGGCGATAAAGCTGGCCATCCCCAAATTCAGTCTGCTTGCAGAACATGGCATAGTTCGGGTACATGCGTTCGCACAGACAGGCCATAAAAGTGACATGCTGCCAGCTTTCCAGCTTCTCGAGGCGCAGGTGAATCGGGTTTTGTAACATGATGAAGTCTCGAATCGAAAATTAGCCGCAGTTTACCTGAATCAGCGCTGAATTTCCTGCCAACGAACAAAAGCGGGACGCCCGGACGCCACCGCATCGGCCCAGCGGGTCGGCTCCGGTAGTCGATAGCCTCTCATGCAACGCTGCACCCACGCGAGCGCGGTGTCGGTACTGACGCGATGGCCGGTGGCGATGAACAGGGGATTACAGCGCGCTTTGCTGCGCCAGACCCACGCCAGCTGTTCGCCTTTGTCCATCAATGGCGCCAGCGCGCCGGGTTCAGCCGACAGAGGTTCAAACTTACCGCAGAGACGCTTTTTCGCTACCCCGATGGTCGGGACATCCACCAGCAGGCCAAAATGGCTGGCGACGCCGAGACGGCGCGGATGGGAGATCCCATGGCCATCTACGAACAACAGGTCGGGTCTTTGCGAAAGCTGATCCCACGCGGCCAGCAGCGCGGGATATTCACGAAAAGAGAGGAAGCCGGGGATGTAAGGCATGGTGGTGGCGATACGCGCTACCTGATACTCGACCAACTCCAGTTCGGGCCAGGTCAGCAACACTATCGCCGCCCGCGTTACCTCTCCGCCCTGCTCAAACCCGACATCCGCCCCGGCAATCAGCGCGGGTGGGTCTTTATCCAGCCGGTCTTCACGGGATACCGACGCAGCGAGTTTAAGTTGTTGAGCGCGAAGTGACGCAAGATCCATAACGACTCCTTACAGGTGATACTGGGCAGAAAGTCGGTGCACCGCCTCCACAAACACGCCTGCATGTTCTGGCGGAACATCCTGATGAATACCGTGCCCCAGATTAAACACATGGCCTTCGCCCTGACCGAAGCCCGCCAGAATGGTCGCGACTTCTTCTTCAATACGGGCGGCCGGAGCATACAGCATAGACGGATCCATGTTGCCCTGCAGGGCGACTTTGTCTCCCACGCGACGGCGCGCATCGGCAATATCGGTGGTCCAGTCGAGGCCCAGCGCATCACAGCCGGTTGCAGCCAGGGCTTCGAGCCACTGACCGCCGCCTTTGGTAAACAGGGTCACCGGCACGCGGCGGCCTTCGTTTTCACGCAGCAGGCCATCGACGATTTTATGCATGTAATAGAGCGAGAACTGCTGATAGTCGCGGCCCGTCAGCACCCCACCCCAGGTATCAAAGATCATCACCGACTGTGCGCCCGCTTTGATCTGCGCGTTCAGGTACAGGGTGACGCTTTTCGCCAGCTTATCCAACAGGGCGTGCAGCGCCAACGGATCGGCATACATCATCTTCTTGATCACGGTGAAGGCTTTGCTGCTGCCGCCTTCAACCATGTAGGTCGCCAGCGTCCACGGGCTGCCGGAGAAACCGATCAGCGGCACTTCGCCTTTCAGCTCGCGGCGAATGGTGCGCACCGCATTCATCACATAACCCAGCTCTTGTTCCGGGTCCGGGATCGGCAGGTTGTCGATGTCCGCTTTGCTCTTGATCGGCGAGCTAAAGCGCGGGCCTTCGCCGGTTTCAAAGTACAGACCCAGCCCCATGGCGTCCGGGATAGTCAGGATGTCGGAGAAGAGGATCGCCGCGTCCAGCGGATAGCGGCGCAGCGGCTGGAGCGTCACTTCACAGGCCAACTCCGCGTTTTTGCACAGCGACATAAAATCGCCCGCCTGCGCGCGCGTGGCTTTGTATTCCGGCAAATAGCGGCCCGCCTGGCGCATCATCCATACCGGGGTGATATCAACGGGTTGGCGCAGCAGCGCACGCAGATAACGATCGTTCTTCAGTTCGGTCATTTTTGCAGTTCCTTAAGCGTCTTATCCCCAGTGTAACATGTCACACATCGTCAGCCCGACACATTGCCACGGTATCTTCTATCAGGCGGCGCGCCACGGTACCTGCCGGGGGAAGGAGCGGTAAGTCGTCATAGCGATACCAGTCGGCTGCCAGCAGCTCTTTCGGGTCGATGACGATCTCGCCGCTGTCGTACTCGGCCATAAAGGCGGTCATCAGCGATTGCGGGAACGGCCACGGCTGGGAGGTGACATAGCGTAGATTCTTCACCTTAATGCCGCTCTCCTCCATCACTTCGCGCGCGACAGCCTGTTCCAGGGTTTCGCCCACTTCGACAAACCCGGCCAGAACGGTATGCACCCCGTTGCGATGGCGGGTATGTTGCGCCAGTAAGATGGAATCATCCCGGCGGATAGCGACAATAATGCACGGCGCGATTTGCGGGTAATAGCGTTCCCGGCATTGGCTGCAGAGCATCGCCCACTCGGTTTTGCTGGGGTGCATGGTATGGCCACAATAGCCGCAGAATTTATGCGAGCGATAAAACTCGGCCAACTGCACAGCCCGACCCGCCAGCTGGAACAAGCCGACATCGAGATCGAGCACCTGGCGCACCGATCCCATATCGTGACGACGATTTTGTTGGATCAACCACACAGAATCGCCCTTCCACTCACCAATATTTAGTGCGTGTTGCCCCGCAAGATCGAAATTTCCGGCCTCGCCATATGGTAATTCACCACCGGGCAACCATAATTTTTGTTCATGGCTGACTAACCACCAGCCGCGATCCGATTTTTCAATTATACGATCCATATCTATTGCACTACCTTTGCTTCACAGGCATGTTGGTAACAATACTATTACATTTTGGGTGGGCAGCTTTTAATCTTAACCTTGCGGAGTCAAACATGCTAAACCAGCTAGAAAACCTGACAGAGCGCGTTGGCGGATGTAACAAACTGGTCGATCGCTGGCTGCACGTGCGTAAACATCTGCTTGTTGCCTACTACAATCTCGTTGGCATTAAGCCTGGCAAAGAATCATATATGCGCCTGAACGAAAAAGCGCTGGACGATTTTTGTCAGAGCCTTGTTGATTACCTCTCTAACGGGCATTTCAATATTTATGAGCGCATTATCCGTGACCTGGAAGGTAACAGTCCGCAGTTAGCTGCCACCAGGCTCTACCCCCAGCTGGAAGCCAATACTCAGCAAATCATGGATTACTACGACTCCACGCTGGAGAACGCCATCGATCAGGATAACTATCTGGAATTCCAGCAGGCGCTTTCCGATATCGGCGAGGCGCTGGAGCAACGCTTTACGCTGGAAGACAGCCTGATCGCCCTTGCGCTGGATCACAATCTGAAAGCGAGCAACGAAGATAACGTCGCCCGACCGGCTTGAGTTATTTCTCGTTAACGCGTAATTTACATTCACCGCTCCCGTTGTAGGGGAGCCTATTCTTGTCGGAGTGCCCAGTGCGAAAGCCGGGCTGAGACCGTTAATTCGGGATCCGCGGAACCTGATCAGGTTAAGACCTGCGAAGGGAACAAGAGTCAATTTATTGCATCGCCCAACGGGCGATCTCCTCTTGCTTCATCCGTCGTCTGACAAGCCACTTCCTGAACTTACTGGAACGAGCTATGTCTGCCACTAAAATGACCCGCCGCGAACAGCGCGCACACGCCCAACACTTTATCGACACTCTCGAAGGCACTGCTTTCCCTAACTCGAAACGCATCTATCTGACAGGTTCGCAGGAGGATATTCGCGTGCCGATGCGTGAGATCCAGCTCAGCCCGACGTTAATCGGCGGCAGCAAAGAGAACCCGCAGTTTGAAGAGAACGAAGCCGTACCGGTCTATGATACCTCCGGCCCGTACGGCGATCCGGCGATCGCCATTAACGTCCAGCAGGGTCTGGCGAAGCTCCGCCAGCCGTGGATCGAAGCCCGTGACGACAGCGAAGCCCTGAACGAGCAAAGCTCGGCTTACACCCGCGAGCGCCTGGCCGACGACGGTCTGGACGATCTGCGCTTCACCGGCTTGCTGACACCGAAGCGGGCCAGAGCGGGCAAATGCGTAACCCAGCTGCACTACGCCCGCAAAGGGATCGTAACGCCGGAGATGGAATTTATCGCCATTCGCGAAAATATGGGCCGCGAGCGTATTCGTGGCGAAGTGCTGCGCCACCAGCACCCGGGCGAAGGCTTTGGTGCCCGCCTGCCGGAGAACATTACCCCGGAATTTGTGCGTGACGAAGTGGCCGCTGGCCGCGCCATTATCCCCGCCAACATTAACCACCCGGAATCAGAGCCGATGATCATCGGACGTAACTTCCTGGTGAAAGTGAACGCCAATATCGGTAACTCGGCGGTGACCTCCTCCATTGAGGAAGAGGTAGAGAAGCTGGTCTGGTCCACCCGCTGGGGCGCGGATACGGTGATGGACCTCTCCACTGGCCGTTATATCCACGAAACCCGCGAGTGGATCCTGCGTAACAGCCCGGTGCCGATTGGTACGGTGCCCATCTACCAGGCGCTGGAGAAGGTTAACGGCATCGCGGAAGATCTCACCTGGGAAGCGTTCCGCGACACCCTGCTTGAGCAGGCCGAGCAAGGCGTTGACTACTTCACCATCCATGCGGGCGTGCTGCTGCGCTACGTGCCGATGACCGCTAAACGTCTGACCGGCATCGTCTCCCGCGGCGGCTCGATCATGGCAAAATGGTGCCTGTCCCATCATCAGGAGAACTTCCTGTATGAACACTTCCGCGAGATCTGCGAAATCTGCGCCGCGTACGATGTTTCCCTGTCGCTGGGCGATGGCCTGCGTCCCGGTTCCATTCGCGATGCCAACGACGAAGCGCAGTTTGCCGAGCTACACACCCTGGGCGAGCTGACCAAAATCGCCTGGGAGTATGACGTGCAGGTGATGATTGAAGGCCCAGGCCACGTGCCGATGCAGATGATCCGTCGCAACATGACCGAGGAGCTGGAGCACTGCCACGAAGCACCCTTCTACACCCTGGGGCCACTAACCACCGATATCGCACCGGGTTACGACCACTTCACCTCCGGGATTGGCGCGGCGATGATCGGCTGGTTCGGCTGCGCCATGCTCTGCTACGTCACACCGAAAGAGCACCTCGGCCTGCCGAACAAAGAGGATGTGAAGCAGGGGCTGATCACCTACAAGATTGCCGCTCATGCCGCAGACCTGGCGAAAGGCCACCCGGGCGCGCAGATCCGTGATAACGCCATGTCGAAAGCGCGCTTCGAATTCCGCTGGGAAGATCAGTTCAACCTCGCCCTCGACCCCTTCACCGCCCGCGCCTATCACGACGAAACCCTGCCGCAGGAGTCCGGCAAAGTGGCGCACTTCTGCTCCATGTGCGGGCCAAAATTCTGCTCGATGAAAATCAGCCAGGAGGTACGTGATTATGCTGCGGCGCAGTCCATTGAAGTAGGGATGGCGGACATGTCGCAAAGCTTCCGCGCCAAAGGCGGCGAAATCTACCTCAAAAAAGAGGAGGCGTAATGTACCAGCCTGATTTCCCACCCGTACCCTTTCGCCTGGGGCTGTACCCGGTGGTCGATAGCGTGGCGTGGATCGAACGTCTGCTTGCGGTCGGCGTAAAGACAATCCAGCTGCGTATCAAGGATAAACAGGATGACGAGGTCGAAGCCGATATTATTGCGGCCGTTGCCCTGGGGCGTCGCTACGATGCCCGCCTGTTCATCAATGACTACTGGCGACTAGCGATTAAGCATCAGGCTTACGGCGTGCATCTGGGTCAGGAGGATCTGGAAAGCACTGAACTGGAGCTTATTCGTGCCGCCGGTTTGCGCCTCGGCGTCTCGACCCATGACAACATGGAGATCGACGTGGCGCTGGCGGCGCGCCCATCCTACATCGCCCTCGGGCATGTATTCCCGACCCAGACCAAACAGATGCCTTCAGCCCCGCAAGGGCTGGAGCAGTTAGCCAGCCATATTGAACGCCTTGCGGATTACCCCACCGTTGCTATCGGCGGCATCAGCCTGGAACGCGCCCCGGCGGTGCTGGCAACCGGGGTAGGAAGTATTGCGGTGGTCAGCGCCATTACCCAGGCCGATGACTGGGAGGCGGCAACGGCACAGCTACTGCAACTGGCGGGGGTGGGCGATGAATGACCGTGACTTTATGCGCTACAGCCGCCAAATCCTGCTGGAAGATATCGCCATTGACGGGCAGCAAAAGCTGCTCGCCAGCCGGGTCCTGCTGGTGGGCCTCGGCGGGTTAGGCGCGCCGGCGGCACTGTATCTGGCCGGAGCCGGGATCGGCACCCTGGTGCTGGCCGACGACGACGACGTTCATCTGAGTAATTTGCAGCGCCAGATCCTGTTTACCACCGATGACGTCGCCCAGCCAAAGGCGCACGTGACGCAGCGTCGGCTACAGCAACTCAACCCGGATATCCGGCTGATTGCCCTGCAGATGCGCCTGGAAGGCAACGCGCTGCAGGAGGAGATCGCTCGCGCCGACGTGGTGCTGGACTGCACCGATAATATGGCCACCCGTCAGGCAATTAACGCCGCTTGCGTGCTGCTCAATACCCCGCTCATCACTGCCAGCGCCGTGGGCTTTGGCGGGCAGATGATGGTGTTGACGCCGCCCTGGACGCAGGGCTGCTACCGCTGCGTGTGGCCGGAGGATGACGAGCCGCAACGCAACTGCCGCACCGCAGGGATCGTCGGGCCGGTGGTTGGCGTGATGGGCACCTTGCAGGCGCTGGAGGCGATCAAACTGCTCAGCGGCATCGAGACAACGCGCAATACGCTGCGCCTGTTCGATGCCCGGACAGGGAGCTGGCGGCAACTGGCTTTACAGCGTGCCAGCGGCTGTCAGGTGTGTGGAGGGCAGCATGCGGATCCTGTTTAACGACGAACCGATGCAGTGCGGGGATGACTTAACCGTCGCCACCCTGCTCCACCAGCTGCGCCAGTTAAAACCCGGGGTCGCGCTGGCCCTGAATCAACAGATCCTGCCGCGTGAGCAGTGGGATAAACAGCAGGTCCGCGAAGGCGATCAGATCCTGCTCTTTCAGGTGATTGCCGGAGGCTGAGATGTTACGTATTGCTGATAAAACCTTTGATTCGCATCTATTTACCGGCACCGGGAAGTTCGCTTCGCCGCAGCTGATGGTGGAGGCGATTCGTGAGAGTGGCAGCCAGCTGGTGACGCTGGCAATGAAACGGGTCGATCTGCGTAATCACAATGACGCCATTCTGGCGCCGTTGCTGGAAGCAGGTGTAAGCCTGCTGCCCAATACCTCCGGGGCCAAAACCGCGGAGGAAGCGGTGTTCGCCGCCCGGCTGGCGCGCGAGGCGCTGGGGACCCGCTGGCTGAAGCTCGAGATACATCCCGATGCCCGCTGGCTGTTGCCCGATCCCATCGAGACCCTGAAAGCGGCAGAGATGCTGGTCAAAGAGGGGTTCACGGTGCTGCCCTACTGCGGTGCCGATCCGGTGCTGTGCAAACGACTTGAAGAGGTGGGTTGCGCGGCGGTGATGCCGCTCGGCGCGCCGATAGGCTCCAATCAGGGTCTGGAAACCCGCGCAATGCTGGAGATCATCATTCAGCAGGCAACCGTACCGGTGGTGGTGGATGCCGGGATCGGCGTGCCCAGCCATGCCGCACAGGCGCTGGAGATGGGCGCCGATGCCGTCCTGGTCAACACTGCCATTGCTGTCGCTGACGATCCGGTCACTATGGCGCGAGCCTTCCGCCTGGCGGTGGAAGCCGGTGTGCTGGCCCGTCAGTCTGGCCCCGGTTCGCGAAGCGTTGAAGCCCAGGCCACCAGCCCGTTAACCGGATTTCTGGAGGCCTTCTCATGAACACTTTTACCGATCGCTGGCGCCAGCTCGACTGGGACGATATTGGCCTGCGCATCAACAGCAAAACCCCTGCGGATGTTGAGCGCGCCCTGAATGCCCGGCAGCCGACGCGCGAGGATATGATGGCCCTGCTCTCCCCGGCCGCCAGCCGCTATCTGGAGCCGATGGCGCAGCGGGCGAAGCGCCTGACCCGCCAGCGCTTTGGCAACACGGTGAGCTTTTATGTGCCGCTCTATCTCTCAAATCTGTGCGCCAACGATTGTACCTATTGCGGTTTCTCCATGAGCAATCACATCAAGCGCAAAACGCTGGATGAAAATGAGATTGCCCGGGAGTGTGCTGCCATCCGCGAGATGGGTTTTGAGCACCTGCTGCTGGTTACCGGCGAACACCAGACTAAAGTGGGAATGGACTATTTTCGTCGCCATATCCCGGCCATTCGTCGCCAGTTCGCCTCGCTGCAAATGGAGGTTCAGCCTCTTTCTGAGGCCGAGTATGGCGAGCTTAAAACGCTGGGGCTGGATGGCGTGCTGGTCTATCAGGAGACCTACCACGAGGCGGTGTATGCCCGGCACCATCTTAAAGGTAAAAAGCAGGACTTCTTCTGGCGGCTGGAAACGCCAGATCGGCTGGGCCGCGCGGGGATCGATAAGATCGGCCTCGGAGCATTGACCGGGCTTTCCGACAACTGGCGGGTCGACAACTTTATGGTGGCGGAACATTTGCTCTGGCTGCAGCAACACTACTGGCAGAGCCGGTACTCGATCTCCTTCCCACGGCTGCGCCCCTGCGCCGGGGGGATCCCGCCGGCGTCGATCATGGATGAACGCCAGCTGGTGCAGACCATTTGCGCGTTTCGTCTGCTGGCACCGGAAGTGGAGTTATCGCTATCGACCCGGGAATCCCCCGCATTTCGCGATCGCGTTATTCCGCTGGCCATTAATAACGTCAGTGCTTTTTCAAAAACCCAGCCAGGCGGCTATGCCGATGATCACCCCGAGCTGGAGCAGTTTGCGCCGCACGATAACCGTCGCCCGGAAGAGGTTGCCGGGGCGCTTAGCCAACAAGGATTGCAGCCAGTGTGGAAAGACTGGGATAGCTGGTTGGGACGCGCCTCGCAGCCGGGTTGAAAAATCCTGTAAGCCGATGAAATGTTTACGAGGCGTTACGTAACGTCATTAACGGGCGATTGTCAGCTCTCGCCCGGATTTTTTATGCTCATTACGTCAGCAGGGATGCTGACCAGGGCGGAAAGCTTCTTCCTCGTTTCGCCCTGCCTTCCCCCGCACTGTAACAGTTGTAACCGGTTTCAGAAAAAGCGGGTTTCTTTGTGATGACTCACACACAATCGCGGTAACGCGGTTGTCGAAGCGGGCCGCGCGGGATAATTATCAATAAACACATGTACATTGAGGCTGACTATGAAGAACATCGTTTTATGCTGTGCAGCGGGAATGTCCACCAGCATGCTGGTTCAACGCATGAAAGACGCCGCGCAGAAAAAAGGGGTCGAAGTAACCATCAAAGCCGTCCCGGTTGCTGAGTTTAAAGATGAACTTGCCGCAGCCGACATTGTGTTGCTTGGCCCGCAGGTCAAATACGAACTCAACAATCTTCAGGCACAGGCAGAGCCACTGGGCAAAAAGGTCGCGGTTATCGACATGATGGATTACGGCATGATGAAAGGCGATGCCGTCCTCGAAAAAGCCCTCAAGCTGCTGGAGTAAGTCATGGAAGATTTAGAAACCATCATTATGGAGCTGCTGGTGAATGCAGGTGCAGCCCGCAGTTCAGCATTAACCGCGTTGCAGATGGCGCGTAAAGGTGATTTTGCCGATGCGGAAAAGGCGATGGAAGAGTCGCGTGAATTCGTTAAGCATGCGCATACCATCCAGACGAAGCTGATTGGTATGGATGAAGGAACCGGCAAGCTGCCGGTCAACCTGATTACCGTTCACTCCCAGGATCATCTCATGAATGCGATGGTGATTCAGGATCTGGCGGGAGACATGATCGAGCTGTATCGCCGTTTGCCGCTGGTGAACTAATACGCCCGGTGGCGCTACGCTTACCGGGCCTGTAACAGCTTTAAACTCCTGGTCGGGTAAACGCAGCGTCCCCGGGCAACAGCAACACCGAATAGCAGGCCGGATAACCACAGCGTATCAGGCAAAAAAAAACCCGCCGAAGCGGGTTTTTTTATGGGCTGACGTAACGATTACTCGTTGTCAGAACCGCCCAGGCCTGCGTTCAGCAGCTCTGCCAGGCTGGCAGATGCGTCTTCAGCAGTCACCTGTGGTGCAGCAGGGATTTCACCCGCTGCGCGACGGCGCATACGATCCTGGTGGTACGCATAACCGGTACCGGCCGGGATCAGACGACCCACGATAACGTTCTCTTTCAGACCGCGCAGTTCGTCGCGTTTGCCCGCAACGGCTGCTTCGGTAAGCACACGAGTGGTCTCCTGGAACGATGCCGCGGAGATGAAGGACTCGGTTGCCAGAGACGCTTTGGTGATACCCAGCAGGTCACGTGCGAAGGTCGCACTGAGTTTGCCGTTCGCTTCCAGATCGCGGTTAGCAATCTTGACGCGAGAGTATTCAACCTGCTCACCTTCGAGGAAGTCGGAGCTACCGGCATTCACGATGGTGGCTTTACGCAGCATCTGACGAACGATAACTTCGATGTGCTTATCGTTGATCTTAACGCCTTGCAGACGGTAAACGTCCTGTACTTCGTTGGTGATGTAACGCGT
The DNA here is from genome assembly GCF_043105735.1 of Leclercia sp. GLN_9. Classification (NCBI taxonomy): domain Bacteria; kingdom Pseudomonadati; phylum Pseudomonadota; class Gammaproteobacteria; order Enterobacterales; family Enterobacteriaceae; genus Leclercia; species Leclercia sp. GLN_9. Next base: position 15,410 of record NZ_JBICLV010000011.1, read on the forward strand.
TACCGCGTGGACGCCACGAAGACGCAGAATGTCGTGCGGTGCTTCTGGACCGTCGGAAACAACGTCACCACGTTCTACACGTTCACCTTCAAACACGTTGAGCTGACGCCATTTTGGAATCATCTCTTCATACGGATCGCTGCCATCCAGCGGCGTGATCACCAGACGGCGCTTCCCTTTGGTCTCTTTACCGAAGGAAATGATACCGCTGATTTCAGCCAGGATTGCCGGCTCTTTCGGACGACGTGCTTCGAACAGGTCCGCAACGCGTGGCAGACCACCGGTAATATCCTTGGTACCGCCGGATTCCTGAGGAATACGCGCCAGGGTATCACCAGAGCTGATCTGTACGCCATCTTCCAGCTGAACAATCGCTTTACCTGGCAGGAAGTACTGAGCCGGCATATCGGTGCCTGGGATCAGAACGTCGTTGCCGTTAGCATCAACGATTTTCAGTGCTGGACGCAGATCTTTACCACCCGCGGTACGTTCTGCAGAATCCAGAACCACCAGGGAAGAGAGACCGGTCAGGTCGTCGGTCTGACGAGTAATCGTCTGGCCATCGATCATATCGGTGAAGCGAATAAAGCCCGCCACTTCGGTGATTACCGGCATGGTGTGCGGATCCCAGTTCGCTACGGTTTCGCCGCCAGCAACCTGTTCGCCATCGCCTTTCGCCATAACAGCACCGTAAGGCACTTTATAGCTCTCTTTGGTACGACCGAATTCGTCGATCAGCTTCAGCTCGGTGTTACGTGAAGTCACAACCAGCTTACCGGAAGAGTTAACAACCGACTTCGCGTTGTAGAGCTTGATGCTACCTTTGTTTTTCACCTGGATGCTGGATTCAGCAGCCGCACGAGATGCCGCACCACCGATGTGGAACGTACGCATCGTCAGCTGTGTACCCGGCTCACCGATGGACTGTGCCGCGATAACGCCGATAGCTTCACCTTTGTTGATGATGTGGCCACGCGCCAGGTCACGACCATAGCAGTGCGCACATACACCAAAGTCGGTGTCACAGGATACGACGGAACGTACTTTCACGGAGTCAACAGAGTTCGCTTCCAGCAGATCACACCAGTGCTCGTGCAGCAGTGTGTTACGTGGAACCAGAATATCTGCGGTACCCGGCTTCAGAACGTCTTCAGCAGTCACACGGCCCAGAACGCGATCGCGCAGCGGCTCTTTAACATCACCACCCTCGATAACCGGGGTCATGGTGATACCTTCGAGGGTGCCACAATCGTCTTCGGTAACTACCAGATCCTGCGCAACGTCTACCAGACGACGCGTCAGATAACCGGAGTTAGCGGTTTTCAGTGCGGTATCCGCCAGACCTTTACGAGCACCGTGAGTAGAGATGAAGTACTGGAGTACGTTCAGACCTTCACGGAAGTTCGCGGTGATTGGCGTTTCGATGATGGAGCCATCTGGCTTCGCCATCAGACCACGCATACCTGCCAGCTGACGAATCTGTGCTGCAGAACCACGCGCACCGGAGTCGGCCATCATGTAGATGCTGTTGAAGGAAACCTGCTGCTCTTCGACGCCGTCACGGTTAATCACAGTTTCGGTTTGCAGGTTGTCCATCATCGCTTTGGATACACGATCGTTCGCCGCTGCCCAGATATCGATAACTTTGTTATAGCGTTCGCCCGCGGTAACCAGACCAGACTGGAACTGCTCCTGGATCTCAGCAACTTCAGCTTCCGCTTCAGAGATGATCTCGTGTTTCTTCTCTGGGATGACCATGTCATCGATACCAACAGATGCACCTGAACGCGCTGCATAAGCAAAGCCGGTGTACATTGTCTGGTCAGCGAAGATAACGGTCGGCTTCAGACCCAGAATGCGGTAACAGGTGTTCAGCATTTTGGAGATCGCTTTCTTACCCAGCGCCTGGTTGACGATGGAGAAAGGCAGACCTTTCGGTACGATCATCCACAGAATCGCACGGCCAATGGTCGTGTCAATCAGGCTGGTTTTCGCAACGAGTTCGCCGTTTTCAGCTTTTTCATATTCGGTGATACGCACTTTTACACGCGCATGCAGAGAGGCCAGGCCAGCGCGATAAATACGCTCAGCTTCTTTCGGGCCAGTCAGCACCATGCCTTCGCCTTTGGCGTTAACACAGTCACGGGTCATGTAGTACAGACCCAGTACAACGTCCTGAGAAGGAACAATGATTGGCTCACCGTTCGCTGGAGACAGGATGTTGTTGGTAGACATCATCAGCGCACGCGCTTCGAGCTGGGCTTCCAGCGTCAGCGGTACGTGAACAGCCATCTGGTCACCATCGAAGTCGGCGTTATATGCCGCACAAACCAGCGGGTGCAGCTGGATAGCTTTACCTTCGATCAGTACTGGCTCAAATGCCTGGATACCCAGACGGTGCAGGGTTGGTGCACGGTTCAGCAGTACCGGGTGTTCGCGGATAACTTCGTCCAAAATATCCCAAACGACAGCTTCTTCACGCTCAACCATTTTCTTAGCGGCTTTGATGGTGGTGGCCAGGCCACGCAGTTCCAGCTTGCCGTAGATGAACGGTTTGAACAGCTCCAGTGCCATTTTCTTCGGCAGACCGCACTGATGCAGACGCAGGTATGGACCTACGGTGATAACAGAACGACCGGAGTAGTCAACACGCTTACCGAGCAGGTTCTGACGGAAACGACCCTGTTTACCTTTGATCATGTCGGCCAAAGATTTCAGAGGACGTTTGTTAGAACCGGTGATCGCACGACCGCGACGACCGTTATCCAGCAGGGCATCTACCGCTTCCTGCAGCATACGTTTTTCGTTGCGTACGATGATATCCGGCGCAGCCAGATCCAGCAGACGTTTCAGACGGTTGTTACGGTTAATGACGCGACGATACAGATCGTTCAGGTCAGACGTTGCGAAACGACCACCATCCAGCGGAACCAGCGGACGCAGATCTGGCGGCAGAACCGGCAGAACGGTCAGGATCATCCACTCTGGTTTGTTACCAGACTGAACGAACGCTTCCAGCAGTTTGATACGCTTGGTCAGCTTTTTACGCTTGGTTTCGGAGTTGGTTTCGTTCAGCTCTTCACGCAGCTGCTCGCACTCCTGCTCCAGATCCATGCTCTTCAGCAGGGCCTGGATCGCTTCCGCACCCATCTTCGCGTCGAATTCGTCACCGAACTCTTCTAGCGCGTCCAGATACTGTTCTTCGGTCAGAATCTGGTTACGTTCCAGGTTCGTCATACCGCCTTCGATAACTACATAAGATTCGAAGTACAGAACACGTTCGATATCACGCAGCGGCATATCCAGCAGCAGGCCGATACGGGACGGCAGAGATTTCAGGAACCAGATGTGGGCAGTCGGAGACGCCAGCTCGATGTGGCCCATGCGCTCACGACGCACTTTAGTCTGGGTCACTTCAACGCCGCACTTCTCACAGATCACACCACGGTGTTTCAGGCGCTTGTACTTACCGCACAGGCACTCGTAATCTTTTACTGGCCCGAAAATACGCGCACAGAAAAGGCCGTCACGCTCAGGTTTGAACGTACGGTAGTTGATGGTTTCTGGCTTTTTAACTTCACCAAAAGACCATGAACGGATCATGTCTGGCGAGGCCAGAGCAATTTTGATCGCATCAAACTCTTCGGTTTTAGTTTGCGCTTTCAGAAACTTTAATAAGTCTTTCACGGATTTGCTCCCGTCGGAGTTAGCACAATCTGGTGCCGGAAATTACTCCGGCACCAGTGACCTGTTTGAGCGAGAGTTACTCGTCTTCCAGTTCGATGTTGATACCCAGCGAACGAATCTCTTTCAACAGTACGTTGAAGGACTCTGGCATGCCCGGCTCCATCTGATGGTTGCCGTCCACGATGTTTTTATACATCTTGGTACGACCGTTCACGTCATCAGACTTAACGGTGAGCATTTCCTGCAGGGTGTATGCTGCGCCGTATGCTTCAAGCGCCCACACTTCCATCTCCCCGAAGCGCTGACCACCGAACTGCGCCTTACCACCCAGCGGCTGCTGAGTAACCAGGCTGTAAGAACCGGTAGAACGCGCGTGCATCTTGTCATCAACCAGGTGGTTCAGTTTCAGCATGTACATGTAACCCACGGTTACCTGGCGCTCGAACTGCTCACCGGTACGACCGTCGAACAGAGTGATCTGGCCAGAACTTGGCAGGCCACCCAGCTGTAACAGTTCCTTGATTTCAGACTCTTTCGCACCATCGAAGACTGGCGTTGCGATTGGCATACCTTTTTTCAGGTTCTCTGCCAGACGCAGCACTTCTTCATCGCTGAAGGTGTTCAGGTCGACTTTCTGGCGAACATCAGTACCCAGATCGTACGCACGCTGGATGAATTCGCGCAGTTTCGCGACTTCTTGCTGCTGTTTCAGCATGGCGTTGATCTTGTCGCCGATGCCTTTTGCAGCCATACCCAGGTGAGTTTCGAGGATCTGACCGATGTTCATACGAGACGGTACACCCAGCGGGTTCAGTACGATATCTACCGGCGTACCGTTAGCATCGTGCGGCATATCTTCGATCGGGTTGATCTTAGAAATAACACCCTTGTTACCGTGACGACCTGCCATCTTATCACCAGGCTGGATCTGACGTTTAACAGCCAGATACACCTTAACAATCTTCAGCACGCCTGGTGCCAGATCGTCGCCCTGAGTGATTTTGCGGCGTTTCGCTTCGAGTTTCTTCTCGAACTCGTGTTTCAGTTCGTCATACTGCTCAGCCAGCTGTTCCAGCTGATTTTGTTTCTCTTCGTCGGCCAGGCCCAGTTCCAGCCAGCGGTCGCGTGGCAATTTGTCGAGCTTCTCAGCTTCAACACCACCGGCAACTAGCACCGCGTAGATACGACCAAACAGGCCAGCTTCGAGGATCTGCAGCTCTTCAGACAGGTCTTTCTTAGCCTGCTTCAGTTGCATCTCTTCGATTTCCAGCGCACGTTTGTCTTTTTCTACGCCGTCGCGAGTAAAGACCTGAACGTCGATAACCGTACCGGAAACACCGTTCGGCACACGCAGAGAAGAGTCTTTAACGTCAGACGCTTTCTCACCGAAGATCGCGCGCAGCAGTTTCTCTTCTGGCGTCAGCTGGGTTTCACCTTTCGGCGTTACCTTACCAACCAGAATGTCGCCGCCGGTCACTTCTGCACCGATGTAAACGATACCGGATTCATCCAGTTTGGAGAGCGCAGCTTCACCCACGTTCGGGATGTCAGCGGTGATCTCTTCTGGCCCCAGCTTGGTGTCACGAGACACACACGCCAGTTCCTGGATGTGAATAGTGGTGAAACGATCTTCCTGAACCACACGCTCGGAAACGAGGATGGAGTCTTCGAAGTTGTAACCGTTCCACGGCATGAACGCTACGCGCATGTTCTGACCGAGCGCCAGTTCACCGAGGTCGGTGGACGGACCGTCAGCCAGCACGTCGCCGCGCTCAATTGGCTCACCCAGAGACACACATGGCATCTGGTTGATACAGGTGTTCTGGTTAGAACGGGTGTACTTGGTCAGGTTGTAGATGTCGATACCTGCTTCGCCCGGGTACATCTCGTCTTCGTTAACTTTGATAACGATACGGGATGCATCCACGTACTGAACGGTACCGCCACGTTTAGCAACTGCAGTAACACCGGAGTCAACGGCAACAGCACGTTCCATACCGGTACCAACCAGCGGCTTATCAGCGCGCAGAGTTGGAACCGCCTGACGTTGCATGTTCGCACCCATCAATGCACGGTTGGCGTCATCGTGTTCCAGGAACGGGATCAGGGACGCACCGACGGAAACCACCTGCTGGGTGGAAACGTCCATGTAGTCAACCTGGTCACGACTGAACAAGCTCGATTCACCTTTGCTACGGCAGGTAACCAGATCTTCTACAAAGTGGCCTTCGTCATCCAGGTTGGAGTTCGCCTGAGCGATAACGTAGTTACCTTCTTCGATAGCAGACAGGTAATGAATTTCGTCGGTTACAACACCGTCAGTCACTTTACGATACGGGGTCTCAAGGAAACCGTATTCGTTAGTCTGTGCGTACACGGACAGGGAGTTGATCAGACCGATGTTTGGACCTTCAGGCGTTTCGATTGGACATACGCGACCGTAGTGAGTCGGGTGTACGTCTCGAACTTCAAAGCCTGCGCGCTCACGGGTCAGACCGCCTGGGCCGAGTGCAGAGATACGACGCTTGTGCGTGATCTCAGACAGCGGGTTGTTCTGGTCCATAAACTGAGACAGCTGGCTGGAACCAAAGAACTCTTTCACTGCTGCGGAGATCGGCTTGGCGTTGATCATATCCTGAGGCATCAGGGTATCCAGATCGCCCAGAGACAGACGCTCTTTCACCGCACGCTCTACACGTACCAGGCCAACGCGGAACTGGTTTTCCGCCATTTCGCCAACGGAACGGATACGACGGTTGCCGAGGTGGTCGATATCGTCCACTTCGCCTTTACCGTTACGGATATCGATGAGCTTCTTCATCACTTCGATGATGTCTTCTTTGCTCAGGATACCGGAACCTTCGATCGCGTCACGCAGCAGAGAACGGTTGAACTTCATACGACCAACCGCGGACAGATCGTAGCGGTCTTCGGAGAAGAACAGGTTCTCGAACAGGCTTTCAGCCGCTTCACGAGTCGGTGGCTCACCCGGGCGCATCATGCGGTAGATTTCTACCAGCGCGCTCAGACGATCGGTGGTTGGGTCGACACGTACGGTTTCGGACATGTACGGACCGTGGTCCAGATCGTTGGTGAACAGCGTTTCGATACGCTTGTGGCCAGACTGGCTCAGCTTAGCCAGCAGATCCAGGCTCAGCTCCATGTTAGCCGGGCAGATCAGCTCGCCAGTGGATGCATCAACGTAATCTTTTGCAGCTACTTTTCCAGCAATGTATTCAACCGGGACTTCGATGTGTTTGATATCATCTTTTTCCAGCTGACGGATGTGGCGCGCAGTAATACGGCGGCCTTTCTCAACATATACTTTGCCGTCGGCTTCGATGTCGAACGACGCGGTATCACCACGCAGACGCTCAGGCACCAGTTCCATTTGCAGCTTGTTGTCGCGAATTTCGAAGACAACTTTCTCAAAGAACAGATCAAGAATCTGCTCAGTGGTGTAGTTCAGCGCACGCAGAATGATGGTCGCAGGCAGTTTACGACGACGGTCGATACGGACAAACAGGTTGTCTTTCGGATCGAACTCGAAGTCCAGCCAGGAACCACGGTAAGGAATGATACGCGCGTTATACAGTACTTTACCGGATGAGTGCGTTTTACCTTTATCGCTGTCGAAGAAGACGCCCGGGCTACGGTGCAGCTGGGAAACGATAACACGCTCAGTACCGTTGATGACGAAAGTACCGTTGTCAGTCATGAGTGGAATTTCACCCATGTAGACTTCTTGTTCTTTAATGTCTTTGACGGTGCCTTCCGGCGCTTCGCGCTCGTAGATCACCAGACGCAGTTTAACGCGCAGCGGTGCCGAGTAGGTCACGCCACGGATTTGACATTCCTGAACGTCAAATACCGGTTCGCCAAGGCGGTAGCTGACGTATTGCAGCTCGGAATTACCGCTGTAGCTCTTAATTGGGAACACGGAACGGAAGGCTGCTTCCAAGCCGTACTGCCCTTCAGGATCTTGCTCGATAAACTTCTGGAACGAGTCAAGCTGGATAGAAAGGAGATATGGAATGTCCAGAACTTGTGGACGTTTACCAAAATCCTTACGAATACGTTTTTTCTCGGTATAGGAGTAAACCATAGGGTTCCTCAGCTCGCTGACAAGTCGACCCATCTGTCCATTGGCGGACAGTTTGTGCAACACCATTTTGTTGATCGGAAAATCGAACACTTTCCGCAATGCCTGTTGCTATCACGCTTAAACCATTTCATTGCGATTTACCCAGAGCGAGCACCCTGTCGCAGTATATTAAGTCGTCGATAGAAACAAGCATTGTCAGGACTACCAGCAGTCAAACAGTGTGAAATGCTACTGGCGCCTTACAGCGCAAAAAGGCTGGTGACTAAAAAGTCACCAGCCATCAGCCTAATTTCTCAGGCTGCAACCGGAAGGGTTGGCTTATTTAACTTCAACTTCAGCGCCAGCTTCTTCCAGAGATTTTTTCAGTGCTTCTGCGTCGTCTTTGCTCACGCCTTCTTTCAGCGCAGCTGGAGCAGATTCTACCAGGTCTTTAGCTTCTTTCAGACCCAGGCCAGTTGCAGCACGTACTGCTTTGATTACAGCAACTTTGTTAGCGCCAGCAGCTTTCAGAATTACGTCGAATTCAGTTTTTTCTTCAGCAGCTTCAACCGGGCCAGCAGCTACAGCTACAGCAGCAGCAGCAGAAACACCGAATTTTTCTTCCATTGCAGAGATCAGTTCTACAACGTCCATTACGGACATAGCGGATACTGCTTCAATGATTTGATCTTTAGTGATAGACATTTAAATTGTTCCTGAAAATCAGAATAAGTTTATACGTAAGCGAATACTTGATAAAGATGACTGCTATTAAGCAGCTTCTTTCGCATCGCGAACAGCAGCCAGAGTGCGAACCAATTTGCCAGCCGAAGCTTCTTTCATGGTTGCCATCAGGCGTGCAATTGCTTCTTCGTAGGTCGGCAGGGTTGCCAGGCGATCGATTTGCGATGCCGGGATCAACTCACCTTCAAAGGCTGCAGCTTTAACCTCGAATTTTGCATTCGCTTTCGCGAAATCTTTGAACAGACGAGCGGCAGCGCCCGGGTGTTCCATAGAATATGCAATCAAGGTTGGACCAACAAACGTGTCTTTCAGGCACTCGAACTGAGTACCTTCAACTACGCGGCGCAGCAGGGTGTTACGAACAACACGCATGTAAACGCCAGCTTCACGACCTGCTTTACGCAGTTCAGTCATTTTATCTACAGTAACGCCACGGGAATCCGCAACTACTGCAGACAGCGCGCCTTTGGCTACTTCGCTGACTTCAGCAACAATCGCTTGTTTGTCTTGAAGATTTAAAGCCATTAGCTTTGCTCCTGGATGTTTGCCGGGACTCATGTCCCGGAACTCACTTCACTCTTCCCAACGGAAAGAGCGTCTTAATACGGTGAGCAGAAACAAGCCAGAGTATCCAAAAATAATCTTAGCGTTCTGTCACCGTCTACGCAGGGGATTAAGTCTCTTGCGAAACACCTGCGGTCTTCGACGGAGGCCTGGATAGGCCAGGCTCCAACGAACAAATTCTTTAGCCGCTAACTTTCGTTAGCAAACGTGGGGGTAAGATTGTAGACAAAATCACAGCCCACGTAAAGGCATTAGTTTGCAGCAGCGCTCAGGCCAGCCTGGTCAACTGCAACACCTGCACCCATGGTGGTGGAGATGCTAACTTTCTTGATGTACACGCCTTTCGCCTGAGTTGGTTTCGCTTTTTTCAGCGCAACCAGCAGAGATTCCAGGTTTTCTTTCAGTTTGTCAGCGTCAAAGTCCACTTTACCGATGGTGGTGTGGATGATGCCGTTTTTGTCGTTACGATAACGAACCTGACCTGCTTTAGCGTTCTTAACCGCTTCAGCAACGTTAGGAGTTACAGTACCCACTTTCGGGTTTGGCATCAGGCCGCGTGGACCCAGAACCTGGCCCAGCTGGCCAACAACGCGCATTGCATCCGGGGAAGCAATAACAACGTCAAAGTTCATTTCGCCTTTCTTGATCTGGTCAGCCAGATCTTCCATACCTACCAGCTCAGCGCCTGCAGCTTTAGCAGCTTCAGCGTTTGCGCCTTGGGCAAATACGGCTACGCGAACGGAACGGCCAGTACCGTGTGGCAGTACAGTTGCACCACGTACGTTCTGATCAGATTTACGAGCATCGATGCCCAGGTTAACAGCAACGTCAACGCTTTCAACGAACTTAGCGGTAGCCAGTTCTTTCAGCAGAGCGATCGCTTCGTTGATGTCGTACTGTTTGGTCGCATCAACTTTGTTACGGATCACGGACATGCGCTTGGTCAGTTTAGCCATTTCTTAGTCCTCCACTACCAGGCCCATGGAACGTGCAGTACCTTCGATGGAGCGAGTCATCGCTTCAACGTCGGAACCAGTCATGTCGGCAGCTTTGGTCTGCGCGATTTCCTGCAGCTGGGCGCGGGAAATTTTACCCACTTTGTCTTTGTTCGGCTTGCCGGAACCAGACTTGATACCAGCCGCTTTCTTCAGCAGAACTGCTGCTGGAGGGGTCTTGGTAACGAAAGTGAAAGAACGGTCAGCGTAAACAGTGATTACGACTGGGATTGGCAGACCTTTTTCCAGGGATTCGGTTTTGGCGTTGAACGCTTTACAGAATTCCATGATGTTCACACCCTGCTGACCCAGAGCTGGACCAACTGGTGGACTTGGGTTCGCCATACCAGCTGCAACCTGCAGCTTGACGTAGGCTTGTACTTTCTTAGCCATTCTAAAATCCTCTGATTGGGTAATAGCGCCTCAAGGAGGCTCCCCGTGAATAAAAATCGTTTTACGGGCCGAGACCCATAAAAACAAAAGGCGCGAAATTGTATTCCAATCTCGCGCCCTGTGCAACGATTAAATCGTCGCTTTTTTGATCGCTGCTTAGGCTTTTTCTACCTGGGCAAAGTCCAGTTCTACCGGGGTCGCACGACCGAAGATAGAAACGGAAACTTTCAGGCGGGACTTCTCGTAGTCCACTTCTTCGACCACGCCGTTAAAGTCAGCAAACGGACCGTCATTAACACGAACCATTTCACCCGGTTCAAACAGCGTTTTCGGACGCGGCTTATCACCAACCTGCTGCAGGCGGTTCATAATCGCATCAACTTCTTTGTCGCTGATTGGCGCCGGACGGTCAGACGTGCCGCCGATAAAGCCCATTACGCGCGGTACGCTGCGCACTAAGTGCCAGCTTGCATCGTTCATCACCATCTGAACAAGCACGTAACCCGGGAAGAATTTGCGTTCGCTTTTGCGACGCTGGCCGCCACGGATCTCGACCACTTCTTCGGTCGGAACCATAACTTCACCAAACAACTCTTCCATATTATGTAATTTGATATGCTCACGCAGCGACGTTGCTACGCGGCCTTCAAAACCGGAAAACGCCTGAACGACGTACCAGCGCTTTTTAGGGGCTTCAGACATCTCAGAACCTCAGGCCAGTGATAAAGGATACCAGGCGAACCAGAATACCATCCAGTCCCCACAGGATCAGTGACATTACAGCGGTAACCGCAGCTACAATCAGCGTGGTGTGCAATGTTTCCTGGCGAGTCGGCCAAATGACCTTACGGACTTCGGTTCTCGCTTCGCGGGCAAAAGCGACAGTCGCTTTACCTTTGGTCGTCAACAGCGCGACACCACCCGCTGCAGCAATCAGAATTACCACTGCCAGCGCGCGTAGCGGCAGCATCATGTCGCGATAAAGGTAGTTGCCAACGATTGCTACGATCAACAATACGGCTACCACTACCCATTTCATCGCTTCCAGGCCGCGCCCGCTCCCTTGAGCTTCGGTATTCGCACTCATAAACCAACCTGTCAGAAGTATTCTACAAACATTTTCACCCCGCGATAGCGAGGCGAACCAAACCGAAATGCTCTGTTGCGTTTCGGACTAAAACGCCCTCTTCAGAGCCTGTCTCAGCAATGATTATGACAAATAAAATCACTGATGAGCCAGGTTCTGTTTCGAAAGCGTGCAAAAAGGGCATCAAATGATGCCCTTTTCATGCGCATTGCGTCAAATGTTATCAGCAATTAGCCGAGAACTTTAGCAACAACGCCTGCACCAACGGTACGGCCGCCTTCACGGATTGCGAAACGCAGACCATCGTCCATTGCGATTGGGTGGATCAGGGTAACAACCATCTTGATGTTGTCGCCTGGCATTACCATCTCAACGCCTTCTGGCAGTTCGATGGTACCGGTCACGTCAGT
>NZ_JBICLV010000012.1:0-82451 GCF_043105735.1 Leclercia sp. GLN_9
CATAACTGGGACCGTGGTCCCGACCCCATAACTGGGACCGTGGTCCAATCTAGTCAGCTCGCATCAGATTATGAATTTTTAAACTTTACCTTAAAAGTTATCCACTGAATCGGTGGGTAAGCCTGTGCACAATGTGTCAGGAAAAGGAGTATTAACTGAGCTCTCAGTGCTTGAAAAAAGGATGTCATGTAGTCCGGCTTACCGCGGGACCTACACGGTGTTATGGCCACGCATCGAGTGACATTCGTGCAGACTGCGGCAAACGCCGTGCCTCTAATCTAGCCCGACCGCTGCGGCTGCAAGGGTGCGCTTGTCCGTCATCCTCGCCCATCGCAGTTATTATCTAATGTCTGCAGCCGGTCTTCCCGTCGTTCTCTCGCTCACTATCCGCTCGATAACCGTACAAGCTGCCTAGGATATTTTCTGCGCCACGGCCTCCTGTAACGCCCATTGCATTCTCCACTATTCGTCGGGCTTCGTTTCGGCACGGCGTAAGCCGGAACTCAGACGACATATACCACGGAGGAATTTTCATGAGCACAACAACACCGGCTGTATACGTTGGCACTTGGCACAAATACAACTGCGGCAGCATTTTCGAAAAGTGGTTCGACTTGACCGATTTGACGGAAAAGAGGATTTTCTCGAATCCTGATATGCCCTGCATTCAAACGAGCACGATCCGCAACTCATGTTCCAAGACTGGGAAGGTATTCCGGCCTGTTGAACGAGATTCCATAGTTGCTTCGTAGTTACTTTGATTTTGAAGCCTACGCGCGTGACTTGTTCAGCGGCGGTCTGGTGTTTGTCGACGGTAATGTGTTCAACAACTGATTAGGACGGGCAGGGGGATCCCCTGCCGCTAAGGAGAGCATCATGAAACTCGATCCACAGACCCTTGGCATATTGCGTCAGTTCAAAACATGATTAATACCAGCCGTCGTGATTCAGGTCAGGGGAAACTGACGACCGCGTAGGTAGTCGATAAAATTTGCTACTTCATGACCTGTCATTGTTGAGTGTATATGGGCGGACACTTCATTTTGAAGGTTGGGAAGGGGTAGGGCTACGGCAGGTGGTTAAGCCGCTATAAACCTGGCAGGCAATCTGCCCACCTGTGCTGTCTGTAGCCCGTATGTGCGGATGAGATTAAGCTTGATGACGGGATATTACAGGGTCGGAGGCGCGTATAAGTGATGCAAATAATGCGAAGTTTTGAAAAGAAGACCAAGACAAGGTTGCTGTAGACCTTGTCACATCCGCTGTTGCATACAAGAATGTATGAATATGCCGGTTATACCTGAAGCGGTGGCCAGAGAATAACCGTAACATCTCAAAGAATATTTTAACGAGCGGGTGCGTCTCTATCGCATCAGTACGTTGCTGCCGACCGCAAATAATCTGCGATATATCGAAATGGCTGAAGCCCATAAAAAGTAGAAAGATCTTTTCAGGAGGCGATGTCGAGAACTCCCTTCACCGGGACTTTTGCCTGAGATTCTAACCATCCTTAAGTCAGGTCTTTACGCAAAAGGCGCTGGTAAGGGTCTGAACCTTAGGTGGAAAGGAATTACTGGTTAGCAACATCACATCTTAATGACATCGCAAGTTAGCAATATAACAAATTCATAAGGTAATAATATTATAAAACAACAACTTGATAATTTTTTTAATTCTTGAGGTTACAATTGACGTCCGGTCGGGCTGTCATGCTTCATACAGAGCCAACGATGCTGTCTCTGCCAAGCTCCTCTGGGGCAGCGGGTGTCCATCCCATGACGCAACATCCATGCTCGCAGGAGCCGGAATGGCTGCGCCGCTCAGTCGCGCCGCTTCCTGCGCTTCAGGCATGGCATCAATGCCGTTGGTGTTATCGATGCCATGCAGAGGGCAATGCGCGCGGCTTACGTCATTACGGCGTGTCCCTGCCCATCTCTCACCGTATGCCTTTTCTCCGTTTATGGCTCTCCTGCCGGGTGCTGATAGCACCACAGTCTTCTTGGTTGACAAACCCTTTCGCAATATATTTCCCCCGGCCATTCCGGTTCGCTTCATTAGACCGGAATAAATTTCCCGCTTGCCCCATACAGCTGCGTCTGCCAATGATGTTTACGCCCCTGCGGCGAAGGGTCTCAAACGGATGAAGTGCATTTATCCGTGGAAAAAAAACAGTGGTTTACCATAAAGCGTTAAAGCCGCGGCTCCGGAAACTCAACGGATAATGTGGTTTTTGAAGGCCAGACCCTGTTCAGAAGGAGGTGTGTAGTGAGCAAAACCCTGAAGGAATTTCATAGCCAGCCGGAGGTGCAGTATGTGCCCACGCCTGGAGATGTGGAATTGATGTAGCCCCCTGAAACACCAGACAGTAGCTGTATCTCCAGATAAGAGATAGGCTTGAATATATGTCTAACACTAACGCCAATTTTGAGATGACCGGGATCCTGTTAGGGCAAGAAGTCCGTAAACGTAAAACTCCTCAGGAGAAGATCGCCATTATCCAGCAGACGATGGAGCCGGGCATGAATGTCTCCCATGTCGCCCGCCTGCATGGCATCCAGCCCAGCCTGCTGTTTAAGTGGAAGAAGCAATATCAGGAAGGCAGCCTCACCGCCGTTGCGGCCGGAGAAGAAGTTGTTCCAGCTTCTGAGCTTACTGCTGCTCTGAAGCAGGTCCGGGAGCTTCAGCGCCTGCTGGGCAAGAAGACGATGGAAGTTGAGATCCTGAAAGAAGCCGTGGAGTACGCTCAGTCGCGAAAATGGATAGCGTACGCGCCCTTGTTGCCAAAGGACGGGGAATAGCGCTGGTCAGCCGCACCATGGGCGTGTCGCGTGCGCAGCTGTCACTGCGAATTAACCGTTCTGCCGACTGGCAGGACAGGCGCTGTAACCGGCGTGATGACGAAGCAGACGCTGAAATACTGTCAGAGATCCTCGATATCATCAGCGATATGCCCAGTTACGGCTATCGCCGTGTGTGGGGCATCCTGCGTACGCAACGTCGTACAGAGGGACTGCCCCCCGTGAACGCCAAACGGCTTTACCGGCTTATGAGCGAGCATAATCTGCTGTTACTGCATGACAAACCAGAGCGGTCGAAGCGTGAACATAAGGGCAAAATCGCGGTGGCAGAAAGCGATATGCGCTGGTGTTCAGATGGCTTCGAGTTCGGCTGCGACAACGGTGAGAAGCTGCGGGTCACGTTCGCGCTGGACTGCTGCGACAGAGAAGCCATAGACTGGGCAGCGAGCACAGGAGGCTACGACAGTTCGACGGTGCAGGATGTGATGCTGAGGTCGGTGGAAAAGCGCTTCGGCGACGGGCTGCCGACCACACCGGTTCAATGGCTGACGGATAACGGTTCAGCATATACCGCGCATGAAACGCGGAGGTTCGCCAGAGAGCTGAATCTGGAGCCGTGTACAACAGCGGTGAGCAGCCCGCAGAGCAATGGCATGGCCGAACGGTTCGTGAAGACGATGAAGGAAGACTATATCGCGTTCATGGCAAAACCAGATGTGAGAACAGCCCTGCGAAACCTTGCAGCAGCGTTCACACATTACAATGAAAACCACCCGCACAGCGCGCTGGGCTATCACTCCCCGAGGGAATATCGGCGGCAGCGGACATCGTTAACTTAAGATACAAAAGCTGTCCGGAGATGGCGGGTCAAGATCACCTGGAGATGTGGAATTGGCGGCCGTCCTGAATGCCGGGCTGAAAAAACGGCTCTGATGCTGCCGGAAGGGGCATTAACCCGGGAAGAGGCAGTGGCGGCGCAGTATACCAATGTGATGATTGAAGACGATCAGGAGGCACATTTCCGTCTGACCATTCGTTACTACAACGGACGACTGATGGCGCGGGTGTGAAATTTCGAACCCGATGCGGGGAACCACCTTAACCGCTACATCAGACACGCGGCGACCTCACCAGAGCAGGTTCAGTAAGAAAATACCCTGTCGGAGCGCCAACTCCGCAGGACCGACAATCGTGAATATCGGAGTGGTACTAACTATGTCAGTAACAGATGTTAAAGCAAGAACCGTAAAAAAGGCCAGCGTAAAGAAACCAAACAAAGCCTAACTGGCTGCACTTCAGGCGGCGATCGATGCTGCGCAGACCGAGACTGTTCCGCTGTCTGATCTCGTTAAATCCTCCTTCACCGTCCGAACCATCCTGTGTTCCTTAGACAGCGTATGCAGCCTGGCTGAAACCATCGCCTCCGTCGGGCTGCTGCAGAACCTGATTGTCCATGACATGGATGACGGTAAGTCTGGCGTGACAACAGGTGGCCCGCCGTGTGAGCGCGATGCATTGGCTTGCGGAAGAAAACTGACTCGGCGCCGTTCAACCTGTCACGGTGAAGCGCGTGTCTGTCTGATCGACTGGCTTTTAAGCTTATGCTAAGCAGGTGTAGATATTTGGCATATGTATAGATTTGACTTCTTCGAAGTGATAAAAGTGCGCATGCGATAGATGTAAAAATGCTCTATATAACTCAATTAATCTTTACTTCAACAAGCATCGGACCTTACTCAATTAACTGGTGTAGACTTAAAAGCTAAATCTACACTAGAAAAGCTTGAATACAGGTTGTTGTAGAAACAGAGAAGAGCATGGAGAAAGCAGAAAAATGGATATTTGGCAGTGGAATAGTTAATTTAGCTTTTTAAGGAAAAAAAGCCCATGTATTCCATGGACTCTTTCTTAGATGCTTCGTTTATTCTGTCCAACTTTTGGGTGTCAGTACAAAACGAGGCCATTTGTTTGACTCGACACAAACAGAATAGCCTTTTAACTGCCGCAAGGCAAGGGAGGTAAGGCCATTGTTAACGCCAAGCTGTAATGTCCCCTTTGAATCATTCTAAAATGTCCCCAGACAATTATCTGGGGGGACATGGTAAAAGAAACAATTACGATGAGACATAAGGAACTTGACAGACTTCAGATTATTCAGGACTCAATCAATTGCCATATAATCAGGAACAAGCGGCGGTGCGAATTGGTATTTCCATCCGGCAAGTTAAACGTCTGGTGCATCGATATCGAAATAAAGGTTCTGTTGGCCTTATCAATGAGAAATTGTGCGAGATACACGGCTTGTGTTTATCCACTGAAACTCTCAGGAAGTGGATGGTAGAGGAGGGGATATGGCGTGAACGTCGTCATAAACTTGTCCGAATATATCAGCGCCGCATGCGACTTCCATCCTACGGTGAACTCATCCACATCGATGGCTCGCCTCATGAATAGTTTGAAGGCAGGGGCCCCAAATGCACACTGATAGTCTTTATCGATGAT
This sequence comes from Leclercia sp. GLN_9, assembly GCF_043105735.1. Taxonomy (NCBI): domain Bacteria; kingdom Pseudomonadati; phylum Pseudomonadota; class Gammaproteobacteria; order Enterobacterales; family Enterobacteriaceae; genus Leclercia; species Leclercia sp. GLN_9. Next base: position 5,301 of record NZ_JBICLV010000012.1, read on the forward strand.
GCCACCAATGCTCTGATAGCGCTGCGATTCGCTCCTGCAGAGACAACCCGGGCTACATGGAAACCCTTCGGGGTTACCTTAATGATCATGGCATACCACTGGTTCTCTACTCTGACAGACACAGTATATTCCGAGTAAATAACCCGGAGCGGGAAGGGGAGTTGACTCAGTTTACACGTGCGGTAAAGGCACTGGGCATCGAGCCAATCCATGCCAACAGCCCGCAGGCAAAAGGGCGGTTAGAACGCGCCAATCAGACACTCTAGGACAGGCTGGTTAAGGAAATGCGGCTTCAGGGTATCAGCAATATTGAAACAGCAAACGCATGATTGCCGACATTTATTGAAGCGTATAACGACCGGTTCGCTACGCCGCCTCGTATTGCTGATAATGCCCACCTTGATGTACACCATTCTGAAAGAACTGGGTTATATCTTGAGTCTTCAGGCGAGGCGCGTTCTCTCCAAAAATCTCACTTTCCAGTACAAAAGCATTGAGTTTCAGATACGCAGTGAAGGCCGGGGATATCGACTTCGACATTCGGTTGTCACGGTTTGCTAAAGCTTTGACGGTGAAATGAACGTTCTTTATGTCGGGAAATTATTGGGGTGGTAAAAGTATATTGATGGTCCGGAGCCTATACCACTGGATTATGAGAAGAGTGTCCATGAACGTGTGGATAATGCCCGCATAGATTTACGCTCAAAATTCTATGTAAAATCTAAAGCTGACCATCCTTGGCTTACGCGTCGCGCGCAAATTAATCAGCAAGTGAAGCCTCCGGACTTACCTAAACAGAAGGCTAATCCCGATAAAACGGACTGAAACCGGGGGTTATTCAATTGAGTGCATATCCAGTCATCGGGTAGATTTTTACGTAGCGTTTCTAGCGTGCATTTTTGGGTGGTTTGTTACTGATTAATGGGGGTAAGACGACGATTCTCGTCCTCAAGATCTTTGATTTTTTGATATCAGCAGCTTCCATCCCGCCATATCTCGCCTGCTAGTTTTAATAGCTGGCTTCGGAAATAGCGGCTTAACGACACACATCTTTAATGGTCCTGCCATCTTCGACGGACTTCAGAACGGCGATGATCTGGTGCTCGGTGAATCAGATCTTACGCATAGCGATCTCCCTAGGGGGCATCGGAAGACCTCTAAAAGTGAATGGCGCGGATTGCAGGGATACTTACACCTAGAGTTAACTAATTGTCATAAATTCACTATGGTCAGGTGTTTGTTACTAGGGGAATCATGGGAATTTCAGCTTGAAATTTTGATATTAAATCCTATTAAATCATGCTGTTGCGGAGGTTTTTTTATGGGTACATTTTCGTGCTTTTCGTTCAGTGAAGAGTCCTCTTGAGCAAAGAATTATGTATGGTAATGAATCGCCACGGGTTTAACAGACACCTCAGAGTCATTTAAGATGGCTTAAAGAGAGGTGCCCATGAGCGGTAAGCGTTATCCCGAAGAGTTTAAAACTGAAGCAGTCAAACAGGTTGTTGATCGCGGTTATTCTGTTGCCAGCGTTGCAACACGTCTCGATATCACCACCCACAGCCTTTATGCCTGAATAAAGAAGTACGGTCCGGATCCTTCCATTAATAAAGAACAGTCAGATGCTCAGGCCGAGATCCGCCGTCTCCAGAAAGAGCTGAAGCGGGTTACCGACGAACGGGACATATTAAAAAAAGCCGCGGCGTACTTCGCAAAGCTGTCCGACTGAGGTACGCCTTTATCCGTGACAACTCCTGTTGCTGGCCTGTTCGCCTGCTCTGTCGGGTGCTGGATGTTCATCCCAGTGGTTTTTACGCCTGGCTTCAGCAGCCGCATTCACAACGCCATCAGGCAGACCTGAGACTGACAGGACAGATTAAACAGTTCTGGCTGGAATCGGGATGCGTCTATGGTTATCGCAAAATCCATCTGGATCTGCGTGACAGCGGGCAACAGTGCGGAGTGAACAGAGTCTGGCGACTGATGAAACGTGTCGGGATAAAGGCTCAGGTCGGATACCGGAGCCCGCGGGCACGTAAAGGCGAGGCCAGTATCGTGTCGCCCAACAGGCTCCAGCGACAGTTCAATCCGGATGCTCCGGATAAGCGTTGGGTAACGGACATAACCTACATCAGGACCCACGAAGGCTGGCTGTATCTTGCCGTGGTTGTTGATCTGTTCTCACGCAAAATTATCGGCTGGTCCATGCAATCCCGGATGACAAAGGACATTGTCCTGAACGCACTGCTGATGGCTGTATGGCGCCGTAATCCCCAAAAACAGGTGCTGGTTCATTCGGATCAGGGCAGTCAGTACACAAGCCATGAGTGGCAGTCGTTCCTGAAATCACACGGCCTGGAGGGCAGCATGAGCCGTCACGGTAACTGCCATGATAATGCGGTTGCAGAAAGCTTTTTCCAGTTGTTGAAACGCGAACGGATAAAGAAAAAGAGCTACGGAACGCGGGAAGAAGCCCGCAGTGATATTTTTGATTACATCGAAATGTTTTATAACAGTAAGCGTCGGCATGGTTCCAGCGATCAGATGTCACCGACAGAATATGAAAACCAGTATTATCAACGGCTAGGAAGTGTCTAGATTATCCGTGGCGATTCATGCCGCCAAGAAAGAGGCAGCGTTACAGAAAGAGGAAGAGAAAAACAAGGGACTGGAGCAGTTGGCTGATCAGTTCGCGTTGGAAAAGCAGCCGTTTATTGACGCTCTGGCGATTGCAGGAAAATCACCAGAGCAGCAGAGAAAATGTTTATGGACTACGTGACAGTCAAAGGAACCACTCTGGTTTGACACCAAAACGAGCAGACAGCGCCTTAATGTGCATGATTGTCAGTGACCGCTGACCAGAGAGAATCTGGCTAACCAGCGATTTAGAGCCGATCTCCTCCTTAAGGTCAGAATAAGACAGCCTGTACTGGTCAATCAGGGTGCGCAGAAGGGCAACGCCGACTGGCATTTCAGCGATAGCCTTGTTGAATTCAGCGAAACGAGGGCTGTTATCCTCATAGTCAGCAATTTTACTCGCCAGGAAGTCAATAAGCGGGTTCTCGTCGTCGTTTTCGATCAGATAGTCCACCAACTCTATCGCTTCGCGGTAATCGCTCTCGGACGAACTGCCCCCCAGGAAGGGAACAGCAGCTACGAGTTGTTTGGTTGCTTCAATGGCTTTTGCAGTGTCGGTAATCATTCTTTGTTCTCCCTGTAATAGCGGGTCAACTTGTCGTAATCAGCGTGGGTGGCGATGTGCTTCACATAGAAGCGTTTATTCACGAAATTGATATAGGCGATAACCCTCAAGTTGTTGCCCCCTACATCCAACACCCACCACTTATTACGATACTTAAAATTGTCCAGGCTCGGTATCAGCGTTCGCATCTCAGCTGGAGAAGAAAAGTCCGTCTCGCGGACTAAGCGGTACAGCGCCCGAACGGCTAACGAATCGTTGGGATATTGCTTTGCCGCTTCCTCAAAAGGCTCTTTTGAAATTACGTGCATCTTGCGGTCGTTCCATCCGTTTACATTATGTGAACATGATAGCACCGCCCATACCCGTTTACAATATGTGAACAATGGCGCTTTCCCCTACATAGCGGCTATGTCTTTTCCTGAGCGCAGAGAGCTGATTTACAGCGCCGGAAGTCTCGTCTTCATGCGGACCTCGACCGTTAGCAATGGATGACTGATAAGGAATCACTGTGATAAAGGCAAAACCTGTACCACTCAAATACCGTCCTATCATATGTGAGCTCAAAGATTAAGGTGTTAAGGATGAAATCCTTTCAATCCGAACGGGTGGGTCACTTGAGAAAATTAAGCTAATTAAGGATAAAGGTAAGCGCCATGGAAAATCCAGTAGCGGTCCATGTTGGCCAATTGTGGGAGGAAATAGATCCGGATTTTATTAACGAGATTCGCATTCCTGGTATTACCATCGATGGATGAGCCTAAAGTCATACCGTTCGAAAATACATAAGCTGGGCGTCAGCATCCCGTCTTAATGGTAAACATGATGTGTTATAGACCAGATTCTTATCTGCTATAGCGCAAAGCGAATTTTGTATTTAAACATGGCCGAACTATAACTTCACTGGGCTGTATATCCGCAACATATTTGTAGTATAAGTCACCACTTAGTTCACATACCATTAAGTCGAATCAACAAACAGATGGCGCGCCCCATAATATCTGCCTAACCTATATAGCACAGAGAAATGCAACCTCCTGTTCCAAAAAACAGGATGGATTAAAGCTTAATTTTAAAAGGTTTTTATTGCATGTATTGTTATGCATCGAATCCAATGCAAATAACGGCCATCCGTCATAATATAGTAATTTCATTTAAGCATAACATTGTGAGGGAAATTTAATAGTTAAATGAATGCTAAAAAAATAACCGAAAATCTTGAGGCCTTCAAACAACCAATAACCTTTATCATAAATAGGAAATATTAAACTCATAAAAAGACAGTATCAAAAAAGGCCAGATTACGGCCACTTTTAATGGGTTGAATATTGCGTACACTTTCATTAAATCTGACTTAGATCAGAAATCATCCAGAGTTTTACCTGCTGAAAGTTGCTCAGTTAGATCTTTAGGAGTGCGTCCCTGACCCGTCCATGTTTTGGTCTCACCATTTTCATCAGTAAATGTATATTTGGTAGGGCGAGGCTCACGGAATTTCTTCGGTGAGGAAGATTTTGAAGAGAATGCGCCCATTAGCTCTTCAGGGTTAATACCATCTTCTTCCATTAATTTACGCAGGGCTTCAAATTTTTCCTGACGAGCTTGCAGGGAAGCTGCTTTGGATGATTCTTCCTCACGACGTTCAGAGACAACTACTTCTAACTTTTCAAGGATTTCTTCGAGAATTTCTAAAGGAAGCTCACGGCCCTGAGCGCGAAGAGTACGGATATTGTTTAATGATTTGAGCACTTCAGACATGTGAACTCACTTAAAAATAAACTTAGAATTAACGCCAGATAATAACACATATTTTTGGCGGTAATACGCTACCCTTTAAGAAAAAAACTCACATTCACCAATAAGTTGAAACAATATCAGTACTGAGATATGGACATTTTTAATCAACTAAACCTAGCAATGCAGGGATTCTGTCAGGTGATGAAATCCCGAATTATAGGCATTTCACACTGTAAAACCCGGGAGGGGAGTGGGATAAGGCGTCTTGTGTATCAGCAAGCATCTTGTACATCCCCTCCTTTAGGCCTTGTAAATGCAAGGCAGTAAAAATCTGCCCCCCTTAAGAGAAAAAACATAATCTGAAGCCTCAGAAGATCAGGTTTAAATTAACTTTTCTGAACCCCCTGTCCTGTAACACTTTTAGTCAATTAGTCAGATCAGCTGATTATGAACAATGCTAATGCATGTAACACTTTTTTACCAGAAGTGGTCTTCACTTAACAAAATCCTGTACTCAGTCTACTGCTTATGTGCAACTTCTTCGATAAAAGTCGCACATGGTAATGCTGCCTTATGTTTAACTTTTCATGAATAAGTTAAACATGGAGTGAACTCTGATGTTCAACTTTTTTATAAAAAGTTAAACATGGAGTGAAATCTTATGTTCATCTTTTTTATAAAAAGTTAAACATGGAGTGGATTCTTATGTTCAACTTTTTTATAAAAAGTTAAACATGGAAAAATCGACCGTGTTCAACTTTTTGAGTAAAAGTGTTACAAGTATTAATCAAACTTTCACGGATATACAGGGTACGTAAAAAGTAACTTTTTTTCATGCCATTATTCGTCCATTCCACATTCTCAATCCCTATCACTGCCTATCAAGCATCGGCGCTGCGCTTAAACACCTTAAAACTATTTTGTGCATTCTGGCAAAACACGTATGGGTGTTGTCTAAAATCTTCCCCTGTCTGGTATAGTGGATTAAATCCTTTGTGTAGACTATTCGGATACAGGAGGAGAACATGAGAAACTTGTAAATCAGGCGCTACGAAGCACATCAGGATGAGAAATTCAGAAGCCTTGGTAACATAGCCGCTGAAGGTAGAGAGATCTGCAATTACCGGGCGCTCTGAAAGGCGTATAACCTGAAAGGCGTATAACAAGTCTGTAATTTCAGCTACAGATGTGCTAAAATAAGATGCAGAAAAACTGGGCAGTAGATTGTAATCCACAAGCATCCACCATCTGGGATGATAAATGGATTTCGAAATAGCCAACATCGCTGGCGTCACTGTCATTTTCCTGCCGACAGCTAATATTCTTTGTATTCTGACCTTGATATCCAACAATTAGACGGTTGCAAAAAAGTCAAATACCTAGTACGTTACTGAAGGGAGATAGTGTCATTCTGCTACGTGACCTGACATTACCCATAAAAGCAGGCAAACCACTCATGTTTCTCATGTGCTATTTATGCCCACGGCATTTATTTATTAGAAAAAAGAAACTACGCTGGGACGCTTAAAGGTGATATTAACGACTCAATATGGGCTAAATTTCCGGATAAACGGCGGCTTAAGTTACAGGATACGTTTAAACGGAATATCGCCCATATAGAAGCTATCAGAATAGCAGCAAGTGAAAAGGATCTGCCTTCTATCCACGTAGTGTTTATCAACGTAAAATCACGAGTTGATAGTGAAACTGATACACCGAACCGATACTATGGTCTTCAGTACGACACAACGGGAGAATTTTCACCGTCAATTATCGGTATCGACCTGAATACAAGGGAGCATATTCTACTCTCTGGTGCGACGGCAAAGTCTGACCGAGTAATGAACCTTTAAACCCGCATCCAATAAACGCCAAAGCCACCGTGAGTTAACTCGCCTCTTAAGCCGCCTGTTTTTGTTTTTATTTTTATTTTTATTTTTATTTTTCTCTAGAATGGAAATGAAAAAAACGTTAGCGCTGTCCTTCATCGTTTTCTCTTTTTCTGTGATTGCTGGCCAACAAGCATCCCGTAGCACCTGGAATCTGCAGCACTATAATAACTCCGCCGCAGCCTATATCCGAACGCGATTCATTACAACCTGTGAGCTGGCGATAAAAGGTGAAATCAACGCCAAAGAACCGAGTGAACAATCAACCAAAGGAGTATTAGCGCAAGCCACACAGGGCATGGAGAAAGGAACCCCTGCATATTCAATTATTCATGACACCATTATCCTCGGTACGGATGCAGGCATGATGATTCATGAAAAAGGTAAAGTTGTCGCTAAAGACAAAACCGAACCTCATTCCTGCACTGAGTTCGTCAGTTATACAGAAATAAGAGCGTCATTTCTTAGTTTACCGCAGCCTTAAATGGTCCGAAGCAATCCGTTAAGGCTAACGCCGGTAGTGATGACTCTGATGGTAGTGTTTAAAGAACTACGGCTAAAGCTTTAACCGCATTCTACGATGAAAACGAAGTTGCAGCGGATGACAAGATTGGTGGCCGAAAGGTTGAGGTCAAGGGCGTGGTGCAGAGTATTGATAAAGATTTTACCGGTATCCTGCCATACGCATTACCGGGAGTGCCGCACAGGGAAAATCGTCGGGTACCGCAATGGCGGCAATGGACAAGCTGGCTAAGCACTTACCACCGGGGTTCGCCGGTGAGTGGGCGGGAAGTTCGTTACAGGAAAGGGAGTCCGCATCACAGCTTCCGGGTCTTATTGTGCTCTCGGTACTGGTGGTATTCATGGTGCTGGCTGCGCTTTACGAAAGCTGGTCCGTTCCCTTCGCGGTCATACTCGTTGTTCCTCTGGGGCTGCTTGGCGCTGTGCTCGCCGTATCCGTTACGAATATGACGAATGACGTCTTTTTCAAAGTGGGCCTGATAACCCTGATTGGACTTTCCGCCAAGAATGCGATTTTGATTATCGAGTTCGCGAGACAATTGATGAATGAAGGAAAGAGCCTTATTGATGCGACATTGATGGCAGCAAAGCAGCGCTTGCGGCCAATACTCATGACTTCTCTGGCTTTCACATTAGGTGTTGTTCCGCTGATGCTCGCCAGTGGAGCCAGCGACAGCACGCAGCATGCGATTGGCACCGGTGTATTCGGCGGGATGATTAGCGGAACGCTACTGGCCATTTTCTTTGTTCCGGTATTTTTCGTGGCGATCACCCGATTTACTGGCATGCGAAAAGGCAGACCTGGGAATAGCCGGAACGGCTAATCTCTGCCCTGTGTCCCGGCCAGTTTAAAGCAGGTTTCTTGCTGAACTGGCTGGCATAACATTATCAAGGACATTATGAACATCATTGTCACTCAAAGGTTAATCATTCGCCCTTTTAAGGCAGAGGATGCGGCAGCACTTTTCGATTACCTCTCTTCACCACGTGCTCCTTGCTTTAATGATGAAAAGTTACATTCGCTAGCCGAGGCGGAGAGCGACGTGGCTAAACGAGCCACGGACCCAGCGCAGTTTGCCGTTTGTCTAAAAGAAACTGATACGTTAATCGGACATTTTTTTGCGGACAATAGCGACGAGCCAGACAGCAATACATGGTCAGTGGGCTGGCATTTTAATCAACGTTATGAACGTCAGGGATATGCGAGCGAGTCAGTTGCTGCACTATTTGATTATTTATTTAAAGTAAAAGATGCCAGGCGTTTGTATGCCTGGGTAGAAGTTTACAATCTGGCCTCTCAAAAACTCTGTGAACGTTTGCATATGCGGCATGAAGGTTGTTTTAAAGAGTTTGTCGCCTTTGAAAACGAGGATGGTAAGGCAAGATAGGGGTCGCCTCAGAAAACGGAAAATAAAGCACGCTAAGCCCTTACTTACCCAGATGTTTGACTGTTCGTGGCACTTTCACCATGGCAATTGCAATTGCCCAACCCTTGCAAAATGCCGCACGCCTCTACAGATCGAGAGCCAGAACACTTCTCGCGCAAATCAACCAAGTGCCGTTTTAACTGCAACAGCGCGGACACACGCATTTCCACCTGTTGAATATGGGCCTCCAGCAGCGTGTTGACCTCCCCACAGTCCTGCATCGGGTTGTCTCGCAGACCCAGCAATGCGCGAATCTCGCTCAACGTCATGTCGAGCGAACGGCAATGACGGATGAATTGCAAGCGCTCAATGTGCGCCTCACCGTACAGCCGGAAGTTGCCACCGCTTCGCGCTGGCTTCGGCAGTAGCCCTTCCTTCTCGTAGTAGCGGATGGTCACGACCTCGCACCCAGAGCGCTTGGCGAGGTCGCCAATTCTGATTTCCATGCATCAATCTCCAATTATCACTTGACTCTATAGTGACTATAGAGATTTTAATGGAGGCTGAATAGAAGATTTTCAGGAGTTACTCATGAGCGAATGCGCTTCAAAGGGGTGTGGCTGCACGACTGAGCCGATCATCCAACCCACGGCACCGGCCCCGCTGGCAACCGGATCGGCTCAAGCGGTGTACCGCATCGAGAACATGGATTGCCCGACCGAAGAGGCGCTGATCCGAAGCAAACTGGCCGGTCTGGCGGGGGTGGCGGGTCTTGAATTCAACCTGATGCAACGTACCTTGGCCGTGCGACACGAATTGCCTTCGTTGTCTCCCGTCGAGCAGGCGCTGAAGGCCATCGGCATGCAAGCTGTGCGCATGGATCAGGCGTCGGCCGAGCAGACGACCAAGCTGTCCATTGCCAAGATGGATTGCCCGACCGAAGAGACGTTGATCCGCAACAAGCTCGGCACCGTGGCCGGTGTTGCTGATCTCGATTTCAACCTGATGCAGCGCACGCTGTCGGTACGCCATGCGAACCAGGTTCTGCCAGACGTGCTCGTGGCACTGCAAGCGCTTGGATTCGAGGCGCAGGTCGTGGACACGGCAGAGGTCGCATCTCCATCCGCCGCCCCTGTGACCACGCCGACCAACTGGTGGCCGCTGGGCATCTCCTTGGTCACTGCATCGGCGGCCGAGGCGGTCTACTGGCTCCACAACGGCAATCACTGGTCGGTTGTCGTTCTGGCGCTTGTCGCGGTCTTCACGGGTGGCCTCTCCACCTACAAGAAGGGGTGGATTGCGCTCAAGAACCGTAATCTCAACATGAACGCCCTCATGTCGATTGCGGTCACGGGTGCCATGTTGATCGGCCACTGGCCCGAAGCGGCAATGGTGATGGTACTGTTCGCGCTGGCCGAGGTAATCGAAGCCAAATCGCTGGATCGCGCTCGTAACGCTATCCGTGGCCTGCTCGACCTGACCCCGGAACAGGCCACGGTACAGCAGGCTGACGGCACATGGCGCGAGGTGGGCGCCAAGCAAATCACCATCGGCGCCCGCGTCCGGGTCAAACCAGGTGAGCGCATCGCCCTTGATGGTGAGGTGCTGGAAGGCCGCTCTGCCGTCAACCAAGCCCCGATCACGGGTGAAAGCCTCCCGGTCGAAAAATCCCCCGGTGATTCGGTGTTCGCTGGCACGATCAACGAATCCGGCTCGTTCGAGTACCGCGTCACCGCCTTGGCCAACAACTCCACTTTGGCCCGGATCATTCACGCGGTAGAGGCTGCGCAAGGTAGTCGTGCGCCGACTCAGCGTTTTGTCGATCAGTTCGCCCGCTGGTACACCCCCGTTGTATTCGGCGTTGCCATCGCCGTCGCGTTGTTGCCGCCGCTGTTCATGGGTGCGGCATGGCTCGACTGGATCTACCGTGCATTGGTTCTGCTGGTGGTCGCCTGCCCGTGCGCACTGGTGATCTCTACACCGGTCAGCATCGTCAGCGGCCTGGCCGCCGCCGCCCGCCACGGCATTCTCATCAAAGGTGGCGTCTATCTGGAAGAAGGCCGCAAGCTGCGCTGGCTGGCTCTGGACAAGACCGGCACGATCACGCACGGCAAGCCCGCACAGACCGACTTTGTCACATGGGGCAATGCACTCGCCTCGGACAGCCGCAGCATCGCTGCCAGTCTGGCGGCCCGCTCGGACCATCCTGTATCCAAGGCGGTGGCACAGGCCGCGCAGACGGACGGGGTTGCCTTGCTCGACGTGGCCGAATTCAACGCGCTGCCCGGTCGGGGTGTGCAAGGCCAAATCAACGGTGCGACCTACCATCTGGGCAACCACCGGATGCTCGAAGAGCTGGGGCAGTGCACACCAGAGCTGGAGCAGCGCATCGCTGCGCTGGAAACCGCTGGCAAGACCGTCGTGATGTTGGTAGGCGCAAAGGCGGTACATGCCTTATTCGCCGTAGCGGACACCATCAAGGACAGCAGCAGGACCGCCATCGCCGAGCTGCACGCACTGGGCATCAACACCATGATGCTGACCGGCGACAACCCCCATACGGCACAGGCCATTGCCGCACAAGCCGGAATCGACCGTGCGCAAGGCAACCTACTCCCAGATGACAAATTGCGCGAAGTGGAGCAACTGGCCCGAAGCGGCAAGGTTGGCATGGTCGGTGATGGCATCAACGATGCCCCGGCCTTGGCGCGTGCGGACATCGGCTTTGCAATGGGAGCGGCTGGCACAGATACCGCAATCGAGACCGCCGACGTGGCCCTGATGGACGACAACCTGCGCAAGATTCCGACCTTCGTGCGCCTGTCGCGTGCGACGGCGCAGGTGCTGATGCAAAACATTGTGCTGGCCCTTGGCATCAAGGCAGTATTTCTGGTGCTGACCTTCACGGGTCAAGCGACCATGTGGATGGCGGTGTTTGCTGATATGGGGGCCAGCTTGCTCGTCGTTGGCAATGGCTTGAGGCTGTTGCGCAAATGAGCTGGAAATTCTTTCTCTACGACTGGGGTGGTCTGAACATCGCGTTGTTCCAAGCCATCAACATGAGCACACCTGCAGCGCTGGAACCGCTGGCATCGTTCTTCAACCTTGTGATAGGCAACTACTGGACTGCACCACTGATGCTCTTGGCGATGTGGGGATGGTCAAAGTCGGCACCTGACCCAACGCGGGCCGATGCCATCCGGTACAGACTCAGAGTCTTTAGCGTGGCCTTTGCGTTGGCATTTCTCGTCGCCACCATCTTGAAGCTATGGATCGACTTTCCACGCCCGCCTGCCGTTTTTGGCGACATGGTGCGCGTTATCGGGGGCATCGAACGACACTACAGCCTGCCCAGCGGGCATGCCACCTATGCCGCGCTGGTGGTCGGCGCGCTCTGGCCTTTGATAGGCCGTCGTGGCCGCATCGGCTTGGTGTTGTACGCCGCATTGGTCGGTTGGTCACGCATCGCAGCCGGAATGCACTTTCCTGCCGATGTGCTGGCGGGGTGGGTACTTGGATTGAGTTGCACGGCGCTCGCCGGGTGGCTGATGCCGCTGGCCGTCCCTGTGTGGCAATCGGCTCGCCGCACATCGACTTGGGTCTGGTTCGCAGTGGCCGCCAGTGCTGTCATGACCGATCAGCTCGCAAAGTTCGCCATCACCCGCACGTTTGCCTACGGTGAACAGGTCGAAGTCACGCCCTTCTTCAACTTCGTCCATGTCCTGAATCCCGGCGCGGCATTCAGCTTTCTGGCGAACGCTGGCGGCTGGCAACGTTACTTTTTCATCACGCTGGGCCTGGTCGTTTCTGCTTGGCTGGGACGCATGCTGTGCCAGCAATTGCCCCGTCTCGAAGCGATGGGATACAGCCTGATCCTCGGCGGTGCGCTGGGCAATGTCGCGGATCGTGTGCTGCGTGGACAGGTTGTTGATTTCCTTGACTTCCATTGGCGACTTGCGCACTGGCCCGCCTTCAACCTCGCTGATGTGGCGATAACTATCGGAGCGCTCTGCCTGTTCTTGACGGTTGTACCGAAAAGCAGTAAAGGCACAGAGGTCGAGGTGTCCGGTTAAGCTATACCCTAACCTGATGTCAGATGCTTGGCGCAAAGCACGTCAGAATAGAGTTGTAGTTTGTATTTATTGACACAAGCCGCCAAGGGTAATGGATTTCATCCTGACACTTTTACCTTTGGAGGCACCTTGCAAGGTCAACGCATTGGCTATATCCGCGTCAGCAGCTTCGACCAGAACCCTGATCGGCAACTGGAGCAAATCGAAGTCGGTAAGGTATTCACCGATAAGGCTTCCGGCAAGGACACGCAACGTCCCGAACTTGAAAGGCTGCTGGCCTTTGTGCGCGAGGGCGACACCGTGGTGGTGCACAGCATGGACAGGTTGGCACGCAATCTCGATGACCTGCGCCGCATCGTTCAGGGGCTGACACAACGGGGCGTGCGGATGGAGTTTGTCAAAGAAGGGCTGGCGTTCACCGGCGATGACTCACCGATGGCCAATTTGATGCTGTCGGTCATGGGGGCTTTTGCGGAGTTCGAGCGCGCACTGATCCGCGAACGCCAGCGCGAGGGAATCGTGCTGGCCAAGCAGCGCGGTGCCTACCAGGGACGAAAGAAATCGCTGAACAGCGAACAAATTGCCAAGTTGAAACAGCGAGTCGCGGCAGGCGATCAAAAAACCTTGGTGGCCCGTGACTTCGGCATCAGTCGCGAAACCTTGTACCAGTACCTGCGGGAAGACTGATCATGCCGCGCCGCTCAATCCTGTCCGCCACCGAGCGCGAAAGCCTGCTGGCACTACCAGATGCCAAAGACGAACTGATACGGCACTACACGTTCAACGAAACCGACCTATCGGTGATCCGCCAGCGTCGCGGCGCTGCGAATCGATTGGGCTTCGCCGTGCAGCTTTGCTACTTGCGATTCCCTGGCATCTTCTTGGGCATCGATGAGCCTCCGTTTCCGCCCCTGTTGCGCATGGTGGCCGCACAACTCAAGGTGCCGGTGGAAAGTTGGAACGATTACGGCCAGCGCGAGCAGACGCGGCGGGAGCACTTGGTCGAGCTGCAAACGGTGTTCGGGTTCAAGCCCTTCACCATGAGTCACTACCGGCAGCCGTGCATACATTGACCGAGCTGGCCTTGCAGACCGATAAAGGGATTGTGCTGGCCAGCACCCTTGTCGAAAACCTGCGGCGGCAGAGCATCATCCTGCCCGCCATGAATGCCATCGAGCGCGCGAGCGCCGAGGCCATCACCCGTGCCAACCGGCGTATTTACGCGGCGTTGACCGATTCTTTGTTATCGCTCCACCGTCAGCGCCTGGACGAACTTCTCAAGCGCAAGGACGGCAGCAAATTGACGTGGCTGGCATGGCTGCGCCAGTCGCCCGTCAAGCCGAACTCTCGGCATATGCTTGAACACATCGAGCGCCTCAAGGCTTGGCAGGCGCTTGACCTTCCCGCAGGCATCGAGCGACAAGTTCACCAGAACCGCCTGCTCAAGATCGCCCGTGAGGGTGGGCAGATGACGCCTGCCGATCTGGCAAAGTTCGAGATGCAACGACGCTATGCCACTCTGGTTTCGCTGGCCATTGAAGGTATGGCCACCGTCACCGACGAAATCATCGACCTGCACGACCGCATCATTGGCAAACTATTCAACGCCGCCAAGAACAAGCATCAGCAGCAGTTTCAGGCTTCCGGCAAAGCCCGCTGTGTCGGTGTAGTGCTCCTCGATCCGCAAGTCCGACTCGTGGTACAGCAGGCCATCGAGCACATAGGTTGAATCACGCACGCCGACGTTGACTACCTTGGTGCTGAAGGGCGCGTACTGGTCGGAGATATGGGTATAAAACGTCCGGCCTGGACTGCTTCCATACTTCGGGTTGATATGCCCGGTGCTCTCCGCTTTGCTGCCGGTTCTGAAATTTTGGCCATCCGACGATGACGTGGTGCCATCGCCCCAGTTTCCGGCAAAGGATTGCCGGAACTGCGCGTTGACCAGTTCGGCCAGCGCCGTTGAGTACGTTTCATCCCGGATGTGCCAGGCTTGCAGCCACGACAGCTTGGCGTAAGTCGTGCCTGGGCAGGACTCGGCCATCTTGGTTAGCCCGAGATTGATGCCATCAGCCAGGATCGTCGTCAGCAGCAAGGTTTTGTCCTTGGCCGTGTCGCCGGTCTTCAGATGCGTGAAATGCCGGGTGAAGCCTGTCCACTCATCAACTTCCATCAGCAGTTCGGTAATCTTGACGTGTGGCAGCAGCATCGCCGACTGGTCGATTAGGGCTTGTGCGGTCTCCGGCACCGCCGCGTCCAGCGGCGTGATCTTCAGGCCGGACTCGGTAATGATGGCATCCGGCAGATCATTGGCCGCCGCCATGCGGTTGACGGTGGCAAGCTGCTGTTCCAGCAATGCCAGTCGGTCGTGCAAATACTGATCGCAATCGGTGGCCACTGCCAGCGACAATTCGTTGGCCAGCTTCAGAGTAGCGAACTTCTCGGCCGGCACCAGGTACTCATCAAAGTCCTTGAACTGGCGCGAACCCTGCACCCAGACATCGCCTGATCGCAGCGCGTTCTTTAGCTCTGACAGGGCGCACAGCTCGTAGTAGCGCCGGTCAATGCCATCGTCCGTGAGCACCAGTTTCGCCCAGCGTGGCTTGATGAATGCGGTCGGCGCGTCGGCGGGCACCTTGCGGGCGTTGTCGCTGTTCATGCCGCGAAGCACCTCGATGGCATCGAGTACGCCCTTGGCGGCTGGTGCCGCCCGTAACTTAAGTACGTCCAGGAACTGCGGCGCGTAGCGGCGCAACGTGGCGTAGCTTTCACCGATGCGATGCAGAAAGTCGAAGCTCTCCGGCTGCGCGAGCTTTTGCGCCTCCGTGACGCTGGCGGCGAAGGTATCCCACGGCATTACGGCCTCGATGGCGGCGAACGGATCGCCGCCGCTCTGTTTGGCTTCCAGCAAGGCTTGGCCGATGCGGCCATACATCCGCACCTTGTCATTGATCGCCTTACCGATCATGTCTTCGGCCTGATGCACCTACTGGGCTTCCGATTCGCGCCACGTATCCGAGACCTGGGCGACACCAAGCTATTCATCCCAAAGGGCGATGCCGCCTATGACGCGCTCAAGCCGATGATTAGCAGCGACCGGCTGAACATCAAGCAGATACGCGCCCATTGGGATGAAATCTTGCGGTTCGCCACTTCGATCAAGCAGGGTACGGTGACGGCCTCGCTGATGTTGCGCAAGCTCGGCAGCTATCCGCGTCAGAACGGACTGGCCGTTGCACTGCGCGAGCTGGGGCGCATTGAGCGCACGTTGTTCATACTGGATTGGCTGCAAAGCGTGGAGCTGCGCCGCCGCGTGCAGGCCGGACTCAACAAAGGCGAGGCGCGCAACGCGCTGGCCAGGGCGGTGTTCTTCAACCGACTGGGCGAAATCCGCGACCGCAGTTTTGAGCAACAACGCTACCGGGCCAGCGGCCTCAATCTGGTAACGGC
This sequence comes from Leclercia sp. GLN_9, assembly GCF_043105735.1. NCBI lineage: Bacteria > Pseudomonadati > Pseudomonadota > Gammaproteobacteria > Enterobacterales > Enterobacteriaceae > Leclercia > Leclercia sp. GLN_9. The sequence goes on from NZ_JBICLV010000012.1 coordinate 21,538, forward strand.
GGCCATCGTGCTTTGGAACACGGCCTATCTGGAACGGGCAACCAATGCTTTGAACGGGCACGGCAAACCGGTAGACGAGACGCTGTTTCAATACCTGTCACCGCTGGGGTGGGAACACATCAATCTGACCGGCGATTACCTCTGGCGCAGCAGCACCAAGGTCGGCGCAGGCAAGTTCAGACCGTTGCGACCACTGCCACCGGCTTAACGTGCTTTATTTTCCGTTTTCTGAGACGATCCCTTATGAGCCTGCTGTCACCCTTTGACGTGGTGATATGGATGACGGATGGCTGGCCGCTGTATGAATCCCGCCTGAAGGGAAAGCTGCACGTAATCAGCAAGCGATATACGCAGCGAATTGAGCGGCATAACCTGAATCTGAGGCAGCACCTGGCACGGCTGGGACGGAAGTCGCTGTCGCTCTCAAAATCGGTGGAGCTGCATGACAAAGTCATCGGGCATTATCTGAACATAAAACACTATCAATAAGTTGGAGTCATTACCCTTTTTTCAACTTCTGATGGAAGCGAGTGATTGAACTCATACATTAATGTTTTCCCACGAAGTCTTTTTTCAGGTAAGCCTTCGCACATATCGGTAAATAGCTTGCCTGCTTTTATTTTTTCTGTCATCGACATGTTCATTTTTAACATTCCGTCCTGATAAGTTGGTCGGATAAGGCGCTCGCGCCGTATCCGACATTAATTTCTTAAGCGACTTCATTCACCTGGCGACGCAGCAGGGAAAGTGGGCCGGGGCCGCTAAGCGTGAACACGGAAATTAAGGTGAAGCCCAGCGCCACCAGACCCAGCACCAGGTAAGCGCCCTGGAAACCGATGCTTTCATACATATTGCCCGCCAGAATAGACATAAAAATCATCGCCAGTTGCTTAAAGAAGCAGAAACAGACCAGATAAATCGTCGCTGAAAAACGCACTTCAAACTGGCTGGTAATATATTTAAAGCAGCCCACCAGCAGGAACGGTACTTCAAACATATGCAGCGTTTTCAGAATAACCACTTCCAGTGCTGAGGTAGCGAACGATGAGCCAATAATACGTACTGACATAATAGTGCCTGCCAGCAGCAGGGCGTTTTTCCCACCGATGCGATTAATGATCAGCGGCGCAAAGAACATAATCGAGGCGTTAAGTAATTCGCCCATTGTCGTTACGTAGCCAAATACCCGCGTACCCTGTTCACCGTTGGCAAAAAAAGAAGTAAAGAAATTAGCAAACTGTTGGTCAAAAACATCGTAGGTGCAGGAGACGCCAATAACATACAGTGACAAAAACCACAGTTTTGGCTGTCTGAACAGTTCCAGCGCCAGCTTAAGGCTAAATGCCGAATGGTTGGCACCTACCGCATTGGCAACCGTGGCGGAAGAGGGCGCATCTGTTTTGGCGAAAAAGAGCAAAACGGCGAGGATGAATGCACAGCCAGAACCCAGCCAGAAAACAAACTGATTATTGATGGTAAACATGATGCCGACAATCGAGGCACACATCGCCCAGCCAACACAGCCAAACATCCGCGCGCGACCAAATTCGAAATTACTACGACGGCTGACTTTCTCGATAAATGCCTCTACTGCTGGCGCACCGGCGTTAAAACAAAAGCCAAGATAAATACCACCAACAATCGCTCCTACTAAAATGTTGTATTGTAACAGTGGCCCGAAGATAAAAATAAAGAACGGCGCAAACATCACTAACATGCCGGTAATAATCCACAGCAGGTATTTTCGCAGTCCGAGTTTGTCAGAAATCAGACCAAACAGCGGTTGGAATAATATCGAGAACAGAGAAATAGCGGCAAAAATAATACCCGTATCACTTTTGCTGATATGGTTGATGTCATGTAGCCAAATCGGGAAAAACGGGAAGTAGGCTCCCATGATAAAAAAGTAAAAGAAAAAGAATAAACCGAACATCCAAAAGTTTGTGTTTTTTAAATAGTACATAATGGATTTCCTTACGCAAAATACGGGCAGACATGGTCTGCCTGGTTATTATTATTTTTGACACCAGACCAACTGGTAATGGTAGCGACCGGCGCTCAGCTGGAATTCCACCGACACTGACGGGCTCCAGGAGTCGTCGCCACCAATTCCCATATGGAAACCGTCGATATTCAGCCATGTGCCTTCTTCCGCGTGCAGCAGATGGCGATGACTGGTTTCCATCAGTTGTTGTTGGCTGTAGTGGCTGATGTTGAACTGGAAGTCGCCGCGCCACTGGTGTGGGCCATAACTCAATTCGCGCGTCCCGCAGCGCAGACCGTTTTCGCTCGGGAAAACGTACGGAGTATACATGTCTGACAATGGCAAGTCCCAGCGGTCAAAACAGGCCGCAGTAAGACGGTCGGGATAATTTTCTTGCGGTCCTAATCCGAGCCAGTTTACTCGCTCTGCGACCTGCGCCAGCTGGCAGGTCAGGCCAATCCGCGCCGGATGCGGCGTATCGCTTGCCACTTCAGCATCAACGGTAATCGCCATTTGACCACTACCATCAATCCGGTAAGTTTTCCGGCTGATAAATAAGGTTTTCCCCTGATGCTGCCACGCGTGGGCGGTCGTAATCAGCACCGCGTCGGCAAGTGTATCTGCCGTGCACTGCAACAACGCTGCTTCGGCCTGGTAATGGCCCGCCGCCTTCCAGCGTTCGACCCAGGCGTTAGGGTCAATGCGGGTCGTTTCACTTACGCCAATGTCATTATCCAGCGGTGCACGGGTGAATTGATCGCGCAGCGGCGTCAGCAGTTGTTTTTCATCGCCGATCCACATTTGTGAAAGAAGACCTGACAACCGGTTAAATTGCCAACGCTTATTACCAAGTTCGATGCAAAAATCCGTTTCGCTGGTGGTCAGTTGCGGGATGGCGTGGGGCGCGGAGGGTTGTGTCACGCTGAGGTTTTCCGCCAGACGCCATTGCTGCCAGGCGCTGATGTGCCCGGCTGCTGACCATGTGGTCGCGTTCGGTTGCACTACGTGAACCGTTAGCCAGAGTTGCCCGGTGCTCTCCGGCTGCGGTAGTTCAGGCAGTTCAATCAACTGTTTTCCTTGTGGAGCGACATCCAGAGGCACTTCACCGCTTGTCAGCAGCTTGCCATCCAGCGCCACCATCCAGCGCAGGAGCTCGTTATCGCTATGACGGAACAGGTATTCGCTGGTCACTTCGATGGTTTGCCCGGATAAACGGAACTGGAAAAACTGCTGCTGGTGTTTTGCTTCTGTCAGCGCTGGATGCGGCGTGCGGTCTGCAAAGACCAGACCGTTCATGCAGAACTGGCGATCGTTCGGCGTATCGCCAAAATCACCGCCGTAAGCCGACCACGGGTTGCCGTTTTCATCATATTTAATCAGCGATTGATCGACCCAGTCCCAGACGAAGCCGCCCTGTAAACGGGGGTATTGACGAAACGCCTGCCAGTATTTAGCGAAGCCACCAAGACTGTTACCCATTGCGTGGGCATATTCGCAAAGGATCAGCGGACGCAGTTCTCCAGGCAGCGAAAGCCATTTTTTGATGGACCATTTCGGCACAGCCGGGAAGGGCTGGTCTTCATCCACACGCGCGTACATCGGGCAAATAATATCGGTTGCGGAGGTGTCGGCTCCGCCGCCTTCATACTGTACCGGGCGGGAAGGATCGACAGATTTAATCCAGCGATAGAGCGCATCGTGATTAGCACCGTGGCCTGATTCATTCCCCAGCGACCAGATGATCACACTCGGGTGATTACGATCGCGCTGCACCATTCGCGTTACGCGTTCGCTCATCGCGGGTAGCCAGAGCGGATCATCGGTCAGACGATTCATTGGCACCATGCCGTGGGTTTCAATATTGGCTTCATCCACCACGTACAGGCCGTAGCGGTCGCACAACGTGTACCACAGCGGATGATTCGGATAATGCGAACAGCGCACGGCGTTAAAGTTGTTCTGCTTCATCAGCAGGATATCCTGCACCATCGTCTGCTCATCCATGACCTGACCATGCAGAGGATGATGCTCGTGACGGTTAACACCGCGAATCAACAACGGCTTGCCGTTCAGCAGCAGCAGGCCATTTTCAATCCGCACCTCGCGGAAACCGACATCGCAGGCTTCTGCTTCAATCAGCATGCCGTCGGCGGTGTGCAGTTCAATCACCGCACGGTAGAGATTCGGGATTTCGGCGCTCCACAGCGCCGGGTTTTCGACGTTCAGACGTAGCGTGACGCGATTGGCATAACCGCCACGCTCATCGATAATTTCACCGCCGAAAGGCGCGGTGCCGCTGGCGACCTGTGTTTCACCCTGCCACAAAGAAACCGTCACCCTCAGCTCATCGCGCAGCACGCCGTACATCTGAACTTTTGCCTCCAGTACAGCGCGGCTGAAATTATCATTAAAGTGAGTAACAACATGGAAATCGCTGATTTGTGTGGTCGGTTTGTGCAGCAACGAGACGTCACGGAAAATGCCGCTCATCCGCCACATATCCTGATCTTCCAGATAATTGCCGTTACTCCAGCGCAGCACCATCACCGCGAGGCGGTTTTCTCCGGCGTGTAAAAATGCGCTCAGGTCAAATTCAGACGGCAAACGACTGTCCTGTCCGTAACCGACCCAGCGCCCGTTGCACCACAAATGAAACGCCGAGTTAACACCATCAAAAATAATTCGCGTCTGGCCTTCCTGTAGCCAGCTTTCATCAATATTAAATGTGAGCGAGTAACAACCCGTCGGATTCTCCGTGGGAACATACGGCGGATTGACCGCAATGGGATAGGTCACGTTGGTGTAGATAGGCGCATCGTAACCGTGCATCTGCCAGTTTGAGGGGACGATGACAGTATCGGCGTCAGGAAGATCGCGCTCCAGCCAGCTTTCTGGTACCGCTTCTGGTGCCGGGAACCAGGCAAAGCGCCATTCACCATTCAGGCTGCGCGACTCTTGGGAAGGGCGATCGGTGCGAGCCTCTTCGCTATTACGCCAGCTGGCGAAAGGGGGATGTGCCGCAAGGCGATTAAGTTGGGTAACGCCAGGGTTTTCCCAGTCACGACGTTGTAATACGACGGCCAGTGAATCCGTAATCATTGTCATAGTTGTATCCTGTGTGAATTGTTATCCGCTCACATTTTCGCATAACATACGAGCCGGACACATAGAGTGTAAAGCCTGGGGTGCCTAATGAGTGAGCTGACTCACATTAATTGCGTTGCGCTCACTGCCCGCTTTCAAGTCGGGAAACTTGTCGTGCCAGCTGCATTAAGGAATCTGCCAACGTGCGGGGAGAGGTGGTTTGCGTATTGGGCGGTAGGGTGGTTTTTCTTTTCACCAGTGAGACGGGCAACAGCTGATTGCTCTTCACCGCCTGGCCCTGAGAGAGTTTCAGCAAGCGGTCCACGCTAGTTTTCCCCAGCAGGCGAAAATCCTGTTTGATGGTGGTTAACGGCGGGATATAACACGAGCTGTCTTCGGTATCGTCGTATCCCACTACCGAGATATCCGCACCAACGCGCAGCCCGGACTCGGTAATAGCGCGCATTGCGCCCAGCGCCATCTGATCGTTGGCAACCAGCATCGCAGTGGGAACGATGCCCTCATTCAGCATTTGCATAGTTTGTTGAAAACCGGACATGGCACTCCAGTCGCCTTCCCGTTCCGCTATCGGATGAATTTGATTGCGTGTGAGATATTTATGCCAGTCCGCCAGACGCAGACGCGCCGAGACAGAACTTAATGGACCGGCTAACAACGCGATTTGCTGGTGACCCAATGCGATCAGATGCTCCACACCCAGTCGCGTACCGTCTTCATGGGAAAAAATAATACTGTTGATGGGAGTCTGGTCAGAGACATCAAGAAATAGGGCCGGAACATTAGCGCAGGCAGCTTCCACAGCAATGGCATCCTCGTCATCCAGCGGATAGTTAATGATCAGACCACTGACGCGTTGCGCGAGAAGGTTATGTACCGCCGCTTTACAGGCTTCGACGCTGCTTCGTTCTACCATCGACACCACCACGCTGGCACCCAGTTGATCGGCGCGAGATTTAATCGCCGCGACAATTTGCGACGGCGCGTGCAGGGCCAGACTGGAGGTAGCAACGCCAATCAGCAACGACTGTTTGCCCGCCAGTTGTTGTGCCACGCGGTTGGGAATGTAGTTCAGCTGCGCCATCGCCGCTTCCACCTTTTCCCGCGTTTTCGCAGAGACGTGGCTGGCCTGGTTCATCACGCGGGAAACGGTCTGATAAGAGACACCGGCATACTCTGCGACATCGTATAGCGTTACTGGTTTCACATTTACCACCCTGAATTGACTCTCTTCGGGTGCTATCATGCCATACCACGAAATGTTTTGCGCCATTCGGAGGGGGCACGCCGAAGTGAGATTCAAAATGCCGACGTCAGTTTACAGGTGGGTAATGATACCAACGTGTTGATTTCGTATTTTCACTGACACCAGGATCATCCTGATGTTACAAGGATTGAATGACCACTACAAAAGCACTTCGCCGGGCTCATGAGGACATGGAAAATAAAAATGTGAACGGGAAAATTGTTTTTTCAGGGTTCTGATGAACAGGCCTGTCAGAGTAAAAAAAGATTCGGGTTCAGCACAATGCTGAATTCTGTCTGGCTATAGAGTAAGAATCGTACCGGAATTGAGCATTTACCCTCAGTACCTGCGGATGAAAAAGCAGTCTGCCCTGACATACTGAACAATCCCTTCTCATAAGATGCCTCTCTTTTGCTGTTTAAAGAGCTGAGCAGTCCGGGCGGAGACTGACCTCGTTCCGCTTTCCAAGCGACCCCCTTGTTGAAAGTGCGACAAAAGAGATAGGGCGAATGACTATACTTCGCTCATAGCTGCCCGTCATGCCAGCTCAAAAAATAGGCTTAACGTAGGATATTTTCCGTTTTCCAAGCGGCCCCCTTTTACCCCCTGCACAGTGCAAACACGACCAAAGGGTTTATTGAAGGAGTTGGGATCGTGGCCGTTGCCCGGACGGAGGCCGAGGCCATTCGCCTAATCCTGCCCCGTCCGGAAAACCATCCCGCCGCAAAAAGAAGTCAAGAGGAGAGCCGTGGAAAGCGATCGCCACCTTCCTGGCGGCTGGCCAACCGCCAGGAAGCGCACAACCTGATGACAGAATATGACATGGACCGCCGCGGGCGTGAAAAAAGTCTGTGGGAGGAAGCACTGGAAGTTATCAAAACCACAACCATGGCAGAACTTACCTTACGCTATATCACGCTCAACAAACCTGAGACTGATGAAACAGCCGCACCGGAAGCGATGATACCTACAGATGCAATTCTGCGTAATATTAGCCTTCCGGAGATAGCGGCCAGGACATCGCTCAAACAACAATTATTCGAACCCAGCAGGGCTCCGCCTCAGTTAAGTGGCCGAATCTTTCTCGTTGATAAAAAAAGGCCGCTTGCGCGGCCTTTTTTCTTTAATTATCTTATGCCTGCTTCTGCCTTGCCTTCGGTGTTATTCGGTCTGCCTGTTCTGGCGACCCGGGAAGTGTAATGATATCCTGCTCATCTGCGTATAAATGGCGGATTTAACAATAAGAATGGCTAAAGCTCTCAATGGATTACCAACCTTTAAAGATTTGGACCTGAAAGACCTCAGGAACCTTGAAGCTGAAGAACGTCGTGATCAACCAGAAGAGATCGTCGCAGGGAGTACAGCTGAAGAAGCCCTGGCGTTCCTGGAAGCACATATGGGTTTCAGCTCGCCAGAAATGTCTGCAGTTATTAAGGCAACGCATATAGGAAACATGTGTATTGTACGCGATAAGCTTGCCCACATTGTGGAGAAGCGCGTAGACGCACGTGAACGTTACGTAAAGCTGGCACTCGACACACTTGAGCATCCCTACGAGATATGGGAAACAATGTATGACGATGAAATGGTGCGTTATATCTTTATCGGCACATACAAGCAGAGGCAGCAAATGCTGGTAGTTGTTGCACCCTGGGATGGAAAGGTTCTCTGGAACTTTATGCACACAGAAGCAAAGGGGCTGAACAAACACCGCAGAGGGAAGTTGCTGTATTGCAGATAACAAAAAGCCGCAATGATGAACACTGCGGCTAATAATGTTGTCTTTTTATATTAAACACCTTCAGACTAAAGGTGCTGAGGTCTCACCCAGGCACAGAAGTTAGGGCTTCTATGGGGTTCATCCACCAACTATTGCACCCTAATGCAGTTGGCTTCCCGCTCAAAAATAATATTACGCTAATATAAGTTAGTGTCAACCATGATGAATGGCTTGCGTAAAGAGGTTTAGTGCGCCTGCTCATGCTAACGCGGAGAAGGTGGCTTCCAGTCGTTACGTGGCTCATGTGAGATGTATGCCGGTGTATTCTGCTCCGCCTCTGCGTTACGGAAAAACGCTTCGCACTGCTCACGCATTCTGTCCACATCCGGTCGGCTGATACGGACCTGATCCTCTTCTCCCGCACGGTACACATTATACCAGCCCACCATCTCAGCAAGCGCCTGGTTAAACTGTATGTCATTCCCTTCCGGAGCAAAGCCCATCTTCGGGTCCCTGGCGAAAAGCACAGGGGATACCCGGTTTAGCTCACGCTGAAGGGACGCAAAATCACTGCCGTTTCTGAACACCACCCGATCGCCGTAATCGGTACAGACGTGCTGCCCGGTACCGCATAGCTCCACAGGCTTTCTTTGTCGGAGAAAATCTCACGTTTAAGCGCGCCCTGCGGACCCGAACCGGTGCGCAGTTTTGCCCATTCCCGATCGCTGACCGGGCGGGCTTTCAGTCCTCCGCCGGCAAAACGTTCCGCCGGAGGGACCTGGCGGAAAATGTCATGAGGAACAGGCTGCCACCCACCTTCATAGCTGTTCATGACCGCTTTCGTCAGGGCTGGCCAGACACGTTCAGCGCGTACGGGCGTACGCGTCTGATCGTAACCGTCACAGATAACAAGGCAGTCATGCTGCTCTTTCAGGTACAGACCGGAATGTGCCAGAAGCGTATGAACAGCCTGCATGGTGCGTTGCGCCGGGTCCTGATAAAGTGCGATAAGTGGCGCGCGCAGACGGGAGACAGCGTACTCATTCAGCGTCTCCGTTTCGGTCATGCGTCCAGGGCGGGACAGCATGGTAACGGTACGGCGAACTGTCGCTCAAGATGATTCGGGATAGCAACGTGCTCATGACCGCCACGCTTATACCGGTGAGTCGGCTGCTGGCAACTGACCAGCCCCAGCTCTTTCATGAGTCTGCCAGCAAGCCAGCGCCCCATCTGGTAGCCTCTCTGGGTTGCCATTGTGGCGATGCTTCTTGCTCCGGCAGAGCCGTGGCTGATGCCATGCAGTTCAAGTACCTGGCTGCGTAATACAGCCCGTCTGCCGTCTGGCTTTTCAGGACGGTTTTTCCAGTATTTGTAGCTGCTGCGATGGACCCCGAACACATGGCAGAGAGTGGCCACAGGATAACGCGCCCTGAGTTTCCCGATTATCGAGAACTGTTCAGGGAGTCTGACATCAAGAGCGCGGTAGCCTTTTTTAATATTTCATTTTCCATTTCAATACGTTGTAGCTTTTTCCTGAGCTCACGGATTTCAATTTGTTCCGGGGTAATGGGGGAGGCTTTTGGTGTTTTTCCCTGCCGCTCATCACGTAATTGTTTCACCCATCGCGTCATTGTGGAAAGGCCGACATCCATAGCGCTGGCTGCATCTGCCACGGTGTAATTCTGGTCAACGACCAGTTGAGCGGATTCGCGTTTAAACTCTGCGCTGAAATTTCTTTTTTTCATTATGGCACCTGTGTTGTTCTGAGGTGAGCATATCACCTCTGTTCAGGTGGCCAAATTCAGTAAACCACTTCAATTCTGAGGGCTTTACGCCGTTTAAATGAGCCGAGTTTTATGAACGCAGCGATATCTTATCTGTGATCAAGTTATGAAAGTAACCGCCTGTTATGAATGCTCCCGCCCATTTATGATAGTGACCGCTTTCCGTTGGATGTTAGTTATCTACACGAAACAGATATTAAGTTAGCTAAGCCATTTTTATCGTGAACAGGGCTAACGATTGCCGCGCAGAAGCTGCAGCGCATCCTGCGTATCGAGTGAGAACCGGACCTGCTGACTGGCGGCCACATCGAGCGCAAATATCTTTGTGTACACTTCCGTTGATTCAAACTTCTTGTGCCCCATCAGGACCTGCAGAACCTTCGGGTGAACATGGCCATATAAAAGGTGCATTGCGAAGCTGTGTCTGAACGTATGCGGGCTGACCGGAATACTGAATCACACGCCGTCCCGTTCCGCTGCGTCGACGGCACGCTCAAGCCAGTTGCGTACTGTCCGGTCGGTAACTCCCCAGACCGGCATGGCCCGATGTTCACCTATTAGCTTGTCGTCCTCGAATCTTTCCCGCGTGCTCGCAAATAGCCGACGCATTTCATCCACGTATCCGGGGTCTGACAGCGGGATCACCCGGTTCGCACTTTATTCCTTTTTCGGGCGACCGCCAGCTGTGCGGCGTTGTTTGGCCGTACGGACCACCACGTGCGGGATCTAATCATTGAGGTGAAAGTCCCTTCTTCTGAGTGCCAGTGTTTCGTTGAGGCGTGCGCCGGTGTTCCACAGCGTGTTAATAAAGGCGTGTTGATTCCAGTCGGGTAAGTAATGCAGCAGACCAGCCACTTCCGGTGCCAGAAGGTATTTAGGCATCTCGTTATAGTGCCTGGCCATTTCCCGCAGCGAGAGAGCCCGGCCGTAGTCAAACGGTGCAGAAGTGGCAGTCACCTGCAGGGCAGGGGAGTGATGAACAAAAGCGGGCAGATTCATAACGCACCTGGCGATAAGGATGCGCTACGCAAAATCTGGCCCGATAACCCCCGTTAACCGTGTCATTTTTCACCTAGCGCAATCTGGTGAAGTTCTGGTTCCATTTTCGCCGCTGCCGGCGTCGGAAACTACGGAAAAAACCCGCAGAGCCGGGATCTTACATTTTCCTGTTTCTGGAAATATACCATAAAAAGGAAAGAGATAATTTAGCAGGCTGATCAGAGAAGGATCCAAAATGGATCCTTTTTCCTTGGATGATGTGGTGATCGGGTGGTGGTAAGGCCCATATGATGTGTTCTGTGACAAACTGCCCCCGGTGAGGCAGCGCTTCCTGAAAATACAGAAACCGGAAAGGGCAGTAAATCAGGGTAAGGCGAGACAAGCCCGCCGGGAGTATCAGTTAGGTAGTGATGCTGTCTTACCCATTTCCTTTCAGCATCGCGACCGCCTCCGCCCCCGGCATCTGGAACTGTACCCTGTGACGTGCCGCAACATCGAGCGCAAACACCTTAGTGTAGACTTCTGTCGAGCTGATCGATTTATGGCCCATCAGACTCTGCAGCACTTTCAGCGGAATGCCGGCGTACAGCATGTGCATCGCGTAGCTGTGGCGGAATGTGTGCGGCGTCACCGGCACCGAAAACGTCACGCTGTCAGCCGCCGCGGTATCGACCGCTTCGTTGAGCCAGGTCCGGACCGTCCGGTCGGTGATCTCCCAGATACGGGCTCTTTCTGTTCTGCCGGTTCGTTTGTTTCGGCGCTCCAGCGGAATTTTCAGCGTGGCCACCATCATCTCCAGCTGGCTGACGTAACTGTGATCGGAAAGCGGAACCAGACGATGTGGCTGACTACCTGCAGGCGTACGACCGGCCGTTCTGGCCGCTTTCTCCGCGCGCTGCTTGAGGGTGGCCAGCTGCACGAACGGGTAGGGTGGCTGCAGTGAAAAATCACTCCGGGTCAGGGCCAGGGCTTCATTTATACGCGCGCCCGTGTTCCACAGCGTCGCCAGCAGCATCTTGCGGTGCAGATCAGGCACATAGTGGAGCAGGGCACTCACTTCCGGTGCCAGCAGGTATTTCGGCAGTTCATCCTGGACCAGAGCCATCTGTCGCAGCGCCAGCGCCGCCGGATAGTCGATGGACACAGGAAACTGAGCTACCGTTCCCGGCTGCTGCCCCAGGGTAACGAGTCCGGTCATCAGGATGACTCTCCGGCTGGAGGTATATTCAGTGCCGATGCGATGATTTCCCGGTTTTCTTCATTACGCCAGTTTCCAAAATAGTCCACTTCCAGACGCAGGGACTGATGTGCGGCCTCTATAAGGTCAGTCACTCTCTGAAGGGCATTCCGCAATTGCAGCGATGATATCTTTCTTGGCACATCATGTTCGTCCACACCGTTACGGTGTACCAGGTCATTTCGCCAGTCAGCGATGATACCCAGCGGCTCAGTTGGCCAGACGGGCGGGATATGGAGCACGGTCCCGAAATAGCGCTCAATGGTTTTCACGTTATGAAACGTCATACTCGCAACAACATTCCTTGCAACAGGGCGGAACTTGGAAAGTGGCATCTCACGGGCAGCCTGCTTCACTTTTTTGTCTGCCCTGGCAAAAGGCAAGTAAAACTCTTCGAAGTATCTTTTGAGCGGCCAGTCATGCTCCAGCATTGCCCTCGCACAGTACATCAGGTATGCCTCCATAACCGTCACGGCATGAACGAAAGACATTCTGTATACCAGTTCAGGCTGCTCTGCATCGAGCAGGGCATACAGCTTCGTCAGTTCCTGACGGGCGTGCAGGTAACGCTGATGAACGTTGTTCAGGGAAGCCTCAAACAACCCGTGTTCATGATCCCACTGAGCCTGATCGGCCAGCGCCTCCTGCTCCCAGCAGTACAGGTTCGCGGCGTGCTCCCATTCTTCTGAACCGGGGACCACATCCGGATGATTCTCCTCAAGCCATTTATCAAATCGTTCAGCTTCAATATCCAGCAACTGGTCTTTCACGCTTCCCATAACACCTGCACCTCTCTGTGTGGTCCTCTAAATGAGAAATCCCGCCTGTTCACAGCTTTCCTTACGGCCTGCTGCTATAAAAGATCCATATACCATGCCGCTTCATCAGGGCAGCTCAAATCGAGCTCAAACGCTCCTTCAGGAAGCGTACGGGATTTATAACCGCCGTCAGAATACTGAAAGGCCCACTCTTTCATATCCGGAGCATCGAGGCGGCTGGCCATTTCCTCGTATATCCCATTCTCCTCATCGAGAAGCACAAGAAGAGTTTCCCCCTGCGTATTTATCGTACGGTATAGCCATACTTTCTGGCAGCCATAACCTGAAAGCATTTCCAGAATTGAAGAAGGTGAAACGCTGTTGCCCTGATTGATGTATGTCGTTGTGTTACTCATAATTGATTTCCTTATCGTAAGCTTTCTACTAATTACTGTATTTATCATCATCTGCGTAACATTCCATTGTCCGCCTAAAATGATTAGCAAGATAACAGTACCATCCCGCAATTACCGGATGCACCAATCCCGAAATTCCGAAAAATCGATAATAGCAGGGTTTCCGGAAGCGAGAAGGAAAGCTGTATCAGTACAGCCCCGACAGGCGGGTCAGGAATTGGGAGGGAGGAGTGTTACTAACTTATTATAATATAGCACATATTTAATCTTTTTTTCAAAAATATGCGCAGAAAATCGCCGTGATCCGGGACTCAGGGTTTTCGGATCTGCGGTGAAAAGGCGTAAGCACCTAAGAATTGCATTCATCAGGTTGACATCATGTCATTAAATTGACCTCTGAATTATTAAATGATTTACTTCATCCATGTTCATTTCATTCACTGAAACTGTATTCATTGAATACAGACATTCTGACAGGAGTTCCCATGCTGAGTCAGCTGACCCTGCGCTTTCACAAGAAACTGATCGAGGCGCTGAAGGTGCGCGCCGGTCGTGAGAACACGTCGGTCAATGCCCTGGCCGAACGCTTCCTCGATGATGGCCTGAAAACGGCTGCCACCGGCGACGGGTATTTTCAGCTGATCGCCGATCCGGAGGCCACGGTCCGGCAGCTGTACCGGCATATCATTCTCGGCCAGACCTTCGGCACGGCCCCTGTCTCACGGGATGAGCTGCGCTTCATCCTGGTTCATGCCCGGGAGGCCTTCCTCCGCGGCCAGAACAGGCTGGCCACCCTCCCGGCCCTGGGCACCCTGCTCGACATCACCCGCGATCTGCTGGCCTGGCAGGTGGAGCACGACCATCCGATGGATGGCCCCTGGCTGAAGGGGATCTTCCGCCTGGCCGGGGAGAACAGGACGGAGGAATTTGACGCCTTCCGGTCGGCGCTGCGCCCGGTTGTGGATCAGATGTATGCCGGGCACCTCCTGCGCCCGCTGGATAGTGACTGCTTTGGTCTGGCGGAGGTGCCGGACGCGGTCCTGGCGGAAATCTTTACCCTGCCGCGGCTGAAGGCCATTTTTCCCTTGGTTCTGCGGGGGCTGGCCTGGACAGAAGGGAAGGCCACCGCGCTGGCACAGGATCTGCACCCGGCGATCCCGGCCGTGACGGAAACCATCGAAGCCGGCACGCTGCGCCTTCAGATCCGCACCGACGGCCAGCATCCCGGCGAGCGTCCGGGCGCCTGGTACAGTCCCCCACGCCTGCACCTGCTGATCACCGGCCAGGACTTTGTGGTGCCGTACGGCTGGGAAGTGTTCTCCGAACTGCTGGGTCTGTTCACGCTGTACGCCCGTCATCCTGAAGCTCTGGCACACGGCCATCAGGGGGAACGCGTGATGTTCTCTCCCCCGGGACACGTATCAAAAGAAGGATTTTTCGGCATCGACGGGCTGCGGATTTTTATGCCGGCAGAAGCCTTTGAGACCCTGGTCCGGGAACTCAGCATGCGATGTGCAGAAGGCACGCTGGCGGAGACCGTGACCGGACTGCGCTGCCTGTACGGAGACATCTGATGAACCAGACGTCAGCACTGTCGCCAGGTACCCGCCTGGGCCAGCCAATCACAAGACCTGAGGATGATCGCTACAGTGCGAATGAAGTGGCCAGACACCTTGCCCGGTCTGTCTGGCGTCTTGGCCGGGAAGGCAGTGCGGTGATTGGTATTGAAGCCCCCTGGGGAGCTGGAAAATCAAGTCTCCTGAACCTGCTGGAACAGCAGCTGCAGACTTCCCGCGGAGATAAGGATCACATCATCACTTTGTCGCCCTGGTTAAATGGCGACAGCTTCAGTCCGGTTGGTTCGCTGCTGCTTCCCGTGGCGGCCATTGTTGAACAGTATGAGTCCGAAAAACACCAGAAACGGAAAAAGATCACAGCGACCACACTGACCATTTTCCAGTACATCCAGGCCACTTCGCGTCTGGTATCACCCGTTGCGGAGCTGGCTGCACTAATTCCCGGAGTACCTGACATCAGCGCCTATACCCGTGCACTAGGCAAACTCAATTTGTCGGGCAGAAAGCCTACAGCCGCCGAACTGCGCAGCCGTATCGCTCGCAGAATGGAAGAGCTGGATCTGAGCTTTGTGATACTGATCGATGATCTTGACAGACTTGAACCCCTTCAGGCGGCAGAAGTGATCAGGGTGGTGAAATCTGTTGCTGACTTTCCACGTTTTCGCTACGTCCTGAGTTATGACAGGGACATTCTGGCCAGCGCGCTCAGCACAGCTCTTAAGGTGGGGGATGGGCTGGCCTATCTGCAGAAAATCATTCAGCTGCCGTTCAGTCTGCCCCGTCCGGAAACCTTCCGGCTTCAGGAAACGTTTATTCAGAGCGCTGTCGCCGTCTACTTCCAAGTCAATGGTGATGAGCCGGATGAAAAAACACACGCAGGGATCATTGCTGCTGCAAGTGTTTACGGCGTATTTTTGTCCACTCCCCGCATGGTGGATCTGACGATCGATGCTCTTCGCTTTCGTTACCCGGATGTAAGGGATTACGTCTGGTTTCCTGATTTGTGCCTCCTGCAACTTATCAGGGTCACTAATGCCCGTTTACATGACTGGACAGAACACTATCTCAGTGAGTATGCCGTCGTCGTTACCCGACAGGGCCGCATGAGTGAAGAAGAGGCATTAAAGATGAGCGTAGCACTGCAGGAATGTCTGGATCTGTATGGTACGACAAGGGCTTCCTCTCCCTGGGAACTCAAAAAATGGCTGCCAGGAATACAGGGAAGTAAAAACCAGATACTGTTGTTTGAAACCGGAGATGGCGCAGCCCGGGAGGACATGGCTGACCAGAAAAGACTGGGGTCTCATCTGCACTGGCGCTACTACTTTGCATTTTCAGCCCCACAGAATGTGTTACCTCCTGCATATCTGGACGGGCTGCTGCAGCGCTTCGCTGTGCCTGAGGAATTTACGACTCTGGCAACTGAAATGCTGAGCCAGATTAAAGAAATCAGCATCAGCTCGTTCACCTGGTATGAGCATATCCTGAGTGAGCTGACGGCCGGCCGGATAAACAGTCTGAGCTATGAATCGTGTTCGGGATTATTGAACTATTTCTTTAACTATAACGATGATGCTATCCGACGTTTTCAAATTCTGGGGCGATGGCTCGATCGCCACGACACACCGGGAAAAGCCGTGGTTTGCGATCTGCTTCGACGGATGCTGAAATTACGGCGAAGGCAGTCCCTGGCACAACTTCACAGGCTGTTTTGTTGCGGGCAGTCATGGTCATGGCTCGCTCAGTTTATGAGGGATTTGCTCTGGGGTCACGGTATGAGAGGGGGCCGAGCCTGGCCTGCAGATGATCAGTTACTGACAGTACAGGAACTGGACGTCATGCGGATGCTACTGAGCAGCAGAATGAGCAGCGCAGCCCGAAAAAACCAGCTATTTATGTGTAATGACCTTGGCGGTTATCTGTATGCCTGGGGAGAGATTGATTCGCCGGAGACGGTAAAATCCTGGATCCGGTCAGTTGTCGCTAAAGATGATGGCTTTCTGAATCTACTCCTTATCATACGGGGAGAAGCTTACAATAGTGTTCGCGGCCCATATCTATCTCTCGATCTTGAAAGACTCAGTGATCTGCTAGGTAGTTCTGAAATCATTCTTCAACGCCTTGAAAAATTGCAAGAGGAACAATTCCTGCCAGAACTGACTGACGACATTATGAATTCCGTCAGATTGTCCCGCGGCTGGGAGCGCTGATACCGTATGAATAGCCACGGGTTTAACAGACACCTCAGAGTTATTTAAGATGACTTAAAGAGAAGTGATCATGTTTTTACTTTTGCGCTCTCAAACCTGTGGAGGCGGATTTACTGCTCGTGTCCAAAGGGGGGTGTGTTTCCAATCTTCGATGAAGCCCATTTTTTGCCATGTCACACAGCTAGGTTTCTCTACCATTAAAGTATCCAACTGATTTTTTAGACCGTCAGACCATGAAACCTGGTCTGATAGATACTTTAACACAACGAGTCGGCTATAAAGCGTTTGCGGATTAGACATATGGGTTTCATACCCATTAAGTTTTCCTGGAGGGAAAGCTTTAAAAGAACGGTTCCATATACGGTTATGGTGTGCAGCAAGATTACGTAAATGGCTTAGAGTATGAAACCATGAAGCCATAATTTCCGCGCTGCGTATATTGAATTTCAGTGCAATCTGCTTTTGATCGTAGTGATGCAGATTTTTGTAAATTCTCGACCATGCACCAAAGCTGAGAGTCTCTGTAATCATCCAAGAGGGTGGGTATTTTGGATGATCATATGTTGCTTTATAATGGTCTATGAAAACCTCTTTAGAATTCCTGATTTGCTCAAAAAAACCTTGATAATCATAGTCATTATCAAGGTTTGTCAAATCCATGAACCAGTGACAACCGTATTTCGCACTCATATATTCAGAAAGGCAGGTTCGCAGACCGATCTCTACT
Source organism: Leclercia sp. GLN_9 (assembly GCF_043105735.1). Lineage (NCBI taxonomy): Bacteria > Pseudomonadati > Pseudomonadota > Gammaproteobacteria > Enterobacterales > Enterobacteriaceae > Leclercia > Leclercia sp. GLN_9. The sequence goes on from NZ_JBICLV010000012.1 coordinate 39,298, forward strand.
TTCTGGATTTGCTCCAGCACTATCAGGCGCAGTTTTCTGTCAAATTCATACAGTTCTATAATATTCTGTAGCGTTGTTCCCGGTAAGAAAGTTTTAGGCTCTTGTATCTGAGGCTTCCTTTCCTGAGTCATATGATAGTAAGGGATAAAATATCCCCTTAACCTGTAATAGCCAATGAATGTAAGTGCAGTTTTCGCAGCATTCTCATCAGTGATGGTTAAACCTTTAAGACGCAGCTTTGAAATTAATGCTTCGCTTGTTTCAGTAGGTTTTTGGTAGAGTCGAGGTCTATTGGTCTGATGGGGTGCCATTGCGTCCTTTCCATTCAAAGAAATCAGGCAAAAAAAAACCCGCCATAATGCGCATCTCAAAGAGACTAGGCGTGGCGGGTGTACTTAAGATAATACTACCGTAATATGACGACTCCGTCAATCATCTCTGCTCATCCTGGATAACAGCCCTTCACCCCTGTTCACATTCTCCGGCATTAGGCAAAACACCAATAAGACCGAATTGTGCCCGCTACGGCGCTGATTACTATGTGTTGTGCCTGCGGGGGAGTCGGTAAGCCAGTACCAAGGAAGAACGTGCCGGTTTTACCGCTGCGACATTCGGTAAATTTCCAGCAGGAAAGACTTTAACCGAATGCGATTTTACCGTCAGCAGAGTTTTTCTTCCTGCTTTTCACTAAATTCACAATGGTGAGATTGAATCAGAAATGTCATTTCTGACATTAAGCCGATGTCCGCTTTCCGCTTACAGCAGGACCTGACCCTCATTATTCTTTAGATTTCTTCATGGCGTTTCTCGTTAACATTTTCCTGAGATTTGTCAGCGCAGATCCGACTTCACCAGAAATCGGATCTCAGTGAAAAGATGAGAGGGTAGGTAATAAAAACATTAAAATCGTAATACAATCAGGCAATCATAACACACGTACCATTTGGCGCCATAATCACCGGATGTGGTATTTTTGTGTGATTTAGCTTAAAAAGTCAAAGATGAGTTCATTATGGAAATTCAGCCTACAAATGGAAGAAATGAGTCCCAGGGGACAGTGTCGGTTTCGCTCAAGGGTATTCCGACCGATCAGGGCCACGCGCTGAAAGAAGTGGCAAAAGCCCGCGACATTAACCAGTCCGCGTTGCTGCGTGAGATGGTCAGTGCCAGCATGGGCAGCCTCCTCCACGTCTTCTGCCTCAAAAGCTCGCTGGTCGCTTCCCTGGATCAGGATATCGCCCAGTATAGCGGCAGTCAGGTTCTTCAGGCCTGGAACAGTGTACCTCCGGCCCCCCAGTTTGAAGTAGCCTACCGCGATCTGCTTGGTATAAGTACGGAAGATGATTTGACCCGGATTCTGCTCCGTAATGCGCAGCACCTCCGCTCGCGGGCCAGCCAGGTTATGCGGGGGGTGCCGCAATTCTACGGTGGTACTGCCCTGTATTTTGCTCTGTTCTGTGAAGTCGCCAGTCGAGATGAGCAGACCATTGAAGCCTTCTAGACCAGTATTGCCCGCTTCTGGGGGGCGTGGTATCGCCGCCAGGATTATTACGGTCACATTAATCAGTTACGCAGTATTATGGGACTTGATCCCGCAGATCGTCTCTATGAGGCACGGGCGAAAGGCTTTTACAGCCAGGCGGAGGTTTTTCAGGGCGAAGGTGGTGAGAAAGGACTGAGACAGGTTCTGCTGACGTTACGTACAGAGAATACCCGGGCTCTGCCAGCTGGCGCTACCAAGCTGTTCAGCCTGCCCAACTGCAATGGCCACATTCTGATGCCTGACCCGGGGTATGGCGCACCTTTCATTTACCAGAACAACGCTCTGGGAATAGGCTTCCGTTTCCAGGAAGAGTCCTGCTCCCTGCACTGCTACAGCGTGGAGGACTCCCGTATAGGAGACACCCAGACACTTAGTGAACTGGCCAATGCCCTTGTCGATGGCGTAGATGAAACACTCCGTGCCTATACCGCAACCATAACCTCCTCGGCAAACCAGAAGTAATTGCGTTAAGGCCACCACCGTGTGGCCTTTCTTAATGCGGGAAATTCAGCCATTCTTTTTCAGGCGAAAAGATTTTGCTCCAGTAAGTCGCTTTCTTCTTTGAAACCAGCCCGTTTGAGTTTATCTATGATGCGCGAAGGATAAGCTCGCCGCCCGACGCTGCGCAACCAGACCTCCTTTATTTCAGCCATGCGGCTCCGTTGAGAAGCTGAGAATGCGACCTCCACTTCCTTTTTGTAAGATTCGTAGCAGCTGTCATGCTCCTCACTAAAACAATAATATCCGGCGTCCAGTAATGCCTGTAGCCCGGCAAGTTTCTCTGCTGTTGCCCACTGCTTAAACTGATTGAAAGAAGCCCGGGTGTCTTTCGTTACCTGGAGTTCATGGTTCAACCCCTGCATAGGGCTAACCGGTACAACCGGAGAAGTACTAATGCCGGATATGTCATCACGTAATTCGTCTGACAAAGCATCGCGATCCCATGCCACCTTCCAGAAGTCGTTGAGAGTTATCAAATCTGCCATAGACAATCCAGGAATAGCTCCGGGCACGCCGATAATTCGAGCCAAATCTCTGCTGTCTTGAATTTTTCTGAATGCCTCAGACAGTTCTTTGCTGCCAATATTGTATTCAGATTTGATGGAATCTTTGATGCCAGTAAGGCCTGAAGAAGGCTCAGACCATGACTGCCGCACGGGCAACTGAACAGCGATAGCCTGAAGATCATTACGACTGAGGTTTTTGGTGAAAACCCCGGTTGAGTATTCCTTCCATAGCCAGTGAGTCAACCCTGTTAGTTCTTCCAGTTGCTCACGAATGACGCGAAACTGATCACGCAGAACCAATACGTTGATAACACTGACGTCTGTCAGATGTTTCTTGGCTTCAGTACTGTAACTGTAGCGAAACGTCTGACCAGTGGGATCGGTTTCCCCAATACAGCGAATGAGAGGTTCCAGCGCTGACACCTTTTCATTATAACGTCGATCAAACGCGGCTGCATGGCCTGAAAAAAATGCCCACAGGTTCATAATATCGTGCTGATTCAGCACTTTTTCTACGTCCGCATCCGGTGCAAGCGGCTGTTTACGTAGTTTCGTTAGCCGGCTGAGATCCTGTATCTGCCCCTTAATAGTCAGTTCCACTGAGTGCCGCAGATTGAAGCAGATAGGATAAATAAGGGTATCCAGTAATGCGCGCTGCCCTGAAATCAGGGCATCAATAAGCAGGAATACGCTGTCAGCGAAGCCGTCAGCATAATAATAAAGGTCCGGTGAACCGTTGTTCCCCACACAGGCATTGTAGGCCCCACGTGTATGATCACCCTGGAAAAGGGCATTCCAGTTAAATTGGGGTTTTTGTGAACCAAGATTTTCACTAATTTGTGTTGAATCAACCATTTACTTGCACTCTCTGTAAAATTTTAACTATCCAAAATAGGTCTGAGCTGATTATCCCGCCAGTCAAAAGATTGGCGCAACCGGAATAAATGGTGGACGGTTGAAAGGCTGATAGATCCGGAACATTGAGTTTCGAATCAAGGTGATAATAAGAGAACAGAAATATGGTCAGTTCTGGCCGACGCAGCAGCGTATGGCAAGAACTGAAGAACCGTTTTAGTCTACAGGCCGTACTTGCGCTCCCTTTCCTTAAAGGCTTGGATCCCGCCTTCCAGAATTTCACAAACGTGTTCTCTGATACCCCGGGAGTGCAGACGGCCGGAATCATCCTGTGAGATGAACGAGCACTCCAGTGAGCCGGTATAATATTCAAACCGGAATTCACTGTTCTCAATGCCCGAGCGCTGCCCACTCTGGTTAGATACAATCACGCATTCGGCATCCGTTCCCACGACAAGGTTGGCATTGTGCGTCACCATGATGATCTGCCGGTCAGCCTTGCGCTGCCTGACGAAATCATTGAGCTGGGAATAAATCGTCCGGTTATCGAGATTGTCTTCAGGCTGATCAATAAGGATAGGGTGCCGCGAATTGCTCAGGTGAAGGATCAGGTTAAGCAGCACCAGACCCCGTTTACCCGGCGACATCTGCACGATATCGTCGCTCCGGTAACGGACAGAAAAATCAATCAGGTAGCAGTCATCATAGAGGTAACTCAACATATCAGAGTCCTCAATGCCCTTACGAAGAGCGGGAGCAACCCCGCCGTTTCTGTAGCGGTCATATATGCCTGCAATCGTATCCGCATGGCGATCAGGGGAAAATGCATAGCCGCCTTTCGGACAGGCCAGCTCGCCGAGCAGTAGGTTTATATTCCCTCGCCGGTCAAAGCAGCCGGTAAAGCGATCAAACTTCTCAGTATTGAAGGATATGCGAGCAATTACGCTAATTTCACCTTCGGGGTGGTATTCAGGCTTACTGAGCTCGTCCACGTAAGCCTGGTAAAGACCAGTAAGGCACGCATACTCTGTATGGAGCTGACTTTTTGTATCATTGCCTTCCTGTAAAATGGACTGACGGCGTTCTGAGAGCTGTTGTAGCTGTCTGAGCTTTTCTTTTTCCTTTTCCAGCGCAGCCGTGGCCGCTTTGAGCGTTTCCTGATCGGTAATTTTTACCGACAGGGGAAGCAGCGTTTCCTTTTTGGCTGCGCTTTCGGTATCAATCCGCCTCAGCCTTGCGGGGATGCAGCCAAAACGGGCCTCGTGGCGACCAATGAAGTCACTGACAGCTGCTGAAAGGTTGTCCTCCAGCTGACGAAGGCTTTTCTCCAGAAAAGAGGAATTTTCAGACAGCGGAAAATCCAGCCTGAGTTGGTCGGTAAGGCTTTGTATCGTGCTACCGGCATGCCGATAAAGGCTTTCTTTCAGACTTCTACTGGCATCAGTAAGATCATCTATCGCGCGCCGGCGGGAGTGAAGGTTGTCCGTGCGCACTCTGAGTGCCATATACTGCTTTTCTTCATCCGGTGTAAAAGATGCCTGCTTCCTCAGCTGAGCGATCTTCTCCTCCTGCCGGCGGATTTCATCACTTACCGCCTTTTGCGTGCCGTATTTCTCCATTTCCTTACCGCACTCGCTGTATTTTTTGCGAAGCTCGGTAAGATAATCAATCCTGGTTTTTATGACCCGTATAGTCGCTTCCCGCTGTGCAGTATTTTCAAGTGCAAAAGCTTTGAAATTATTATTCTGATAAAGAATTTCCTCGACCAGTTGATTGAGCTGAAGCTGGCCGCTGCGTTCGGCAAGGTGATTGATATAGAGCTGAGGAATGTAGGTCACAGGCCTGCTGTCGTCACCATGTAATGAACTTACTTCCCCGTTTCCCCATGTGACTTCAACATTGAGATTGCTAAAGTCGTCATAGGCTGCCTGTCCGGAGATCCTGATTTTCTTGCTAACCTCACCGGCATTAATGGCGCATGCCATGTGGTAAAGCAGCAGAGATTTTCCTGAAGACTTCCCGCCTATGATCGCATTCAGGTCGGGACTGAAGTGAACAGGCTGGCCTGAAAAAAGTGCATGGCCACTACGGTCCGTAAAACAGACGTGTTTAATATACTGATAAGGCGTTTTAGTATGGGGGGACGTTTTCTGAATCCTGACGCGGGTGTGATCGTAAAGCACCTGTTTTAATCCCGCAAAAGTGGGATCGGCTTTAATCCAGCAAAAACGGTCCTCGTCGGGACGAAAAATTTTAGCCAGTCCATGTGCATCCGAACCGTGAACGCAGGGAAGTAGCTTGCCATATTTACTGATGACTTCAGTCCTGCTGTCGCTGCCACGCCCCTGAAAGTACTCACAATCCTGGGGGTTACCGGAAAAAATCGCGTCTACCAGGCGATAGATGTTCTGCCGGACAGCAAGGAGACCATTGTCGCGGAGCCCAGAGATTCCGTCTCCTGAGCTATTAGATGCAATGACAATAGCGTTGTTCCGCAGCCAGGTTTCACTCCTCAGCCAGTCTTCAAAAACGTCAAAAGAAGGCTTGAACTGATTAATGCCGTCGCGCAGATTTTTCTCGGGAGAGGACAACCCTGCGACCGCAATCCCCAGCTCAGTCAGTTGCTGATCGCTGCAGGAGTAGTTCTGCCCGCCGTAACGGAAATGAAGCCGGCCCAGAGCGTGTTTTATTTTGTCAACGTGACCGGTATCCGCCGGATTGATAATAAGATGAATATTCACACCCTTATCTTTTTGCGTTTCAGGTGTGATGCGAAATTCTATGTTAGGAAAAACGGCCTCAATGTTGGCTATCCGACCCTGCGCACGGTATGCGAGCAGTCTCTCATACCCGGTGATAGTGCAGTAGTCGGTTGCACCCATGACAGCGACCTCGTCGCCAAACGCTTCAATTGCAGAAAGATAAGCTTCCCAGTCATTCCGATACTGATTCTCAAGTGATGACGAAGGGGTATGCACGTGCAGATCCCATTTACGCCAGTCTGAGCCATTCGGGAATCGCTTCACTGTTACCTCCTTTTAACATGTCTATCAAAAATTGATATCTGCGTTTACGCAACCGGGATGTCAGTACAGACCATAAACTAATAGTTACCGTAAGCCTTTACAAGGGCATAAACGTGACCACATGCATCCAGTTTCTCTATATACGAAAGCGCCTATCAGATGCTCTCCGCCATTCCGGTGCTGATACATACGGCACCATGCTGACGGGACTGAGACCCCTCCCCTCATCACGGAAATTCTTACCAGCTACAGCAAACTTCATTTCACCAAATCAGCTTAACCAGAGATCCGATTTTTACTTTTTTCGGATCCTGGCATAAGAAGAGAGGGATTATTGTAGATAGGTCAAGAAAGTAGGTAGATTATTGCGATTGGAGGATTATTCCATTTTCAGCATCCGATAATGACTTTGTTCACCATAAAGCAATAAATGTTCTCAGGCCCGCTCCGCAGAAAACAAGGGTCATAAAAAGCGTCTGCCGCCCGTCCTGATCTGAGACGCCTGTATACCAGCCTGAGAAAGTTCCGGGTGACGGAAAGGGCAGAAATGTTCAGGAAACGCGACCGGATCATAATCCCGGAATGCCATCAGGTTATCCTGAATCACGGCATTTCCCCGCCAGGGCTCAGGCTCATACACGACAGATATTGTATTCAGGGTTCCGGTCACAACGCTTTCTTACACACAGGACTGTATATGCGGCTCAGAAAATTAAAACTTACGAACTTCAGAGGCTACAGAAACTCCACTGAGATCATTTTTGATGAAGGCATGACGGGCATTGTCGGCCGAAATGACTTCGGGAAATCAACGCTTCCGGAAGCGCTGGCTATATTTTTTGAAACAGAAGGAATTAAGTCAGGAAAAAACATAGCAGGTGCATATATTGCGCCCCACAATACAGGAACTGGGGACAAAATATAAAAAACCCGAAATTAATCGGGTTTTAATTATTTGACGTTTAACAGGCTCCCGTGCCCGGGAGTGATTTAAATTTACGCTTATCATGGCGTTTTTGCAATTGTTATTTTTGGCTATCTAGCCATTTATTCATTTGCCCGATTTCACCTTTCTGCGCTTTTATGATGTCCTGCGCAAGCTTTCTCATTTCGGGATCTTTTCCGTATTTGAGCTCGGTTTCCGCCATGGCAATTGCCCCTTCATGGTGTGCAACCATACCTTTTGCAAAGGCCTTGTCGGGATCGGACTCATTAACGGCGGCCATCATTTTGTCATGCATATCTTTCATGCCCTTCATATATTCCTGCGACGATGCCGATGAGGACATATCTGACATTTTCATGTCCGAATGTTCGGCAGAAATGGCTGGCAGGGATAACATTAATATAACAAAAAGGGTGTTTTTGATTTTCATTTAATAAATCCTTTTCAGGTAGGTACCGGTTAATTGTAGCTGAGTCAGATAAAAAAGCCCCCTGATGGGGGCAAAATGTCACAACATATCCGGTTAAGGAATAATCTATCAAGGAAAGGGTAAAAGCACGGATACTACAGTCGCATTCAGCCTGCATTCATCATGCGGCGATGCGCTTCGGCCATGGCCTGATGTGGGCCAGACTGACCGTTATTCATGAATTCATGGGCTATCGCCGCTCTTTCATGCTCATCCATCGCGGCATACGACGTTGACGGCGCGGTAGGGGAAACGGAGTTATTTCCCATCATCTTCTGATGACTTTCCACCATTTTCTGGTGCCCATCCGCCGATCCGTTCGTCATGGTTTCATGAGCAATAACGGCCTGTTCATGCTGATTCATACTGGCCATCTGTGGTGTAGACCCCTTTATTGCGTTTGTAGCTGAAGCTGACTGGATCTGATGAGCTGGTGCCTGTGCATTATTAACTTGCTCGTGAATATCAATAGTCTCTGAGGCCCACGCCGACGAGATTAAGCCAAGACCCATAACAGCAGCTAAGACGATATTTTTCATGATAACTCTCCATTTCTGAATTAGTGATGTCCGGGGAAGTACAACCGGTTTTTTCAGTTCCATAACTGAAACAGGTTCGGCAGTGTTTATTTCTCCGGGAGAGGGCTGGATATTCATTTCCTGGCGTAATCTGACGCCGGGTATTGATGAAGCAATCCAGCCTTCCTGATAAGTTGCACTAATTATATCGAATGGCTTCTGTTTGCTGCATGACAGGCTAATGACATCTTTGTCATTTAAATCTTTATTCTCAGTTTTGGGGCTCCGGGATCATTTTCTCCAGTCTGGGCACGGATAAGATAAAACGAGTTGAGCGTACGTCCGATTCCACCTGCACGCTTCCGTGATGTGCTTCCACGATTGACTTCACAATCGCCAGACCGATGCCGCTGCCTTCTCCTTTTCGTTGTCTGGACGGATCCACCCGATAAAAACGGTCAAACAGCCTTGATAAATGCTCTTCAGGAATTGGTTTGCCCGGATTTTCAATCACAAGGTCAAAAAAGCTCTCTTCCTTTCTTATTGAGACGGTGATTGTCTGTCCCTCCGGGGTATAACGCAGGGCATTGGATAACAGATTATTGATCGCTCTTCTGAACATTTGTGGATCTCCCTCAACCAGGCAGGGCATCCCGTTAAATTTGAGCGTGATATTGCGTTCTTCGGCCCAGGCTTCGAAAAACTCGAAGACTTTCATGACTTCTGCTCTGAGGTCAAACCGGACCCTGTCAGGTATGAGCTGATTATTGTCCGCCTGCGCCAGGAACAGCATGTCGCTGACCATTTTGGTCATCCGGTTATACTCTTCAAGACTGGAGTAGAGGACATCCTCAAGTTCCTTCTGGGTTCGATCCTGACTCAGTGCGATTTCAGTCTGCGTCACCAGATTGGTGATGGGCGTTCTGATCTCATGCGCGATATCGGCAGAGAAATTGGCCTGGCGGGTAAAGACATCCTCAATCTTTCCAATCATATGATTGAACGAGATAACCAACTGCTCCAGCTCAATGGGAACGCGTGTCGGTTCCAGCCGCGCATCAAGATTCTCGGAGGTGATGTTTTTAATGGCATTACTGACATTACGAAGGGGCAGATGCCCCTGACGGACAGCGATGCGAATGATCAGAACAATCAGCAGGCTTATCACGACGGCAATCGCAATCAGATTTTTTTTCAGCGCATCGAGGTAATGGAGATGGAAATTAATGGAGAGGCCAGTCAGCATGACATAGTTCTGCTGTTTGCCCTGAAATATCGCCTGACCAGAGGAGGCGATAATCCTGTAGGTGTTCATTTTCATTCCGGATTCGGCGTGCACCGGACCCGCAGGATCTTCCACCGTCCAGAGAAAAACATCCCGTGCGCGGCTGTGCTCGCTAAAATCGGCTGAATTCACGGCCGGGCGTAGTGCCGCCCCCTGCGCTGAGCTGAAGAGCACCTCTCCCCTAGGATTGAGGAGCAAAAGGGCAACGTTGCGGTAGCTGGCAATCGACTCCTTTATTTTACTTATTTTTTTTTCATCCGGATCCGCCGGGGACTGCAGTATACGGTTCAGTGTGGTGCTGATTTGCTGCAGATCGCTGACATCCTGCTCGGCAAAATGATTTTCAACGGAATGCAGCATAAACCAGGTGAAGGCGCCAAAGGCCAGGATCGTGGACAGGCTGATAAAAAAGGTCAGCCGCAGAGCGAGTGAGAAAGGGCGCCTGGAAGGTTTGCTATGCATCCGGGACCTCCAGCATATAGCCCACGCCCCGGACTGTCTGAATCAGCTTTGTCTCGTAATCGTTGTCTATTTTAGCGCGGAGTCGCTTTACAGCAACATCAATCGCGTTAGTGTCGCTGTCAAAATTCATGTCCCAGACCTGAGAGGCAATCAGGGAGCGGGGAAGAACCTCTCCCTGATGGCGAATGAAAAATTCCAGCAGGCTGAACTCTTTACTGGTGAGCACAATGCGGTTCCCGGCGCGACTGACTTTTCTGGATACGAGATCAACCGAGAGGTCAGACACTTTAAACTGGCTCTCTGTGATCATCGTATTTCCCCGCCTCAGGAGGGTTCTCACCCGGGCGAGGAGCTCGGCAAATGCAAAGGGTTTAACCAGATAATCGTCTGCACCCAGCTCAAGTCCTTTGACCCTGTGTTCGATCGTGCCAAGGGCCGTCAGCAGTAAGACCGGCATCCCCTTTCCGGCTGTGCGCAGCATACGGATGATATCCCAGCCGTTCACATCAGGCAGCATGATATCCAGAATGACTAAATCATACTCGGCGGTCATGGCGAGGTGATATCCGGTAAGACCATTATCAACGTGATCCACAACGAACCCGGCCTCTGTAAGCCCCTTGCTGAGATATTCACCCGTTTTAATTTCGTCTTCGACGATCAGTATTTTCATCTTGCTCCCCGGCTGGCTGCTAATGTCATTCTATTGCGCCCACGATCGTTATCAACGGATTACAGCAAAAATGACAACATTGTCATTATCCTGTCACCCGGCAAACAGAGAGCGTTCGGTAAAGTACCCCTATCAATACTCTGGACTTCATTTGAACCATTTACCAGGTCTGCCTGGACGAGAAGCGTTATGTTCAAATTAAAATTACTCAGCATTAGCACGATATTCATCCTGGCCGGTTGTGTCTCTCTGGCACCTGAATATCAGCGCCCGGCAGCACCGGTACCCCAGCAGTTTTCACTGTCCCGAAACAGCCTGATGCCAGCAGTGAATGGTTATCAGGATACGGGCTGGCGTAACTTTTTTGTCGATCCCCAGGTTACACGGCTGATTACTGAAGCTCTGAATAATAACCGTGATTTGAGAATGGCTGCCCTGAAGGTTGAAGAGGCCCGGGCCCAGTTCAACGTCACGGATGCAGATCGTTATCCCCAGCTGAATGCCTCATCCGGGATCACCTACAGCGGTGGCCTGAAAGGCGACAAGCCGACCACACAGGAGTACGACGCGGGTCTTGAGCTCAGCTATGAGCTCGATTTTTTCGGCAAACTTAAGAACATGAGTGACGCTGATCGCCAGAGCTATTTCGCCAGCGAAGAGGCCCGTCGGGCCGTACACATCCTGCTGGTCTCCAACGTTTCGCAGAGCTATTTCAGCCAGCAACTGGCGTATGAACAACTCCGTATCGCGCGGGAAACGCTGAAAAATTATCAACAGTCCTATGCTTTCGTTGAGCAACAGCTCGTGACCGGGAGTACGAACGTTCTGGCACTTGAACAGGCGAGAGGACAAATCGAAAGTACCCGCGCCGAAATAGCCAAACGAGAAGGCGATCTGGCTCAGGCAAACAATGCCCTGCAACTGGTGCTGGGAACGTACCGCGCACTTCCGTCAGAAAAAGGGATGAAAGGCGGGGAGATAGCCCCAGTAAAATTGCCACCAAATCTGTCTTCACAAATTTTGCTGCAGCGACCGGATATTATGGAAGCGGAATATCAGCTGAAAGCGGCTGATGCCAGTATTGGCGCAGCGCGGGCGGCCTTTTTCCCTTCCATTACCCTGACCAGTGGTCTTTCCGCAAGCAGTACGGAGCTGTCCAGCCTGTTTACGTCAGGAAGTGGAATGTGGAATTTTATCCCTAAAATTGAAATTCCTATTTTTAATGCTGGCAGGAATAAAGCCAATCTGAAGCTGGCTGAAATTCGCCAGCAACAGTCGGTGGTTAATTACGAACAAAAAATTCAGTCAGCCTTTAAAGATGTTTCCGACACGCTTGCGCTGCGCGACAGCCTTAGCCAGCAACTTGAGTCACAGCAGCGTTATCTTGATTCACTACAGATAACTCTACAGCGTGCCAGAGGATTGTATGCAAGTGGTGCTGTCAGTTACATCGAAGTGCTGGATGCAGAACGTTCCCTCTTCGCGACGCAGCAAACCATTCTCGATCTTACCTATTCCCGACAGGTTAACGAAATTAATCTGTTTACCGCGCTGGGTGGCGGTTGGGTAGAGTAAATTTATTCAATTAATCAGGAAATTAAAAATGCGTAATTCACTTAAAGCCGTTTTATTTGGTGCCTTCTCTGTCATGTTTTCTGCCGGTCTTAATGCTGAAACACATCAGCATGGCGATATGAATGCTGCCAGTGATGCTTCGGTACAGCAGGTTATCAAGGGCACCGGTATCGTTAAAGAAATTGATATGAATAGTAAAAAGATCACCATTTCGCATGAAGCAATCCCGGCGGTGGGCTGGCCTGCAATGACCATGCGCTTCACTTTTGTTAATGCAGACGACGCTATCAATGCCCTGAAAACCGGCAACCATGTCGATTTCTCGTTTATTCAGCAGGGCAATATCTCCTTACTCAAAAGCATTAACGTTACGCAATCCTGATTGACACTCCGGAGCGAATACATCCAGTGCGCCTGAACATTCATTATGGGATTACTGTGAATTAATGATCGGGCGCATATGCCAGGTGTTTTGATTTTTCAGCGAGAAATTGTATGGCTTCTTTAAAGATAAAATATGCTGCAATAATTATCAGCAGCCTCATAGCAGGAGGGCTGATATCGGTTACTGCCTGGCAGTATTTAAACTCATCACAAAAAACAGTACAAACAGAACAAAAGGCACCGGAGAAAAAGGTACTTTTCTGGTATGACCCGATGAAACCGGATACTAAATTTGATAAACCCGGAAAATCTCCCTTTATGGATATGGACCTGGTGCCGAAATATGCTGATGAAAGTGGCGATAAAAGCAGTGGCGGGATCCGTATCGATCCAACTCAGGTTCAGAATCTGGGATTAAAAACGCAAAAAGTCACGCGAGGAATGCTGAATTATTCTCAGACAATCCCGGCTAATGTCAGTTACAACGAATATCAGTTTGTCATTGTGCAGGCGCGTTCTGATGGTTTCGTCGAAAAAGTGTATCCCCTGACGATTGGCGATCATGTGAAGAAAGGCACTCCGCTTATCGATATCACCATTCCTGAATGGGTTGAGGCACAAAGTGAGTTTCTGCTGTTATCCGGTACAGGCGGTACGCCAACCCAGATAAAAGGGGTTCTGGAGCGACTTCGTCTGGCTGGTATGCCGGAAGAAGATATTCAAAGGCTGCGTTCAACCCGCACAATCCAGACCCGTTTTACCATTAAAGCACCTATTGATGGTGTCATTACTGCATTTGACCTGCGCACCGGCATGAATATTTCCAAAGATAAGGTGGTGGCTCAGATTCAGGGGATGGACCCGGTCTGGATCAGCGCTGCAGTGCCAGAATCTATCGCCTATCTGCTGAAAGATACGTCGCAGTTTGAAATTTCGGTACCGGCTTATCCGGATAAAACATTCCATGTCGAAAAATGGAACATTCTTCCCAGCGTGGATCAGACAACCCGCACGCTTCAGGTCCGCCTCCAGGTTTCTAATAAGGATGAGTTTCTCAAGCCAGGCATGAATGCCTATCTCAAACTGAATACCCAAAGCCAGGAGATGCTGCTGATACCAAGCCAGGCCGTTATCGATACCGGCAAAGAACAGCGCGTGATTACTGTTGATGATGAAGGCAAGTTTGTGCCGAAACAGATCCACGTTCTGCATGAATCACAGCAACAGTCCGGCATTGGCTCCGGCCTGAATGAAGGCGATACCGTGGTGGTCAGTGGCCTGTTCCTCATTGACTCCGAAGCCAATATTACGGGCGCGCTGGAACGTATGCGCCACCCTGAAAAAACAGAAAACAGTATGCCAGCAATGTCTGAGCAGCCTGTAAATATGCATTCAGGGCACTGAGGAGACGACGATGATTGAATGGATTATCCGGCGCTCTGTCGCCAACCGTTTCCTGGTCATGATGGGCGCACTGTTTCTCAGCATCTGGGGCACATGGACGATAATTAACACGCCGGTCGATGCGCTGCCTGACCTGTCAGATGTGCAGGTCATTATTAAAACCAGCTATCCCGGACAGGCCCCGCAGATTGTAGAAAACCAGGTCACCTATCCGCTTACCACCACCATGCTGTCCGTACCTGGCGCAAAAACCGTGCGTGGCTTTTCACAGTTCGGTGATTCGTATGTGTATGTCATTTTTGAAGACGGCACCGATCTGTACTGGGCCCGTTCGCGCGTGCTGGAATACCTGAATCAGGTTCAGGGCAAACTGCCTGCGGGTGTGAGCTCTGAAATCGGCCCGGACGCCACGGGAGTGGGCTGGATATTTGAATATGCCCTGGTCGATCGCAGCGGAAAACACGACCTTTCAGAACTGCGTTCTTTGCAGGACTGGTTTCTGAAATTTGAACTGAAGACCATCCCGAACGTGGCTGAGGTAGCCTCGGTCGGTGGCGTGGTGAAGCAGTACCAGATTCAGGTCAATCCGGTAAAACTGTCCCAGTATGGGATCAGCCTGCCCGAAGTGAAACAGGCTCTTGAATCATCTAACCAGGAAGCCGGTGGTTCATCCGTTGAAATAGCCGAAGCGGAGTATATGGTCCGCGCCAGCGGCTATCTGCAGAGCATTGATGATTTTAATAACATCGTCCTGAAAACAGGCGAGAACGGAGTGCCGGTTTATTTGCGGGATGTTGCCCGCGTGCAGACCGGGCCTGAAATGCGGCGTGGTATTGCCGAACTGAACGGCCAGGGGGAAGTTGCTGGCGGCGTGGTGATCCTGCGGTCGGGTAAAAATGCGCGCGACGTTATCACAGCAGTCAAGGATAAACTGGACACGCTGAAGGCCAGTCTGCCGGAAGGCGTTGAAATCGTGACCACCTACGATCGCAGCCAGTTAATCGACCGGGCGATTGATAACCTCAGTTCCAAACTTCTGGAAGAGTTTTTCGTGGTGGCCATCGTCTGTGCCCTGTTCCTGTGGCACGTACGTTCTGCCCTGGTGGCGATTATCTCTCTGCCGCTTGGCCTATGTATCGCCTTTATCGTCATGCACTTCCAGGGACTAAACGCCAATATCATGTCGCTGGGAGGGATAGCTATTGCCGTCGGTGCGATGGTGGATGCCGCCATTGTGATGATTGAGAATGCGCATAAACGGCTTGAGGAGTGGGATCATCAGCATCCGGGTGAGCAGATTGACAATGCCACCCGCTGGAAGGTGATTACCGACGCCTCCGTGGAAGTGGGACCCGCACTGTTTATCAGCCTGCTGATCATCACCCTGTCCTTTATTCCTATCTTTACCCTGGAAGGTCAGGAAGGACGTCTGTTTGGCCCGCTGGCATTCACGAAAACGTACTCCATGGCGGGAGCGGCCGCGCTGGCCATCATTGTCATTCCGATCTTGATGGGATTCTGGATCCGGGGAAAAATTCCTGCCGAGACCAGTAACCCCCTGAACCGGGTGCTGATCAAAGCGTATCATCCATTGCTGCTGCGGGTCCTCCATTGGCCAAAAATAACCCTGCTGGTTGCGGCCTTGTCCATTTTCACCGTTATATGGCCATTGAGTCAGGTGGGGGGGGAGTTTCTGCCGAAGATCAATGAGGGCGACCTGCTGTATATGCCATCAACATTGCCTGGCGTCTCTCCGGCAGAAGCTGCAGCACTCCTGCAGACGACGGACAAGTTAATCAAAAGCGTTCCTGAAGTGGCCTCTGTATTTGGCAAGACCGGTAAAGCAGAGACCGCAACGGATTCCGCACCGCTTGAAATGGTGGAAACCACGATCCAGCTCAAACCTGAGGATCAGTGGCGTCCGGGTATGACGATTGACAAGATTATTGAAGAACTCGACAAGACCGTCCGTTTACCGGGTCTGGCAAACCTCTGGGTTCCGCCAATCCGTAACCGTATTGATATGCTCTCAACCGGGATCAAAAGCCCGATAGGTATCAAGGTCTCAGGGACTGTCCTGGCCGATATTGATGCGACTGCGCAGAGTATCGAGGCGGTAGCCAAAACCGTGCCGGGCGTGGTGTCTGCCCTGGCTGAGCGACTTGAAGGCGGGCGTTACATCGATATCGATATCAACCGGGAAAAAGCGTCCCGTTACGGTATGACTGTTGGTGATGTACAGCTGTTTGTCTCATCAGCCATCGGCGGCGCAACGGTAGGGGAAACGGTTGAAGGCGTGGCCCGCTACCCGATTAATATTCGCTATCCGCAGGATTATCGGAACAGTCCAAATGCATTGAAACAGATGCCGATCCTGACCCCGATGAAGCAGCAGATCACGCTGGGCGATGTCGCGGATATTAAGGTCGTTTCAGGGCCGACTATGCTGAAAACGGAAAATGCCCGTCCAGCCAGCTGGATTTACATTGACGCGCGCGGCAGGGATATGGTGTCGGTGGTTAATGATATTAAAACGGCTATCAGTCAGAAAGTGAAACTGAGACCGGGTACCAGCGTGTCATTCTCCGGACAATTTGAACTGCTTGAGCACGCCAACAAGAAACTTAAATTGATGGTGCCGATGACGGTGATGATCATTTTCATCCTGTTGTATCTGGCGTTCCGCCGGGTTGATGAAGCGTTGTTGATCCTGATGAGTCTGCCGTTCGCCCTGGTTGGCGGGATATGGTTCCTGTACTGGCAGGGCTTCCATATGTCAGTCGCAACCGGAACCGGGTTTATCGCCCTGGCCGGTGTGGCAGCAGAGTTTGGCGTGGTCATGCTGATGTATCTGCGTCATGCCATTGAAGCGCATCCGGAACTGTCAAACAAAGAAACGTTCACACCGGAAGGTCTTGATGAAGCCCTTTATCATGGTGCCGTGCTGCGTGTCCGGCCGAAAGCCATGACCGTGGCGGTGATCATCGCGGGTCTGCTGCCGATACTCTGGGGTACCGGCGCAGGTTCAGAAGTCATGAGCCGTATCGCGGCCCCCATGATTGGCGGGATGATCACAGCTCCGCTGCTGTCCCTGTTCATTATTCCTGCCGCCTATAAACTCATCTGGCTGCGCAGACATAAAAAGAGCGTGTCATAACCCTGAAAGGGCACCCCTGCGGGTGTCCTTTTGCATAAATTCACCCTGACGTCAGGGTTTATATCGATAACATACAGAGGTGAGTATGAAAAAAATAATTTTAATGACCCTGGCTTTTGGCCTTTCACTTCCTGCAATGGCAGGTGAAAAAGTAATAGATATGTACAAGTCTGAAAACTGTGGTTGCTGTTCCCTGTGGGGCAAGGCGATGGAAAAGGACGGGTTTGAGGTGCGGACCCACGTCATGAATGATCAGGCCCTGTCAGCCCTGAAAGAAAAATATGCTGTTCCTGCTGAGCTGAGAAGCTGTCATACCGCAGTTACTGGTAATTTGATCATTGAAGGCCATGTGCCTGCAGCCACGATACATAAGGCAATGCTGTCTGGTTCAGGGATTTATGGTCTTGCCACCCCGGGCATGCCTGCGGGGAGCCCGGGAATGGAGATGGGGGCCCGTAAAGAGGCTTACGATGTTATTTCATTCTCTCCGGAGGGCAGTAAAAAAGTCTTCCAGCGAATCGAATAGTCAGCGGAACGGCTGATAACGGGACGCCGGCAGCAGGCACTCCTGTGCCGGCGACATTCGTGGTAATCGCATCCATGACATACCCTGAAGACAGAAAATGCTTCAGGCATGCATAAGGAGAGTTACTGTGAAAAATGACAATGTAGTGCAACACAACAACCAGACTGCTTCTGAACAGACATTATCCCCGGACGAGAGCCACGTATTGCATAAGGTGAGAGATCCCGTGTGCGGGATGGCATTCCTGCCCGACAAGGCGCACAGCAGCATTCGATACCAGGACCATCAGCTTTATTTCTGCTCTGCCAGCTGTGAGAGTAAATTTACAGCCCATCCCGACCGTTATCTTACCGAAGATGCCAGTGAACATTCCCACCACCACGATCACCACGAAGTCAGCCCAGACCAGATAAAACAGCCTCACCATCAGGCGGAGAAAGATATTTCTGAAGGTGTGTGGACATGTCCGATGCACCCGGAGATACGCCGCAGTGGTCCCGGAAGCTGTCCTGTCTGTGGAATGGCACTGGAACCGCTCGTAGCCACGGCATCGACGGGGCCGAGTGATGAACTTCGCGACATGACAAGACGCTTCTGGCTGGGGTTGTTGCTGGCGTTTCCGGTTCTGATACTCGAAATGGGATCTCATCTGTTTCCCGCCTTGAGGAATACAGTACCGCCACAATACAACACATGGCTGCAGCTGCTTCTGGCCTCTCCAGTCGTGTTGTACTGTGGCTGGCCATTCTTCGCCCGGGCCGGAATGTCGTTGCGTAACCGCTCCCTGAATATGTTTACCCTTGTTGCAATGGGGACCGGCGCAGCCTGGGTTTACAGCGTCATTGCAACCGTCTTCCCCTCCTGGTTTCCTGCATCGTTCAGAAACATGGATGGCCTGGTGGCCGTTTATTTTGAAGCCGCAGCAGTAATTACGGTGCTTGTTCTGCTGGGACAGGTTCTTGAACTGCGGGCACGGGAACAAACCTCAGGTGCCATTACTGCGCTTCTGAACCTTGCCCCCAAAACAGCCAGGCGGCTGGATCATGACGGTCATGAAACGGATATTAATGCAGAAGATGTCCTGCCTGGCGATAAGCTCCGCATCAGACCTGGAGAGAGTATTCCGGTCGACGGTATCGTGGTCGAAGGCAAAACAACTGTTGATGAATCGATGGTGACCGGGGAGTCTATGCCGGTTACCAAAAAAGAGGGTGAACCTGTCATTGGGGGGACGATTAATCAGACAGGTAGTCTTATCATCCGAGCAGAGAAAGTCGGTGATGAAACGATGCTCTCACGAATTGTTCAGATGGTCGCTGATGCACAGCGTTCGCGTGCCCCCATCCAGAGAATGGCAGACAGCGTTTCAGGGTGGTTTGTTCCTCTGGTGATACTTATCGCGGTTGTTGCTTTCTTGATCTGGTCTGTCTGGGGGCCCGAGCCCAGGATGGCGCACGGTCTCATTGCGGCTGTGTCGGTCCTGATTATTGCCTGTCCCTGCGCGCTGGGACTGGCCACGCCGATGTCGATAATGGTGGGGGTGGGCAAAGGCGCCCAGGCCGGGGTGTTAATCAAGAATGCCGAAGCCCTTGAGCGTCTTGAAAAAGTGGACACGCTGGTTGTCGACAAAACAGGCACGCTCACGGAAGGTTCGCCTACGGTGACAGGGATTATCAGTCTCAGTCCGGGTGGGGAAATATCTCTTTTACGTGTAACAGCTGCAGTGGAAAAAGGTTCGCAGCATCCGTTGGGTATGGCTGTTGTCAGAGCCGCGCAGGAAAAGGGGATCGTGATACCTGCCGTCAGTAATTTCAATGCCCCGTCGGGGAAAGGTGTCTCAGGCGATGTCGAAGGTCAACGGGTTGTTATTGGTAATGAACTGGCTATGCAGGAAAACAGTATCGTTATTGATAATCAAAAGGCCGTTGCGGATACGTTGCGGATGGAAGGCGCTACCGTTATCTATGTGGCCACAGACGGGAACCTTGCAGGCCTGATAGCTATCTCGGATCCCGTGAAAGCAACCACGCCGGATGCGCTTAAAGCTTTGCGTCAGGCGGGGATCCGCATTGTTATGCTCACCGGGGATAACCAGCTTACTGCTGAAGCAGTCGCACGGAAACTGGGAATAGATGAGGTTGAAGCCGGGATTCTGCCGGATGGCAAAAAAGCAGTGATAACCCGACTGAAAGAGTCTGGCCATGTGGTTGCGATGGCCGGAGACGGTGTGAATGATGCCCCGGCGCTGGCAGCGGCTGACGTGGGTATAGCCATGGGAACGGGTACAGATGTGGCAATAGAAAGTGCTGGCGTTACCCTTCTCAAAGGCGATTTGATGATACTCAACAGGGCCCGTCATCTGTCAGAGATCACCATGAAAAATATCCGGCAGAATCTGTTTTTTGCGTTTATCTACAATGCTCTTGGGGTGCCTGTAGCTGCAGGTCTGCTTTATCCTGTGTATGGAATACTGCTGTCGCCAGTTATTGCGGCGGCGGCTATGGCCCTTTCCTCCGTTAGCGTCATTGCAAATGCGTTGCGTCTGAAAAGTGTCAGGCTCGGGAAATAACCCTGAATGAAGGGTCTGTTACTAACAGAAGGAGTCCGGTATGAAAAGTACAACCTATGCGCTTATTGCTGTCGCCGCGATTGCGGCATTTGCTCTCCTGCGCGAACACTGGTCACATGTGGCAGGCTACTGGCCATATCTGTTACTGCTGCTTTGTCCGCTCATGCATCTTTTCCACGGTCACGGGGGGCATGGAGATCATCAACATCACGGAAGTGAAAACGATAAAAAAAATTAATCCGGCAGACGGGACCGCGTCGCGGTCCCGTTATCAGTCCAGGTATCGTTCGTAGTCTCTGGCATGCGCAAAGGCATGCTGTTCGAGTTTGTTATCAGCGGGTGCCGCCGTCCGGAACGCCAGTGAGTTAACAGGATTGTTATTGATGACCAGCTCGTAATGCAGATGAGGACCGGATGAACGTCCGCTGTTACCGGATAACGCAATAGCGTCTCCCCGGGTAACCCTGGCCCCTTTAGTAACGAGTATTTTATTGAGGTGGAGATAGCGAGTTATAACACCAGCTTTTCCCGTTACTTCAACAAAATACCCCATGGTACTGTTATATTCGGCCCGGGTGATTTTTCCGTCGATGACGCTGACTATTTTCGTGTTCATGGGCATGGAATAATCAATGCCATTATGGGGGCTCACTTTTCCCGATACCGGGTTAAGTCTTGCTGGATTGAAAGGCGAGCTGAGTCTTGCTGTGGCCGGTAACGGATAATCGAGACTGCCTTTCCCGGAAGTATCGGAAAGGTTATAGAACTTTTTGTCTGATATACGATACGCCGTGTAATTAAATGAACCGGACGTAAATTTATAGGCCACTACACGTGATTTTCCCGCTTTCTTTTGCAGTACGAGTTTTAATGATTCATTTTTTTTCAAATGCCGAAGATTAAACCGGGAAGGCAAAGATCGCTGAAGGATAGCGATCTCGTTCGATTCCAGCCCCGAGCGGGTGGCAGAAAGGTAGGCATTTTCTTTTACGACATCGGTAGAATACATTTACTGGAATTCGCCGTTAGCATGAACACTGCGGCGTATGCTAGGGGTTTTCAGGAGGCGTGTCATCTGTCAGTTAACCGGGAGCACCGTTGATGGTCGTCATTTTTGTAACATATCTTATTTCCCGTTTGCTCCTGAAGCTCTGGGAAGTGTATGACCAGCCCGACGGTGATGATTAACGGGTCTGAAACAGGTTACGGCAGAGCAATATGAGGCTCATGTCCTGCGACGTAACCCGTCAGTGAAGTCCTGCTGCGCACCTGACGCTAAGCACTAACCCACCTGTCTTTACCTGGACGAATACAGCCCGCGAAGCTTTCTTGCCTGCGTCTGATGAGCTTCCGCACCGGCATTATTGACCTGCTCATGCACGAGGGCGGCTTTCTCTCCGGCATTCAGTTCGTTAAAAGAAGAAGATGTCTCTGAATTTGCATCACTCCCGGATAGCATTTTTTTATGTTCCTCAATCATTTTTTGATGTGCATAGGACGCGCTGTTGTTCATAAATGAATGTGCAACAATGGCCCTTTCATGTTCATTCATTTCAGAGAATGATGGCGTGTTGTTTTTATTAATCCTGCCAGGCAAGTTTTCATGCGTCGAGGAATTAACATGGCTAACGGCTGAGGCATTATTCACGAATCGATGTGCTTCATGGGCAATATCACTGGACTTGGCAAAAACTGCCCCACAGAATAAAGTTGTAAACGCAGTGGTTGTGATTAATACATTCATGTGTAATTACCTTCTTAGGTAAATAAAAGATGTCATCACGATCATATATAAAAATAATCAACCTGTGGGGAAGATGACGTAAATGTAATACAGCTACGTACATTACACGATTGTAATGAATTTGTTTCTTAAGGTGTGCTAGCTTCATTTCATTGTAAGAGGATGAACCAGAAATTTGATTTAAATCGGTTCTCGAACTTTGTCAGTAACCATACTTTAAATAAGGGAATGCGCATGCTGTTGAAAACGTCTCGACGAACTTTCCTGAAGGGATTAACCCTCTCTGGCGTAGCCGGAAGTCTTGGCGTATGGAGTTTCAATGCGCGTTCCAGTCTGAGCCTGCCAGTTGCCGCATCCCTGCAGGGTACTCAGTTTGACCTGACCATTGGTGAAACGGCCGTCAATATCACGGGCAGTGAGCGTCAGGCCAAAACAATCAATGGAGGCCTGCCGGGGCCCGTTCTTCGCTGGAAAGAAGGTGACACCATTACCCTGAAGGTCAAGAACCGTCTTAATGAACAGACGTCCATTCACTGGCACGGCATTATTCTTCCAGCCAATATGGATGGTGTTCCGGGGCTGAGTTTTAAGGGCATAGAGCCTGATGATACCTACGTTTACACCTTTAAGGTTAAGCAGAACGGGACTTACTGGTACCACAGCCATTCCGGTCTGCAGGAACAGGAGGGGGTATACGGTGCCATTATCATCGATGCCAGGGAGCCGGAACCGTTTGCTTACGATCGTGAGCACGTGGTCATGTTGTCTGACTGGACCGATGAAAATCCTCACAGTCTTCTGAAAAAATTAAAAAAACAGTCGGATTACTACAATTTCAATAAACCAACCGTTGGCTCTTTTTTCCGCGACGTGAATACCAGGGGGCTGTCAGCCACTATTGCCGATCGGAAAATGTGGGCTGAAATGAAAATGAATCCGACTGACCTCGCGGATGTCAGTGGCTACACCTACACCTATCTCATGAACGGTCAGGCCCCGCTGAAAAACTGGACCGGGCTGTTCCGTCCCGGTGAAAAGATACGCTTACGGTTTATCAACGGTTCGGCAATGACCTATTTCGATATCCGCATCCCCGGGCTGAAAATGACGGTCGTGGCTGCAGATGGCCAGTATGTAAACCCGGTTACCGTTGACGAATTCAGGATTGCCGTTGCCGAAACCTATGATGTCATTGTGGAGCCTCAGGGTGAGGCCTATACCATCTTCGCACAATCCATGGACAGGTCCGGCTACGCTCGGGGGACACTGGCCACGAGAGAGGGGTTAAGTGCTGCCGTTCCCGCCCTCGATCCCCGTCCTCTGTTGACCATGGAAGATATGGGTATGGGAGGAATGGGACATGATATGGCAGGAATGGACCACAGCCAGATGGGAGGCATGGAAAACAGCGGAGAGATGATGTCTATGGACGGTGCTGACCTTGCGGATAGCGGGACATCCTCCGCGCCCATGGATCACAGCAGCATGACCGGTATGGATCATTCCCAGATGGCCGGAATGCCGGGTATGCAAAGTCATCCTGCGTCAGAAACGGGTAACCCACTGGTTGATATGCAGGCGATGAGCGTCTCTCCGAAATTAAACGATCCTGGTATTGGTCTTCGAAATAACGGAAGAAAGGTTCTCACGTACGCGGATTTGAAAAGCCGCTTTGGGGATCCTGACGGACGTGAACCTGGCCGCACCATAGAACTGCATTTAACCGGTCACATGGAAAAGTTTGCCTGGTCATTTAACGGAATCAAGTTTTCAGATGCCGCACCGGTGCTGCTGAAATACGGTGAGCGACTCAGGATCACGCTGGTCAACGATACCATGATGACTCACCCCATTCACCTGCATGGTATGTGGAGCGATCTGGAAGATGAAAACGGTAATTTCATGGTTCGTAAACACACAATAGATATTCCCCCTGGTACAAAACGCAGTTACAGAGTGACAGCAGATGCGCTTGGCCGCTGGGCGTATCACTGCCATTTGCTCTATCACATGGAAATGGGAATGTTTCGTGAAGTCCGGGTGGAGGAATGATGCGAATGAAGAGAAGTTTTAAGGCCATACCTGTTCTGGTCGCCGGTTTGTTTACCTCACAGCTTTCTATTGCGGCGAGCGCCGTCTCTGCAGATCCCCACGCCGGGCACGACATGTCTTCCATGCAGATGCCGGTAGATGAGAATTTCACTGAGATGACGTCAATGGAGCCCATTTTAACTGAGAGCAGAACGCCAATTCCGCCTGTTACCGATGCCGACCGGAAGGCTGCATTCGGCAATTTACCGGGGCATGCGATTCACGACAATGCGATTAATTATCTGGTCTTGCTGGATCAACTGGAATGGCAACGGTCGGATAACTCCAACAATTTCAGCTGGAGTGTTAACAGCTGGATTGGAGGCGACACTGACCGGCTCTGGCTAAAGAGTGAAGGCGAACGAAGCGGGGGGGAAACGGAGACGGCAGAAGCCCAGCTACTCTGGGGGCACGCGGTTGGCCCCTGGTGGGATTTGGTTGCGGGTGTAAGACAGGATTTCAGACCTGCTTCAGCCCAGACCTGGGCTGCTGTCGGTTTTCAGGGGCTCGCGCTCTATAATTTTGAGTCTGAAATTACGGCTTTTGTCAGTAATGACGGAAAAGCAGCCCTCCGTCTGGGGGGAGAATACGATGTTTTACTGACTAACCGGCTCATACTCCAGCCATCCTATGAGGTAAATCTCTACAGTCAGGACGATGAATTGCGGGGGCGCGGCAGGGGATTAGCTGACACAGAGCTGGGCCTTCGGCTGCGCTACGAAATACGCCGTGAGTTTGCACCCTATATAGGCGTCTCCTGGAATCAGCTTTACGGGAAAACGTCCGATATGGCGAAAAGAGAGGGTGAGAAAGACCATCAGGTAGTATTCCTGGCGGGAGCCAGAATCTGGTTTTAATGCGTTGACTTAAAACACTAAACTAAACAGGTAAATAATATGTCGATTTTACATAAAGCCATTCTTACAGGTGGCCTGGTTATGGGCGTCGCTTTTTCTGCTATGGCCCATCCGGAATTAAAAAGCTCTGTGCCACAGGCTGATTCGGCCGTAGCGGCCCCGGATAAGATTCAGCTTAATTTCTCGGAAGATCTGACCGTGAAATTCTCAGGTGCAAAATTAACGATGACGGGTATGAAAGGTATGTCATCACATTCTCCGATGCCGGTCGCGGCAAAAGTGGCACCAGGCGCTGACCCTAAATCGATGATCATTATTCCGCGAGAACCTTTACCCGCTGGCACTTATCGTGTTGACTGGCGCGCAGTTTCTTCAGATACGCACCCTATTACCGGTAATTACACCTTTACAGTGAAGTAATATTATGAACGACCTGATTATGATTGTTATTCGTTTTCTTCTTTATCTTGATTTGATGGTAATATTTGGATTGCCATTTTTTCAGATATATGGATTAAGTGGTGTCAGACATGAAACGTATAACCTGACTAATTTCAGGTCGTTTATAACCTTTGCTGTTGTTGCAGGCATCATTCTTACTGGCATTAATATGCTCCTGGTATCTAATGCCATGAGCGGAGTAACTGATCTCAGGGAATTATCCATCCATATTATCGAGATGGTTATAGAAGAAACTGATGTAGGTATTAGCTGGATTGTCAGGCTCTGTGCCCTGTTTAGCACGCTCGGCGCCTTGTTCCTCTACACTAAAAAGAGAGTATTGTCCTGCCTGCTGATGACGATGAGTGGGGGCGTGGCGCTGGCCACACTTGCCTGGGGAGGACATGCCGTCATGCATGACGGTCTGCATTACTATCTCCATTTACTGAGCGATCTGACTCATCTCGGCGCTGCCGGAGCCTGGACAGGTGCTCTGGTTGCATTTGCTATCCTGCTTATGCGCAGAAACGCGCATAATGCACAGAGCGTCAGTGTGATATCGGACTCCCTGGCAAAATTTGCCACGGCAGGTACGGTGATTGTTGTCGCCCTTATCCTGAGTGCGCTGGTCAACTATCTGTATATTGCTGAAGGTAACTTAACCCCCTTATTCAACAGCTCCTGGGGAGGGATATTGCTTGCCAAGACGGCTCTGTTTGGTCTGATGCTTCTTCTGGCTGCAGCAAACCGGTTTCACCTTGGTCCCCGGCTTGAAGTTATGGTCAGGGAAGGGAATTATGATCGCAGCGTTGCCCTGATGCGAAACAGCATCCTGACTGAATTTATCGTTGCGATTATCATTCTGGGCGCCGTAGCGTGGCTCGGCATGCTTTCGCCGTCTTCGGTCAGCTAGGGGACAGCCAGCGCTCATGCGTGAGATTTTTAATTTTATATCAGCGAGTTGACCATGCAGCGTATTTTAATCGTTGAAGATGAACACAAAACAGGTCGTTACCTCCAGCAGGGGCTGGTTGAGGAAGGATACCAGGCCGATCTCTTCAATAATGGCCGTGATGGTCTCGGGGCCGCCTCGAAGGGACAGTATGATTTGATAATACTGGACGTAATGCTGCCTGTCCTCGACGGGTGGCAAATCATCAGCGCACTGAGGGAATCCGGGCACGAAGAACCGGTCCTGTTTTTAACCGCCAAGGACAATGTGCGGGACAAAGTGAAAGGACTGGAGCTTGGCGCAGATGACTACCTGATTAAGCCTTTCGATTTTACCGAGCT
This sequence comes from Leclercia sp. GLN_9, assembly GCF_043105735.1. Taxonomy (NCBI): domain Bacteria; kingdom Pseudomonadati; phylum Pseudomonadota; class Gammaproteobacteria; order Enterobacterales; family Enterobacteriaceae; genus Leclercia; species Leclercia sp. GLN_9. Next base: position 66,123 of record NZ_JBICLV010000012.1, read on the forward strand.
GGTTGCACGTGTAAAAACCTTGCTGCGTCGGGCTCGCTCGCAGGCCGCCACGGTGTGCACCATCGCCGATATGACTGTTGATATGGTGCGCCGGACCGTGACCCGGTCGGGGAAGAAGATCCATCTAACCGGTAAAGAATACGTACTGCTGGAGCTGCTGCTGCAACGCTCCGGAGAAGTGTTACCCAGAAGCCTTATTTCGTCCCTAGTCTGGAATATGAATTTTGACAGTGATACAAATGTGATTGATGTCGCCGTGAGACGTCTGAGAAGTAAAATTGATGATGACTTTGAGCCAAAACTGATCCATACCGTTCGCGGTGCCGGATATGTCCTGGAGATCAGAGAAGAGTGAGGTTAAAAATTTCCCTGACCACACGCCTGAGCCTGATTTTTTCGGCAGTGATGCTTACGGTATGGTGGTTATCAAGCTTTATCCTGATTAGCACCCTTAATGGCTACTTCGATAATCAGGACCGCGATTTTCTGACAGGGAAACTTCAGCTCACCGAAGAGTTTCTTAAAACAGAGACGTTCCGGAACAAAACGGATATTAAGTCATTATCAGAAAAAATAAACGATGCGATGGTGGGGCATAATGGTTTATTCATTTCTATAAAAAACATGGAAAATGAAAAAATCGTGGAACTGTATGCCAAAAATTCTGTTGTGCCAGCGAGCCTGCTTAATAAGTCGGGTGATATTCTCGACTATATGATCCAGACGGAAGAAAATAACACCGTGTACCGCAGTATCTCGCGGCGGGTTGCCGTGACGCCGGAACAGGGTAAAAGCAAACATTTCATTATTACGGTTGCCACGGATACAGGGTATCACACCTTGTTTATGGACAAACTCAGTACCTGGCTGTTCTGGTTCAATATCGGTCTGGTCTTTATTTCCATTTTTCTGGGCTGGCTAACCACACGTATTGGTCTGAAACCGTTACGGGAAATGACCAGTCTGGCTTCCTCCATGACCGTGCACAGCCTGGATCAGCGTCTTAATCCCGAACTGGCTCCGCCTGAAATCTCTGAGACCATGCAGGAGTTTAATAATATGTTCGATCGCCTGGAGGGGTCATTCCGGAAACTGTCAGATTTCTCGTCTGACATCGCACATGAGCTTCGCACCCCGGTCAGTAACCTGATGATGCAGACGCAGTTTGCCCTGGCCAAGGAAAGGGATGTTTCGCATTACCGCGAAATTTTGTTCGCGAACCTGGAAGAGCTGAAAAGGCTGTCACGAATGACCAGCGACATGCTTTTTCTGGCTCGTTCAGAACATGGTCTGCTGCAGCTGGATAAACATGATGTGGATCTGGCCGCCGAGCTGAATGAATTACGTGAGCTGTTCGAGCCCCTGGCAGACGAAACAGGAAAGACAATCACGGTGGAAGGAGAGGGGATTGTTGCCGGAGACAGCGATATGCTGCGCCGTGCTTTCAGTAATCTGCTTTCCAATGCCATCAAATATTCTCCCGATAACACCTGTACTGCGATACGTCTGGAGCGTGTCAGTGACGGGGTGAACGTGATGATTACGAATACGATGACTGGCCCGGTTCCCGCTAATCTGGATCGTTTGTTTGACCGTTTCTATCGCGCAGACTCATCACGGGTCCACAATACGGAAGGCGCGGGACTGGGATTATCAATCACGAGGTCGATCATTCATGCCCACGGCGGCGAACTGTCAGCAGCACAGCAGGGGCGGGAAATTGTATTCAGTGTGCATCTGTTAAGAGATTAATACCGTTATTCAGACGAAACAGGGAAGGTGACAAAAATGTCATCATTCAGTCACGCGATAAACAGAGGCGGTTTTTTATAATCATTCGTAAATCAGGAGCAGTGTGATAACGCAATCGCCTGGTTCCTGGAGTGATGATTAATCAGCCCTGAGATCAAATGCTTTCTCTGTTACAAGCCGTTGATTGCCTGGGTATGAAAACACCGGAGACCCAACCATGAAAAAGATCCTTGTATCATTTTTTGCCATTTTGGCTGTCACTTCATCCGCCATGGCTGCAGAGACAATGAACATGCATGACCAGGTAAATAATGCCCAGGCACCTGCCCATCAGATGCAGTCTTCTGCTGAAAAAAGCGCTGTTCAGGGAGACAGCATGACAATGATGGATATGAGCGGCCACGATCAGGCTGCAATGTCCCATGAAATGATGCAAAACGGTAATGCTTCTGCCCACCAGGACATGGCGGAAATGCATAAAAAAATGATGAATGGCAAATCAGGAGCCACCAACGAGACCGCAAAGTCATTTTCTGAAATGAACGAGCATGAAAAAGCCGCAGTTGTGCATGAGAAAGCGAATAATGGTCAGTCTTCCGTTATTCATCAGCAGCAGGCTGAAAAGCATCGCAGCCAGATCACCCCGAATTAACCCGCCGCTCCACTTGTCATACCCTCATTTGACGCCGAAGTCACTGGCTTACGCTCCCGTCCGGGAGCGTTTTTTTTCGTAATTCATGAGTGTCATTAAAAGCATCCATTACCATATTTGGCCCTGATCAAATAAAATTTAACATAAGATGGATTACACGAACTAAGTAATTGATTTTTATGTATTTAAAGTTTCTTGCCCGATTATATCCAGGGTTCATGCCGTGCCGTATCCTGAGACTGGCTGAGAATACGTATGACCGTAACCACCGAATGCGATGGCACAAAATAGATCATGTGCTGTTCCACCGGCAACGAGCAGATATTGTCTCCCAGCTCAGCGCGATGCGTGCCGATGTCATGCATGGCCAGCACGTTAAAAACCGCTGCTATACGGCTGATATACGCATCCGCCTGAACAATCCCGAACTGTCGGAAGCTGTAGCCCCAGATTGCTTCCAGATCTTCTTCTGCTTTGGGTGTCAGCTCAATCTCTTTCATTTGCCACCCTGGCCCTGACATTATTCAGGAATGCATCCTTGTTCCATGGTTTCGCCTCGCCGCTGCTGAGCCCTTCAGCCAGCAGATCGCGCAGTTCCTGAAGACGGGATTCAGCCTGCTTCTCACGCAGCAGACGCAACGCGTCACGCATGACCTCGCTCTGGGTGCGGTAATCACCGGCCTTAACCAGGGAATCGATAAATTCCCGCAGCTCATCACCCACGTCCACCGTCATCGTACGGGCCATAACCCCTCCGCTTCTTAATGTAAGATTTGTTCTTACATCATTATATCAGCTTACTCCCCTGCTTCCATCTCAGGCTTTTTTAGCCAAAGCAACCCGGCTGTAGTCTGGAGATCCGACTTTACCTTTTTTCGGATCTAAGCGGAGGTGGAGAATGATTAGTGCTTGCAAGGCACTAATGGCGAAAGATTGTTGCAAAGAGGGGATTATTGCATGCAATGCAAAATTACTGACTGACTGAACCTGAAATAGCAACAAAGTAAAAAGGAAAACTTTTTACAGGTTTTTCTTCCAACCGGCCTTAAAGGCCTCCCCACCTGAAAGTAAATACCTGCACATACACAAAGACGTTAAGGAGAACATGATGTCTACATTCGTAACTGCAGTATTTACTGTAATCTACACCCTAATCGCCATTGGCCACTTCATCTGGGCAATCGTGGCCGCTTACCGGGGCCTGACCTGGATTTTGACCAATTTTGACGATATTCCTCATATCTGGAAGCGAAACTGGCGATACTATCGCCGTTTCATCTTCCCTGAGATGAAATGCAGGATCCGCAGATGGTTCAGAAACTTATTCTAACGGGGATCCAAGTCCGGCAACCTGGCACAGGCAGCACCAGGTGGTGAACACCATTCTGGTCTCTCCTTTACGCCATTTTCGCACCGTACGCTCCCTGACATACAGCCGATCGGCCAGCTGTATGTCATTCAGTGTGATCAGCGACAGGACGTGCCGGACGTCAGCGATACTGGGCCTGGTCCACTCCTCGCCGGGCAGCAGGGTATCGGCATTGAAGGTACCCGTTGCCACGAGCTGCTGTCGTCGGCTTATCTGTTCCGGGGTCAGGGCCATCAGCCTTTCTCCGTGGTTACTGTCCAGCGGACGGGATGTTCCGGAAGATAATAAGTGTCACGATGTTCGTTCTGCAGTCGCAGATAATTTTCAACGTCACTCAGCTGCCAGCTTGAATAAATAATATTCGAAAATCCCACGTTATACATATCAATTGTGGACATGGTCTGATCAATATAATCATAGGAGCATTTATAAATATTGATCCGTGATGGGTCTTCGATCATTAAGTTCTGGGGGGCAGGGCTGAATACATTAATTTCCAGAGGGGTAAAAAATCCGGATTGCGGATACTGATGAAACTTAAGCGCCAAATTATGAGCCAGGGGAAGGTACAGAACGGGTTCTTCTGTCATTTTACAAAATACGTTAGGTGATACTGTAAACACCGGCCGTGGTTCTGTACTGTCAAAGTGGTGCCCGGTATGAAATATATCCACACGATGGATACCGGAAAAAAGTGCTCCGCGTAACTTAGCCATTACGTCAACCATTGTTATTTTTCCCTGAAGCGCAAGGAGGGAAAATAATACAAACATGGCCTTCGCTTTTTCATCATCTTCTGAAGAGGAACGAGCGATACGAATCAGCTTCTGATAGATACTTAAAGAAGCAATCTCCGGCATAACTTCAGGCAAAGAAAGCGTCTCAGAAATGATATTCTGAAGGTCATTTTTAACTGGAATAATAAATGACCGGAATAACTCAGCTTTACCCGGGAATCTGCTTTGCGGGTTATTCAGGTTGAGTATCATCTGAAATATGCCGAAACTTGCAAGCTTCTCTATCGGAAAATCATCCCTGTCGCAGTTAGCCAGCCTCGTGAAGTTATGGTTTTGAACCAGATCCCGGACAAGCACAGCCATTTCCTTTTCGTAGTCACTGAGCTCATTCTCAATGTCAAAAATATCCCCGGTATCACCGTCGGTAAGACGGAAGCAATCCTTACAGACGGCCACGCTGGAGATGGGCAGCGGGATATCCTTTATGTCATTTTCGCCTTCTGCCGTAAGAACCACTACATGAGCCCAGACCCGCTGCTTCTCCTTCGGACTCAGTGCCGTATCATCGCTGCGGAAGTTCCTGAGAAACCACTGCGAGAGCATGTGCTGGTTTTTGGTATAAGTCATAATGTTTTTCCTGTGACGAGCTGAGCCGGCCGGGTCAGAAATCATCTTCTATTATTGCATCATCATGACCAGCAAGCCTGAACGGCTCGGGAACATGTTTACGGCGGACGTTTTTATCGGGATAACTCGGTAATGACTCCAACTTACTGATAGTGTTTTATGTTCAGATAATGCCCGATGACCTTGTCATGCAGCTCCACCGATTTTGAGAACGACAGTGACTTCCGTCCAAGCCTTGCCAGATGTTGTCTCAGATTCAGGTTATGTCGCTCAATGCGCTGAGTGTAACGCTTGCTGATAACGTGCAGCTTTCCCTTCAGGCGTGATTCATACAGCGGCCAGCCATCCGTCATCCATACCACGACCTCAAAGGCCGACAGCAGGCTCAGAAGACGCTCCAGTGTGGCCAGAGTGCGTTCACCGAAGACGTGCGCCACAACCGTCCTCCGTATCCTGTCATACGCGTAAAACAGCCAGCGCTGACGTGATTTAGCACCGACGTAGCCCCACTGTTCGTCCATTTCAGCGCAGACAATCACATCACTGCCCGGTTGTATGCGCCAGGTTACCGACTGCGGCCTGAGTTTTTTAAGTGACGTAAAACCGTGTTGAGGCCAACGCCCATAATGCGTGCACTGGCGCGACATCCGACGCCATTCATGGCCATATCAATGATTTTCTGGTGCGTACCGGGCTGAGAGGCGGTGTAAGTGAACTGTAGTTGCCATGTTTTACGGCAATGAGAGCAGAGATAGCGCTGATGTCCGGCAGTGCTTTTGCCGTTACGCACCACGCCTTCAGTAGCGGAGCAGGAAGGACATCTGATGGAAATGGAAGCCACGCAAGCACCTTAAAATCACCATCATACACTAAATCAGTAAGTTGGCAGCATTACCGCTCGCTCCTTGGTCTTGAGTTCAGGTCTAAATCTTGTGAGTGAAAATTAAACACTCATACGTCCACCCAGTTTTATTTACTGTGTTGTTAGCCAATATATTGGATACTATGCCCAAGTGACTCAACTCTGAATTCTGTATCTTGAAGTCACTTGGAGATATGGCAATAGTGCATTATTGAAGGAAATAGGTAATGAGTAAAAAAATGACCATGGCTGAGATTTCAAGGCAGCTTGGAATTTCAACAATGACTGTGTCGCGTTACTTTAATGGCGGTTATGTCTCGGAAGAGAACCGCCTTAAAATTGATGCCATCGTCAAAGAGAGTCATTACACGCCTAATATATTTGCTCGCTCCATTCGTAGCCAATCCAATATTATTGGTTTCATCGCGCCTCGTATTGAGTCATATACGACCAGTTTAGTGATTAAAGGGGCGCTGGCTGCTGCCAATGAATCACAAGTACGAATGCTGTTTCATGCCACAGGGTTTAACCATGAGTCAGAATGCCAAGCTGTGAGAGAGTTTAACGGCTTAAATGCATTGGGCACGATTATTATTGCGTCAAAGCACAGTGTCGAAGAGACTTTTTATCGAACCTTAGACAATGTGGTATTTATTGGCAAAAATACCCCCCACCATTGCTGTTTATATTACCCCGATCATGCAGCGATTAAAGCCCTCGTCTCCCACACCATCACTCAGTTAAAACAGCAGCAGGCACCGCTGGCTGCCGTACATTATATTTATGATGAGCGTATGCTTTCTAGCCGCACTAAGTTGATGCAAGCCACTATTACCGACACCGTCCCTGAGTTGAATTTATCACTACAAGCCCTAGCCAACTCGGAGGACAAAGCTGGCTATCAGGCCGTTCAATTACAGCCTAATCATGTCTACTTTTGTGCCACCGATAATATTGCCATTCGTTTATATCGTCGCGCCAAAGAACAGCAACTCAAGATCGGTCATAACGTATGGATTGTAGGCATGGGTGACTATGACTACAGCGATTTGTTAGTCCCGAGCCTGACGACTGTCGCTTTTAACTACTATCAAGTGGGCTACCAAGCTGTCAAAAAATTGCTCAAGCGCGATTTCAGTTCTGTTGAAGGCACATTCGACATAAAGATGAGAGAAAGCTCACAATTCCTCTGAAATTGTGTTGAGTCCAAATCGGTTCTACTTAACTATATATGTTAACGATAACACATATAGTATAACCGATGACACTCGCTCCTAATATGCACTCAAAACCACTCGCGTGGTGGAAGAAAGCAACCGCCTACCAAATTTATCCCCGTAGTTTTTATGATACAAACCAGGACGGTATTGGTGACATCAATGGCATCATTGCTAAGCTCGATTATCTTGCTGATTTGGGCATTGATTTAATATGGATTTGCCCATTCTATGCATCACCTAATGATGATAACGGGTACGATATTAGTGACTATCAAGCGATTCATCCTGACTTTGGAACCCTTGAGGATGTGGATGAACTAATCAGTGCTGCTCATAAACGTGGCATTCGCATTATTATGGATTTAGTGATCAACCACACTAGCGACGAGCACCCATGGTTCATTGAATCTCGAGATAACAAAAATAGCCCTAAGCGCGATTGGTATATTTGGCGTGATGGTTGTGAGCCTACCGCTGAAAAACCGACTTGCGACCCAAACAACTGGGAAAGTATTTTTCATGGCAGCGCATGGGAATATGATAAAAAAACTGCACAGTACTACTTGCACCTATTTTCAAAAAAACAACCTGATCTGAATTGGGAAAATCCTGAAGTTAAACAAGCACTATTTAAAATGATTTATTGGTGGTTGGAGCGTGGTATTGATGGCTTCCGTGTGGATGCAATTAGCCATATTCAGAAACAACCAGGTTTACCTTCTTTACCCAATCCAAAGGGTGAAAAGTATGTCTCTTCGTTTGATTATCATATGAATGTGGCAGGGATTGAAAAACATCTGCATGAGTTAAAAGAGCAGGCGTTTGATCCCTTTAACATAGTGACAGTTGGTGAGGCTAATGGGGTGACTGCCGACAATGCATTACTTTGGGTTGCCGAAGCGACCGAGCACGATCAAGGCGGTGTTTTCAACATGATTTTTCAGTTTGAACACATGAAGCTATGGTCGGAAGAACAAAGCAACGTGCCTTTAGATCTAGTGGAGTTCAAACGCATTTTATCGCGTTGGCAAGATGCATTAGAAGGTAAAGGCTGGAATGCGCTTTATTTAGAAAACCACGATCAAGCTCGTAGCATTGATACTTTTGCCGACCCTACCTCTAGGTATGCCAGTGCTACCGCGTTAGCGAGTTGTTATTTCTTGATGAAAGGAACTCCGTTTATTTATCAGGGCCAAGAGATTGGTATGGTAAATCATCAGTTTACTTCTCTTGATGAATTTAATGATGTGTCTGCTAGAAATTTAATTCAAAAGCTATCTCAACAAGGTCAAAGCGATGCAGACATCTTAGCCTTGTTAAATCAAGTATCTCGCGACCACAGTCGCTTGCCAATGCAATGGAATGCGCAGGATTTTGCCGGTTTTTCTGAGGTGCAACCTTGGTTCTCCGTCAATCAACAGTACGCAGATATCAATGTTGAGCAACAACAGAAAGATCCAAATTCGATTTTGAGTTTCTATAAGCAGCTGATTGCTCTGCGTAAGTCAAATGTAAGTTTAGTGGTTGGCCGCTATCAATTGCTGCTACCTAACGACCCTAATATCTATGCTTATCAACGTGTTGCACAAGATATGACATGGACCATTATTACCAATTTAAGTCCACAAGAGAGCATCGTTGATATCGACCGCATGCAATTAGGCGAGTTAATGCTTGATAATCAGAATGTCAACAATGAACACGTTCGCTCAGATTTTATAGCGACGCAAATTGCCCCACCTTATGCTGCGTATATATTTGCAAGAAAGCACTAAATTATATTTATCGCAGGGCCTTGATAAGGCTACCCTGCATTTAAACCAAGGAATCATTTATGAGTCAGTTACTATCTTTTGATTTTTGGCAACGATTTGGGAAATCCCTTATCGTTGTTATCGCGGTGATGCCAGCCGCTGGTATCATGATATCACTCGGTAAAGTTGTCGCAATGTATGCTGGTGGTATTGGTGCCATTGAAACACTAGGCGCTATTATGGAAAACATAGGCTGGGGGATCATAGTTAATCTTCACCTATTATTTGCTGTCGCTATTGGTGGATCATGGGCTAAAGAACGTGCAGGAGGAGCATTTGCCGCGCTGATCGCCTTCATCTTAATTAACCGTATCACTGGGGTTATATTAGGCGTGGATAACGCTATGCTCAGTGATCCCGAGGCGGTTGTGATGAGCCTATTTGGTTCTGAGCTACCTGTCTCTCAATTCTTCACTAATATTTTGGGTGCTCCTGCTCTAAATATGGGTGTGTTTATCGGTATTATGTCTGGCTATTTAGGTGCCAACTTATTTAACCGTTATCATGACTTCGCTCGCTTACCTCAGGCATTAGCATTTTTCAACGGTAAGCGTTTTGTACCTTTTGTTGTTATTTTCTATTCGATGATTATTGCGTTTGCTTTATCAATCGTATGGCCTTTAATTCAAGGTGCGCTTAATGATTTTGGTCAATGGATTGCAACCTCTAAAGACACTGCGCCGATCACTGCTCCTTTCTTGTATGGTACGTTAGAGCGCTTATTACTGCCATTTGGTTTACACCACACTTTAACTATTCCAATGAATTACACCGAGTTGGGTGGTACTTATGAGCTTTTAACAGGGGTGAATGCGGGGGCAAGTGTTTATGGTCAAGATCCACTATGGCTTGCTTGGGTTAGCGATTTAAATAATCTTAAATTAAGCGATCCGACAACTTACCAACATCTATTAGATACGGTGCATCCAGCACGTTTTAAAGCGGGCCAAGTTATTATCGCAGCGTCTTCATTGATTGGTATTGGACTTGCGATGTATCACTGTGTTGATAGTGATAAGCGCGCACAATACAAGCCAATGTTTTTATCTGCGTGTCTTGCTGTGTTATTAACCGGTGTGACAGAGCCTATTGAATTCATGTTTATGTTTATTGCTCCTGTTTTGTATGTTGCGCATGCGGTATTAACAGGGATTGCATTTGCGTTGGTCGATGTGATGGACCTACGTATACATGCCTTTGGTTTGATTGAGTTACTCACTCGTATACCTATGATGGTTTCAGCGGGAATCGGTGGTGATTTGGTTCGCTTCGCATTGGTTTCTATTGTTTTCTTTGGTGTTAACTATGGATTATTCCGTGTGCTCATTGTCAAATTTAAATTGCCAACACCGGGCCGTATGGGTAACTACCTCGATGAAAGTTCAGAATCCATGTCAGAAGATGAGAAGATGGACATTATTATTCAGAATTTAGGTGGCCGTGCCAATATTGTTGAGATTGATGCTTGTATGACTCGCTTGCGCATTACAGTTAATGACCCGCAGTTGGTTGCTGAATATGCATTATGGAAGCCGACAGGAGCACTTGGTGCTGTAATTAAAGAACAGGGAGTACAAGTTATTTATGGTCCAGGAGTGGATGTCATTAAATCTAGATTAGTTGAGAAGTTTTCAGCACAACCTGCGTAATTCATTCTCTACCCTAGATAAAATAACCTCGAGAAACGCAGCCTTGAGCTGCGTTTAACTCGCTACAATGAATAAGTGAATAATAAATGAAGTTAATGACGCTAAATACCCATAGTTGGCAAGAAGAGAAACAACTAGAAAAGTTGGATGTGGTAGCGCAAGCCATTATCGAGCAAGGGTGCGATGTCGTTGCATTACAGGAAGTGAATCAACATCAAAATAGCTCGGCTGTTGATGCCAATATATTAACTAATCACACCGTGCTCGCTGATAACTATGGATATTTATTACAGAAAAAACTCATGGAATACGGCTATCACTACCAACTTACATGGGATTTCGTTCATCAAAGTTATGACGTATATCAAGAGGGACTGGCATTCTTGACGCGACTGCCGATTGTCGAGCATGAGGTCATTGACCTAAGTGATAACTATGATGTGAACTTTTGGAAACATAGGCGAGCAGTGCGTATTAAGGTCACTTCTCAACGAGGTGATTTCAATCTTTATAATTGTCATTGCGGCTGGTGGAGTGACTCAGAGAGCTCATTTGAGGACCAGTTCAACAGAATAAAGGCAACATTATCAACAGAGTTGAGCTTTCTATTAGGCGATTTCAACAACCCAAGCCATATACGCAATGAAGGTTATGATTATGTATTACAGTGCGGTTTGATAGATTGTTATGAAATAGCAGAAATAAAAGACTCCGGAACTACTGTAATTAAAAATATTGACGGTTGGGAACAAAATAGCCAAGCGCTACGCATTGATTTGGTTCTTAGTAATCAACCGATGGTGGTAAAGCAGCATCAGGTGATTTTTAATAACGATTTTTATCCGGTTGTATCGGATCACTTTGGGGTTCTGGTGGAAGTAGACATTATTTAATGTTTATTCATAGACTAAACCGGTAATGACTCCAACTTACTGATAGTGTTTTATGTTCAGATAATGCCCGATGACCTTGTCATGCAGCTCCACCGATTTTGAGAACGACAGTGACTTCCGTCCCAGCCTTGCCAGATGTTGTCTCAGATTCAGGTTATGTCGCTCAATGCGCTGAGTGTAACGCTTGCTGATAACGTGCAGCTTTCCCTTCAGGCGTGATTCATACAGCGGCCAGCCATCCGTCATCCATACCAGGGGTCGTCTCAGAATTCGGAAAATAAAGCACGCTAAGGCGTAGTCACCCCGTGACTCCCCCGCGCCGATGCAGCGAGCTTCGTTCCGTCTTGCAGTGACGCAATCAGCGGGCAGGAAACGTTCCCTTTCCGCGCATGGCAGGCGCACACCAGTTCAGACAGCACGGCCTCCATGCGTGCCAAGTCGGCCATCTTCTCGCGCACATCCTTGAGCTTGTGCTCGGCCAGGCCGCTGGCTTCCTCGCAATGGGTGCCATCCTCCAGCCGCAGTAGCTCGGCGATTTCGTCCAGGCTAAAGCCCAGCCGCTGGGCCGATTTCACGAACCGCACTCGTGTTACATCCGCCTCGCCATAGCGGCGAATGCTGCCATAGGGCTTGTCTGGCTCCGGCAGCAGGCCCTTGCGCTGGTAGAACCGGATGGTCTCCACATTGACCCCGGCCGCCTTGGCAAAAACGCCAATGGTCAGATTCTCAAAATTAATTTGCATATCGCTTGACTCCGTACATAACTACGGAAGTAAGCTTAAGCTATCCAAACCAAATTTGAAAGGACAAGCGTATGTCTGAACCACAAAAGTCTGAACCACAAAAGTCTGAACCACAAAAGTCTGAACCACAAAACGGGCGCGGCGCGCTCTTCGCCGGTGGGCTGGCCGCCATTCTTGCGTCGGCCTGCTGCCTGGGGCCGCTGGTTTTGATCGCCTTGGGGTTCAGCGGGGCATGGATCGGCAACCTGACGGTGCTGGAACCCTATCGCCCGATCTTCATCGGCGCAGCGCTGGTCGCGCTGTTTTTCGCCTGGCGGCGCATCTACCGCCCGGCGCAAGCCTGCAAACCGGGTGAGGTCTGCGCGATTCCCCAAGTGCGAGCTACTTACAAGCTCATTTTCTGGATCGTGGCCGCGCTGGTCCTGGTCTCGCTCGGATTTCCCTACGTCATGCCATTTTTCTATTAATCACAGGAGTTCATCATGAAAAAACTGTTTGCCGCCCTCGCCCTCGCTGCCGTTGTTGCCCCCGTGTGGGCCGCCACCCAGACCGTCACGCTGTCCGTGCCTGGCATGACCTGCGCCTCTTGCCCGATCACTGTCAAGCACGCGCTTTCCAAGGTTGAGGGCGTGAGCAAGACCGACGTAAGTTTCGACAAGCGCCAGGCCGTCGTCACCTTCGACGATGCCAAGACCAACGTCCAGAAGTTGACCAAGGCGACCGAGGACGCGGGCTATCCGTCCAGCCTCAAACGCTGATCCGTTAACCGAACTCGGGAGCGACACATGGGACTCATCACGCGCATCGCTGGCAAAACCGGCGCGCTCGGCAGCGTCGTTTCCGCGATGGGCTGCGCCGCCTGTTTTCCTGCCATCGCCAGCTTTGGCGCGGCCATCGGACTGGGCTTCTTGAGCCAGTACGAGGGGCTATTCATTGGCATCCTGCTGCCGATGTTCGCCGGCATCGCGTTACTCGCCAATGCTATCGCTTGGCTCAATCATCGACAGTGGCGACGCACGGCGCTCGGCACGATAGGCCCGATCTTGGTGCTGGCAGCGGTGTTTTTAATGCGGGCTTACGGCTGGCAGAGCGGTGGACTGCTCTATGTCGGCCTGGCCTTGATGGTTGGGGTGTCGGTCTGGGATTTCATCTCGCCAGCACATCGCCGCTGCGGGCCGGACAGCTGTGAATTGCCAGAACAACGTGGCTGACGGCAACAGCCGTAGCCACCACAGAAAAGGAAAAATACATGACCACCCTGAAAATCACCGGGATGACCTGCGACTCGTGCGCGGCTCACGTCAAGGAAGCCTTGGAGAAAGTGCCCGGCGTGCAATCGGCGCTGGTGTCCTATCCGAAGGGCACAGCGCAACTCGCCATTGAGGCGGGCACGTCATCGGATGCGCTGACTACCGCCGTGGCCGGACTGGGCTACGAGGCAACGCTTGCCGATGCGCCACCGACGGACAACCGCGCCGGCCTGCTCGACAAGATGCGCGGCTGGATAGGGGCCGCTGATAAGCCCAGTGGCAACGAACGCCCGTTGCAGGTCGTCGTCATTGGTAGCGGTGGAGCCGCGATGGCGGCAGCACTGAAGGCCGTCGAGCAAGGCGCGCAGGTCACGCTGATTGAGCGCGGCACCATCGGCGGCACCTGCGTCAACGTCGGTTGTGTGCCGTCCAAGATCATGATCCGCGCCGCCCACATCGCCCATCTGCGCCGGGAAAGCCCATTCGACGGCGGCATGCCACCCACACCGCCGACGATCTTGCGCGAGCGGCTGCTGGCCCAGCAGCAGGCCCGTGTCGAAGAACTCCGTCATGCCAAGTACGAAGGCATCCTGGACGGCAATTCAGCCATCACCGTTCTGCACGGTGAAGCGCGTTTCAAGGACGACCAGAGCCTTATCGTTAGTTTGAACGAGGGTGGCGAGCGCGTCGTGATGTTCGACCGCTGCCTGGTCGCCACGGGTGCCAGCCCGGCGGTCCCGCCGATTCCGGGCTTGAAAGAGTCACCCTACTGGACTTCCACCGAGGCCCTGGCGAGCGACACCATTCCCGAACGCCTTGCCGTAATCGGCTCGTCGGTGGTGGCGCTGGAGCTGGCGCAAGCCTTTGCCCGGCTGGGCAGCAAGGTCACGGCCCTGGCGCGCAATACCTTGTTCTTCCGTGAAGACCCGGCCATCGGCGAGGCGGTGACAGCCGCTTTCCGTGCCGAGGGCATCGAGGTGCTGGAGCACACGCAAGCCAGCCAGGTCGCCCATATGGACGGTGAATTCGTGCTGACCACCACGCACGGTGAATTGCGCGCCGACAAGCTGCTGGTCGCCACCGGCCGGACACCGAACACGCGCAGCCTGGCATTGGAAGCGGCGGGGGTAGCCGTCAATGCGCAGGGGGCCATCGTCATCGACAAGGGCATGCGCACCAGTAGCCCGAACATCTACGCGGCCGGCGACTGCACCGACCAGCCGCAGTTCGTCTATGTGGCGGCAGCGGCCGGCACTCGTGCGGCGATCAACATGACTGGCGGCGATGCGGCCCTGGACCTGACCGCAATGCCGGCCGTGGTGTTCACCGACCCGCAGGTCGCCACCGTGGGCTACAGCGAGGCGGAAGCACATCACGACGGGATCGAGACCGACAGTCGCCTGCTAACACTGGATAACGTGCCGCGTGCGCTTGCCAACTTCGACACACGCGGCTTCATCAAGCTGGTCATCGAGGAAGGTAGCGGACGGCTCATCGGCGTGCAAGCGGTGGCCCCGGAAGCGGGTGAACTGATCCAGACGGCGGTGCTCGCCATTCGCAACCGTATGACCGTGCAGGAACTGGCCGACCAATTGTTCCCCTACCTGACCATGGTCGAAGGGCTGAAGCTCGCGGCGCAGACCTTCAGCAAGGACGTGAAGCAGCTTTCGTGCTGCGCCGGATGAGGAAAAGGAGGTGTTCAATGAGCGCCTACACAGTGTCCCGGCTGGCCCTTGATGCCGGGGTGAGCGTGCATATCGTGCGCGACTACCTGCTGCGCGGATTGCTACGGCCGGTCGCGTACACCACGGGCGGCTACGGCTTGTTCGATGACACCGCGTTGCAACGGCTGCGCTTTGTACGGGCTGCCTTCGAAGCGGGTATCGGCCTGGACGCACTGGCGCGGCTGTGCCGGGCGCTGGATGCTGCGGACGGTGACGGTGCGTCTGCGCAGCTTGCCGTGTTGCGGCAACTCGTCGAGCGTCGGCGCGAGGCCCTGGCCAGCCTCGAAATGCAACTGGCCGCCATGCCAACCGAACCGGCACAGCACGCGGAGAGTCTGCCATGAACAGCCCAGAGCACTTGCCGTCTGAGACGCACAAACCGATCACCGGCTACTTGTGGGGCGCGCTGGCCGTGCTCACCTGTCCCTGCCATTTGCCGATTCTCGCCATTGTGCTAGCCGGCACGACGGCCGGCGCGTTCATCGGGGAGCACTGGGGTATTGCAGCCCTCACGCTGACCGGCTTGTTTGTCCTGTCTGTGACGCGGCTGCTGCGGGCCTTCAAGGGAAGATCATGACCGCTTCCCAGCCAGCCGAGAGTGGGCAGCTTTGAGCTTCGCTACCAATCTGGAGGAGTACCACCATGAACGCAAACGCCCCGAACACTGCCAGTTGCACCACCTGCTGCGTATGCTGCAAAGAAATTCCGCTCGATGCCGCCTTCACCCCGGAAGGCGCGGAATACGTCGAACATTTCTGCGGGCTGGATTGCTATGAACGCTTCCAGGCACGCGCCAAGGCCGCGACAGAATCTGACATTGCGCCTGTCCCTGGCGGTTCGCAGCCGTCAGATTGAGGCATACCCTAACTTGATGTCAGATGCCATGTGTCATTTTCAGAAGACGACTGCACCAGTTGATTGGGCGTAATGGCTGTTGTGCAGCCAGCTCCTGACAGTTCAATATCAGAAGTGATCTGCACCAATCTCGACTATGCTCAATACTCGTGTGCACCAAAGCGAGGTGAGCATGGCGACGG
>NZ_JBICLV010000013.1:0-302964 GCF_043105735.1 Leclercia sp. GLN_9
CCCGTGCCACATTCAGGCGACTGAGAAGCGTGAGGGTGGGGGAATCCGGCTGAAAATCGACGAAGCGTTTCCGTAAGGCCGGGGCGAGGCGCAGGGACGCGCCGAGAGGGTATAGCCTGCAGGGATGCAGGCTGGTGCCCCGCCCGAAAGCCGGAGGGAATAAGCTGAGGACAAAATTGCCGGGAGCAATGTTGAACAGCGCCTGCGCTGGCCCCGAAGGGGTGAGGCTCGGGGATGGGGCGAATATTCTGCGAAGCGGCGATTTTCTTTGCCGGGAGCCGGGGTAGCCAGGGGGGAGGCGGCGAGCCCCCCTGGCACGTTCACCGCAGCGGAGGGGGCATAAAGCAGAGGTGCTGTAGTGAACAAAACTCTTCCACTTCACTCATTTAGAAATAACAAATTGCTCAACTGCCTGGCATTACAGACGAAGGCAGCCATTTTTAGGGTTTATACCTCCTCTCGGTGTGAGAAGGCCGGGATGAGGACACCAGACCGCACCAGCCCGTAGGCCCGGTAAGCGTAGCGCTACCGGGCAATAAAGGCCCCACAATCTCAACCTAACGCCTGAATGGCCTTCTCCAGCGCCACGCGCAGTAAATGCCGGTCATGACGGTATTTGATATCGCTGGCCTCCAGCGGCTCTTGCACCACCACCCGGCCTTCCATCCCTGATACATCCGCGTTCGGCCCGACCACCACCGCATCAATAATCTTTTTGCCGACATACTGCTCCATCAGCGCCAACTTAGCGGGCAGCGAAAGCCCGGCGGCGGCAGGGCTGAGTTCACGGCCCAGATTGCCGATGTAGACCACCGGCGCGGGCGTCCGGCGCAGCGCCTGGGCCAGCTCTTTGATGAGCAGCAGCGGTATCAGACTGGTGTAAAAACTGCCGGGGCCAATCAGAATCAGATCTGCTTCGCCAATCGCCTCTACCGCTTCCCGGGTGGCCGGGACGGTGGGGTAGAGCATCAACTCTTTTGGCGGCAGGTCCAGCTGGTCGATATTCACTTCGCCATACACTTCATGGTCGTGACTGTCGATAGCCATTAAATCGACCGGATGTTCGGACATCGGAATCAAAAACGCATCCACTTTTAACAGATTACGAATTAAATTGATCGCCTCCAGAGGCCGCACGCTGAGGTGGTCCAGCGCCTTTAACATCAGGTTTCCGAGGTTATGCCCCGAAAGCTCGCCATTACCGCCAAAACGATACTCAAACATGGCGGAAGCGACGCTGGGTTCAGTGATAAGCTGATTTAAGCAGTTGCGCATATCCCCCCAGGCGATCCCCCCTTCGGCGCGTCGAATGCGTCCGGTGGAGCCGCCGTTATCGGTGGTGGTAACGATCCCGGTCAGCCGTGAACCGAGCGATGACAACGAGGACATAACCCGGCCCAGTCCGTGGCCTCCGCCGAGAGCGACGACACGGTCGAGATCAGCAAAAATGCGATTGCGCATAGAAATTCCTTAGAAAGACGAACACCTTAACAGTAACTCAACTACCCCTAAATGACGATGTTACGCCGGGGGCAAAATGACATATATCAATGCAAGAATTTGATAATGACGTATTCTGGATCGAAATGGCACGAACATGTCGATATATACAAGTTTATATAACGAAAGACGGTAATAGCGAAACTGCTTTTAACACGCTACTATCGGCATAACCACGTTTTCGTAATCGAAAACATACACTCTAGCCTTTGCGCCTGTGTCGAAAGATATGGTGCTCTGGCCGTGGCGGTTTCGCCACCAGGGTACAGAAAGAAATGACTGTGCCTCCCGTATCAGGAAAGGTGTACATGGCATCACAACTTACCGATGCATTCGCGCGTAAGTTTTTTTACCTGCGTTTGTCTATTACCGATGTGTGCAATTTCCGTTGCACCTACTGTCTGCCGGACGGCTACAAGCCGGGCGACACCACCAATAACGGCTTTCTCTCCGTGGATGAAGTGCGCCGCGTGACGCGCGCCTTTGCCGCCATGGGAACAGAGAAGATCCGTCTCACCGGCGGCGAACCCTCGCTGCGCCGGGATTTCACTGAGATCCTCGCGGCGGTACGTGAAAACGACGCCATCCGTCAGATTGCGGTGACCACCAATGGTTATCGTCTGGCGCGCGATGTCGCCCAGTGGCGCGAGGCGGGGCTGACGGCCATTAACGTCAGCGTCGACAGCCTGGATGCCCGCCAGTTTCACGCCATCACCGGGCAGGACAAATTCCGCCAGGTGATGGAGGGCATCGATGCGGCCTTTACGGCGGGCTTCGACAAGGTGAAGGTCAACACCGTGCTGATGCGCGATGTAAACCATCATCAGCTGGATACCTTCCTGGCGTGGATCAAACCTCGCCGCATACAACTGCGTTTTATCGAGCTGATGGAAACCGGCGAGGGCAGCGACCTCTTCGCCCGTCATCACATCTCCGGCATGGTGCTGCGCGATGAGCTGCTCAGACGCGGCTGGATCCACCAGCTTCGCCAGCGTAGCGACGGCCCGGCGCAGGTCTTTTGTCACCCCGATTACGAAGGGGAGATCGGGCTTATCATGCCGTATGAAAAAGACTTCTGCGCCAGCTGCAACCGCCTGCGTGTCTCGTCGGTGGGCAAGCTGCACCTGTGCCTGTTTGGCGACGGTGGCGTCGACCTGCGCGACCTGCTGGCCGATGATGCCCAGCAGCAGGCACTGGAAGCGCGCATTTCTGAGGCGCTGATGCACAAAAAACAGACCCACTTCCTGCATCAGGGCAACACCGGGATCACCCAGAACCTGTCCTATATCGGCGGGTAATCGCTACAAGGAACCAGAAGATGAGTCAGGTAAGCGCAGAATTTATCCCGACGCGTATTGCTATCCTTACCGTTTCCGAACGTCGCGGCGAAGAGGATGACACCTCCGGCCACTGGCTGCGCGATGCCGCCCACGAGGCGGGGCATCAGATTGTCGACAAGGTCATCGTCAAAGAGAACCGCTACGCCATTCGCGAAGAAGTGTCGCGCTGGATCGCCAGTGACAACGTACAGGTGGTGCTGATCACCGGCGGCACCGGGTTTACCGCGGGCGATCAGGCTCCGGAAGCACTGCTCCCGCTGTTCGACCGCGAGATCGAAGGCTTTGGGGAAGTGTTCCGCATGCTCTCATTCGAAGAGATCGGCACCTCTACCCTGCAGTCGCGCGCTGTCGCCGGTATCGCCAATAACACGGTGATTTTTGCTATGCCGGGTTCCACCAAAGCGTGCCGCACCGCGTGGGAAAACATTATTGCCCCGCAGCTGGATGCCCGCACGCGTCCGTGTAATTTCCATCCACATCTGAAGAAGTAAGTTATGTCGCAACTGACCCACATTAACGCCTCGGGCGAAGCCCATATGGTGGATGTCTCCGCCAAAGCCGAGACCGTACGTGAAGCCCGCGCGGAAGCGTTCGTCACCATGCTCCCCGAAACACTGGCCATGATCATTGACGGCAGCCACCACAAAGGGGATGTCTTTGCCACGGCGCGCATCGCCGGGATCCAGGCGGCGAAACGCACCTGGGATCTTATCCCGCTGTGCCACCCGCTGATGCTCAGCAAAGTGGAAGTGAATTTACGGGCCGAGCCGGAGCATAACCGGGTACGCATCGAATCCCTCTGTCGCCTGACGGGCAAGACCGGAGTGGAGATGGAAGCGTTGACCGCCGCGTCGGTGGCGGCATTAACCATCTACGACATGTGCAAAGCGGTGCAGAAAGATATGGTGATCGGGCCGGTTCGCCTGCTGGCGAAAAGCGGCGGTAAATCGGGTGATTTCAGGGCGGATGAAAATGATTAAAGTGCTGTTTTTTGCGCAGGTTCGCGAGTTGGTCAATACCGATAGCCTGACGCTGGATAACGAATTCGCTACCGTAGAAGCGCTGCGGGCGCATCTGGCGGCGCAGAGCGACCGCTGGGCACTGGCGCTGGACGCCGGTAAGTTGCTGGCGGCGGTGAATCAGACCCTGGTGGAATTTAATCATCCGGTGACGTCGGGCGATGAAGTGGCCTTTTTCCCACCGGTGACCGGGGGCTGACATGACAGAGACCAAAATCGTTGTCGATGAGGCGCGTTTCAACGTCGGCACAGAATATACCTGGCTGGCGGAGCGCGACGAAGACGGGGCGGTGGTCACCTTCACGGGTAAAGTGCGTAACCACAATCTGGGCGACAGCGTGAAGGCGTTGACGCTGGAGCACTATCCCGGCATGACCGAAAAGGCGCTGGCAGAGATTGTCGAACAGGCCCGTGAACGCTGGCCGCTCGGTCGGGTGACGGTTATCCACCGCATCGGTGAAATGTGGCCCGGAGAAGAGATTGTCTTTGTGGGTGTCACCAGCGCCCATCGCGGCGGCGCCTTTGCCGCGGGCGAGTTCATTATGGATTATCTGAAAACCCGCGCCCCGTTCTGGAAGCGCGAAGCCACCCCGGAAGGGGAGCGTTGGGTGGAATCCCGCGACAGCGACAAGGACGCCGCCAGCCGCTGGTAGCCGGATTCCGGGGATGTGTTAGGCTATAACAGTGCGTCCACTTAAAAAGGAGTATGTTATGGACAGATTTCCCCGTTCCGATTCCATCGTTCAGCAGAGCCGTACCGGGCTGCAAACTTACATGGCCCAGGTCTACGGCTGGATGACCTGCGGTTTATTGCTCACCGCGTTTGTCGCGTGGTTTTCTGCGAACACCCCCGCCGTGATGATGTTCGTCTTCTCCAGCAAAATTACCTTTTTCGGCCTGATCATCGCCCAACTGGTGCTGGTATTTGTCCTGTCGGGGCTGGTGCATAAACTCAGTGCCGGGATGGCCACCACGCTGTTTATGCTCTACTCGGCGCTCACCGGCCTGACACTCTCCAGCATCTTCATCGTCTACACCTACTCCTCGATTGCCAGCACCTTTGTCGTGGCGGGCGGGATGTTTGGCGCGATGAGTCTCTACGGTTACACCACCAAACGCGATCTGAGCGGCTTTGGCAATATGCTGTTTATGGCGCTGATTGGTATCGTGCTGGCCTCGCTGGTGAACTTCTGGCTGAAGAGCGAAGCGCTGATGTGGGCGGTGACCTATATCGGGGTGATTGTGTTTGTTGGCCTGACAGCCTACGACACGCAGAAGCTGAAAAATATCGGTGAGCAGATCGACGTGCGCGACAGTTCAAACCTGCGCAAATACTCCATTCTTGGGGCGCTGACGCTCTATCTGGACTTCATCAACCTGTTCCTGATGCTGCTGCGCATCTTCGGCAACCGCCGTTAAGTGTGATGCCCGGCGGCGCGTTGCTTGCCGGGCCCGCAAAGGACTTCTCCCTCTCCCCGATGGGAAGAGGGTTGAGGTGAGGGGACATCACTTCGCCATCTGCTGCTCGTTTTTGGCCCGCATTTTCTTCGCCCGGCTCTCCAGCACCAGATAACAGACCGTCGCCAGCGCCAGCGGCAGGAAGTAATAGAGCATACGGTAGGCCAGCAGGGCGGCGATAATGGTGCCGTGGGAGACATGTTCCCCCGCCAGCAGGGCAATAAACACCGCTTCCAGCACGCCGATCCCGGCCGGGATATGCACAATCACCCCGGCAATACTGCTCACCAGCAGCACCCCCAGCACGAAGAAGTAGTTCACATCTTCGCCCATCAGCAGCCAGATAATCGCCCCCATCGCCATCCAGTTAGCGGCAGAAATGGCCATCTGCGCCAGCGCAAAGCGCCAGGAAGGCAGCACCAGCTTCTGTCCTTTGATGGTCATATGGCGATGTTTGGCAAAGGCGCAGGCCCACAGATAGACGGCAATCACCAGCAGCAATACCACGCCCAGAATGCGCAGCGTAGACTGGTCGATGTACCAGTGGTCAGGCAGTTGCACCACCCCGGCGGTAAAGATCACCCCGCCCAGCAGGATATAGCCCAGCCAGTTGGTGGTAATGCTCAGGGAGAAGATCCGCGTGATGGTACTGCTGGGCAACCCCAGGCGGGAATAGAGCCGGTAGCGCATCCCGATGCCGCCCACCCAGGTGCTCAGGGTCAGGTTGAAGGCATAGCAGATAAACGACACCAGCATAACCTGGCGTTTAGCCAGCTTATGCCCGCAGTAGACCCGTCCGAGCAGGTCGTAACAGCCATACAGCAGATAGCTCAGCACCACCAGCGCCACCGCGCCCATCAGCGACATACGGTCGTAGTCACGAATAACCTTCCAGACCTCAGCCCAGTCGACCTTTTTCGCGTAAACCACCAGCAGCACCGCAACGGCAATAAAAAACACCCAGGTGAGGATCTTTTTTGCCAGACGCCAGCGCGAATGTTTTTTGCTCATCAGGGTTTCACTCCCGTGCTACCTGCTTCGACTCGATCCTGGGTCTCCATTTCGGGTTGTACCGGCGGCGGCACCTGCGCCAGCTTAGGCGTATGGGCCGGCAGCCAACCCACCAGGGCCGGGAAGTGACGCAGGAAGTGGAACACCAGCACGCTTTTGCCCAGATTCCACCAGGTGCGTTTCGGCACCATGGTTTCATCAACCCGCACGCAATCCTCGGCGATGATGGCGGAAAGATTATCGCGCAAGGTCTGGTTAAACTCGCGATCGTGAATAATCAGGTTGGCCTCCAGATTCAGCGACAGGCTGAGGGGGTCGAGGTTACTGGAACCGACGGTCACCCAGTGATCGTCCATCAGCGCCACCTTGCCGTGCAGCGGACGGCGGCGGTATTCGTAAATCTCTACGCCACCTTTCACCAGATAGTTGTAGAGCAGGCGCGCCCCCACCGTGACAATCGGCATATCCGGCTCGCCCTGTACAATCAGCTTAACCCGCACCCCGCGACGGGCCGCGTTACGCATGGCGTGCAGCAGACGATAGCCCGGGAAGAAATAGGCGTTGGCGATGATCACTTCGCGCCGGGCGTTAGCCAGCATCTTCAGATAGTGCCGCTCAATATCATCCCGGTGCTCTTCGTTATCGCGCCAGACAAACAGCGCCTGGGCTTCGCCCGGTTTGGTGTTCTCTTCGGGGCGATGACGCCGCTTCCACCAGCGACGCACGGCGGCTTTGCCGGGCAGGTTTTCCACGACAAACTGCAAAATATCCTGCACCACAGGCCCTTCGACCTGGACGGCATAATCCTGTTTCGCCTCCGGGCCGTAGTCCGACATATGTTCGGCGGAGTAGTTAATGCCGCCGACAAACGCCACCTGCTCATCCACCACCACAATTTTACGGTGCATGCGGCGGAACACGTTTGTGCGCATACCAAACAGAGGAGGGCGCGGATCGTAATAACGGAATACCACGCCTGCCGCGGTGAGTTCCCCTACAAAGTCGTCGTCGAGGTCGGGGGAGCCGTAGCCGTCGAGCAGCACTTCGATATGCACCCCACGCTGGGCTGCACGCAGGATAACGGCATGCAGCTTGCGGCCCACACTGTCATCGAACCAGATGAAGGTCTCAAGGAACACCCGACTCTGCGCCTTATCAATGGCAGCAAAGACCGCCGGGTAAAATTGATCGCCATTTTCCAGCAGCTTGATCCGGTTACCGCTTTGCCATGAACTTTTCATAAATGGATCTCCGCACTTAACGGTGCATGGTCGGAGAGATGACGCCAGTTACTCAGGGCCAGCGCGGTTGGGCTGCTGGCATGGGCATTTTTCACATAGATACGATCAAGACGCAGCAGCGGGAACCTTACCGGGAAGGTGCGGGCAGGTCGGCCATGAGCAAGGGTGAACACCT
Organism: Leclercia sp. GLN_9; assembly: GCF_043105735.1. Classification (NCBI taxonomy): domain Bacteria; kingdom Pseudomonadati; phylum Pseudomonadota; class Gammaproteobacteria; order Enterobacterales; family Enterobacteriaceae; genus Leclercia; species Leclercia sp. GLN_9. The sequence continues at coordinate 7,745 of NZ_JBICLV010000013.1, forward strand.
CCTCCAGCCCGGCCTCCGCCTTCAGCGGATGGCTGGCGCGCTGGCGCCAGTCATTAAAGTCGCCAGCCACCACCACCGGATCGCCTTCCGGCAGGGCGTTGACCCATTCGGCCATCATCTGCAGCTGCGCCTGGCGGTGGGCTTCCCGCAGGCCAAGGTGAACCGAGGCCACATGCAGCGGCATGGTCAGCTCCGGCACGGCAAGCCGACAGTAAAGCAGCCCGCGCTTTTCGCTCTCGCCAACCGAGACATCGTGGTTTTCATAGTGTTCGATGGGGTAGCGGGAGAGGATCGCGTTGCCGTGATGCCCTTCTGGATAGACGGCGTTACGCCCGTAGGCATAATCGCTCCACATGGTGTCAGCCAGAAATTCGTAGTGGCTGGTATCAGGCCAGTTCTCCACATGCATCGGATGCACCTCATGCGCGCCCATGACCTCCTGCAGGCAGACGACATCGGCGCTGACGGTACGTACGGCGTCGCGCAGTTCGGGCAGAATGAAACGGCGGTTAAAAGCCGCGAATCCTTTATGAATGTTGATCGTTAACACTTTTAGCGAAAAATGCCGGGTTTGTTGGGCCATACACTCCTTCCCGCGTCTCTATCCTGATGAAAATAAAGTGTAGTCGTCGTCACAAAAAGGTGCTGTGTTACGGAATTTTCCGTAAAGTGCGATAGTCTGAACAAGCAGAGTAAAATCCTTCAGGAGAGTGCCATGAAGTGGCAACAACGCATACGCGTCGCGACCGGCCTCAGTTGCTGGCAGATTATGTTGCATTTATTGGTAGTGGCTGTACTGGTGATGGCCTGGATGAGCGGAACCCTGGTGCGGGTCGGCCTGGGATTATGTGTGTTGTACGGCGTCACCGTACTGTTAATGCTCTTTTTACAGCGTCACCATGAAGAGCGCTGGCGCGAAGTGGCGGATGTGCTCGAAGAGCTGACCACCACCTGGTATTTTGGCGCGGCAGTCATTGTGCTGTGGTTGTTGTCCCGGGTACTGCAAAACAACTTTTTGCTGGCCGTCGCAGGCCTGGCGATCCTTGCAGGGCCTGCGATCGTTTCACTGTTAACCAAAGATAAAAAGCTACGCGATATTGCGTCTAAACATCGCGTACGCCACTGAGCCTGTCACGGCCGCTATTACCAGTAGCGGCCACAAACTCCCCCACACAATATCCAGACTCGCATCCTTGAGATAGATCTGCTTGGTGATATCGGTGAAGTGCCGAATCGGGTTCACCCAGGTCAGGTTCTGCAACCAGACCGGCATATTCTCAACCGGCGAGACATAGCCCGAGAGCAAAATCGCCGGCATCATGAAGACGAACACCCCGATGAACGCCTGCTGCTGGGTTGAACAGAGCGCCGAGATCAACAGACCAAACCCCACCAGCGACAGCCCGTATATCACCATCGTGAAGTAAAACAACGCCAGCGAACCGGCAAAGGGGATGTGATAAGCCCAGATACCAATCGCCAGCACGATACTGGCCTGGAAGGTGGCAACAATCAGCGCTGGCACCGCCTTGCCGACGAAGATTTGCCAGGTCGCCAGCGGGGAAACCAGCAGCTGATCCAGCGTGCCCTGTTCGCGCTCGCGCGCCACCGACAGAGACGTGACAATCATCACCCCGATGGTGGTGATCATGGCGATCAGCGACGGCACCACAAACCATTTGTAGTCGAGGTTCGGGTTATACCAGTTGCGCACCACCAGCTCGCTGTTGTTCGGCTTCGGTTTGCCCTCCATCAACTCCTGCTGATACGTTTTCACTACCTGCTGCAAATAGTTAGCGGCAATCTGCGCGCTGTTGGAGTTACGCCCGTCGAGGATCAGCTGCATGGGGGCGGTTTGCAGGGTGTCCAGGTTACGGGAAAAATCGGCCGGGAAGCGCACCAGCAATAGCGCCTTTTGCGTGTCGATGGTTGGCTGGATTTCCTGCGGACTATTGAGGATCAGCACGTGGGTAAAGGCTTTGGCGCGGGCGAAGCGCTGGGTCAGCTCCACCGAATGCTTGCCGTTATCTTCGTTATAGACGGCGATAGTGGCATTGGTCACCTCCAGGGTGGCCGCCCACGGGAACAGCAGCACCTGGATCAGCACCGGCAATATCAATATTGCCCGGGTCTGTGGCTCGCGCAGCAGCGATTGCAGCTCTTTGCGAATCAACGTCCATAAACGGTAAAGCATAGTGTCGTCCTCTTGTCGGGTGGCGCGTTCGCTTACCCAACCTACAAAATCAACGGGTCTTACAGGTCCGGTGAGCGGAGCGCCACCGGGCGCAACCTAATCCAGGCGCCGTTTGGTTTTCATCCACGTCAGCCCGATAAACATCACCGCCGAGGCAATCAAAAACAGCAGGTTCACAATCAGCACCACCGGGATATTGCCCGCCAGGAACAGGCTTTGCAGGGTGCTGACGAAATAGCGCGCCGGAATGATGTAGGTCACCGCGCGGATCACCGCGGGCATACTGTCGATCTGGAAAATAAACCCGGACAGCATAATGGACGGCAAAAAGGCGGCATTCAGCGCTACCTGGGCGGCGTTAAACTGGTTGCGGGTGACGGTAGAAATCAACAGGCCCATCCCCAGGGTGCTGAGTAAAAACAGGCTGGTGATGATGAACAGCACCAGCAGCGAGCCACGATAGGGCACCCCGAGAATAAAGACTGCGACAAGCATGCAGAGCAGCATCGCCAGCATCCCGAGGAAGTAGTAAGGGATGAGCTTGCACAGCAGCAGTTCCGTGCGCGTGACTTCGGTAGAGAGCAGCGCCTCCATGGTGCCGCGCTCCCACTCGCGGGCAATCACCAGCGAGGTCAAAATAGCGCCGATCACCGTCATGATAATGGTCACCGCGCCGGGAATAATAAAGTGCTGACTGATGGCCGCCGGGTTAAACCAGTAGCGGGTCTGCACGTCGATCAGCGGCTCGAACGTTTCACCCCGATCTTCCGCCCGCTGCATTTGCCACATCTGCCAGATCCCTTCGGTATAACCCTGCACAAAGTTGGCGGTATTCGGTTCGCTGCCGTCGGTGATCACCTGAATGGGGGCGGTGTCGTTCGGGCGGGCCATGTGCTCGGCGAAATCCACCGGAATGACAATCAGCCCGCGAATGCGCCCGGCCTGCATCATCTGGATCAGCGCCTGGCGGTTATCGCTGATGGTGGCGTCAATGTACGGCGAGCCGGTCATGGTGTGGGTAAAGTCGAGCGCCTCTTCGCTGCGCTGCTCCAGCAGGATGCCGACCCGCAGCTTGCTGGAGTCGAGGTTAATGCCGTAGCCAAAGATGAACAGCAGCAGCAGGGGGATCACCACCGCAATCAGCCAGCTACTTGGGTCGCGAACGATCTGCCGCGTCTCTTTGATGCACAGGGCGCGCACCCGACGCCAGGAGAGGGCGGTATCAGACATGGCCGTGCTCCTTATCCCAGTCGTTAATCAGGGTAATAAATGCCTGCTCCATCGTCGGATCGGGCTGTTGCTCGTCGGCCACCTGGGCTTTGAGATCGTCAGGCGTGCCGTGGGCGATCAGCTTGCCGCGGTACACCAGCCCGATGCGGTCGCAATATTCCGCCTCGTCCATAAAGTGGGTGGTCACCATCACAGTGACCCCTTTTTCCACCATGCTGTTGATATGCAGCCAGAACTCGCGACGGGTGAGGGGATCCACACCGGAGGTCGGTTCATCGAGAAACAGAATGTCCGGCTCATGCATCAGGGAACAGGCCAGCGCCAGCCGCTGCTTAAACCCGAGCGGCAGATCGTCGGTGGCATGGCTGGCAACATGATCCAACCCAAACGCTTCGCTCATGCGGCTGATTTTGTCGTTCTGCGCCCGCCCACGCAGGCCATATACGCCGGAGAAAAAGCGCAGGTTCTGCTCCACCGTCAGGTTGCCGTAGAGAGAGAACTTTTGCGCCATATAGCCCAGATGCTGGCGCGCCTTGCCGGAGCTGACTTTCAAATCCATATCCAGCACCAGCGCCTTCCCGGCGGTGGGCACCAGCAGGCCGCACATCATTTTAAAGGTGGTGGATTTCCCCGCGCCGTTGGGGCCGAGCAGGCCGAAGATTTCGCCGCGTTTCACCGCGAAGTTCACGTCATCCGTGGCAGCAAAATCGCCAAACTTTTTGGTCAGGGATTTGGCCTCGATTACCGTTTCACCCGGCGTGCCTTCCACGGTATGCAGGATCGCCCCCAGTGGGGATTCTGCGGTGCCTGCACCACCGAGCAGATCGATAAAGGCATCTTCAAAGCGCGGGGCAGCATCCCTGACGGCCAGATCCGGGAGATCCGCATGCTGGCGCAGATCATCGGCGCTGGCCTCTTTTTTAAGGATCACCCGCACCGATTTCCCCTGGATCATGCCGTCGCTCACCTGGGGCAGCTTCAGCACCCGCTGCAGCAGGCGGCGGTTGTTTTCGTGGGGTGAATTCAGCAGCAGGCTGCGGCCGGTCATGCTTTGCGTGAGCGCGGTAGGATCCCCCTGATAGAGCAGCTCCCCTTCGTTCATCAGCAGCACGTCCCGGCACTGTTCCGCTTCATCGAGATACGAGGTGCTCCAGAGGATTAACATGCCGTCGCCTGCCAGCTCATGCACCATCTGCCACAGTTCGCGGCGGGAGATGGGATCCACGCCAACGCCAGGCTCGTCCAGCAGTAAGACTTTCGGTTCACCCACCAGGGTGCAGGCGAGGCCCAGCTTCTGCTTCATCCCGCCGGAAAGCTTGCCCGCCAGCCGGTCGGTGAAGGGGCCGAGCGCGGTAAATTCGAGCAGGCGTTGAAAGGTCTTCTGCCGCGTCTCGCCGGTAACGCTGCGCAGGTCGGCATACAGGGTCAGGTTCTCCATCACCGTCAGATCTTCGTACAGGCCGAACTTCTGCGGCATGTAGCCCAGCATCGCATGCAGGGCGCGATCGTCGCGAACCGGGTCCAGTCCCAGCACGCTGGCGGTGCCTTCGTCGGGCTTAAGTAGCCCGGCCAGCATCCGCATCAGGGTGGTTTTGCCTGCGCCGTCCGGCCCGACCAGCCCGGTGACATAGCCTTTATGCAGGGTGCAGTCGAGCGGCGCGACGGCGGGTTTGTCCATTCCGGCAAAGCGTTTGACCAGGCCGGTGAGCTGGATCACCGCGTCATTCATGGGTTTGCCCATCGTCGAAGCTGACGGTGACCGGCATCCCCTGACGCAGGGCTTCGTCGGCATCGTTGACGATAATGCGCAGGCGATAGACCAGGTCAGTGCGCAGATCCGGGGTTTCCACGGTTTTTGGCGTGAATTCGGCGGTCGGAGAGACAAAGCCGATCTTCCCGTGATAAGGCTTATCCGCGCGTCCGTCGGTGTAGAGCAGCACCTCGCGCCCCGGCCGGGCTTCGCCAAGGCTGGCTTCATTGATATAGGCGCGTACCCACACCGGGCGGGTCAGGGAGAGGGTTAGCACCGTGCTGCCCGCGTTCAGCATGCTGCCTGGCTCGACGGCGCGGGTCATCAGGGTGCCGTTGGCCGGGGCCACCAGGGTGGTGTCATGCAGATCCAGTTGGGCCTGCGCTAACTGGGCCTGGGCCTGTTCAAGACTGGCTTTTGCCTGGGCGATATCCTGCTCGCGGTTGCCGGAGCGGTACTGGCGTAACTTATCCTGAGAAGATTTCAGGGTCGCCAGAGCCTGATCGCGCGAGGAGCGGGTGTTTTCCAGATCGTTAGCCGACACGGTGCGGCTTTTCCACAGCCCCTGCTGGCGATTGTAGAAGTTTTGCGCATAGTCATACGCCGCCTGAGCCTGTTTCACGGCGGCGGCGGCCTGGGCCACCTCTTCATCCCGGTAACCGGCCTGCATTAAATCATATTGCGCCTGGGCGACAGAAACACCCGCCTGGGCCTGCAGCAGCGCATTCTGGTACGGGGCTTTATCCAGCTCGCCCAGCGTCTGCCCGGCGGTGATGGTGTCCCCTTCGTCCACGATTAACGACGCCAGCCGCCCGCCGACGCGAAAGCTCATATTCACGGTGCGAATATCTACGTTACCGTACAGGGTTAACGTCTTATCCTGCTGGCTCTGATACCACCACCAGCCACCGAATCCGGCGGCCAGCACAACCACCACGGCCAGAAGAATAACGGCAGGTTTTTTCATAACTCCAGGCTCCTTTGGGTTAAACCTTGCAGGATCAGATCAACATGGCAGGTGATGACCTGGCTTATCTGCGCGGCTTTGTCCGCATCAAATTCGGTCCAGCCGGTGCGTAACAAAATGGTCTCCCGCCCGAGGCGAAAGGCGAGCACTTCGCCCAGCAGGGCATGGGTATGCAAAATGGTCTGCGTATCACTGGCGTCGCGGCCGGTATACGCCGCCACCAGCCGGGTCAGGTGGGTGTGCATCGGGGCGATAACCTGATCGTGCACCAGCTGATAGGCAGCAGAGGGCGAGAGCTGCTCCCGGGAGATAAATTTACTCAGGTTCAGCGTATCGTCATGGGTCAGCAGCTGAATCATATTGTGGCAGGCATTTAAGATCAGCCCGCGAATGGCGGCGCGATCCGGTGAAGGCTCGGACAGCAGGGTGGTCGCGGCCTCGACGTGAGGACGAAAGTTGGTGCCGATGAAATCGGCGATCCACTGGGCGCAGGCGAGGTACAGATCCTCTTTCGAGCCGAAATAGTAGGTAATGGCGGCGATGTTTTGCCCCGCCTGGGCGGCGATATCGCGGGTGGTGGCATGCAGTCCGTACTCGCCAAACTGCGCCAGCGCCGCGGCAATCAACTGAGCTTTGGCCTGTTCGCCTTTCGTGGTGGTTGGGGTCGGATTCATAGTGTGCATAATCTTAATCAATCGATTGATTAAGATTATGCCAGATTTGTGATAAGTCCAGCCAGCCGGAGAAATATTTCGTTAAGGGAATCCAACGGGATATTTTATGCGCCACGTCACAAAAGCTGCTACACTCCGCTGCTTTGCGACACTGTGGTTTTTGTCCTCTTATTTGTCACTATCTCCCTGAAAACTACACCTGAAACGGTCGGGGCGGTTCGGAGTTGTTATGTCTTTTGATACCCTTGGCCTGGACCCGGAAATCCTGCGCGCTGTAGAAGAGCAGGGCTACCGCGAACCTACCCCTATTCAGCAGCAGGCCATTCCTGCCGTGCTGGCAGGCCGCGATTTGATGGCCAGCGCCCAGACCGGCACCGGTAAAACCGCGGGCTTTACCCTGCCGTTGCTGCAACGTCTGATCCAGAAAGAGCCGCACGCCAAAGGCCGTCGCCCGGTGCGCGCCCTGATCCTGACCCCGACCCGTGAACTCGCCGCCCAGGTGGGCGAGAACGTGCGTGAGTACAGCCGCTATCTCAATATCCGTTCGCTGGTGGTGTTTGGTGGCGTGAGCATTAACCCACAGATGATGAAACTGCGCAGCGGCGTGGACGTGCTGGTAGCCACCCCGGGCCGTCTGCTCGATCTGGAACATCAGAACGCCGTGAAGCTCGACAGCGTTGAAATCCTGGTGCTCGACGAAGCCGACCGTATGCTCGACATGGGCTTCATCCACGATATTCGCCGCGTACTGGCAAAACTGCCGGCTCGCCGCCAGAACCTGCTCTTCTCCGCCACCTTCTCCGATGAGATCAAAGGGCTGGCGGAAAAACTGCTGCACAACCCGCTGGAAGTGGAAGTGGCGCGTCGCAATACCGCCTCCGAGCAGGTGACCCAGCATGTCCACATGGTGGACAAAAAGCGTAAGCGCGAGCTGCTGTCACAGATGATTGGCGAGGGCAACTGGCAGCAGGTGCTGGTCTTCACCCGTACCAAGCACGGTGCCAACCACCTTGCAGAACAGCTGAACAAAGACGGGATCCGCAGCGCGGCCATCCACGGCAACAAGAGCCAGGGGGCACGTACCCGCGCGCTGGCAGATTTTAAATCCGGTGATATCCGCGTGCTGGTGGCAACCGACATTGCCGCCCGTGGCCTGGACATTGAAGAGCTGCCGCACGTGGTGAACTACGAGCTGCCGAACGTGCCGGAAGATTACGTTCACCGTATCGGCCGTACCGGCCGTGCCGCGGCAACGGGCGAAGCCCTGTCGCTGGTCTGTGTGGATGAAATCAAACTGCTGCGCGACATCGAACGCCTGCTGAAAAAAGAGATCCCACGTATCGCCCTCGACGGCTACGACGTAGACCCGTCAATCAAAGCCGAGCCGATCCAGAACGGTCGCCATGGTGGCGGGCGTGGTCAGGGCGGTGGACGCGGGCAGGGCGGCGGTGGCCGTGGTCAGCAGCAGCCGCGCCGTAGCGAAGGCGGTGCGCCAAAAGCCGCGAACAAACCTCCGCGTCGTGACGGCGACGCCAAACCGGCAGGCGAACAGCAGCGCCGACGCCGTCCGCGCAAACCTGCCGCAGCGCAGTAATCTGGAAGCCCGGTCGTAAAGCCGGGCTTTTCTTTTGCGGCCCGCTTAAGAAAGTGCCACAATAGTGGCTGTTTATACAGTATTTCAGGTTCATCATGGCTTTAACCGCCGCGCTGAAAGCGCAAATTGCCGCCTGGTATAAGGCGCTACAACAGCAGATCCCCGACTTCATCCCCCGCGCACCGCAACGGCAGATGATTGCCGATGTGGCAAAAACGCTGGCCGGTGACGAGGGCCGACATCTGGCAATTGAAGCCCCGACTGGCGTCGGTAAAACCTTGTCCTACCTGATCCCCGGCATCGCCATTGCCCGGGAAGAACAAAAAACGTTGGTGGTCAGTACCGCCAACGTCGCTCTGCAGGATCAGATCTACAGCAAAGACCTGCCCCTGCTGCGCAAAATCATCCCGGAGCTGCGCTTTACCGCCGCCTTTGGCCGCGGGCGCTACGTCTGCCCGCGCAACCTGGCCGCTCTTGCCAGCAGTGAGCCATCCCAGCAGGATCTGCTGGCGTTTCTCGATGACGAACTCACCCCCAACAACAAGGCCGAGCAGGAGCAGTGCGCGAAGCTCAAAACCGATCTCGACGGCTATAAGTGGGACGGCCTGCGCGATCACACCGATCAGGCCATCAGCGACGACCTGTGGCGCAGGCTCAGTACCGACAAAGCCAGCTGCCTGAACCGCAATTGCCACTACTATCGCGAGTGCCCGTTCTTCGTCGCCCGCCGTGAGATCCAGGAGGCGGAAGTGGTGGTCGCCAACCATGCGCTGGTAATGGCGGCAATGGAGAGCGAGTCGGTCTTGCCGGACCCAAAACACCTGCTGCTGGTGCTGGATGAAGGCCACCATCTGCCGGACGTCGCCCGCGATGCGCTGGAGATGAGCGCCGAGATCACCGCCCCGTGGTTCCGCCTGCAGCTGGATCTGTTCTGCAAGCTGGTGGCGACCTGCATGGATCAATTCCGCCCGAAAACCATCCCGCCGCTGGCGATCCCGGAGCGGCTGAGCGAACACTGCGAAACCATCTATACCCATATCGCCTCGCTGAATAACATCCTCAATCTCTACCTCCCGGCCAGCCAGGAGGCGGAACATCGCTTTGAGATGGGCGAGCTACCGGACGAGATCATGGCGGTTTGCCGCGAGCTGGCGCAGCTCATCGAAAAACTGCGCGGGCTGGCAGAGCTGTTTTTAAACGATCTGAGTGAAAAGACCGGCACCCATGATGTGGTGCGTGTACACCGGGTGCTGTTGCAGATGAACCGCGCGCTGGGCATGTTCGAGGGGCAAAGCAAGCTGTGGCGGCTGGCGTCCATGGCCCAGGCCTCCGGCGCGCCGGTCACCAAGTGGGCGACGCGGGAGGTCAAAGAAGGGCAAGTGCATCTCTTCTTCCACTGCGCGGGTATTCGCGTCAGCGATCAGCTGGAAAAGCTGCTCTGGCGCAGCGTGCCGCATGTGGTGGTCACCTCCGCCACGTTGCGCTCGCTGAACAGCTTCTCGCGGTTGCAAGAGATGAGCGGCCTGAAGGAAAAGGCAGGGGATCGCTTTGTCGCGCTCGACTCGCCATTCAACCACTGCGAGCAGGGCAAGCTGGTCATTCCACGCATGAATTACGAGCCACTGATCGACAACGAAGAGCACCACCTTGCCGAGATGGCGGCCTATTTCCGCGAACAGCTGGAAAGCAAAAAATACCCCGGCATGCTGGTGCTGTTTGCCAGCGCCCGGGCAATGCAGCTGTTTTTAACCTTTGTTACCGATCTGCGTCTGCTCCTGCTGGTGCAGGGCGATCAGCCTCGTTACCGGCTGGTTGAAACACACCGCAAACGCATTGATAACGGCGAACGCAGCGTACTGGTGGGGCTGCAATCCTTTGCCGAAGGGCTGGATCTGAAGGGCGATTACCTGACCCAGGTACACATTCACAAGATTGCTTTCCCCCCTATAGACAGCCCGGTGGTGCTCACCGAAGGCGAGTGGCTGAAAAGCCTGAATCGCTTCCCGTTTGAAGTACAGAGCCTGCCTGCGGCCTCGTTCAACCTGATTCAGCAGGTCGGGCGTCTGATCCGCAGCCACAGCTGCTGGGGGGAGGTGGTGATCTACGATAAACGCCTGCTCACCAAAAATTACGGTAAGCGCCTGCTGAATGCCCTGCCGGTCTTTCCTATCGAACAGCCCGACGTACCCGAGGTGAAAAAACGTCCGGCTACACTCGCCGCCGGGCGTAAAAAAAGCGTCCGCGCTAAGCGGCGTGCCCCTACTGGTAAGTAAAAGTCACCCGGACTACGCTGCTGAAAGTCCCTGCGCTGATGGGTATCGAGGTGACGTAATAGCGGGCGGCAAGGGGGAAGGTAGCCGTGTGCGTGTTTTGATCGATCAGCACGTTAAAGCTCGCCTGCGGCGCAAGCAGAATATTGTCCTGCGGGTCGCCCAGCTCCAGCGCCAGCCCTTTGGCGCTACCGATGTTGGCAAACTTTGTTGGATGAATGCGGTCGGCCTGCCCGTAAAAAAAGGCGTTGGCCAGCATCAGGGTTTGCGGGCAGTGCGATACCGACAGGCTGAACGCTTTCCACGTGCCCGTGTCTCCGACATTCTTAAAGTCACTTGATACGGCCTGCCCCAGGTTGACGGTGAGATCTTTGCTGGCGCTGTCTACGATGCAGGTATTGGCGTAAATATTCCCTCTCATCTCAATCTGAATATCCTCTGCGTGAGCCTGGCTCAGCAGCGTCAGCGCCATAATCAATGCGGTTTTTTTCATAACGATCACTTATAGGCGAGGGTAAGGGTCGCGATGCTGTTCGCTGGACCCGGTGTGACGACATCGCTGATCTGTTCGTAACGCACCTCGAAGGGGATCCTCAGCGTTTCATTGGCGTTTGCCGGACGTTGGGTAGGAACGTAGCTATCAAAGGTGGCAATGTTGTCGTCGAACAGCATTCTGACGCCGACGCCGGTTGCCATGCCGCTTTGCTGGGTGAGTTTGATGACCCCTTCAAACTGCGGTTCGTAACCATTGGCACTGGTGATTTTCACTAACGGCTGAACGGTGGTGTCACAATCCACATCCACATTAAACTCCTGGGCCGGAGACGAGAGCGTGCCAGTGACGGCGAAATCACTGACCGGGAAATCCCCCAGGTTGATGGTGAGATTTTTCGGTGATACGGAACAGGTGACCTGATGCAGAATAACGTTACCGGCATAGGAGACAGTATTGGGACTGCCGATGCCGTCATTGCCGAATACGCCAATACCAAACTGGGTTTGCGCCTGACTCAGCGTTCCTGACTTTACCGTTTCGCTGGTCTTGACGAGCTGGAGGGTCACGTTAAAGTCGAACGACATTTTTCCATCATTCGAGACATAGCCGATTGGGGTACTGCGGGAGTCGCACGCGGTCTTTCCCCCACCGGAGATACGCTGCCCCTTATCATTCATCAACGCCACGCCGACGCCCGGCACGCCAGAATCATAGACGCCAGTCAGCCCTGGAATTTCGGCCCCGCTGCCGTAATAGCAGGAGATAATTTCCATTCCACTCTCATACGAATGATCGCAATTACCCGCCACGTGCACGGTCTGTTCCGTACCCGGAATGGTGGAACCCACCGCCAGCGTGGTGGGGATGGAGACGGAGGCGACATCGATCATTTTTGGCATATCGGGAGTGGTACACGCCGCTTTAGCGTGGGGCATAAACAACGCCGCCATGCCAAGAACCAGAAGGAAAAAACAGTGTTTGAGAATCTGCATAATTGTTAGCCTGAACGGTGAATCAGTGACATTGCGCGGCAGCGTTGATGATGCTGGTTTTCTTTTCCTCATCCGTTAGCCGGTACTCAGCCACACAGCTTTCGCTGGCATCCTGACCCCAGGAAACAGACAGCGTTCCGTGCTGAGGCAGGCCGGAGAGGTAAGTCTGTCCGTCATTGCCTACGATAAACTCGCTATCCTTATCCCCGGTGGTAACCGTTGCGCCAAAGGGCAGCGGCTTACCCTGTCGCGTGAGCGTCATTAAGACCCGGCTGCCCACGCGGGTGTTAAAGCTGGCGCGGACCACCGCGCCGCGTGTTGGCGTAACAACTTGCGCCGCGTGGGTCACGTCGGCCTCGTCCGGCAGCGTTTCCGTATCCAGGGCAATGGTGTTGTGACGATAGGCGGTGACAAAGGGCACGACGGTATAGCCGCGAAAATCGGTTTTGACCCCGGTCTGGTTGGTAATGTGCGTGCCGTGCGTGCCTGGGGCTTTAACCAGCGCGATGGTATCCCCCAGCGGCTGGCTCAGGGTGATGCCGTTAGCATGGGCCACCATACCGCCCTGCAAGCCGACGTTAACGTTCCGCTGATTTTTGTCCTGGCTCACGCCGCCGCTGATTTCGCCATAGGTTCCTTTGTAATCGGCATTCAGGTTGGTTGAGTTACCGCTTCCGCTGTTGCTCAATCCCTCCTGGATATTCCAGCTCAGGTTGTCACCCTGGAGGGCGGTGCCGTTTAGCCCGATATTTTGCGTGGTGCCCGCTTTCGTGTTGTTCAGGTTGTATGTCGCCCAGGTGTTATGCATCCAGTGATCCAGTGGCACGGAGACGCTCAGCGCGAACTGGTTGTCCTGGGTAACGGATTCACCGTCTTCATTGCTGTCGTTGGTGTTCTTATTGAGGCTATAGCTCAGGCTGTAACTCACCCCGTGCCAGCTGTTGTTGTAGCTAACGCTCATGGAGGTCATGTCCTGGCTTTGGCTCCAGTAGGTCTCTTTCACCAGACTCAGGGTGACCGATCCCCAGCCTTCGCCCAGCGTCTGGTCAATGGTGGCTTCGGTACGGGCGCGGCGTTGCTGCGGTGCAGACCAGTCGTCACTCCGGGTATAAGACTCCATGGTATCTTCCAGGGTGTAGAACCCTTTGCTGTTATACCGATAGCCCGCCAGCATGAAGTTAGTCCCCATTTTTGAGAAATCTTTGCTGTAACGCACGCGCCATGACTGCCCGGTGCTGGCATGCTGTTTTTTAAGCAGTGCTTTGGCCCGCGTGATGTCGACAGAGAAAGCGCCTAAATCGCCCATATTTTTCCCGCCGCCAACGGCCTGCGACTGGTAATGGCTACTCTGCTGCATGCCGCCGTAGGCAGTAAAACCGTAAGGCAGGCCGTAGATGGCGCTACCCTGGGCAAAAGGGGTTTTTTCAACATCTTTGTCATAGGAACGATAGCGCCCTGCGGTCACGCTGTAGCGCAGATTCTTTTCACGTTGCAGCACGGGGACCGAGGCGTAAGGCACCACGAAATGGCTTTCGCTGCCGTCGGTTTCTTTCACCGTGACCTGCAGATCGCCGCTACTGCCGGTGGGGTAGAGATCGTTAATTTCAAACGCTCCGGGGGCGACGGTATTTTGGTAAATCACGTAGCCGTTCTGACGCACCATCACCAGCGCGTTGCTGTGGGCGGTGCCACGAATAATCGGCGCGTAGCCTTTCTCGCTGTCTGGCAGCATGTCGCTGTCGGAATTGAGCTGCATGCCGGTATAGGGCACGCTGTCGAACACATCCGCCGGGGAAGAGCTTTGCCCTACCGTCAGATCGCTTTTCATCGCCACGATATCGCGCTGAGCGTAGGTATAGACGGAGGAGAAGCTGTGCTGCTCTTCGTGACCGGTGGTGCTGCGATTCCAGGTTGAGTAGTTTCGCACGCGCCAGGCACCGATATTCAGACCCGGGCGCAGGTTCACATACTGGCTGCTGTTGTCCTGCTCGCCTGGCTGGCGCGCATGGCTCTGGCTGGCGTTGGTGCTGTAGTTGAGCAAACCGGCGGTAATACCTTCATCAAAGTCTTTCGGGTCGATATAGCCACGGGGTATCTGGCCGAGCGCAGACTGCGGAATGCTCAGCAGCAACTGCTGATGGCGGACTTTAAACGTGGCCGATGCGGCAGGAATCACGCTTAACTCTGCGCACTCACCCTTCGCCATCAGTTGCGGAAATTTTTCCGTTTTGACGCCAAGACGCTTTAAGTCGCCCAGCGAAAAACAGGGCTGAAGTGAACTGTCGCCTTTGGCATCCTTATGTAATTTAAACGTGATCTCACGGGTATCAATCTTGTTGTTATTAATAAAAAGGGCCACCTGATATTGACCCGGTGCCTGGCCCGGGCCTTTTTCATAGATTGAGAGGTCAGTTTTTCCCTGCCGGGGGTTATCCAGATCCAGCAGGGCGGGGTTAAAATAATCATCGGCCCATATTTGCTGTGAAAAACACGCCACTGCCAGGCCACATAAAATGACCAGCAGTGCGAGTAAATGACAGGAAAAAGGCTTTTTAGTGCTGTACATGATTATTTGAAACGCCCGTGTACCGCTTGATTAATGGAGTGCAGCGGTCCAGGTTTTACTGACGCTACCGTAATCAGTAATGATGGAGTAACTGACGGAATTACCGCTGATAGTGGCCGGAAGAGCAAAATGCGTTTCGGCTTTCGGTATCGCCCAGGTGACGTTTGGCACTTTCTTGCCGTTCAGCATGATTTGCTGGAAGTTCATATAAAACGGCGTTGGGTTATTTACAATCAGCTCGTTGCCCTCGCGATGCCACGCCAGTTTATCGCCTGCCTCTTCGGGTTGGCCTTTTACTGACGCGGGACGATAAAGCAACTTAATGCGCGTATTAATCGCGATTTGCAGGGTATTCACCCCCTGCTGATTTTTAGAAGAGGGAATCGCTTTAATGTTAAGCCAGAAAAGCGATTCGCGATCTTCGGGCATATTTCCGCCCGTACGGACCACACGCAGAACGTTATCTTCCTTGCCGTCCAGACGGAATAGCGGCGGCGTGATCAGGAAGGGGGCTTTGGCCATGTTTTTATCGCCAGAATCAACCCAGGACTGAACCAGATAATCCGTGCTATCTGGATTTGAAAGGCCAAGAGACGATTCCTTTTTATCTCCGTGGTAGACAAGACGGGTGCCGTTAATAATGACACCCGCATGCGCTGTCGCGGCTACCAGTAATAGAGTGCTCAGTAAATAAACATGGCGCATAAATATGTCTCAACATAAACAAGAAATATCAGCCCCGAAATCAGGGCTGATATTTCTGAATTGATGATATCAGTTATAGATAATGGTAAAGGTTGACACGGAATTGGCAGGGCCTGCGGTTACGGCCGCTTGCGTCTGAATATAACGTGCACCAAATTCCAGATCGTTTACCGTACTGCCAGCCGTTAACGGGTACTGACGAGAAGGGGTATACAGACTGACAGGTTGCCCGGCGGTGTCGAGCAGCTGAATTGCCACACCGGTCGCGGCATCCGCATCTCGCGTTAACGCCAGTGTGGAATTGTTATCTGCATCCGGCGTCCCGCCGAAGTTAACCGCAGCAGAGGTGACCGTTTCCGGGCAATTGGTTAGCTGAATGTCGAACTTTGTTGCGGTGCTGGTTGAGCCTGTGCCGGTAAAGAGGGTTTTCGACACCTTACCTAACTGCACATCCAGAGGATTACTCAAACCGTTCGTTACCTGACAAGCGGAATCGATAATTTCGCCGCTAAAGTTAATCTGTCCTTCGCCATTTGTGGCCGCAAAGGCGGACGCGGCGCATCCTGCCATTGCGGCGATGAATAAACTTAAAGCCACCTTGTTCATAATCAATCCTGGTTTCTACCTTCAACAACAATCCGGTGTTTATTTAATCAGAATGTCTCCTGATAAGAATCTTTTGCCCGATTCACAAATATGCTCGATAAATATTGCGTAATTAATTCTTCTGATAAAACAGCCTGTTAATGGCGAAGGATAAAAAGCTATCGGCCGGGTCTTTATCAGGGCTATAGTGTTTAAAACATGTCGTAAAGGAGAAATCCCGTGGATTACCGTAAAATTATCAAAGAGGTAGGGCGTGGTAAGAACCATGCGCGCGACCTGGATCAGGAGACCGCCCGCATGCTCTATACCCATATGCTGGACGGAGAGGTTCCCGACCTGGAGATGGGCGGTATTCTGATCGCGCTACGAATTAAAGGTGAAGGCGAAGCGGAGATGCGGGGTTTTTACGATGCGATGCAGGCCCGCACCCTACGCCTGACGCCGCCCGCACTCAAGCCGATGCCAATCGTGATCCCCACCTACAACGGCGCACGCAAACAGGCCAACCTGACCCCGCTGCTGGCTATTCTGCTGCGAAAGCTGGGGTTCCCGGTGGTGGTGCACGGCGTCAGTGAAGATCCCACCCGCGTGCTGACAGAAACCATTTTCACGCTGCTGGGCATTGAGCCGACCCTGCACGGCGGTCAGGCGCAGGCGAAGCTCGAGGGGCATCACCCGGTCTATATCCCGATCAGCACCCTCTGCCCGCCGCTGGAAAAACAGCTGGCGATGCGCTGGCGCATGGGGGTGCGTAACAGCGCCCATACCCTTGCCAAACTGGCGACGCCTTTTGCGGAGGATGCCGCGCTGCGCCTCTCCAGCGTCTCGCACCCGGAATATGTCACGCGCGTGGCGACCTTTTTTGCCGATATCGGTGGCCGGGGGCTGTTGATGCACGGCACCGAAGGGGAGGTGTACGCCAACCCGCAACGCTGCCCGCAGCAAACCCTGATTGATCCCAAGGCGGGTATACGGGTGATACTGGAGCGTGGGGAAGAGAACACCGACGTCTCCCTGCCGCAGGCGAAAGATCCTGAAACCACTGCCCGCTGGATAGAAAGTTGTTTGGCCGGACGCGAAGCGGTACCGCACTCCCTGAAGCTCCAGATGGCCTGCTGCCTGCTGGCGACCGGTGAGGTGGAGACGGTTGACGCCGGGCTGGCGCGGGTTAACCAGAGTTTTTAGCGAAAAAAAAGCCCGTCCAGCGATGGACGGGCCAAAAAAATAACAACAGAGTCAATGAGGGTTGGAGCAGCCCACCAGCGAACTGGCGAGCGGGGCAGAGATAAGGGTCAGGTTATTTATAGATAACCGCAGTACCGCTCAGTTTATTGTTGGTGTTAGCGGAGGTAATGGTGTAACCGGTCGCGCCAGCCGCTTCAGCTTTTGCTGCCAGGCGTGCTTCCAGACCGTCCAGCGTGGTCGCGCCTTCAGCACTCACCACACCGATTTTGTTCATGCTGTTTGCCTGGGCAGCGGTAAGAGATTCCGCAGCGAAAGCACCGAAAGATAGAGTCGTCAGGGCAACAGCAGCAACAGCATATTTGATGGTTTTCATGGTTAATCTCTCGCAGGTTATTCTGTTAAGGGGACGTTGTTCCGTCGATGTGATAAGTATCACGCTTTTTTGCGAAAGATAAAATCGAAGAGAATTGACTACATCATTCAAAAAATTTGAATGACAAATAAGTAATTGAATATTAATAAATTCAGTGAATGCCTTTACGCTTCTTGCCATTGCGCTTTACAGACGCAACGGTAAGGGCACATTTTGCCAAACCTGTGGTGAAAATTCGTGCACAAGAACGTAACCGCTTGCGTGGTAAACCCGCCGCCATGCCAGTCATCGCAACTGGCTGTCTTTCGATCCCCTGCGATTATATCCTGCATGAGATGCGTTATGTGAATCTTTCTCCTGCTGGCAGGCGATGCACAGCCGGACGCCGGGTACGGCTTTGCGCCGCGCCTCGGGGATGGGCTCCCCGCACTCCTCACAGGTTTTCAGGCTTTCGCCCTGCGGAATTTCGCCTCGCGCCCGCGCAACAGCATCTTCAATGGTACTGTTGATCTGTTCATTCACGGCGTCATCATTCGCCCAACCGGAAGCCATAGACCCCTCCTGACAGGATATTGCGCTATCCAGTAACTATGGGGTCAAAAAACGCACAATCAAGGCGCGGGGCTAGATTTCAGACCATTCGCGCAGCAGGTTATGGTAGAGGTTGAGCAGGGAGAGCACTTCGTCGCTTTCACCGTGACGGGCGCGCAAAGCCTGGATGTTACGGTCCAGGTCGAACAGCATGCCGCGCTTTTTATCATCGCGGATCATCGACTGGATCCACATAAAGGAGGCCACCCGCACGCCCGCGGTAACCGGGGTAACGCAATGCAGGCTGCTGGAGGGGTAGAGCACCAGATCCCCCGCCGGGAGCTTAACGCTGTGCTGGCCATACGTGTCGTTCACCACTAGCTCGCCGCCTTCGTAGCTGTCGGGGTCGCTTAAAAAGAGGGTGGCAGAGAGATCGGTGCGCATCCAGCCGCTCTGGGGGTGGCTACGTACGGCCCCGTCAACGTGAAACCCGTAGGTCTCCTGTTGCTGATAGCGGTTGAACAGCGGGCTGGAGATCTGACGCGGCAGGGCAGCGGCAAAAAAGAGCGCGTGCTGATTCACCGCCTGCAATACCGCCGCCTGCAAACTGGCGTACAGCGGGCTTTGGGTATCGACCTGTTGGTTATTTTTAACCTGTGCGCCCTGGTTGCCCACGGTGGCACGGCCGTCGACCCAGGGAGCCTGATCCAGCTGGGCGCGGAACTGCGCCACCTCATCGGCGTTCAGCACGCCCGGAATGTGATACATCATAAAAGGTTCTCCGAAAGGTGGGGCCGAAGCCCCACGCGGGATCAGAAGTGCATGTTCGCCGTTAACATAAAGGTGCGCGGCTCGCCCGGATGGTAGCGGTAACCGCTCTTGTTGATGGACGCGACATAGTCTTCATCAAACAGGTTGTAGACGTTGAGCTGCATATCGAGGTTGCGGTTAACGCGATAGCCCAGTTTGGCATCGGCCACCCAGTAACCTTCCGTGAATGACGGGGTACCCACCGCACCGTCAGAGCCGCGGTGCATACTGCCGATATAGCGTGCGCCAGCACCGACGGAGATCGCATCCGTGGCCTGGTACTGGCTCCACAGCGTAAAGGCATGCTCCGGGGTGTACGGCAGGGAAGAGGTGCCATCCTGCGCCACGTTGTTACCGGTGCGCACGCTGGCGTGCTGCTGGGTATAACCGCCGATCACCTGCCAGGCCGGAGTAATGTTACCTGCGGCAGAGAGTTCATACCCTTCAACACGTTTTTTACCGTACTGCGAATAAGTGCCGTCATCGTTCTGCTCGACTTCGTTTTCGATGTCGGTGCGGAAGATGGCTGCGGTCAGGAGCAGACGCTTATCCAGCACTTCCCATTTGGTGCCCAGCTCGCTGGTTTTGGCCTTCTGCGGTTTAAAGTCCGTGCGGTTGGCACTGCTGCCGGTGCCGCCCTGGGCCAGCGCGAAGTTATTGCCGCCCGGCGGCTGCTGGGAGATGGCATAGTTGACGTACACGTTGCCGTGCTCGGTCAGATGATAGAGCGCCCCGGCTTTCCAGTTGACCAGGTTGCCCGACGTTGCCGTGTCTACCGTGGTGACCGGAGAGCCTTTAGGCGTGCCGGCCGTGCAGGCAACAGCCCCGCGACCTGTGCCGCCGCAGACGCTGGCGCTGTCATATTCGGTATGGTAGGTGTCGAGACGAATGCCGCCATTCAGCTCAAAATCACGGGTGATTTGCAGCGTATCGAAGGCGTACAGACCGAAGGTATCGGTCTGGCCGTTGGCGTTGGCACCGTTGTTATCCAGCCCGCCCAGGCTGACGTTGCTGTTCGGGTGATAGATGTTCACCGGCGGCGGAGTAATGGCATTCACGCCGTAGTTGGTCTGGGTTTCGCGGGTGAACTCCACCCCGGTGCTGATATCGTGGCCGACGCTGCCGATAAAGAATTTTGTCGTCAGGTTGGTCTGGTTGGTGAGGATCTTATTGCTGACATCTTTGGTGTTAGCGAGACGCGACCAGGTCCAGGTATCCACGTTGTTGCGATCGGGCTGCGTAATGTTGGAGGCGCCGCCCATGACGGCGGTCATCAGGTAATCCTGCTTCACCCGTGACCAGCGCGTGGTGTTACGCACGGTGGTGTTGTCGTTAAAGTCGTGCTCAAAACGCATCGTGGCGGTGTCAGAGGTGGAGTCGTCGTAATCCGAATCGGTGCCGTAGAAGTTATTGGTATCCACTTTGCCCGAGTGATTCAGCGCCGCGGTCCCCGCAGATGGCGCAGAGTAGCCCGGCAGCCCGATGGTCGGAATACCGCCATCCGGGGTGTTGTGCTGGGTCACGTGCAGGTAGTTCAGATACAGACGGTTTTCCGTTCCCAGGCCAAAAGCGAGAGAAGGGGCCACGCCGTAGCGTTCGTTCTTAACGTTATCGCGCCCTTCGTCATGGGTCTTTTCACCCATCAGGTTCAGACGAAACGCCGAGGTGTCACCCATCACCTGGTTAATGTCGAGGGTTCCACGACGCATGTACGCGCTGCCGATGCTGGCAGAGGCATCAATGCCTGAGTCCAGACGCGGCTGTTTGCTGATCATATTGATGGAGCCGCTAGGTGCGCTACGTCCGTAATCGCTGCCGGATGGTCCTTTAATCACTTCGACCTGTTCGGTGTTGAAGGTGTCGCGCGTGGTGGTGCTGATGTCGCGGATCCCGTCAACGTAAATGCTGTTCGAGGTATCTACCCCGCGCATGTACACCGCATCTCCGGTGGTGGAGTTGCCGTTTTCCCCGGCAAAGAAGGCCCCCACGCCTGGCACGTTTTTCAACGCGTCGGTCAGATTCGTGGTGCCCTGATCCTTTAATACCTGCTCGGAAATCACGGTCATGGTGCGGGTGGTGTCGGCCACCGGGCGGCTGAACTTCGCATCGGCAGATTTCTGCGGTGCATAGAGCGAAGGCTGCGCGGCTTCTACTACCAGGGTTTCATCAGACTTTTGTTCGTTATTATCCGCAGCCAGCGCACTCGCGACCGGGGTCAGACCGATACACAGGCCGGCGAAAAAGGTCAGCGAACTGAAGCTGTTCGGAACGTTGCGATTTTTATCCATATTGTTTAGCGACTTATAATTTTTAGAATCGAGTTTCCATTACGTTGTCAGGCAGGTCTGTGCCTTTTCCTGTGCCACGTGAATAACCGTAATGAACCTACAAATGATAATAATTGTGATAAACATTATCATTTGGCGTGACTTTTTATCACTCTCGCCAACAAAATGAAATACGTAAATTTACATTGCCTGCTAAAAAACTTCACAAAGTGGATTTTGGGCAAAAAATCAACTGCACCCGAGAGGATGCAGTCGTTATACAGGGAGGGAACTATTTGTAGATGGTGGCAGTACCAAACATGGTGTTATCGCCGCTGGCAGAGTTAACCACATAGCCTTTAGCACCTTGTTCACGCGCTTTTTCAGCGAGTTTATCCTGCAGATCGTCGAGGTCTCTTGCGCCCGAAGCCTGCACCGTTCCGGCTGGCCTGAGTTGGCTAGTATCGCCGCTATTGAGTGATTCAATCGACCATGCAGCAAACGACGCGCCTGCCAGTGAAGCGGCAGCGAGCATTACCAGGTATTTTTTCATAATCACTTCCTCTGATTGACAACGGGGTGATGCACACTAAGTGTAGAACGGGTCAGAGTGTGATTTAGTGCAAAAAATTGATGATGATCTGCTTATTTTTTGAACGACATATTTTGACAATTCTATGACAAATCAAATACATACAGGTCACTGATTTTTGGCGATTTATTCGCCGGTGCAGAGAAATATTTACCGTCGCGCCCGCAACGGGTATCTTACGCCGCTGTTTACAGGAGAACGCCATGACACCCGAGAAGCCGGGGTTGCACCCACGCAACCGCCACCGCAGCCGTTACGATATGAATGCCTTATGCGAGAGCTGTCCGGCATTGCGCGAATTTATCATTCAGAACCCAACGGGCGAGCCGACGGTGAACTTTGCCGATCCGCAGGCGGTGAAGACGCTGAACAAGGCGCTGCTTGCCCATTTCTACGGCGTGGCGCAGTGGGATATCCCGGACGGCTATCTCTGCCCGCCCGTGCCGGGGCGTGCCGACTATATTCACCATCTCGCCGATCTGCTGGCAGAAGGGAATAATGGCGCGGTGCCTGCCCAGGCGACCATCCTGGACATCGGTACTGGCTCTAATCTCATCTACCCGCTGATCGGTGCGCATGAATATGGCTGGCGCTTCACCGGCAGCGAAGTGGATCCGCAGGCGTATGCCAACGCCACCGCCATTATTAATGGCAACCCCGGCATGACCCGCGCCATTCGTCTGCGTCGTCAGAAAGAGCCTTCAGCGATTTTTGCCGGGGTGATCCATAAAAACGAACAGTACGATGCCACCCTGTGCAATCCGCCGTTCCACGATTCGGCAGAAGCAGCCCGGGCCGGCAGCGAGCGTAAGCGCCGTAACCTCGGCCAGGCGGCAGATGCCGCGCTGAACTTTGGCGGCCAGCAGCAGGAGCTGTGGTGCGAAGGTGGCGAAGTGGCCTTTATCACGAAGATGATTGCCGAGAGCGCCCAGTTTGCCCGTCAGGTGAAGTGGTTTACCACGCTGGTGTCGCGCGGTGAAAACCTGCCGCCACTGTACCGCGCGCTGACGGAAGTCGGTGCGGTCAAAGTGGTGAAAAAAGAGATGGCCCAGGGCCAGAAGCAGAGCCGCTTCATTGCCTGGACCTTTATGGATAACGACAAGCGTCGCCAGCGTTAACAGGTGAGGCCCGATACGCATAGCGGCATCGGGCACGTCTGACGGCACCGTCCGTTACAGGGTAGGCTCCTGCGGCGAAGGCGGTGTCGGGCCAGGGGACGGCAGCAGCTGATACATCTGCACCGGCATCCGTACCTCTGCCAGATCGAAATGTTTTTTCACCATGCTGTCGAGGGCGAAACGCACCGTCCACTGCTTCAGCGGCTGGGTGGTGAACGACACGCGCAGCGTAAAGGCGGTGCTGGTCAGCCCGACAATCCCGGCGAACGACGGCTCGCCAATAATCAGGCCGCGAATATCCTCTTTCTCCAGCAGTTCATCCACCGCCGCTTTCAGCGCCTGCTTCGCTTTCTCGGCATCTTCATGCCTGTCCACGTCGTAGTTCGCCACTACCGAACCGATACCACGAACAAAGTTGGCGAAGGTGGTAATCGAAGACCACGGAATAATGTGGTACGCGCCGGTATCCTGTCGCACCCCGACGGAACGAATCGACATCCGCTCTACCGTGCCGGTCAGCGGCCCGATGGTCACCAGATCCCCGGTGTTCATCCCGTTTTCAAACTGAATAAAGATGCCGGTGATGATGTCTTTTACCAGCGTCTGGGAACCAAAGGATATCGCCAGCCCCAGTGCCCCGGCACCCGCCAGCAGCGGGGCGATGTTCACGCCGATTTCCGACAGCACAATCATGATGGTAATGGTGCTGATCACCACCGCCAGGGCGTTACGGAACAGCGTCAGCAGCGTGCGGGCGCGGGCGCTGGGAAGGGGGCGGCCATGAATATCCGAGGCCAGCCGGTTCTCGATCAGGCTCGCCAGTATCGTCCAGCCAATGGCGGAGAAGAACAGGATCAGCGCGATGCGGATCAGAATATCCACCGTCTTTTCACCTGCACCGTTATGCAGCCAGTTCCAGAGGTCGAATAACCCCCAGGCGCTGAGCAGCAACATGATGGCGACACAGACCGTCAGGATCCGTGCCACCTTCAGCGACACGGAGAGCCAACCGTTAATCCGCTTTTGCAGCTCCGGGTAGCTGCGCTGCACGTGCGGCGACAGGGTAATGGTTTTAGCCAGCCAGCGTGAGAGCAGCCCGGAGACGAACGCGGCGATCCCGACGATGGCCAGACTGCGGAAGGTGGCCCCCATCATAAACTTCAGGCTGTTTCCCGGATCGAACAGGGAGAAGAAGCAGAGCACGATAAAATAGGCGCTCGCCAGCCAGTGCCACACCAGGGCAAACGCGCGAATAAACAGGCTGAAGAAGGCGAGGGAGCGGTCGGCAAGGTGGAGCAGCCCCTCGGTAATGGCGCGTTTATTGTGGAAAATCAGGTACAGCGCCCAGACGGTGATGCACAGCATAATCAGCACGTTGGCCAGCGCCCCAATCTGCACGTTAACCTGGTTGGAGATAATGGGCACGGCAACCAGCAGACCATAGCCAATCATGCCGCTGAGAATGCTCAGGCGTAGCGACCAGTAGTGTGCGGCGCGATCGCTAATGGCAAAAGGGCGCAGGTCCGGTACCCGTGGGCAGAATATCAGCCGCAGGATCGCTTTGAAGAACTCAATGAGCGCGAAGGCGTTGAGGAACAGCGCCTGCTGGAAGGCGATGGTGGGGTTGCCGGTATTAAGATATTCGCTGAGGATTTGACCAATAAACAGGGTTAGCGCGAGCAGCAGCAGGTCGATAATAAAGGCGCTGGCGATGGTCAGCGGCAGGTGGAACCAGCTGCTGGTTTCCCGGTTCTTTCTGCGTCCCCAGGTGCCCATTTTGCGGTACAGCGGCAAGGCGCAGAGCCTGACCAGCCAGTAGAAGGCAAAGACTAGCCCGGCGAGGATCAAAAACTGCCGTGCGGCCACGACGAAAGTCTGTGGGTTAAAGGGCTTGTGCGGGGAACCGATCAGGTTGCGGTATAGCTGGGCAAAACGGGAGGAGAGTGCATCGCCGTAATGACGGCTGATGTCGGTCAGGTTCTCCAGCACGGTCTTTTCTTCCACGATCTCCGGCGGCGTAATTTTGGGCACCGGCTCCTGCGGGGGCGTGGCGGCCACGCTGCGCAGCTGGGTGATCAGCTCCTGGCGCGAGGCATCATTTTCCAGCACATCGGCCAGCGCGGAATAGGCGGCTTTTTTCTGCTCAACGTCCGGCTCGGCGGGCGGGGTTGTCGCGTCAGTCGCGGTAGCAGCAGGAACGCCGGGCAGGCTAACGGCCTGGGCAGGCAGGCAAAACAGGCTTATCAGGAGCAGCAAGATCCACGGCACGGCGTCCTCCGGTGACAATATTGTGCAAAGTGATAAGTATAGAAGGCGCGCAGAAGCGGGGGGTTTTTGGGACGATTCCAGGGATAAAATCGTAACAGTCGCAAAACCCTGGGTCGGGCAAGCGCCAGCGCCGCCTGACAACAGCGACAAAAAAGCCGGGTGGCGGCGACGCCTTACCCGGCCTGAAGTACGAACAGAGCTGTCATCAGGAAACGTGTTGCAGGAACTCCTGAAGACGCTGGCTCGGTGGGTTCTCGATCAACGTCTGCGGATTGCCATCTTCGGCAATACGGCCTTTGTCGATGAAAATCAGACGTGAGGCCACTTTTTCGGCAAAGCCGATTTCGTGGGTCACGATCACCATCGTCATCCCTTCTTCCGCCAGATCCTGCATAACCTTCAGCACTTCGTGGCGCAGTTCCGGGTCGAGGGCCGAGGTTGGCTCATCGAACAGCATCATTTTCGGTTTAACCGCCAGCGCACGGGCAATGGCCACGCGCTGCTGCTGGCCACCGGAAAGCTCGGACGGGTAGTGATGTCCGCGCTCCGCCAGACCCACTTTCGCCAGTAGCTCTTTTGCAAGCCGCTCGGCGGCCGCTTTGTCGGCACCGCGCACGCGCAGCGGACCAAACATCACGTTCTCCAGCGCCGTCAGGTGCGGGAAGAGGTAGAACTGCTGGAACACCATCCCGGCTTCCTGGCGGATCAGTCGCTCGTCCACTTTCGGGTCGTTGACCTTCAGGCCATCGACAATCAGATCGCCGCTGGTGATCTCTTCCAGTTTGTTGATGCAGCGCAGCAGCGTCGATTTACCGGAACCGGACGGCCCGATAATCACCACCACTTCACCGGTCTGGATCTGCAGATCGATATTGTGCAGCACCTGGGTCTGGCCAAAGTGCTTGGAAACGTTTTTAAATTCAATCACAGGATTTTCATCCTTCTTTCAAGACGACGCAGCACGAAGCTCAGTGCCAGGGTAATAATGAGATAGACCACTGCTACGGCGCTCCAGATCTCCAGGGCGCGGAAGTTACCGGCGATGATCTCCTGGCCCTGACGGGTCAGTTCAGCGACGCCGATAACAATGAACAGGGACGTATCTTTAATGCTGATGATCCACTGGTTGCCCAGCGGCGGCAGCATACGACGCAGCGCCAGAGGCAGGATCACGTGGCGGATGGTTTCGCGGCGAGAAAGCCCCAGCGCCAGACCGGCCTCGCTAAAGCCTTTGTGAATCGACAGCACCGCACCGCGGGTGATCTCAGCGATATAAGCACCCGAGTTGATCATAATGGTGACGACCGCCGCGCTGAACGGATCAATGCGCAGATCGGTAAACGCCATAGGCAGGGCGAAGTAGATAAACATCACCTGCACCACAATTGGCGTGCCGCGAATCACTTCGATGAAAACCAGTGCGATATGGTTGGCAATCCAGCCGCCGTAGGTGCGGGCGAAACCGGCGACGAGGCCGATAATTAACCCGCCAACCAGACCGAGGACCGAAATCCACAGGGTCATTTTGGCGCCTTCAAGCAACAGAGGAATGGCAGGCCAGATGGCGCTCCAGTCAAACTCCATGATGTGTTCCTGTATACCGTGGTGAAAACAACAGGGGGCGAAGCACGCCCCCAGGATAAAAAGTGCTCAAAACGTCATTATTATTTTGGCTCAGTTCCGAACCATTTTTTGTAAATTTCGTTGTAAGTGCCGTTGTCGCGCAGGGTTTTCAGCGCGCCGTTCACTTTAGTACGCAGATCGTCGCTGCCTTTCGGGAAGGCGATACCGTATTCCTGTGCTTCCAGGGATTCACCTACCGCTTTGAACTTGCCGTTACCTGCGGTTTTGATGAAGTACAGAATGTTTGGCGTGTCGTGCAGCACGGCGTCAGCACGGTTGGTGCCGAGTTCCATGTAGGCGTTGTCGATGTTCGGGAACTGGCGCAGGTCTTTGGTTTTGATATTGGCTTTCGCGTAATCAACAGAACCGGTACCGCTCTTCACCGCGACCACTTTACCGTCGAGATCTTTCGCGCTCTTCACGTCGTTGTTGTCAGCTTTGACCATTACCAGCAGGCCGCTTTTGTAGTAGCCATCAGAGAAGTCGATAGCTTTTTTACGTGCGTCAGTGATGGTGATACCGGCCAGCGCCAGGTCAACGTTTTTGGTTTGCAGTGCCGGAACGATGCCGCTGAAGTCCATTGGCTTCAGGGTGTAGTCCAGTTTCAGTTCTTTCGCGATGGCTGCCCACAGATCCACGTCAAAACCAACGTACTGATCGCCTTGTTTAAATTCAAACGGTACGAAGGCGGTGTCGGTGGCAACAATCAGTTTTTTATCAGCAGCCTGAGAAGAAACGGCAAAAGCCAGGGTAAGTGCAGCCAGTGAAACTTTTAATACAGACTTCATAGCATTTCCTTTTATATCCACGGGGCGATCCCCTGCGAGAACGAACGGCTCTATGAAAAAAACGTGCCAACTTTGCAACAGGTTGTTTTTAAAAGGCCAACACGAATTTCATTGCACAAAATGTGGAGCAATGGCGCTGAAATGCACCATAACGAAGCCCTGTTTTGGTGCATGGCAACGCCATCACTGACCGTTAAGCTATTAAGCGCAAATATTGATGAGAAAACAATCTTTCGTTAACGATTGTGTGAGGTGATTATTACAAATGCTTTACGTTTGCGGCGGGGAGGGCGAAATTGCTGCACTATAAAAGTGCAAAACCCCCGCCAGAAGCGAGGGTGTGATAGCAAAATGCTATGGATTACTCGATGTTAGACTCGATGAACCACAGGAACTGATCCATGTCGCGGGAAGCCGCGGTCAGGATGTCAGCGGTATCTTCATCTTTAACTTCACCAATCGCTTTACGAACGTCGTTTGCAACGACAGCATAACGATCCGCCAGCTCTTTCAGATGGTCCTGCACGCTGTGAATATCCAGCGGGTAGCTTTTCAGCGCCGTTTTGCTGTTGATCACCTGAGTGGTGCCCAGCGCCACGCCGCCCAGCTGTACAGCACGTTCAGCCATGGTATCCAGGTGGGTAGTCAGTGCGGTACGGAAGCCATCCAGCATCTCGTGTACAGCAATAAAGTTAGCGCCGCGCATATTCCAGTGCGCCTGTTTAGTAATCAGTGACAGATCAATAAACTGGATCACCTGGCGATTCAGCAACTCAATTGTCGCTTTCTTATCGCTGTCAGAGACATCGTTACGGGTATAGAGCAGATTAGGTGCTTTCGTTTTTACCAGTTTAGCGGTAGGCATAATCTCATTTCCTCTTGATGTTGGCGTCCAAAGTAATTTCCGAAATCAAGTATAGCACCGGCTATAGAAGGTGCGATTGGGTCCTGCCTATTGGTTTAATAGTGAAAGGCGGGTTGTGATAGTTAATTTGTTGAAAATATTAATTTATTTTTATTTGGGGGTAAATTTGTCTTATTTTTAACGGGCGGGTGAGAAGGTAAGGCGATATTTCAAAATAATGACGGTTATTGCGAATGGGAATATTTTGCCGGGAAGTGGCTTCCCGGCAAAATAATTTTGGCTAGCGGATATCCACTTCCTCGACTTTACTCTCCCGGCGCAGGGTGAGCGTCGACCCCATCGATGCGGCAATGATGGAGCAGAGCGCCAGCGTCTGGGTAAAGGTGAGGGATTCGCCCAGGAACACCATCCCGGACATCGCCGCCAGCGCGGGTTCCATGCTCATCAGGGTGCCAAAGATGCGCGTTGGCAGGCGCGTCAGGGCAATCATCTCCAGCGAGTAGGGGAGCGCGGTTGAGAGCACTGCCACCGCCAGACCTACCGGCAGGATCGACCACTGCCAGATAGACTCGGTGGCCTGCGCCATCCCCAGCGGCACAAATATGATGGCGGCAATCAGAGACCCCAGCGCCACGGTGGCCGGGCCGTGCTCTTCGCCGGCACGTTGTCCGGTGAGAATATAGACCGCCCAGCAGGCTCCCGCCCCCAGGGCCAGTGCCGCGCCGGTCAGATCGACGTGAGAGACGTCCTGCCCCAGCGGCAGCAGAAACCACAGCCCCAGTACCGCCAGCACCACCCAGACAAAATCGATCGGGCGACGTGAGGAGAACAGGGCCACCGCCAGCGGGCCGGTAAACTCCAGCGCCACGGCGATCCCCAGCGGCACCGTCTGAATCGACAGGTAGAAGAGATAGTTCATCGCCCCCAGCGACAGCCCGTACAGCAGCAGGGGCAGGCGCTGCTCTTTCTGGAAACGCAGTCGCCAGGGTTTAAAGATAACCACCAGGATTAAGGTGCCGAGTGCAATACGCAGCGCCGTGACGCCAGGCGCGCCCACCACCGGAAAGAGGGATTTAGCCAGCGAAGCACCACTCTGAATGGAGAGCATGGCAATAAGTATGACGATTACGGGCAACCAGACTGGCGCCCTGCGAGACAACCCAGGCATCCTTTCTCCTGTCAGTTTCTGTCAAAGGAAGTAAAGAGGGGGAGTGTAAAGGAAATATCGCCGCGCGGTTGAGTCTTTGTTGAAAAAAAAGTCGCCGCAAATCCGTAAAATGGCGTCATCCCACTGGGTGATTTCTGTAACAGATTAGGAATCGTCTGGATGAATGTATTGTGACTGACGCGCAATATGCGCTTTTGAAACACAAATTTGGTGTTTTTTGAAGAAGATAGCTGTGGGTGGAAATGTTTGGTTACATGAAAACCTGCGTTAGACATCACGAAGCACAAAGAGTTTCACAAGATTTTTTGATATATTTAAAACTTACGGAATTACTTGAAGCACATTTGAGGTGGTTATGAAAAAAATTGCATGTCTTTCAGCACTGGCAGCTGTTCTGGCTGTTTCCGCAGGTTCCGCTGTAGCAGCGACCTCTACCGTGACTGGCGGTTACGCTCAGAGCGATATGCAGGGCGTCATGAACAAAACCAACGGTTTCAACCTGAAATATCGCTACGAGCAGGACAACAACCCGCTGGGTGCCATCGGTTCCTTCACCTACACTGAGAAAGACCGTTCTGAAGACGGCGCTTACAACAAAGCTCAGTACTACGGCATCACCGCTGGCCCGGCTTACCGTCTGAACGACTGGGCAAGCATCTACGGTGTTGTGGGTGTTGGCTACGGTAAATTCCAGCAGACTGAAAACCAGGGCTTCAACCGCTCTGCAAGCACCAGCGACTACGGTTTCTCCTATGGCGCAGGTATGCAGTTCAACCCAGTTGAAAACGTTGCGCTGGACTTCTCCTATGAGCAGAGCCGCATCCGTAACGTTGATGTTGGCACCTGGATCGCAGGCGTAGGTTACCGCTTCTAATCACTTCGGTGAGCTAGTAAAAAACCCGCTTCGGCGGGTTTTTTTGTTTTTGTTCTTTACCTGAGGGGTGAGGGAAACATGTAGCAGAAGTGGTAGTTCCGTTCACCTCGCATCCCTTACTTCTCCGATACACCTGAATCTATCGTTAGGAGGAACATGTGGAAAATGTGGTCGTTCCGTTCACCTCACGTTCCTCACTTCTCTGATATACCTGAACCGGTGAACGTGCCAGGGTGGCTCAATCGCCACCACCCTGGCGACCCGGGCTACCGGCAAGAAAATCGCCGCTTCGCGGTGCACTCAGCTTATTCCTCCAGGCTTTCGGGTCGGGCACCAGCCTGCATCCCTGCAGGCTATGCCCTCTCGGCGCGTCCCTGCGCCTCGCCCCGGCCTTGCGGAAACGCTTCGTCGATTTTCAGCCGGACCAGGCCATCGCTGTTGTCTCTGAGCCATTCTTGTACTCTGTCATCGCGGGATGCGCGATCCTTCCCCTCTACCTGTGGGAGAGGGCCAGGGTGAGGGCATCAGGCCGCACCGCTGTTACCGGCTTTTCGTCTCAAACAGATCCGTCCCCAGATGGTTGTAATCCACTTTCTGTAACTTAAAGTTGGTCACATACACCGGCGGCGCCTTGTCGTTCGACACAAAGCGGTACTTATTGGCGATCTCTTTCGCGCTGATGCCCGTCCACTGCGAGAAGAAGCTTAAAAAATCATTCGCGGAACGGCGCGCCTTGACGATGCGATGGGCTTTATCATCGCTCGACAGCACCATAAACGGCACCTGGAAGTTCTGCTGGAAACTGTCGTCGTGTGCCAGGTACTGCACCTCTTTCCCGCGCTCTTTAAAGGCCAGCCCGTGATCGGAAAAATAGGCCATCGAGAAGGTCTCACCGGTGTTTTGCAGCTGGGTATAGAGCTTGCTGAGCAGGTCGTCGGTCTGGGTCATGGTGTAGAGATAGCACGAGGTCTCTTTAGACTGCACAAACTCAGCGTATTTCCCCTGGGTGCGATCGCAGGCCTGCGGGTGCGAACCCATCAGGTGCAAAACGATCAGCTGCGGCTGGGTGCGATGGCTGCTAAAGACCTGTTCGGTCATCTTAAGCAACGCCTCGTCCCGGGTATTTTTATCTGCCTCGAAATCCCCGCTTTTCAGGAACTGCACTTCGTCAGCCCGTTTAGCAATGCTGGCGATAGCGGTGTCGTATTCACCGATCTGCCCCTGGTTCGAGAACCACCAGCTCTGGAAGCCCGCGCGGTTGGCGAGGGTGACAAAGTTATCCTGATACTGCGGCTTGTTATCCACCACCCGGTTGAGCGTCAGCCCGAGCGACTTTTGCGTTGAACCACTGGCGGCAATGTAGTCGGTAAACAGCGTGCCGTTGACCTTGCTGGCAAACGGGGTGTTGTTCCAGTGTCCACCGAAGGCACCCAGCGCATCACGGCGGGCGCTTTCACCGATCACCACCATATAGATGTGATATTTCGGCTTCACGGCCAGCACGTTCCAGGTGTCCTTCATCTGCGACAGCTCGGCCATCCGGGTCTGCTCTTCCACCACTTCCTGGTTGTTCACCACCACATCTTTGACAAAGCGAAACACCGGATAACCAGTATCTTTCAGCTTGAAGACGCCGCCCCAGGCCAGGTTTTGCACCGGGGCGACGAAAAAGGCCACCAGGCTAAACACCAGACACAGGCTGTCGATTTTGCCCCACGCCTTTTTGGGCTGCGGCTTACGGCGTACGGCGATCACCCCGAGGGTAAAGATAAACAGGCCGACGACGTAGCTGTACCACGGGAAGATAGTGAGGATCTCCGTTGACTCCTCCATGTTGGTGGAGTGCATCGCCAGCAGGGTATTAAAGTTTGGCGCGCCATAGGCCTGGCCAAAGGGGAAATACATCGCCGCCACCAGCGAGCAGATCCCGATTAGCCCTTTTTGCACGCGCGGCGCGCTGATCCAGAGCAGATGCAGCACACAGGTAAAGGCAACGGCATACAGCAGGCTGAAGGCGTAGCCAAAGGAAAAGTTAATCAGCAGCGACTGTAAAAAGTAGAATCCCGTCCACGGGCTTAAGGCCCGGCTGCGGGTAATGAGCGTTTCTTTCAGGGTTAAATTCATAGGTCACTATTGTGAAAACGCCATGTGCTCACCCTGGCGCCAAGGGTCAAAACCTGCCTGAGAATGCGTAGAAGGGGAGAGGAGGTCCGCATCTGGGAGCCGCAAATAGTGCAGGGCTGCAAGAAGATAGAGCCAGTGGCCTTTAAGGTCAACAGTTATAAAGAGGGTGTTTTGCGAAGAGGATTCCATTTCCGCAAAAAAGGTCAGGGCATAACGTGGGGACGAGCAGTATAGCGGAGATAAATGACACAAAAATGAAGCGGCGTACCGCGACGCCGCTTAGTGAGATGGTTTGTTCTGCTGTGGCTTGCCGTTGATGATGTCGCAAATCATATTCAGCAGCATTAAGCGTACTTTAAAGGGAGAGTGGCTAAACACGCGTATACACCTCTTGAATTCGTTCATGGTTACCTCCTGCGGGTTGATCCCTTCGATCCGTGAAGGGTGACTGCATTACATACAGATATAGCACAGGCTATATTATATGGCTATGGCTATACCTCAAATAATTCGCGATGCCTGACAAAACGATTAATCGTTTTGAACTGCGCTTGCGCTGGACCTAAACCGGCGAGGCCAAATGCCGGGTAACGCGGCGGCGCAGCGAATCCCCAGGCGCTTACTGAAGTCAGTGACGGGGGTGGATGAGGGCAAACTGGCATCGCCAGGTTGAACAGCGTTTGCACTGGCCACAACGGGGCGAGGCCATGCTAACGCACAGGCACCCTGAAGCATGACGGGTATAAATCGTTAATTTTTTGTGCTTGTGTAGTGATGGTTTACAATGGCCGTTTATCTATTGATACGCTTGATGTGTCCCCCGCTTGAGGAAGCACAATGAACCGCCGTGCAGGTAAACCAACAACAAAAAAAATGACGCAACTGGTCAACGTCGAAGAGCATGTCGAAGGCTTTCGCCAGGTTCGTGAAGCGCATCGCCGCGAGCTGATCGATGATTATGTCGAGCTGATTTCGGATCTGATCCGTGAAGTGGGGGAGGCCCGTCAGGTGGATATGGCGGCACGTCTTGGCGTCTCCCAGCCGACGGTGGCAAAAATGCTCAAGCGCCTGGCAACGGTTGGTCTGATCGAAATGATCCCCTGGCGCGGCGTGTTTCTCACCCCGGAAGGGGAGAAGCTGGCGCAGGCGAGCCGCGAGCGCCATCAAATTGTCGAAAATTTCCTGCTGGTACTGGGCGTCAGTCCTGACATCGCCCGCCGTGACGCCGAAGGGATGGAGCATCACGTCAGCGAAGAGACCCTGCAACAGTTCCTGGCTTTTACCCTTAAATATGGATCGTCCGCGGAATGACCGTGCCTGGCCTGCGGGCGCTGGCCCGGGATCGTTTCTTTCATCTGTTACTGGTGGTTGGGGTCGGACTCAGCTTTCTGGTGCCCTTCGCCCCGCAGCGCTGGCCTGCCGCCATTGACTGGCACACCATCATTACCCTTGCCGGGTTGATGATGCTGACCAAAGGGGTCGAGCAGAGCGGTTTTTTTGACGTACTGGGGCGCAAGATGGTGCGCCGTTTCGCCACTGAGCGACGCCTGTCGCTGTTTATGGTCTTCTCTGCGGCGTTACTGTCGACCTTTCTCACCAATGATGTGGCGCTGTTTATCGTGGTGCCGCTCACCCTCACGCTGCGCAAGCTGTGCGAAATCCCGGTCAACCGGCTGATCATCTTTGAGGCGCTGGCGGTGAATGCCGGGTCACTGCTCACCCCGATCGGCAACCCGCAAAACATCCTGCTGTGGGGACGCTCCGGCCTGTCCTTTGCCGCCTTTACCTGGCAGATGGCACCGCTGGCTCTGGTGATGGTACTGACCCTGATGGCCCTGAGCTGGTTCGCCTTCCCGTCCAGGCCACTGCGCTATCACAGCGGTAGCGCGGCGGCCCAGTCTACACCGCGGCTGGCATGGAGCTGTCTGGCGCTTTACCTGGTCTTCCTTGTGGCCCTCGATCTCAAGCAGGAGCTGTGGGGCGTGCTGCTGGTGGCGGGGGGCTTCCTGCTGCTGGCCCGTCGGGTGCTGATTAGCGTCGACTGGACGCTGCTGCTGGTCTTTATGGCGATGTTTATTGATGTTCATCTGCTGATTCAGGTGCCGGCCTTGCAGAACGTGCTGCAAAACGTCACCCACCTGTCGCAGGGCCAGCTGTGGCTGACCGCTATCGGGATGTCGCAGGTGATCAGTAATGTGCCTTCGACTATCCTGCTGCTTAACTACGTGCCGCCGACGGCGCTGCTGGCCTGGGCGGTAAACGTGGGCGGCTTTGGCCTGCTGCCTGGCTCTCTCGCTAACCTGATCGCCCTGCGTATGGCAAACGATCGCCGTATCTGGTGGCGCTTCCACCTCTGGTCGCTGCCGATGCTGGTCTGGGCCGGGCTGATCGGATTCGGATTATTCCTTCTCATATAGTGCCCTGTTTGTCAGTTTTTCCTGGCAAATGTATAGCAACGTCCTAACTTTAGTGAACGGCATAAATTGTGATGCCGTTCACTAACAGGACGGATGCTGTTATATGGCTGAAGAAAACCAACCCTCCGAAAACACCGAAAACACCGATAAAAAAGAGACGCAACGTAAACGCCCCGGCAAAAAGCCGCTGATTATTCTGGGCATTGTGGTGATCGTGATGGTCATTGTGGCCCTGGTATGGTGGTTCATGACCCGTAACCAGGAGACGACGGACGACGCCTTTACCGAAGGCGACGCCGTGACCATCGCGCCCAAAACCGCAGGCTATGTCACCGAACTGCGGGTGCGGGATAACCAGCGCGTGAAAAAGGGCGATCTGCTGGTGACCATCGATCCCCGGGACACCGCTGCCCAGCGCGACCAGGCAAAAGCCCAGCTTGGCTTGGCCGAAGCGCAGCTTCATCAGGCCCAGGCGCAGTTGGCGCTCTCGAAGGTGCAATATCCTGCCCAGCGCGATGAAGCCAACGCCCAGGTGATCAAAGCCCAGGCGGATCTGGCCAACGCTCAGGCGGAATATCGCCGCCAGCGCGGCGTCGATCCCCGCGCCACCACGCAACAGAGCATCGACGCGGCCAACGCCCAGTTGCGCAGCGCCCAGGCCCAGCTTGCCAGCGCGAAAGCGCAGCTTGAGGTGGCTTCGCAGGTGCAATTGCAAATTCGCCAGCAGGAGACCAACGTCGAAGCCCGGGAGCGTCAGGTGGAACAGGCCCGCGCCCAGCTGGAAACCGCAGAGCTGAATCTCTCGTACACCGAGGTACGGGCACCCTTTGATGGCTACATAACGAAACGCAACGTCCAGACCGGCACCCTGGTGCAGGCGGGCACTGCGCTCTTTTCGCTGGTCTCGGCGGATATCTGGGTTGTCGCCAACTTTAAAGAGTCGCAGCTGGAGCGGATGCGCCCCGGTAATAAGGTGACGCTGAGCGTGGACGCCTGGCCGGATCTGGAGCTGGAAGGGCATATCGACTCTATCCAGCAGGGGAGCGGCTCGCGCTTTGCCGCTTTCCCGTCGGAGAACGCCACCGGTAACTTCGTGAAGATCGTCCAGCGTGTGCCGGTAAAAATCGTTATCGATAAAGGACTGGATCCCAACCAGCCGCTGCCGCTTGGCCTCTCGGTTGAACCTAAGGTAACCGTGGAATGAGTGAGCACAGCCATGAAAACTGGCGGCCAGCCAGTAACCCGTGGGCGGTGGCGATCGTCGTCACCCTCGCGGTATTTATGGAGATCCTTGATACCACCATCGTCAACGTGGCGCTGCCTCACGTCGCCGGTTCGCTTTCGGCCAGCTATGATGAATCCACCTGGGTGCTCACCAGCTATCTGGTGGCCAACGGCATCGTACTGCCTATCTCGGCGTTTCTGAGCCGGGTTTTTGGCCGCAAGCAATTTTTCCTGATCTGCATTGTGATGTTCACCATCTGCTCGTTCCTGTGCGGTATCGCCACCGAGCTGTGGCAGATCATCCTGTTTCGTATTTTGCAGGGCTTCTTTGGCGGCGGGCTACAGCCCACCCAGCAGTCGGTGCTGCTCGACTACTTTAAGCCGGAAGATCGCGGCAAGGCTTTTGGCCTGTCGTCCATTGCCATTATCGTCGCCCCGGTGCTGGGGCCGACGCTCGGGGGGTGGATCACCGATAACTACTCCTGGCGCTGGGTGTTCTTTATCAATATTCCGGTGGGGATCGTTACCGTGCTGGCGATCTACCAGCTGCTGGAAGATCCGCCCTGGGAGAGTAAATCGAAGGAGAAGCTGTCCATCGACTGGACCGGTATCGGGCTTATCGCCCTGGGCCTGGGTTGCCTGCAGGTGATGCTCGATCGCGGGGAAGATGACGACTGGTTTACCTCGAACTTTATCCGCACCTTTGCCGTGCTGACGCTGATTGGCATTATCGGGGCCATCTACTGGCTGATGTATGCCAAAAAGCCGGTTGTGGATCTGCACTGCATGAAGGACAAAAACTTCGCCGTCTCCAGCCTGCTGATGGCCGGTATGGCAATGATCCTGTACGGCAGTTCGGTGGTGATCCCGCAGCTGGCGCAGCAGGATCTGGGCTATACCGCCACCTGGTCGGGGCTGGTGCTGTCGCCCGGCGCGATCCTGATCGTGCTCACTATCCCGCTGGTGTTGAAGCTGATGCCGATTGTGCAGACGCGCTGGATCATCGCCTTCGGCTTTACCTGTCTCGCGGTGTCGTTCTTCTGGTCGCGCACGCTGACGCCGGATATCGACTTCGAGACCCTGGTGCTGTTCCGCAGCGCCCAGTCGATCGGGCTGGGCTTCCTGTTTGTGCCGCTGACCACCATCGCCTTTATCTCGATTCCCCGGCAGCTGAACGCCGACGCAGCGGCGCTGTTTACCATGTTCCGCAACGTGGCGGGGTCGATCGGCATTTCGCTCTCAACGGCGGCCATTACCGAGCGCTCGCAGGCCCATAGCGCTTATCTGGCTACCCACACTTCGGCATTCGACGAGCCGTTCCAGCAAACGCTCCGCGAGATGGCGCAGGCGATCCAGAACTTTACCACCCAGGTGGGCGACCCCACCGGTATTGCCACCGGACGCATGTACCAGGCGATGATCGAACAGTCGCGTTTCCTGGCCTACGTGGACGTTTTCACCATTCTGAGCGCGGTGGCCTTTTTACTGATTCCGTTTTGTTTGTTGCTCTCGCCGGTTAAGAGCGAGGGGAGTGCAGGAGCACACTGATGATTTGCAGACGTTTAAGCCCCCTGATGTTAATGCTGTTGCTGGCTGGCTGCGCCGTGGGGCCAGACTACCAGCAGCCCGCGCCCAACACCCCGACGCACTGGAACGATCCGGGCGACGGCGGCGTAAAATCGCAAACCGCGTCAACGGCCATCAATCCTCGCTGGTGGAAAACCTTTGGCGACCCGCAACTGGACAGCCTGATTGAACGCGCCATTGCCGGTAACCTGTCATTGCAGCAAACCGTGCTGCGCATCGCGGGGGCACGGGAACAGATCAACCAGGCGGGCGGTGCCTTCTTCCCGGCGGTGAACGGTAATTTGCAGGCCACCCGGCAGCAGCTGGGGCTGGAGGGAGAACTGAAATCCCACGGCGTATACGATCAGCTGGATGACGTCGATCCCGAACTGCGCGGCGCGCTGGGGCCGCTGACCCAGCCCATGAACCTCTACCAGGGCAGCTTTGACGCCCAGTGGGAGCTGGATCTGTGGGGCAAGGTGCGCCGTCAGGTGGAAGCCGCCGACGCGCAACAGCAGGCGGCCATCGAGCAGCGTAACGATGCCCTGGTGTCGCTGGAGGCCGAAGTGGCCCGCGGCTGGTTACAGCTGCGTGGCGCCCAGAGCAGTATCGCCACCCTTAACACCCAGATCGAGAGCGCGCAGCAGACGCTGGAGCTGACCGACAGCCGCCAGCGCGGCGGGCTGTCACCGCAGATGGACGTGGAGAACGCCCGCGCCCAGCTTGGCAACCTGGAGGCGCAGCTTCCGCAATATGAAGCCCAGGCGCGGCAGGCGATGAACGGCCTGGCGATCCTGCTTGGCAAACCCCCGGGGGCGCTGGATGGCGAACTGCAGGCCAGCAAACCGCTGCCTGCGCTGCCGGAGATTGTCCCTACCGGTATTCCCTCTACGCTGGCGCGGCGGCGCCCGGACGTGCGTGAAGCCGAGGCGAATCTGCATGCGGCCACCGCGCAGATCGGCGTGTCGGTGGCGCAACTGTTCCCCAGCGTCTCGCTCAGCGGCCAGTTTGGCCTGCGTAACAGCGAAGCCAGCTGGCTCACCGACTGGAGCAGCCACTTCTACAGCGTCGGGCCACAGGTCTCCATCCCCATCTTCCAGGGCGGGCGGTTGGTCTCCAGCGTGAAGGTCGCCCGCGCACAGCAGGGTGCCGCCGTACTGGAATATCGTCAGACGGTGCTCACCGCCCTGGGCGATGTGGAAAACGCGCTGGTCAGCTACCGCACCGATCAGAAGCGGGAAGCGGGATTAAGCAAAACCATCGATGCGCTGCAAAACGCCTTTGATCTGGCGAGCAGCAGCTATCGCCAGGGGATCGCGACCTTTATCGACGTGCTGGATGCGCAGCGCCAGTTGGCTCAGGCGCAGCAGCAGCGGGATCAGGCCCGGGTCCAGAGCGCGCTGGATCTGGTGGCGCTCTATAAAGCCCTGGGCGGCGGCTGGGAGCCGTATCAGCAGGTGCAGCTGCCGGATTACGCCGTCTTTGGCGACGCCCCGCGCGGATAAGTTCAGAGGATTGGGCAAGAAACGGGCAGGAACCGCACATTCGCTATCGGCGTGAGCCGGGTATAACTATCGGGTACTCAACATACGAGGAGCGTCAAATGCGATATCAAAAACTGGGTAATACCGGCCTGTTTGTTTCTGAGCTCTGCCTCGGCACCATGACCTTTGGCGGCGAAGGCGGCATGTGGGGCAAGATAGGTCAGCTCCAGCAACAGGATGCCGAGCAGCTGGTCGGGCGTGCGCTGGACGCCGGGATCAATTTTATTGATACAGCCAACGTCTATTCCGAAGGGCGTTCAGAAGAGATCACCGGCCAGGCGTTGAAAAACCTGAAGATACCGCGCGAAAACGTGGTGATTGCCACCAAAGTGTTTGGCGAAACGGGCACGGCGGGGGTGAACTCACGCGGTAGCTCGCGGTATCACATCATCAGCAGCGTGAAAGAGAGCCTGCGCCGCATGCAGCTCGATCATATCGATCTCTATCAGTTGCACGGTTTTGACCCGGCCACCCCGATTGAAGAGACGCTTTATGCCCTGGATAACCTCGTCCAGCACGGGCATGTGCGCTATATCGGGGTATCGAACTGGGCAGCCTGGCAGATCATGAAGGCGCTGGGCATTTCCGAACGGCTCGGGCTGGCACGTTTTGCCTCATTACAGGCCTATTACACCCTTGCCGGGCGTGACCTGGAGCGTGAGCTGGTGCCGATGCTGCAAAGCGAAGGTGTCGGGCTGATGGTCTGGAGCCCGCTGGCGGGCGGCTTGCTGAGCGGCAAATACAGCCGCGACGGGCAGGTGCAGGGCGGTGGCCGTCGCCAGGAATTTGACTTCCCGCCGGTGGATAAAGCGCGGGCCTTCGACTGCGTGGATGTGATGCGCCACATTGCCGGGAGCAAGGGCGTTTCCGTGGCGCAAATTGCCCTGGCGTGGCTGCTGCATCAAAAAGCGGTGACCAGCGTGATTATTGGCGCGAAACGGGTCGATCAGCTGGATGACAATATTGCCGCAACCGCGATTCGTCTGAGCGATGAGGAGCTGAAACAGCTGGATGCGGTGAGCGCGCTGCCGAGGGAATACCCAGGCTGGATGCTGGAGCGGCAGGGGGAATATCGGCGTAATCAGCTGGCGCAGCAGTAGCTTTTTATCGTTTTCTGGTCGATACGGTGGTGCGTTCCGTTCACCTTATTTCCAGCAGAATATGAAATGAACGGAACCTGTGAACGTGATAAGAGGGCCACCGCGGCCCCCTTATCAATCCCCGCTGCCCCGCAACGAAATCGGTGCTTCGCACTACGCTCACCTCCCGACCGGCTGCCTGCGGTCGGCTCAACTCGACATCCTGTCTCGATTCGCCTCTGGCCGCCATCCCTGGCGGCCAGCCCTTGTCAACCGGTCTCCGGTTCGCCGATTTCAGCGGGGACTCAACACCCGTGCCACATTCACGTGGCTGAGAAGCTGGAAGGAGGGATGAGTCCGGCTGAAAATCGCTGAGGCGTTGACCGCATGCCGGGTTGAGGCACATGGATGCGGACCTGGATGGATGTAGAATCACGCCGGACCCGATAGCCGGAGGGAATAAGCCGAAGACAACATTGCCAGGAGCAATGTTGAACAGCGCCTGCGCTAGCACCAAAGGGGTGAGACGAATATTTCTCGAAACGGCGATTTTCTTTGCCGGGAGCCGGGATGGTTAAGGGAGCGGCGGTAGCCCCCTTAACATGTTCACCGCAGCGGGATGGGCATAAAAGCAGAGATGCTTTAGTGAACGGAACAATTCCACAGTAACAACAGAATTGTTCCTGTTACGATCAGTTCAGACGAACCGGCATACCGGAACGGTTGTTGATCGCTTGCTCAACGATGTTCGCATCCACGTCCTGCTGGCCGGTGATGGCCTGCACGTTGCTGGTCAGAGTGACCGGAACGGTGACGTTGTTGTCGATCTGATCTTCGCTGGTAGAGAGCGGGTTATGCACTTCGAGGTAACGGCTGCCATCTGGCTCGGTAGTTGCTTTTACCGGCTCGTTGATGAACTGCACGCGAGTACCAACCGGCACGTTCTCGAACAGGAATTTAATGTCGTCGTTACGCAGACGCACACAGCCGTGGCTCACGCGCAGGCCGATACCGAAGTTGGCGTTGGTGCCGTGGATCGCATACAGACGGCCGATATAGAGAGCGTACAGACCCATCGGGTTATCCGGGCCAGCAGGAACAACGGCTGGCAGCGGCTCGCCCGCGGCAATGTATTCCGCGTGCATTTTCGCGGTTGGCGTCCAGGTTGGGCCAGCTTTCTTACGCTCAACTTTGGTGGTCCAGTTCATCGGGGTATCTTTGCCCAACTGGCCGATACCGATTGGCAGCACGATGACGGTGTTGGTGCCTTTCGGGTAGTAGTACAGACGCATTTCGGCGCTGTTGATGATGATGCCTTCATGCACGGTGTCCGGCAGGATCAGCTGCTGAGGAATGTTCAGCACGGTGCCGCCCTTCGGCAGATACGGATCGACGCCCGGGTTGGCTTCCATCATGTTGGAGAGGCCCAGCTGATATTCCGCAGCAAAATATTCCAGCGGCTGAGTGTTACCTTCTTCAATGGTCACAACCTGGTTCTGACCTACCAGACGGCTACCGTCGGTTGGCAGTGGATAAGTGACAGCAGAAGCGGTCTTGCAAAACCCTACTACGGCAAACGCCGCCGCAAAAAGCGATGTTAATTTCATATTCATGGTGTGCGAGGTATCTGTGCCACATTGGCAGGTTGTTTAAAAGTCAGAACGGTTTAGGGAGCGCATTATATGTGCATTCCTGACCGCATGGAATTCGGATGTGTACTAAATCACACTTTTTTCCATCCTGTTAGAGTTTAGCGCTACGTTGATACACGGGATCTCATTTCGGAATTGTGGCATAATGCTGGGTTTATCACACTTCTCGCAGGAATCTCCCGTGTTAGTTACCAGCAACGTCACTATGCAGTTTGGCAGTAAGCCGCTGTTCGAAAACATTTCCGTCAAATTTGGCGGCGGCAACCGTTACGGCCTGATTGGTGCCAACGGTAGCGGAAAATCCACCTTCATGAAGATCCTCGGCGGCGATTTAGAGCCGACGCTGGGCAACGTTTCTCTCGATCCGAACGAGCGCATCGGTAAGCTGCGTCAGGATCAGTTCGCCTTTGAAACGTTCACCGTCCTTGATACGGTGATCATGGGCCACGGTGAGCTGTGGGAAGTGAAGCAGGAACGCGATCGCATCTACGGCCTTGCCGAAATGAGCGAAGAAGACGGCTATAAAGTGGCCGATCTTGAAGTGCAGTACGGCGAAATGGACGGCTACTCTGCGGAGTCCCGTGCCGGTGAGCTGCTGCTCGGCGTGGGCATTCCGGTGGAACAACATTACGGTCTGATGAGCGAAGTCGCGCCAGGCTGGAAGCTGCGTGTTCTGCTGGCGCAGGCGCTGTTCTCTAACCCAGACATCCTGCTGCTCGATGAACCAACGAACAACCTGGACATCGACACCATTCGCTGGCTGGAGCAGACGCTGAACGAGCGTAACAGCACCATGATCATCATCTCGCACGACCGTCACTTCCTGAACATGGTCTGCACCCACATGGCGGATCTGGACTACGGCGAACTGCGCGTGTATGCCGGTAACTACGACGAATACATGACCGCAGCAACCCAGGCGCGTGAACGTCTGCTGGCCGATAACGCCAAGAAAAAGGCGCAGATTGCTGACCTGCAATCCTTCGTCAGCCGCTTCAGCGCTAACGCCTCTAAATCGCGTCAGGCAACCTCCCGCGCCCGTCAGATCGACAAAATCAAGCTGGATGAAGTGAAAGCGTCCAGCCGTCAGAACCCGTTCATCCGCTTCGAGCAGGACAAGAAACTGTTCCGTAACGCCTTAGCCGTCGAAGAGCTGACCAAAGGTTTCGACAACGGCCCGCTGTTCAAGAACTTCAACCTGCTGCTGGAAGTGGGCGAGAAGATCGCTATCCTCGGTGCCAACGGCGTGGGTAAATCCACCATGCTGAAAACGCTGGTGGGTGAATTGACTCCGGATCACGGCACCGTGAAATGGTCCGAGAACGCGCAGATTGGTTATTACGCGCAGGATCACGCCGAAGATTTCGACAACGATCTGACCGTTTTCGACTGGATGAGCCAGTGGAAGTCGGAAGGCGATGACGAGCAGGTGGTGCGCAGCTTCCTTGGCCGTCTGCTGTTCAGCCAGGACGACATCAAAAAGCCAGCCAAAGTGCTCTCCGGTGGTGAGAAGGGCCGTATGCTGTTCGGCAAGCTGATGATGCAAAAACCGAACATCCTGGTGATGGACGAACCGACCAACCACCTGGATATGGAATCTATCGAATCGCTGAACATGGCGCTGGAAATGTATCAGGGTACCCTGATCTTCGTCTCACACGACCGTGAATTCGTGAGCTCGCTGGCGACCCGCGTGATTGAAATTACGCCGGAGCGCGTGGTGGACTTCAGCGGTAACTACGAAGATTACCTGCGCAGCAAAGGCATCGACAACTAATTGTCCTCAGCCTGGCCCTTTCCCGTTGGGGGAGGGCCGTTCCTCTTTCCTTTCGCTTCACCCTCCGCACTTTTCCTGATAACGTCTTGTTTCGCTGATCAATCTCAGTGCGTCTTTTTGGCGTTCGGGAAATTGGCATGCCAATTTAACATTTAAAAAACCTGTCATACCACGATTTTAATGTTGTATGACAGGTTTGTATTCCGCTTTCTGGATCAGTGAGATAACTTCAGAGCTTACACCATACCCAGCGCGCGCTTGCCGTGGATATTTAAATCATCCGTGGTGAAGCGTGACTGCCAGTCTGACTCATAATCCTCCCTCGGGAAGTCGCCCGGAGAGGCACCGGTTTCCAGCGCTGCTTTCACCTTTTTCGCATAGGCGAGGTTTTTCTCGCACATCGGTGCCGCTGGAATGTACATCACGTTGCCCCAGCCCTGCTGGTTCTCTACCGGTGCCACCGAGTGGATCACATCGCAGTGCCACCACACGGAATCCCCGGCTTCCAGCGCCGGAATGCTGGTCAGCGCTTCAATCAACAGCGGGTGCCACTTCTCGGAAATCGGCAGGACGCGACCCGGTGCCACGCCGCACAGCTCATCTTCCGGTACATCATCCAGCAGCGGACGCAGCAGGATATACGCCATCGCTTCCGGGATCGGCACCACGTGCAGCAACCCCTGATCCGGGATCATGTCGGAGAGCGCCGTCCAGCCCTGGAAGGTACGGAACACCGAGCACTTGGTAGTGTTATCCACGGTATATTCTTCCACTTCGGTACGGTGTGCGGCATTCCACGGATCGTATTGATCGACATTGCCATCGAATACCCGGGCGAAGACCTGCTGATAGGCCGGGAGCAGCCAGCGCTCCAGCGCGCCGGAGTCGGTGTGTGCGCCGAGGCCTTTCGAGGTGGTGCCCGGTGGACGGCGACGGATGCGGTCCGGGTAGATCACGCTCACGTCCGGGTTAAACCACTGTTTGCCGTTGCTCTCAAACGTCCATAAACGGTTCAGGAACGACTGCACCTGGGCCATCTCTTCGCTCTGACGGGCTTCCATCTGCGCGTGTGACCAGTAGATCGGGTAGA
The DNA here is from genome assembly GCF_043105735.1 of Leclercia sp. GLN_9. Classification (NCBI taxonomy): domain Bacteria; kingdom Pseudomonadati; phylum Pseudomonadota; class Gammaproteobacteria; order Enterobacterales; family Enterobacteriaceae; genus Leclercia; species Leclercia sp. GLN_9. The sequence goes on from NZ_JBICLV010000013.1 coordinate 52,724, forward strand.
TCTCCGGGCGGGAGGCGGTGAGGCTGCCAAAGAAGTTATCTCCCGGGCCTTTGTAGACATCATCAAAACGGTTGAGATCGAGATAGTCGAGCATCGCGTTGTCCCACGCCAGCGCCTGCTCGCGGGGGAAATGACCTTTGATCACCGCACAGCCGCGACGCTTAACCGCCTCGCGCTGCTCCTGGCTGATGTTACCGCTCTGCACGTCGGCAAACGGGATCACCGGCCAGACGGGATCGCCTTTGCTTTTCAGCGCGTTAATTTCTGCCACGCGGCTGGCAATTTTATCGCTCAAGCGATCGAACACCGCCTGCACGTCACCGATCTGCGCCCGCAGCTCGCGTTTCATCTGGCGAATCGCGGCCTTGTGGTCTGAAGGCAAAGTTTCACTGGTAAAGGTTAAGGTCATAACAGCCTCGCTATCTTTCATTCGAAAGTAAAAGTAATTACAAGTGATACTTTAGGTTAAAAATAAGTTAAAGCAAGTTAAATAACTTGATGAAGTGCACAACCTGGAGAGAAAGGGAGATTCGCCGGAGCAGGCTCCGGCGAGAGGATCAGTGGCTGAAAGGCGGGGTGTTATCGAGGACGGCCTGAATCACGTTCAGCGCGCCCTGATGGTTGTTGTCGTCGGTCTGGTAGCGGGTGATGGCTTTAATGCTCTCGCCAGCATTTCCCATGGCAAAGGAGTAGTGGGCGAATTTCAGCATTTCGGCGTCGTTACCGCTGTCGCCAATCGCCACGCATGCCTGTGGGGAGATATTCCAGCGTTTCAGCAGACGGCTGAGGCCGTTGGCTTTATGCAGGCCGGGGATAATCAGATCGACAAAACCAAACCCGCTGGTCACCGGTTTCATGATGCCGTCGAGCGAAACATGCAGGGCGTCAATCAGGTTCGGGATATCGCTGTCGGGCAGGTTCAGGGAGAACTTAAACAGTACATCGTCGATGTCGCGATAGTCGCTGACGCGCTTTAAGCGGTGATAGTGTTTCGACATCAGCGCGACGAAGGCCTCAGGTGCCTGGTCGCTGACGTACGCACTTTCCAGACCGCAGGCGACGAAATTCAGGGATTTATCTTTCAGCAGCTCGCCGATCACAATCTGCGACTCGTGCTTCGTCAGCTCGCCGTGGAAAATCTGCTCGCCGTGATCGAACACCAGCGCGCCATTTTCCGCCACGAAGGAGATCTGCGATTTCAGCTCCGGGAAGAAGGAGATAAGCTGGTAATACTGGTTGCCGCTGGCGACAACGAACTCAATATTACGGGCCTGAAGTTGCTGGAACTGCGCCTGAAAGCGGTCACGATCGTACTGCTTGGCGTCATTAAGAAAAGTTCCGTCCATATCTGTGACGATAACTTTAACGGTCATACATTGCGCTCCTGGATGTTACTGCGACCAGCAACATTCTAATAACAATGTGACTAAAACCACAAATTTAATTTCATTCGAAAGTAAAAGCGAAACGGCAACCTGGGTTGTGATGCCAGTCAGTTAAGCCCGGCGGATTGTTCCGTTCACCTCATGTTCAGTAGAACATGGCATTACACAACCCGTGAACGTGACAAGGGGGGCCGCCGGGCCCCCCTTGTCAATCCCCGCGGCCCCGCAATGAAACCGGTGCTTCGCACTGCGCTCACCTCCCGACCGGCTGCCTGCGGTCGGCTCAACTCGACATCCTGTCTCGATTCGCCTCTGGCCGCCATCCCTGGCGTCCAGCCCTTGTCATCCGGTCTCCGTTTCGCCGGTTTCAGCGGGGACTCAACACCGGTGCCACATTCAGGCGACTGAGAAGCGTGAGGGTGGGGGAATCCGGCTGAAAATCGACGAAGCGTTTCCGTAAGGCCGGGGCGAGGCGCAGGGACGCGCCGAGAGGGCATAGCCTGCAGGGATGCAGGCTGGTGCCCGACCCGAAAGCCTGAAGGAATAAGCTGAGTGCACCGCGAAGCGGCGATTTTCTTTGCCGGGAGCCGGGGTAGCCAGGGGGGAGGCGGCGAGCCCCCTGGCACGTTCACCGCAGCGGAGGGGGCATAAAGCAGAGGTGCTGTAGTGAACGGAACCTGTCCACTTCAGTCATTTAGAAATACCGAGTTGCTTAGCTGACTGTCATTACAACCCAGGTTGCCGTTTTTAGTGTTTTCTCCCTCCCCCCGTGGGAGAGAGCGGGGGAGAGGGGATACACCGTTACAACGTATGCTCGGTACGCGCAATAATATCGTCCTGCGCGTCCGGAGACAGGGCGGTGAAGAACGCAGAATACCCCGCCACACGCACCACCAGATCACGATACTGGTCCGGGTGTTTTTTCGCTTCCAGCAACGTTTCGCGGGAGACGATGTTGTACTGGATGTGCCAGCCTTTATGCACCTCGAAGAAGGTACGCAGCAGCACCATCAGCTTCTGGCGGTCGCTGTCATTATCCAGCGTCGCCGGGTTAAGTTTCTGGTTCAGCAGCACGCCACCGAGGATCGCTTCGGTCGGCAGTTTCCCGACAGAGCCAATAACCGCGGTTGGCCCCAGGTGGTCAGTGCCGGAAGCCGGGCTGGCCCCTTCCGCGAGAGGGGTGTGCGCTTTACGTCCATCCGGGGTCGCCATGGTGGCCGCCCCAAACGGCACGTTGGCCGAGATAGACGACGTCCCGGCGTAGTAATTCCCGCCAATCGGGCCGCGGCCGTAACGCGGGTTATGGTACTGCTTCAGCTCTTCGATGTAGGTCTGATAGGCACGCGCCAACAGCAGATCCACGCTGTCATCGTCATTACCGTACTTCGGTGCGCCGTTGATCAGACGCTGGCGCAGCTGCTCGTGGGTTAGCCCTTCGTAATCATCGGCCAGTGCCGCCGCCAGCTGCTGTTGACCGATGACGCCCTGTTCAAACACCAGCTTCTTCACCGCCGCCAGGCTGTTGCCGAGGTTGGCGATGCCTACCTGCAGGCCGGATACCCAGTCGTATTTCGCGCCACCCTGCTTGATGCTCTTCGCGCGTTCAATGCAGTCGTCTACCAGCGCCGAGCAGAGAATGTCATGCACGTTCTCTTCCAGCATGGTGTCCACCACGTACTCAATCTCGATGGATTTACGGGTGTAGTATTTAATCTGGTTATCCCAGGCGGCCATTACCTCGTCGAAGGTGTTGAAATTGCCCGCGGACAGCGCTTTTTCCTGCGGCAGGAACACGTTGCCGCTGGTGGCGTCGCGGCCACCTTCCAACGCCGCCAGCATCACGCGGGCAAAGTTGATAAAACTCATCCCGGTGCAGCGGTAGCCCCACTTGCCGCCGACGGCGGTTTCGATGCAGCCGATGGCGGCGTAATCGTAGGCATCCGCTTTTTCGATGCCGAGTTTGATGAACTCAGGAATGACAATCTCATCGTTGTTAAAGGCTGGCATCCCGAAACCGCAGCGGATCACCTGCACGCAGGCGTCGAGGAAGTCATTGCTCATGCCCGCATGGTAGCGCACGCTCAGGTTCGGCTGGGTGGAGCGCAGACGCCCGCAGGATTCCAGAATCGCATAGGAGAGCGGATTGACCGCATCCATCGGCACGTCATTGACCAGCATCTGGCCACCGATGGTGACGTTCTGGTACAGCGGGCTACCGGCAGAGGCTTTAGAGTGAGAGCCGGAGCGGATTTTGTTCACTTCCAGCAGCTTCAGCCAGCAGCTGTGCAGCAGCTCAATGGCGTGCTCGCGATCCAGGGACTGGTTCAGCTCCACGTCGCGGCGGTAGAACGGGTAGAGATACTGGTCCATACGGGCAAACGACACCGAGTGACCGTTAGACTCAATCTGCAGGATAAGCTGAATGAAATAGCACAGCTGCAGCGCCTGCCAGAAGGTTTTTGGCGGCTCGTGGGCGATAACATCGCAGTTTTCCGCCATCGCCAGCAGTTCGTCGCGGCGGCTTTCGCGGGTTTCGGTCGAGGCCATCTCACGGGCCAGATCGGCAAAGCGTTTGATATGCAGGCTCACCGCGTCCAGGACGATATCAATTGCTTTCAGGAACTGGTCGCCGTGCAGATCTTCCAGCACCGTCAGGTTGATGCGCGAGCGGCGTTCGGCCACTTTCGCGCGCAGGCCGTCGAGCCCTTTTTCCAGCAGCAGCGGGAAGTTCACCGCCAGATGCGCATCGCCGGAGGTCATATTGCCTTCCGCTTTGATAATGCCGGTGTCCAGCAGCCCTTTCTGCTCATCGGTGAACATGCCGTAGCAGCGATCCTGCACCGTCTGGCCGCGCCACCACGGGCAGAGTTCATGCAGCATACGTTTGTTCTCTTCGCTCACCGCAAAGCCCGCGCCCGGACGGTCGGCCAGGTCGTCGATCTCTTTTTCAATCCACGAGACGGTATATTCCGGGAAGATCGGCGCGGCGCGCACTTCGCTTGCCTGGTTGCCGATGATCAGCTCGTCATGTTTGATCCAGATAGTGCGCTGCGCAAGGTGGTGCGCCAGCGCCAGCGCACGACGTACCGGGATCGGCTTATCCATATGCTGCTGGTACATTTCGGTGTAGTGCTGCGCACGCTCAGTACAGACCGGCGGCTTAACGATGTGGACCAGAGCCGTTTTGTGCGCCTTAATGCGATCGCTCAGGGTAGTAAGATTCAGCTGTGTCATAACATTATCCTCGTAAGGTCGCGGTTAACCCTTTCTGGGCGGCATACTGCCGGGCAAAGTCCAGTAATGCAGGATTATCGAGCGGTTTATCTGGGGCAGAGTAGGGTTGGCCGAGCAGGGTATATTTGTTCATGCCAAGTGTGTGGTACGGCAGAAAATGGATGTCGTGGACGTTCAGTTCGTCGGCGGCAAAATTGGTGATGGCGGTAATCGAGGCTTCATCGGCGTTAAAGCCCGGGATCAGCGGCACGCGAATAGTGAGCGGTTTTCCGGCCGCGGCCAGGCGCTTGAGGTTATCCAGCACCCGTTTCGCAGAGCCGTCCGTCCACTGCTTAAAGACCGCGCCATCAACATGCTTCAGGTCGGCGAGAAACAGATCGATATAGGGTAACGACGGCTCGATATAGTGCCAGGGGACATGCAGGCAGGTTTCGACGGCGGTGTGGATCCCCTGTTCATGGCTGGCCTGAAACAGCTGGCGCGCCAGGTCCGGGTTCATGAATGGCTCGCCGCCGGAGAGGGTGATCCCGCCGCCGCTGCGATCGTAAAACGGCTTATCGCGCAGCACGGTGGACATGATCTCCTCCACCTGCTTTTCTTCGCCGCAGACGGTCAGTGCCTGGGTTGGGCAGCAGTGGGTGAGGGCATCCAGACAGGTATCGTCGAGTTTTTCGCGGTGGATCACCAGCCCATTCAGCGTCCGGTCAATGACATCAGGCGCCACCTGCTGGCAGAGGTTGCACCCCTCCAGGCACAGGCGAGCGTCGAACAGCAGGTCCCGCGACCGCGCGCGGCTTTCTGGATTCTGACACCAGCGGCAGCCCAGCGAGCAGCCTTTCATAAACACCACGGTACGAATACCGGGGCCGTCATGTGTCGAGTAACGCTGAATGTTGAAGATCATAATGTCGCCTTTTGTTGCGTATGAAGATTAAATGACTTTCGAATGAAAGTTATCTTGACGCAAATCAACCCCGACGCAGGTTTTGCCGTGTAGGGTTACGGCATCGTCATTTTTGAGGACCCCATCATGGAACTGTATCTCGACACATCTGATGTTCTGGCTGTTAAAAAACTGGCCCGCGTGTTGCCGCTGGCAGGCGTAACCACCAACCCAAGCATTGTTGCCGCAGGTAAAACGCCGCTGGAGGTGTTACTGCCTCAGTTGCAGGAGGCGATGGGGGGTCAGGGCCGCCTGTTTGCTCAGGTCATGGCGACGACCGCAGAAGGGATGGTGGAAGATGCCCTCAAGCTGCGCGCCATCGTTGCGGATCTGGTGGTAAAAGTGCCCGTCACAGCGGAAGGGCTGGCGGCGATCAAAATGCTGAAAGCGCAAGGGGTGCCGACCCTGGGGACGGCGGTCTACAGCGCGGCGCAGGGGATGATGGCGGCGCTGGCGGGCGCGGAGTATGTCGCTCCGTATGTGAACCGCGTGGATGCGCAGGGTGGAGATGGGATCCAGACGGTGGCCGAGCTACAGCAGTTGCTGACGCTCCACGTGCCGCAGTCAAAAGTGCTGGCGGCGAGCTTCAAAACCCCGCGCCAGGCGCTGGATTGCCTGCTGGCGGGCTGTGAGTCCATTACCCTGCCGCTCGACGTGGCCCAGCAGTTAATCACCTCTCCGGCAGTGGATGCGGCGATTGCGAAGTTTGAGCAGGACTGGCAGGGGGCGTTCGGGCGGACGTCGATTTGATGGGGCGGCCTGATGCCCTCACCCCAACCCTCTCCCTCAGGGAGAGGGAGAAAACACTAAAACGGCAATCTTCAGGTTGCCGTTTGCTTTAACCTCCGCACACCTCACACCCCGGATGACGCATCAGCTTCATCTCGCGGAACTGGCAGGTCATGGCGTCGTACATCACGATTTTTCCCGCCGCGGGCGTGCCGTACCGGGTCAACACCTTAATGGCCTCCATCGCCTGCATCGACCCGATCACCCCCACCAGCGGTGCCATCACGCCTGCCTCGACGCAGGTCAGGGTGTTTTCGCCAAACAGGCGGCTCAGGCAGCGGTAGCAGGGTTCGCCTTCGGCATAGGTAAAGACACTTACCTGTCCTTCCATGCGGATCGCCGCCCCGGAGACCAGCGGGGTTTTATGGACAAAACAGCCCGCGTTAAGCTGATTACGAATAGCGACGTTATCGGTGCAATCCAGCACCAGATCGTGATGGGCAATCTGCGCCAACAGCGAAGGTTCATCCAGCAGGGCATTCAGCAGGGTGAACTGCACGTTAGGATTGATGCGCATCAGCGACGCATGGGCCGACTCCACTTTCGGCTCGCCGAGGGTGGCATCGCTGTGCAGGGTCTGGCGTTGCAGGTTAGAGAGCGACACCGTGTCGAAATCGAGCAGCGTCATGCGACCCACGCCCGCAGCAGCCAGATACTGCGTTGCGGCACAGCCTAATCCCCCGAGACCGACCACCAGCACATTTGCCGCTTTTAACGCTTCCTGACCGTCGAAATCAAAGCCGCGCAGCACAATCTGACGGTTGTAGCGCAGCATCTCCTGGTCGCTCAGTTCCACCGCCATGGTTAGCCCCCAAACAGCGCGTTAAACGGCTCAACCTCAACCCATTCACCCGCTTCCACGTTGCCGCGCTCGCGCTCGAGCACGATGAAGCAGTTACCCTGGCTGAAGGAGCTGAAAATATGCGAGCCTTGATGGCCGGTGGTGCTTACCTCCAGCTCGCCGTCGGCGTTACGCGCCAGAATGCCGCGCTGGAAGTCGAGACGTCCCGGTGATTTTTTCAGGCGGGTGGCGGTACGCACGCGCTGGCGGGCAGGCAGGGCGTGCGCCCGGTTACCGGAGAGCTTCGCCAGCAGCGGCTGCACCAGTTGGTAGAACGTGAGCGCCGCAGAGACCGGGTTCCCCGGCAGGCCGCAGAACCAGCTGTCCGGTAGCTTGCCAAAGGCGAAAGGTTTGCCCGGCTTAATGGCCAGTTTCCAGAAGCCGATCTCGCCCAGCTCATCGAGGATGGTTTTGGTGTAATCCGCTTCGCCCACCGACACGCCGCCGGAGCTGAGCACGACGTCGGCCACGCGATCCGCTTCAATAAAGGCGGCGCGCAGTTTTTCTGGATCGTCCGGGATAATCCCAAGGTTGATCACCTCGCAGCCCAGTTGCTCCAGCATCAGGTGTACCGCCAGCCGGTTGGTGTCGTAGATCTGCCCCTCGGCCAGCGGCTGGCCCGGCAGTTGCAGTTCGTCACCGGTGGAGAACAGCGCCACCCGCACCTTGCGCACCACGGCAATCTCCGCAATACCCAGCGAGGCCAGCACCGGCAGTTCAGCCGCGGTCAGCCGGGTGCCCGCCGGGAAGACGGTCGCGCCCAGGGTAATGTCCTCCCCGCTGCGACGGATATTCTGCCCCGGCTTCACGCTGGCGATGAACCGCACGCCGTCGTCGGTCTGCTCGGTCTCTTCCTGCATCACCACCGCGTCACAGCCCGCTGGCACCGGGGCACCGGTCATAATGCGGATACAGCTTCCGGCTGGCCACTCGCCCTGGAAGGGCTGACCGGCAAAGGCTTTACCCGCCACCGGCAGCGCATTGCCCGCCGCCAGATCGGCCAGCCGCACGGCATAACCGTCCATCGCCGAGTTATCAAAGCCCGGTACGTTAAGGGGCGAAACGATGTCGGTGGCGGTCACGCGGCCAAAACAGCGCAGCAGCGGCAGTGTTTCCTGGTCTGACAGCGGTGAAAGTCGATCGAGCATCTGCGCGAGTGCCGTCTCAAGCGGCATCAGTCCGGCGGTAAAATCCATGGGTCACTCCAGCAAGAGAATAACGAAGGCGGCCATTATGGCAGAAAAGTGCCCTTAACTGTATGACACCATGGGCTTAGCCTTTACATCACAGTGACGTCTTTCTATATTCAAAAATCATCTGAAGTTCCTGCAACAATAATGATATTTATAGAAAAAGCGGTAATTACGCGCGTAAAGGTGAAGTAGATGGGGAATGCAGTCATCGCAATCCACGGCGGCGCAGGGGCGATTACCCGCGCACAGCTCAGTCATGAACAGGAGAGGCGCTACATTGAGGCGCTCTCGTCGATAGTAGAAACCGGCCAGCGGATGCTGGAGGCGGGGGAGAGCGCGCTGGATGTGGTCACCGAAGCGGTACGCCTGCTGGAAGAGTGCCCGCTGTTCAACGCCGGTATCGGTTCGGTATTTACCCGCGACGAAACCCATGAGCTGGATGCCTGCGTGATGGACGGCGTTACCCTGAAAGCGGGCGCGGTGGCCGGAGTCAGCCATCTGCGCAACCCGGTGCTGGCCGCGCGTCTGGTGATGGAGCAAAGTCCGCACGTGCTGCTGGTGGGCGAGGGGGCCGAGAAATTCGCCTTCGAACACGGCATGGAAGCAGTCTCGCCAGATCTTTTTTCCACCCCCGAACGCTATCAGCAACTGCTGGCCGCGCGTGATGCGGATGAAACCCGACTTGACCATTCGGCCCCGCTGGATGAAACCACGAAAATGGGTACCGTTGGCGCGGTGGCGCTGGATAAGGCCGGAAACCTGGCCGCCGCCACCTCCACTGGCGGCATGACCAATAAACTCCCCGGTCGGGTGGGCGATAGCCCGTTGCCCGGCGCGGGCTGCTATGCCAATAACGCCAGCGTGGCGGTCTCCTGCACCGGCACCGGCGAAGTGTTTATTCGCACCCTGGCCGCCTACGACATCGCCGCGCTGATGGACTACGGCGGCTTAAGCCTCGCCGAAGCCTGCGAGCGGGTGGTAATGGAAAAACTCCCGGCGCTCGAAGGCAGCGGCGGACTGATTGCCGTCGATCGCGAGGGTAACGTGGCATTGCCCTTTAACAGCGAAGGGATGTACCGCGCCTGGGGCTATGCCGGCGATACGCCGAGCACCGGCATTTACCGTGAATAAGGGGGAAAGGGTGCCACACAGCGATGAACTTGACCGCCAGCAGGTGCTGGCGGTGCGCAACCTGAATGTCGCCTTTCCCGACGAACGGCAACCGATCCCGGCGGTAAAAAACCTCTCTTTTTCGCTGAAACGCGGCGAGACGCTGGCGATCGTCGGCGAGTCCGGCTCCGGTAAGTCGGTGACCGCCCTGTCGCTGATGCGCCTGATTGAACAGTCTGGCGGGCTGGTGGCATGCGACAGCCTGCTGCTGCGCCGCCGCAATGGCCAGGTGAGCGATCTCACCACCCTCAGTTCCTCCCAGGTGCGCAGCGTGCGTGGTGCTGACATCGCCATGATTTTTCAGGAGCCGATGACCTCGCTCAATCCGGTCTTCCCGGTAGGGGAGCAGATTGCCGAGTCGATCCGCCTGCACCAGGGGCTGAGCGGCGATGAGGCGCTGGCCGAAGCCAGACGTATGCTGGAGCAGGTGCGGATCCCGGAGGCCGACGCCATTCTGGGACGCTACCCGCATCAGCTCTCTGGCGGGATGCGCCAGCGGGTGATGATCGCCATGGCGCTCTCCTGTCGTCCGGCGGTACTGATTGCCGATGAGCCGACCACCGCGCTGGATGTCACCATTCAGGCGCAAATTCTGCAGCTGATCAAAGTGTTGCAGGACGAGATGGAGATGGGAGTGATTTTTATCACTCACGATATGGGCGTGGTGGCGGATATCGCCGACCGGGTGCTGGTGATGTACCAGGGCGAAGCGGTCGAAACCGGCACTGTAGAACAGATTTTCCATACGCCTGAGCACCCCTATACCCGGGCGCTGCTGGCCGCGGTGCCGCGACTGGGGGCAATGAACGGCAGTGATTTACCGCGCCGTTTTCCGCTGATCTCCCTCACGAATCCGGGTTTTCAGGAGGCCGAAACCGAACAGGATACGGTGGTGCCCGGTGACCCCATCTTACAGGTGCGCGACCTGGTCACCCGATTTCCGCTGCGTGGCGGCCTGTTGAACCGGGTTAAGCGGGAAGTGCATGCGGTAGAAAATGTCAGTTTTGATTTATGGCCCGGCGAGACGCTGTCGCTGGTGGGCGAGTCCGGCAGCGGCAAGTCCACCACCGGACGAGCGCTGCTGCGGCTGGTGGAGGCCCAGGAGGGCACCATCACCTTCAACGGTGAGCGCATCGACACCCTGCCAGCCGGGCAACTGCAACCCCTGCGGCGGGATATTCAGTTTATTTTTCAGGATCCTTACGCCTCCCTCGATCCCCGCCAGACGGTGGGCTATTCGATTATGGAGCCGCTGCGGGTGCATAACCTGCTGGATGGCGATGCCGCCCAGCGGCGGGTGGCGTGGCTGCTGGAGCGTGTCGGCCTGAAGCCGGAGCACGCCTGGCGCTATCCCCATGAATTTTCCGGCGGCCAGCGACAGCGAATCTGCATTGCCCGCGCGCTGGCGCTCAATCCGAAAGTGGTTATTGCCGACGAGTCGGTCTCGGCGCTGGATGTCTCCATCCGGGCGCAGATCATCAATCTGCTGCTCGATTTGCAGCGGGAGATGGGCATCGCATTTCTGTTTATTTCGCACGACATGGCGGTGGTGGAGCGCATCAGCCACCGGGTGGCGGTGATGTACCTCGGGCAGATCGTCGAGATTGGCCCGCGTCGGGCGGTGTTTGAAAACCCGCAGCACCCTTACACCCGCAAGCTGATGGCGGCGGTGCCGGTGGCCGATCCGGCCCATCGTCAGGCCCGGCGGGTGCTGCTGCAGGACGAGCTGCCGGGCAACATTCGTAAGCGGGGAGAATCCACCGAGCGCGTGGTGTTGCGGGAGGTTGGCCCCGGCCACTTCGTCGCACCGCCGCGCCAGGATAATGCCTTTAAACATCTATAAATCACGACAGCAGGGAACAACAGGAGAACACAACAATGACAAAATATGTTGCTCGCAAATGGCTGTTAGCCGCGAGCGTCACGGCAGCCCTGGCGGCCACGCCGGCCTTCGCAGCAAAAGACGTGGTGGTGGCGGTGGCCTCCAACTTCACCACCCTGGATCCGTATGACGCTAACGACACCCTGTCACAGGCGGTGGCGAAGTCGTTTTATCAGGGGCTGTTTGGTCTCGATAAAGAGATGCAGCTGAAAAACGTGCTGGCTGAGAGTTACACCGTCTCGGACGATGGGCTGGTCTACACCATTAAGCTGCGCAGCGGCGTGAAGTTCCAGGACGGCACCGACTTCAACGCTGAAGCGGTGAAGGTCAACCTCGATCGCGCCAGCAACCCGGAAAACAGCCTTAAGCGCTATAACCTGTATAAAAACATCGCCAGCACCGAGGCCGTCGATCCCACCACGGTAAAAATCACCCTGAAAGAGCCGTTCTCGGCCTTTATCAATATTCTGGCCCATCCGGCCACGGCGATGATCTCCCCCGACGCGCTGAAAAAATACGGCAAAGAGATCGGTTTCCATCCGGTCGGCACCGGGCCGTATGAGCTGGTGACCTGGAATCAGACCGACTTTGTGAAGGTGAAAAAGTTCGCCGGTTACTGGCAGCAGGGGCTGCCGAAGCTGGACACCATCACCTGGCGTCCGGTGGTGGATAACAACACCCGCGCCGCCATGTTGCAGACCGGCGAAGCGCAATTTGCCTTCCCGATCCCGTACGAGCAGGCGGCGCTGCTGGCGAAAAACAGCAAGCTGGAGCTGGTCGCCAGCCCGTCGATCATGCAGCGTTACATCAGCATGAACGTCACGCAAAAACCGTTCGATAACCCGAAAGTGCGCGAGGCGATTAACTACGCCATCAACCGTGAGGCGCTGGTGAAGGTGGCCTTTGCCGGGTATGCGACCCCGGCAACGGGCGTGGTGCCACCGTCCATTGCGTACTCCCAGCAGTATCATCCGTGGGAATATAATCCGACAAAAGCGCGTGCGCTGCTGAAAGAGGCGGGCTTCCCGAACGGTTTCAGCACCACGCTGTGGTCGTCGCACAATCACAGTACCGCCCAGAAGGTGCTGCAATTCACCCAGCAGCAGCTGGCGCAGGTAGGCATTAAGGTGCAGGTCACGGCGATGGATGCCGGGCAGCGTGCCGCCGAAGTGGAAGGCAAAGGGCAGAAAGAGAGCGGGGTGAGGATGTTCTACACCGGCTGGTCGGCCTCTACCGGCGAAGCCGACTGGGCGCTGTCGCCGCTGTTTGCCTCGCAAAACTGGCCGCCAACCCTGTTCAATACTGCGTTCTACAGCAATCCGCAGGTGGATAAAGACCTGACGGAGGCGCTGAAAACCACCCAACCGGAAGAGAAAGCGAAACTGTACAGGGATGCACAGGATACGATCTGGAAGGAGTCACCGTGGATACCGCTGGTGGTCGAAAAACTGGTCTCGGCGCATAACAAGGCGCTGACCGGCTTTTACATCATGCCGGATACCGGCTTTAGCTTTGACGACGCGGATCTGAAATAAAGCACTCATTCCCGCAGGTGTACGCCTGCGGGATGAGAGGAATGTGCATGCTGAATTATGTGATTAAACGCCTGCTGGGGCTGATCCCGACGCTGCTGATTGTGGCGGTCCTGGTCTTTTTATTCGTTCATCTGCTGCCGGGGGATCCGGCGCGGCTGATTGCCGGCCCGGAAGCCGATGCCACGGTCATCGAACTGGTGCGTAAGCAACTGGGGCTGGATCAGCCGCTCTACCGGCAGTTCTGGCACTACATTACCAGTGTCGTGCAGGGGGACTTTGGTACCTCGATGGTCTCCCGTCGTCCCGTTTCCGAGGAGATTGCCAGCCGCTTTATGCCCACCTTCTGGCTGACCCTCACCAGCATGGCCTGGGCGGTGCTGTTTGGCCTGATGGCCGGAATTGTGGCGGCCGTCTGGCGTAACCGCTGGCCGGACCGGCTGGGCATGGCGCTGGCGGTCACCGGGATCTCCTTCCCGGCCTTTGCGCTGGGGATGCTGCTGATGCAGATCTTCTCCGTCGAGCTGGGCTGGCTCCCCACCGTGGGCGCGGACAGCTGGCGGCACTACATTTTGCCTTCGCTGACCCTCGGCGCGGCGGTGGCGGCGGTGATGGCACGCTTCACCCGCGCCTCCTTCGTTGACGTGCTGAATGAAGACTATATGCGTACCGCCCGGGCAAAGGGGGTCAGCGAGAAGTGGGTGATCCTCAAGCACGGTCTGCGTAATGCGATGATTCCGGTAGTGACCATGATGGGGCTGCAGTTCGGCTTCCTGCTCGGTGGCTCAATCGTGGTGGAAAAGGTCTTCAACTGGCCGGGGTTAGGGCGTTTGCTGGTCGATTCTGTCGACATGCGCGACTACCCGGTGATCCAGGCGGAAGTGCTGCTTTTTTCGCTGGAGTTTATTCTTATCAACTTAGTGGTGGATGTGCTCTATGCCGCCATTAATCCCGCTATCAGGTACAAGTAAGATGCGACTGTTAAACTGGCGTCGGCAGGCCATGTTAAAGGCCATGCCGGGACTCAAACCGGATCAGATCCGCACCCCGTGGCATGAATTCTGGCGGCGCTTTCGTAAGCAGCCGGTGGCGATGACCGCCGGGCTGTTTGTCCTGCTGCTGATCCTGGTGGCGGTGCTGGCCCCCTGGATCGTCCCCTTTGATGCGGAAAACTACTTCGATTACGACCGTCTGAACGAAGGTCCGTCGGTGATGCACTGGTTCGGCGTGGATTCGCTTGGGCGCGATATCTTCAGCCGGGTGCTGATGGGGGCGCAGATCTCGCTCGCCGCCGGGGTCTTTGCGGTACTGATTGGCGCGGCCATCGGCACGGTGCTGGGCCTGCTGGCCGGTTATTACGAGGGCTGGTGGGATCGGATCATCATGCGCATCTGCGATGTGCTCTTTGCTTTCCCTGGCATTCTGCTGGCTATTGCGGTGGTGGCGGTGATGGGCAACGGCATGGCGAACGTGATCATCGCCGTGGCGATCTTCTCGATTCCGGCCTTCGCCCGCCTGGTGCGCGGCAATACGCTGGTGCTAAAACAGCAGACCTTTATCGAGTCGGCGCGCAGCATTGGGGCCAGCGATACCACAATCCTGTTTAACCATATTCTGCCGGGCACCGTCTCCTCTATCGTGGTCTATTTCACCATGCGTATCGGGGTGTCGATTATCTCGGCTGCCAGCCTGTCGTTTTTAGGTCTGGGCGCGCAACCGCCGACCCCGGAGTGGGGGGCGATGCTCAACGAGGCGCGGGCCGATATGGTGATTGCCCCGCATGTGGCGCTCTTCCCGAGCCTGGCGATTTTCTTTACCGTGCTGGCGTTTAATTTGTTGGGGGATGGGCTGCGCGATGCGTTGGATCCGCGAATTAAGGGATAACCTACCAATATTTGTATAGCTTATGGGAAAAGCTATTTTTATTCAGTGAGTTATAAAATGCCGCATAAAAGGGTTGCTGGAGTAAACTCTTTGTAAAAATTATAATGATTAACCGTTAAATAACGTTAAATATTGTAAGGATTACAATGAA
Source organism: Leclercia sp. GLN_9 (assembly GCF_043105735.1). Lineage (NCBI taxonomy): Bacteria > Pseudomonadati > Pseudomonadota > Gammaproteobacteria > Enterobacterales > Enterobacteriaceae > Leclercia > Leclercia sp. GLN_9. The sequence continues at coordinate 67,728 of NZ_JBICLV010000013.1, forward strand.
AAAGCTTCTTTTATGCGGCATGGTTTTACTTTCTGCCTCGTGCGCCGATTTCCAGAAAAACATGAGTGACGGGATGAAAGCGGTCAATTCAGCCCTTACGCCAAAATCCTCTACCGGTGCGCAAACCACCGCGGCGGCAAATCAGCCTGGCACTATCACCAATGAACAGTGCAAAACCAGCGTGGGTAAATCCCGTGACTATTTTGAACAGATTGTTGGCTTCAAGCTGAACGAGACCAACTCCTCGGGCTATACCTCTTTCTCCGAGACCTACAACCTGCGCATTTCCGATCGTAAAGACCGTCTTGGCGGCAACTACGCTATCTGCATTATCTCAATCGATCCGCAGACCAATAAAGTCACGACCTTCTCAATGCCAACCTGATTCAGGCATGTTGCCGGGTAAGCGCAGCGCCACCCGGCAATTTTACACGTTACTTATCTACGCCGAAGCCCTGCTTAATGAGGGCCGGGAGCACGTCCGGGAAGTAAATGTGCTGGTAATAACCGCTCACGCTTTCACTCCAGGTATCACCGTCGGTACGGTTAATGGCCTGCCAGTGTTCGGTCATCTGTTGGTTATAATGCGCGATCTTCTCTTCCAGCCCTTCTGCAACGTAAGCCTCGTCATGACGGAAGGTCTCCAGCGGGAGACGCGGTTTGTGATGCGAAGGAACATCAACGTGGCCAATCACCACGCCCGCCACCGGGAAGGTGTGTTCCGGCAACTCAAGCAGCTCAATCAGTTCCTGTGGACGCAGACGAATCCCGCCAATCGGCACGATCCCCAGCCCTTCAGAGCGGGCTGCTGCCATCACGGAACCGAGGGCAATGCCCACATCGGTTGCGCCAGCCACCAGGCTCTCAATGCTCTGATGCGCAACCTGCTCTTTGCCCGCCAGCTTCATGCCGACTTCCGTTTTATACATATCCAGCACAAAAGTGATAAACACCGGGGCTTTGGCAATCCACGGCTGGCCGCCCGCGATCTGTGAAATCTGCGCGCGTTTTTCGGCATCGCGCGTCACGATGACCGACACCTGCTGGGAATGCACGGAGGTGGGGGCGCGGTACGCGGTGCTAATAATGCGTTCGAGGGTGGCGTCATCAATGGCGCGATCGGTAAAGCTGCGCTCGCTTTTATGGTCGTTAAACAGGTCAATAATCGTGTTCATAGCATCTCCGGTGTGAAGCGCAAAAGCCTACCAGCCCGGCACCGTTTTGCCTTTAACACTCTATGCGAAAATCAGAGGGGATTGCCCGACCAGCGGCCGGGCAGGGGGATTAGCGCAGCGCAGCCACTAAGGCTTTCGCCACGGCTTCGGAACTGCCCGGGTTCTGCCCGGTGATCAGCGTACCGTCTTCGACAATGAAGGAGCCCCAGTTCGGGCCTTTCTGGTAGTTAGCGCCCAGGGCAATCAGCTCATCTTCCACCAGGAACGGAACGATGTCGGTCAGTTCGACGTCGGCCTCTTCACCGTTGGTAAAACCGGTCACCTGACGGCCCTTCACCAGCGGCTCGCCAGAGGCGGCCTTCACATGGCGCAACACACCCGGCGCATGGCAGACGAAACCGATGGGTTTACCCGCGCGGTTGAAGGCTTCAATCAGCGTGATGGAGGTCTGTGACTCCGCCAGATCCCACAGCGGGCCGTGCCCGCCTGGATAGAATACGGTGTCGAAATCGTCCTGACGCACGCTGTCGAGCTTCAGGGTGTTGGCAAGTTCACGCTGTGCTGCCGGATCGGCTTTGAAGCGCTGGGTCAGTTCGGTCTGGAAATCGGCTGAATCACTTTTGGGATCCAGCGGCGGTTGACCACCGGCCGGGGAGGCCAGCACCACTTCGGCTCCCGCATCTTTGAAGATGTAATACGGGGCGGCAAACTCTTCCAGCCAGAAGCCCGTTTTCTTACCGGTATTGCCCAGGTCACTGTGAGAGGTGAGAACCATTAATACTTTCATTGTTATCTCCGCAGATGTGGTGATTTATAAAAGTAGCCTGGTTCGGCAAAGCCATCCCCGCAGGGATGGCTGTTTCAGAACAATTACGGCAGCTTATAGGCAATCACATAGTCACCGCGATCCGGCGAGTTACGCGCCCCGCCTGCGGTGATCAGCAGATACTGCTTGCCGTCCACCGGCGATTTGTAGCTGATTGGCGTACTCTGGCTTCCCACCGGCAGGCGGGCTTTCCACACCTCTTTCCCGGTCGAGGTATCGAACGCGCGCAGGTAGTAATCCTGCGTTGAAGCGATAAACACCAGACCGCCCTGGGTGGCCATTGTGCCGCCGATGGTCGGCATACCAATCGGGATCGGCAGCCCCATCTTCACGCCAAACGGACCGGTATCTTTTACCGTGCCCACCGGCACCTGCCAGGCAATTTTCTGGGTTTTCAGATCCACCGTCGTCAGCGTGCCAAACGGCGGTTTCTGACAGGGGATCTCCACCGGCGACATAAAGCGCACTTTGGCGTTGATAGCGTACGGCGTACCGGCCAGCGGCACCGGACGGCTGATGGCGGCGGCTTCGTTGCCGTCGTTTTTAGCCCCCTGAATCTCCGGGGAGGCCGGGATGAGCTGCACTTCCAGGCCCACGCGCATATCGTTGATGAACAGGTACTGGTTCACCGGGTCAATCGACAGACCGCCCCAGTTCATACCGCCTAACGAGCCGGGCAGGTTCAGCGACGGGTCATCACCCGGCGGCGTAAACAGGCCGTTGTAGCGTTTGGATTTAAACTCGATACGGCAGATCAACTGGTCGAACGGCGTCGCGCCCCACATGTCGGACTCTTTCAGCACGTCTGCGCCAATAGTCGGCATACCCACCGAGAAGGGCTGCGTCGGGGAGTAGATCTCTTTCGGGATCTGCCCCTGCGTCACCTTGCGCTCTTCCACGTCGGTCAGCGGCTTACCGGTCGCGCGATCCAGCACAAACAGCTGGCCGGATTTGGTGCCGAAGATCAGCGCCGGGGTGATTTTGCCATCCGCAGCAGGGAAGTCGGTAAAGGTCGGCTGCATCGGGACGTCAAAGTCCCAGAGGTCATTGTGAACAGTCTGATAGACCCATTTCACCTTTCCGGTGCTGGCGTCCACCGCCACCATGGCGGCACCAAACTTGCGATCCAGCGCGTTGTGCTTCACACCCCACAGATCCACCGCCGCGCTGCCGGTTGGCATATAGACAGTGTTGGATTGCGGGTCGTAAGACATGGGCGCCCACACGTTCGGGGTGGAGCGGGTAAAGGTTTCATTATCGGCAGGCGCGTTCTGGTCGTCCGGTTTACCGGGATCAAACGCCCAACGCAGCTGGCCGGTGATCACGTCAAAACCGCGCACCACGCCGCCCGGCATATCCGTCGCCACGTTATCCGCCACACGGCCGCCCACCACGACGGTCGTCCCGGCGAGCGTCGGGGCAGAGGTCGGATAGTACAGGCCGGTATCCGCGCCTTTACCCATCTGCGCGCTCAGGCTGACGCGACCATGATTGCCAAAGTCTTCGCAGAATTGACCGGTATCTGCGTCCAGGGCGATCAGTTCCGGGGTGACGCTGTTCATGATGATTCGGCGCTTACACTGGGCATCCGCAGGCAGTGAAACGGCGGCCACCGGCGAAGAGTCCGGCAGGGTTGGCTGTTGCAGCGGGGCTGTGGCATCGAAGTACGCCAGGCCGCGACAGCGCATCCACTTTTTCTGTTTCGCGTTGATTTCGGTTTTCCACAACTCCTTGCCGGTCGTCGCATCGACGGCAATCACGTTGTTATGCGGCGTACAGAGAAAGAGTTTATTGCCAATCTGCAACGGAGTTTGCTGATCTTCCGCGCCGCCACCGTTCGGGCTGACGGGAATATCGCCCGTGCGGTAGGTCCAGGCGACCTGCAGGTCTTTTACGTTATCGCGGGTGATCTGGTCCAGCGCCACAAAGCGCGATGCGCCTGGGGTGTTGCCATAGTTGGCCCAGTCTTTCTGCTCTTCACCGGGCTTAACCGGGGTGAGAGGGAGCTGTTTGCCCGATGCCGTCACCGGATCGTGCGGAACAAACATGCCCCCAACGGTGGCGGCAAAGGCAACCGCCAGCAGGGCCGCAAGTGCCCCTGCGCCTTTCCAGCACGGGAACTTACCGGCGCGGCGCAGCAGCGAGGGCAGGGAGAGCGCCACCAGAATGGCAATGCCCGCGAGGGTGAGCAGACGGGAGACCAGCGGCCAGAAGTCGAAGCCGACATCCCACAAGGCCCAGAGGGCGGTGCCCGCCAGCACCACAAAATAGAGGGCCGCGCCACTCAGGCGCTGACGCACAATCTGCACACCCGAGACGATGAGCAGGCAGCCGCTGATCAGAAAGTAGGGGCTACCCTTAACGCTGACCAGCTTCCCACCGTAGTAAGCGAAGAATATCCCCATCGCCAGAATTAAGACGCCCAGAAGCCCCAGCAATATCGCTGCGGTTCTGGATAATTTTTGAACGGACATAAATGTTCCCTGATGTTGACAACGAATGAGTGATATCACTCAAAAATGATGATTTATAATCTAAGGCGCGCGAGTGTACAACAACCAGGTAACAATATATTTACCAGAAATAGCTTTCTGAAGAGACGGGCAGACAGGAGGAGATTCCGGGTATCATACGGTTATCCCAGGCAGAACAAGGAATAACAACGATGGTTAAGGTGCGTGAGGCGAAAGCGGAAGATTACGAGGCATGGTTAAGGTTGTGGAACGGCTATCTCAGTTTTTACGGCACAGGCCTCGATGAGGCGGTAACCCTGGCAACCTGGCACCGGGTGTTGTCTGCGGATTCCAGTCTGTTTTGCCGACTGGCAGAAACCGAACAAGGGGTGGTGGGGTTCGCGATTTGTGTGCTGCATGAAGGCACCTGGGTGACCCAGCCGCTGTGCTATCTGGAGGATCTGTTTGTCGATGACGCGGCGCGCGGCAAAGGGGCGGGCAGGGCATTGATTGAGGCCATTATCAACGAGGCGCGCGAAAAGGGCTGGTCGAAAGTCTACTGGGTGACCCGGGAAGGTAATCCGGCCCGGGCGTTATACGACAAGCTGGCAGTGGTGGATGATTACGTTCGCTATAGGATTACGATTTAGTGGTTTGCATGGTCGATCCCCTCTCCATCGAAGGCTGAGGGATCCCCACAAATAATATTCGCACGGACGGATCCCCTCTCCTCTTTGGGGAGAGGGTTAGGGTGAGGGGGAACCACGCGCAGATCCCCCCGTTGACCTTCCTCAGTCAATTAACGCATCAATCGCCACGCGCCCGTCCGGCGTTAGTAACCAGCGTGGCGCGTTCAGCGTGTCGGCGTAGAAGTTCACCAGCTCATACAGTAGCCCTTCCATTACCTTTGCCATATTCCGCGGCAGTGCGTTGCTGATAAGCAGTTGCGTAAGTGTCTGACAGTACAGTCCCAACAACTCGCTTTCCGGTTCAAAGGCGGGCAAACGGGAGGGCAGATCGGTCAGGGTGAAACGCGCCACCAGGTGCGGCGGAATAGGCTCGTTAAGCGTTGGCTGCAGCAGCGCGAGACATGCAGAAAGGCGGGCGCAGAGCGCCAGTTTTTCCGCCGGATCATCAGTTTCCAGCAGAGTACAGGCGAAGCGTTCGCAATGGTTCGCCAGCTCGGTGAAATCGGTATTGTGAGAGAAGGGTACGTTAAATAATGCCTGAGCATGGGTTGGGGTAGTAGCCATAGTGGCAGCCTCCGATAAAGTTGTTAAACCCACCGTCAGAGGTTCCAATCTCATGGCGGTGGACTGAGCGAGGTTGGAACTACCGGCTTTATCGGATACCGGCGCATCTTACGATGCCCCCGCCAGCCCACCATTGAGGTGCAGCAAAGCGTACGACATAAGGCCTCTTATGTCATCGATAAAGTCAGTCAGGGTTCCAATCCCGGCGCCTGATTTTGCAGGCGCATCAGGAAGATACTGCGGGGAATTCGTGGCGACAAGCCGGGAAAATCATTCCCGGAAGGCGTCTCGCAAAAATTTTAACGTAACGAAGAACGTAGATAATAATCAAATGCTTACGGCGACTTCCTGGTCCGGGTGAAATCGCTGAGGCGTTTCCTGAAGGCCGGGGCGAGGCGGTAATCCCCTCTGGCACGTTCCCCCGGTTCCGGTGTAGCAGAGCAGCAAGGAACCTGAGGTGAACGGAACGACCACCAGAGCCGCATGTTCCCCTCACCCTAACCCTCTCCCCAGAGGGGAGAGGGGATCGACTGTGCGGAAACTATTCCTGACCCTGTTTTCAGAGGGGAGAGGGGATAGTCCGTGCGGAAACTATTCCTGACCCTGTTTTCAGAGGGGAGAGGGGATCGACCGTGCGGAAACTATTCCTGACCCTGTTTTCAGAGGGGAGAGGAGATCGTCCGTGCGGAAACTGTTTGTGGCGATCGCTTAACCCTCAGCTTTCTCGTTATCCACGCTTCAGGCATTCTGCTCACTCCCTGCTCGCTATCCACGCCTCAGGCATTCTGCGTACTCCCTGCTCGCTATCCACGCCTCAGGCATTCTGCGCACTCCCTCCTCGCTATCCACGCCTCAGGCATTCTGCTCACTCCCTGCTCGCTATCCACGCTTCAGGCATTCTGCGCACGCCCTTCTCGCTATCTCCCCCTCAGGCATTCTGTGCACTCCCCCACAAAAGCGCACATAACCCGGCGTCGTCCTCCCTTCGCCTGTGCGTTTGCGGGCATCATACCCCCCATGACACTCCAGCCGTGGGATAAGCCATGCGTAATGAAATCCTGACCTTTCTGGCCAATCAGACCGATTTTTTCGACCCCGAAAACCTGAGCGAAGTCTTCACCGCCAGTTACCTGGCAGAGCGGTTTGACCTGAAACGCAATACCGCCAGCCACTATCTGAACCAGCTGGTGGCCCAGGGGGAGCTGGTCAAAATCAATACCCGTCCGGTCTACTTCCTGCACAAAAAAGCCTTTAGCCAGCAATTTTTCGGCCTGGCCGGGAACGAATACGACAGCATCGCCCAGCTGCTGAACGACGGCGACAGCGGGCAGGCGCCGCCGGATCACTTTGCACTGCTGATCGGGCATGACGGCAGCCTCAAAAAGGCCATTGCCCAACTGAAAACGGCACTCTTCTATCCCGCTGGCGGCCTGCCGCTGCTGATCACCGGCGACAGCGGCACCGGCAAAAGCTACATGGCGAACCTGATGCACGCCTTCGCGATTTCCCAGGGGCTGCTGGCGGACGATGCCCCCTTTGTGAGCTTTAACTGCGCCCAGTACGCCAGCAACCCGGAGCTGCTGGCGGCGAACCTGTTTGGCTATGTGAAAGGCGCCTTTACCGGGGCGCAGAACGATAAACAAGGGGCATTCGAAGCCGCCGACGGCGGCATGCTGTTTCTCGATGAGGTGCATCGTCTGAACGCCGAGGGCCAGGAGAAGCTCTTTACCTGGCTCGACCGCAAGGAGATCTACCGGGTGGGGGAGACCGCTCAGGGCCGCCCCATCAGCACGCGGCTGGTCTTCGCCACCACTGAGGAGCTGCACAGCACCTTTTTAACCACCTTCCTGCGCCGCATTCCCATCCTGGTCACGCTGCCCGACCTCCAGGCACGATCCCGCCAGGAAAAAGAGGCGCTGATCCTCCAGTTCTTCTGGCGGGAGGCGAAAAAGCTGAATGTGCGCCTGAATCTGACCCCCCGCCTGCGCCAGGTGCTGCAGCACGCGCCCTATCGCGGCAACGTAGGCGAGCTGAAAAACGTGGTCAAGTATGCGGTCGCCGCCGCCTGGGCCAGGCAGCGGGGGCAGGAGACGATTGGCGTCACCCTTCAGGATCTGCCGGAGAAGGTAATGGCCGCGATCCCGACGATGGGCGAAATGCCCGTTGCAGAAGAGCCGCTGACCATCGAGCCGGAAACCAGCCTGCTGTGGCTGCTTCGCGCTCACGATCGCACCCAGGGGATGATCCATGATACCCAGTGCCAGGTGCTGGCCCTGTACGAAGAGGTGCTCAGCGGCCGCTCGGGATGGGAGGAGGTCCATCGGCGGATGGGGGAGGAGATCGAAACCCTGTTCGACAGGCTGGTGTTTCATCATCGCGACACCACCGCCTCACCGGTATTGCAGCTCACCACGCAGCAGGTGCGGGAAGCGTTTTACCGGCTGGAGCAGCAGTTCAACGTGCAGTTTAACGGCAATGGCATCTACGCCCTGAGCCACTATCTGGTGCATCGCGCGCCAGGTGCGCTGTCAGCTCTGAGCCAGGAGCGGGTCCGGTTGCTGGATGACTTCCTGGCGCAAAAATATCCCCTGCTGTACCGCTTTTGCCAGGCGATGATCGCCGCCCTGACGCAAAAGCTCGATATTGAACCCCAGCGGATCGACGCGCTGTTGCTGGTGCTCTGGCTGCATAAAGCGGGCGCGGTGAGCCAATCCCAGGTGACCCGGGCGGTGATCCTCGCCCACGGCTACGCCACCGCCAGCAGCATCGCCAATGTGGCGAACCGCCTGTTGAAACACACGGTCTTTGAATCCTTCGACATGCCGCTCGACGTCACGCCGGAGGCGATTGCCCAGCAGGTGATGCACTACATCGAAAGCAATGCTCTGGCGTCCGGGTTGATGATTCTGGTGGATATGGGGTCGCTGAACGCTATCCACAGCCACTTCCAGCGCCGCGTCTCCACGCCGGTCGCGATTGTGAACAACGTCTCCACCAGCATGGCGCTGTATGTCGGGGAGCGGATCCTCCAGGGGCATCACATCGAGGAAATCGCCCGCGAGATCGGCGCGGATTTGCCGGTGGAACACCAGCTTTTCTGGCCGCAGGCCAGTAAACCCCGGGTTATTCTCACCACCTGCATCACCGGGATTGGCGCGGCGGCCAATCTCTGTCAGCTGCTGAAGGCCAGCATCCCGGAGGCGCTGGGCATTGAGATCATCGCCTGCGACTACGAGATGCTCAGCGACGCCCAGGAACGGGCGGTGGCCTTTAACCGCTACGACATGCTGGCGATTGTTGGCACCTTCGACCCGCAGGTGCCCGGTGTGCCGTGGATCTCACTGGATTCCTTGATTGCCGGGGAGGGGACGCGGCCGCTGATGCGCATCTTTGGCGATATCGCCACGGTGGAGCAGGTGGCCGAGATCAACAATCTGCTGCTGAAGAACTTCTCCCTGCGGCGGGTGATTGAGTCGGTGACCATTCTCGATACCACCAAAGTCATCAACCAGGTGGAGCAATTTGTCTTCCGCTATGAGCATCTGGCGGGCTGCCAGGTGCCGAACGAACGCAAGGTGGCGCTCTATGTGCACATCAGCTGTCTGATTGAGCGGCTGATCCGTAACGCCTCGCCCACCACCTACGCCGGGCGACAGTGTCCTGAAAGCGAGCTGGCGCTGTTGCGGCAGGCCTTTAGTGTCATTGAGAGCAGTTATAGTGTCAAAATTCCCGTTGTCGAGCTGTGCTACATCCACAATATTCTGACCCTGGAAACGGAATTTATTCAGGCAGATCAAGACTTTTAATCCCTCCCTCTCTCCTGTCTCCCACGCGCCACTTTTTCCTGGCACGTGGGTTGCACTCTCTGTAGAGCAAACAGCTGCACAGTGGAATGAGCTTCGAGGACAGGATGAAACGACATTACATATTTGCCAGCCATGGCACCTTAGCCCGCGGGGTACTCGACTCGGTCGAGTTGATCCTCGGCAAGCAGCAGGACATCCATACCCTCTGCGCTTATGTCGACGAGAACCAGGATGTTACCGGGCAGGTGGCTGAGCTACTTGCCAGCCTGCCGGAGCAGGATGAGGTGATTGTGATCACCGATATTTTTGCCGGGAGCGTCAATAACGAATTTATCCGCTATCTGCATCAGCCGAAATTTCATCTGATCGCTGGCCTGAATTTGCCGCTGGTCATCGGCTTGCTTATTTCTGCGGATGAACCGGATACCGAAAAATTAATCCATGAGGCGTTATTCAGCGCCCGGGAAAGTATTCAGTATTGCAACCACACCATTGCCAGTGCGGTACAGGCAGATAAAGACTTCTGAACGCGAGGAATAATAATGATTACGTTACTGCGTGTTGACCACCGCTTATTACACGGACAGGTGGCCTTTTCCTGGACGCAATATGTCGGGGCAGATTGCATTTTAATTGCCAACGACAGCGTGCCCAACGACGAACTGCGAAAAACAACTATCAAGCTGGCCAAGCCGCCTGCGGTCAAGCTGGTGATTAAAAATATTAACGACTCGATTGAGGCCATCAAAAGCGGCGTCACCGATAAATACCACCTGTTTATTGTGGTGGAGTCGGTAGAGGATGCCTGGCGATTAGCCTCCGCGGTGGACGGGATTAAGAGCATTAATCTCGGCGGCATTAAAGCGAAAGAAGGGGCAAGGAATATTTCAAAGGCCATTAATTTGCTGCCGGACGAAATTGAAAAACTCACTCAGCTGGTCGGCACTGGCATTGAGATCGAAATACGCCAGGTGCCTAACGATCGCAAACAGTTATTAGCGGAATCTCTGTAACTCCTGAGGACTCACTATGGTAGAGGCACTGTTACTCGGACTGGTGGCGTTTATCGCCCAGTCGGAATATGCCCTGGGCACCTCGCTGCTTTCCCGGCCCATTGTCACCGGATTATTAACCGGGCTGGTGTTAGGCGATGTACAGACGGGCGTGATTATGGGGGCGACGCTGGAACTGGCGTTTATCGGATCGTTTTCGGTGGGGGCGTCGATTCCGCCCGATGTGGTCACCGGCGGGGTGCTGGGGGTGGCGTTTGCCATCACCTCCGGGGCGGGAACCGAAACGGCGCTGCTGCTCGGCCTGCCGATTGCCACCCTGACCCTGGTGTTGAAAAACGTCTATCTCGGCATGTTTATCCCGATGCTTAGCCAGAAGGCCGACAGCTATGCCGAGCAGGCGGATACCCGCGGTATCGAGCGAATGCACCTTCTCGCCGGGTTTGGTCTGTCACTGATGCTGGCGGCAGTGGTCACCGTGTCGTTCCTGGTCGGGAGCAGCGCGGTGAAATCCTTACTGGATGCTATCCCGGAATTTATTAAACACGGGTTAAGCGTGGCGACGGGAATCATTCCGGCGCTGGGCTTTGCAATGCTGGCCCGGTTGCTGATCAACAAAAAAGTGGCCCCCTTTTTCTTCCTCGGCTTTGCGCTGATGGCGTACCTGAAAATACCCGTCACCGGTATCGCCATTCTGGGTGCCATTGTGGCGGTAGTGATGGTCAACACGACTGCGCATAACGCTCCCCGTACTACCACCGATCAAGGAGTCAGTGATGACGACGAAGATGATTTCTGAAGAGACCCTGCCTGAGACGCAGGATGAGAACGCGATCAATGCACGCGATCTGCGCCGGGTGTTCTGGCGGTCATTCCAGATGGAGTTTTCCTGGAACTATGAGCGGCAGATGAACCTCGCTTTTGTCTATGCCCTGATCCCGGTGCTGAAAAAGCTCTACCCGCAAAAAGCGGCGCTGGCGGCGGCGTTAAAACGCCACCTGGTGTTCTTTAACACCACGCCGCATATCGTCACGCTGCTGCTGGGCATCACCACCGCGATGGAGGAGAAAAACAGCCAGCAGCAGGAGATGGACGGCACGGCGATCGACAACGTGAAAGCGTCGCTGATGGGGCCGCTGGCCGGGCTGGGGGACTCCTTCTTCTGGGGCACGCTGCGCCTGATTGCCACCGGCATCGGCACGAGCCTGGCGCTGCAGGGCAACATCCTGGGGCCAATCCTGTTCCTGCTGGTGTTTAACGTGCCGCACATTCTGGTGCGCTGGCTCTTTACCCGCTGGGGTTACGTGCTCGGCACCGGGGTGCTTCATCGCGTTCAGAAGAGCGGGATGATGGAGAGCCTCACCTACGGCGCCTCGATTATCGGGCTGATGGTGGTGGGGGCAATGGCCGCCTCGATGATCAACATCACTATCCCCATCTCCTTCGGCGCGGGGGAGGCGAAAACCGAGGTCCAGGGGATTATCGACAACATCATGCCGTGCCTGTTGCCGCTCGTCAGCTTCGGCATTGTCTACTGGCTGCTGGGGCGCAAGGTCAAACCGCTCACCATTATCGGTGGCATGGCGCTGGTGGGGATTCTGGGTTCGTGGATTGGCCTGTTTTAAGCGGAGATGACAATGCAACCGACAATGATGACCTATATCGAAGAGCAGCCCGCGGCGCTTGAGGCGATCCTCGGGGCCTACCCGCAGCATCTGGCGTCCGTGGAAGCCTTTGCCCGCCAGCATCCGGTGCGCCGTCTGCTGGTGCTGGCGACCGGCTCCTCGCTGAATGCAGCGATGTGCGCGCGCTACTTCTTTGAACACCGCTTTGGCCTGCTGGTGGACATCAAAGAGCCGTACAACTTTGTGCACTATGAGGCCATCGACCCGCACACGGATATGGTGCTGGCCGTTTCCCAGAGCGGAAAAAGCGCCTCGACGCTGGCAGCAATGGAAAAAGTGCAGGCCGCCGGGCTGCCGGTGTTTGCCCTGACCTCGGATCCCGACAGCCCGATCGGTCGCCGCTGCGACCAGGTGCTGGACATCCATACCGGGATCGAGAAAGTGGGCTTCGTGACCCGCGGCTTTAGCGCCACGGTGCTGAATCTGCTGCTGGTCGCGCTGACGCTTGCCCGGGCGCAACAGCAGCTCGATGAGCATGAAACGCAGGACACCCTGGCGGCGCTGCACCAGCTTGCGGCGGCGATCCCCGACACGATTGCCCGCACGGAGGCATTCTTCGAGCGGCACCTTCAGGCCCTGCAATCCGGCACGCGCTTTATCGCCATCGGTGAAGGTGCCCTGACCGGCGTGGCGAAAGAATTTGAAACCAAGTTCACCGAAACGGTGCGGGTGCCGTCCGGTGGGTTTGAACTGGAGGCGTACATGCATGGCCCCTATCTGGAGGCCAACGCTGAACATGTGATGTTCTTTATTGAGGATGCGCCAAACCCACGCCTGCGGGCGCTAAGAGACTATATGGCTCCGGGGGTTAACCGGGCGTTCCTGATCACCCTGACGGATGAGGTGGAGGAGAATATCCTGGCGCTGAACTGCCGTCTGCCCCATCTGCTCTCGCCGCTGCTGTTGATTGTCCCTCTGCAAATTCTGGCCTGGCGTACCGCCTGCGCCAAAGGCATCGATCTCTCGGTGCGTATCTTCGACGACTTCGATCGGGTTTTAAAAAGTAAAATCTAAAGGAGAATAACTATGTTAGGTTTTAATCAGGACGAGTACCTGACCAGTGCTCGTGAGATTGTTGCTGCGCGTAAACAGGCGGAACAGGTCGCTGATGAGATTATTCAGCAGGGCTTCAGCACACTATTTTTCGCCTCGGTAGGGGGATCGTTAGCGCCGATGATGGCGATTAACGCCTTCGCCCGGGAAGTAACCGAGCTGCCGGTTTACCTTGAGCAGGCGGCAGAATTAATCCATGCCGGACATAAACGCTTAAATAAAGATTCCGTGGTGATTACCCTCTCGAAATCGGGTGATACTAAAGAGTCGGTGGCGATTGCCGAATGGTGTAAGGCGCAAGGGATCCGCGTGGTGGCGATCACCAAAAATAGCGACTCGCCGCTGGCGAACGCCGCCACCTGGCATATTCCGATGCGGCACAAAAACGGCGTGGAATATGAGTATATGCTGCTGTACTGGGTATTCTTCCGTCTGGTTCAGGGTAACGGGGAATTTGACGATTATGACCGCTTCGCCAGCCAGCTGGAGCTGTTACCTGAGAATCTCCTGAACGCCAAAAAGCAATTTGATCCGCAGGCCGATGCCATCGCGCAAAAATACCATAGCGCCGACTATATGATGTGGATTGGCGGCGCGGAGATGTGGGGCGAAGTCTATCTCTTCTCGATGTGTATTCTGGAGGAGATGCAGTGGAAGCGCACCAAATCGGTTTCATCTGCGGAGTTTTTCCACGGCACGCTGGAGCTGCTGGAAAAGGACGTCCCGCTGTTCCTGGTGAAAGGCGAGGGCAAATGCCGGGCGCTGGACGACCGCGTGGAGCGTTTCGCAGCGAAAATTACCGATAATCTGGTGGTGTTTGACCCGCGTGAGTACGCGCTGGCGGGGATTGATGATCAGTTCCGCTGGCTGCTGGCACCGTGCCTCATCTCAACCTTGCTGGTGGACCGTCTTGCTGCCCATTTCGAGCACTACACCGGCCACAGTCTGGATATTCGTCGCTACTACCGGCAATTCGAGTATTAATAGCAATAAAAAAAGGGGACTTTAGGTCCCCTTTTTTTCGGGCCTGATAAGCGCAGCGTCATCAGGCGTTAACCGGGATTAAACCCGGCTACCCCACAGGTCATACTCGTCGGCGTTTTCGACTTTCACACGCACGATATCACCCGGTTTCACCTTCGTTTCGCCGTTCAGGTAGACCGCGCCGTCGATTTCCGGGGCATCGGCCATGCTGCGGCCAATCGCGCCTTCTTCATCCACTTCGTCGATGATCACCAGAATTTCGCGGCCCACTTTTTCCTGCAGACGTTCAGCAGAGATCTGCTGTTGCAGCTGCATGAAGCGGTTCCAGCGCTCTTCTTTAACCTCTTCCGGCACCTGATCCGCCAGTTCGTTGGCGGTAGCGCCTTCTACCGGGCTGTACTTGAAGCAGCCCACGCGGTCCAGACGCGCCTCTTTCAGGAAGTCGAGCAGCATCTGGAAATCTTCTTCGGTTTCACCCGGGAAGCCGACGATGAAGGTGGAGCGCAGAGTCAGATCAGGGCAGATTTCACGCCACTGCTTGATGCGCGCCAGCTGGCGGTCAACGGAGCCTGGACGCTTCATCAGCTTCAGAATACGCGGGCTGGCGTGCTGCAGCGGGATATCCAGATAAGGCAGAATTTTGCCTTCCGCCATCAGCGGGATCACGTCGTCAACGTGCGGGTACGGGTAGACGTAGTGCAGACGTGTCCAGATGCCCAGCTTAGACAGCTGTTCGCACAGGCCGACCATGCTGGTTTTCACCGGCTCGCCGTTGTGGAAGCCGGAGCGGTGCTTCACGTCCACGCCGTAGGCCGAGGTGTCCTGGGAGATCACCAGCAGCTCTTTCACGCCCGCATCTGCCAGACGTTTGGCTTCGGCCAGCACTTCGCCAATCGGACGGCTCACCAGATCGCCACGCATGGACGGGATGATGCAGAAGGTGCAGCGGTGGTTGCAGCCTTCAGAAATTTTTAAGTACGCATAGTGACGCGGAGTCAGCTTCACGCCCTGTTCCGGCACCAGGCTCAGGAACGGGTTATGCTTTGGTTTTGGCACATAGTGATGCACATGTTCCAGCACCTGCTCGTAGCTGTGTGGACCGGTGATTTCCAGTACCTTCGGATGGACTTCGCGGATTTGATCGACTTTGGCGCCCAGACAACCGGTGACAATCACCTTGCCGTTTTCAGTGAGTGCTTCACCGATGGCTTCCAGAGACTCCTGCACGGCGCTATCGATAAAGCCGCAGGTGTTAACGATCACCATGTCGGCATTGTCGTAGCTCGGCACGACGTCATAGCCTTCAGTGCGAAGTTCGGTCAGGATACGTTCGGAATCCACCAGGTTTTTCGGACAGCCCAGCGAGACGAAGCCGATTTTCGGCTGGTGCGTAACATTGCTCATAGATTAAAAAGTAGTCAGTTAGGGAGTTATCAGGGCAGGGATTGTACAGATTTCCGCGCAGGATTTACAGGGGAGATAGAGGACCATCATTTTCTTTTCAGTATTTGTATTATCAAACCACAAAGTTTTGCTTAAAGTTCTTTTCATGTATGCCGATAATTTTTGAAATCATTGATGTTTTTCATTTTTCGTCAAGGGATAATTATGGCAGTTAACGGTGATATAAAAGTTCTTGAGGGCGCTTTAACCGAATTTTTTGCGCACAAAAACACGAAAGAAAAACTCTCCCATATCCTCGATAAAGAAGCCAATGACTGGGAAAAATGGCTTCAGATAGAATTCGAATTTTTCCTCGAGCATCATTTAGATTTTTCAGCGAAACGGGAGTTACGGGCAATTACAGACAAAAGGCACCAAAGTGGCCGACAGCATGTCATTGTGGATCTCATTTTCAGGAAAAAACGCACACGACTGGACAAGTTTATTTATGTTGAGTTCAAGCTTGCCAAACGAGCAACCGAACTTGTTGACAGCATAGCGACAGATTTGATTAAGAATTATGAAGTTGTGAACTCCCATTTCGCGAAAGCAAAACAAAAACGCCGGTCAATATGGGGTGTGGGTTTTTATCGCGATTTCTCACCACTGACGGTGAACCGGGCTGATGAAAGGTTAAACGGGCTGAAAGAGGATGGCTTTAGCTTCCGACATGACCCTGTCTATATCTGTAAATGCAGAGGCAGCAAGCACAAAGACGATTGCCACGCTATTGGGATGGTGATTGTGGGTGCCGGGGCAGACTAATCTTTTAAACTCTCGGGCTGGCCGGAAACGACCAGCCCGTCATTACATGATTCTTACCCTGACGGCATCGTTGTAGCGCGCTAAAATAAACTCACCGAACTCCTCATCATCGTGATACTCAGTGTGACCAATTGCGTTTTTATGATTGTGCACATTGGCTAATCCTGAGCACTCCAGCCCGATAGGGCGTTGGGAATAATTCAGTTCCCCCATCCGGTACACCCACTTAAGAATTTGATCGTTGGTACTGTAGACGTTGGTGTGCGCGATTGTTCTCGGTGACGCGATCGCTGTGATGCGGCGATCGTATTCATCACGGTTAAGCGCTCCGGCAAGTGATATGGAGGTCATGACATTATCATGGGTTAGATTGCGCATCGCCTCGGTAATCACTCGCACGCCAAGCGAATGGCCGATAAAGACTGCTTTATCATCATCGTACCAGACATCGTTTAAGAAACGCGCCAGAGCAACACCCGCCCGATTTGCCTCATTTGCTGCCGATTTCCATTCCATATAGGCACTGGCCAGCAGACCCATGCCTTTCAGGGTAAGGTTAGTGAAACTCAGCAGCGAACGGGCAGAGTTCAACGCCAGTTGTTTTGAGGCAAAATGTAATACAGAGGATGAACGCCATTTTACGTAATAAATGGGCGCATCGATTTTTGAAGCAATGTAGTTTTTCCAGTCATCGCTCCCCTGGGTTAAAAACCCTGGGGCGATAACAATGGGAATCCCGTCATGGTCCTCGTTAAGAATGTCTAGCTCAATCTTGCCCGGGCTCAGGTTAGCCAGTCCTGACAGGTCGCGCGTGTAAAAGTTTTTCATTTATTATCCCGGGATAACTGATCCAGCAGCGCGCGGTACGCAGCCGTCTCGCTCTCTTTACGCGCCAGGCCTTGCTCGATTTCGCTAAACTCCTGCTGCAGGCTTTGACTGAGCGTCTCCTGCAGACCGCTTTTCAGCGCTTCAAGCTGATCAAAAATGGATTTCGCACCCGCGTCTAACTGCTTCGCCAGCTTGTCGAACATTGCGCCCAGAGCCTTGTCCAGCGCCTGCTGCAGCTTCTGCTTATCTTCACTGCTTTTGATTTCGCCCTGGAAGGGGATCATCATCTGGGATTCATCCGCCTTCAGCACCAGTTCCGGCAGGTCCAGCGCGTAAATAGCGCTTTCCAGCGCCCCGCGAAACAGCGCAGGGTCGAACTGCTCGCTGTCGGTGTTCAGATGATGCACCAGTGCCTGACGAAGGGTACTTTTCAGCGCTGCCGGCTCGATCAACTGATTAAAATGCTGGCGGATCTGGCTGGCACAGGCCCGGCTGTACTGGCGGAGCTGTTCGATGGCATCCTGCGCGTTGAAGTACTGATACGCCACGGAGGTGGTGCCATATTCGGTACGGGTACTTCCCCAGCTCCAGGGTTTATACCAGGTCGAGTTACTCACCTGATAGGAGTACCGCTCCTGCTGGTAGCCGGTATGCGCCTGCAGCTGGCGGAAGCGGGCGATGTCATCGCTCAGCCTGCCGCTGACCCGCAGCGTCTCCGTTCGTGCCCGGTGCAACGTGTCGCCAATAATGGTACGCAGCTCGGCGGCAATCCCTTCCAGTCGTTTGCGGCACTCCGCCTGCTGCTGGCGTAAACTCTGCAAGTCCTGGGTTTCGAGGCTGGTAATACGGTCGGTAATGCGACCACGCAGGCGGGCGACAATCTCATTGAGCTGTCCCTCCGACTCGCGGGTAAAGCCTTCGCGTTGCTGCGCCAAAAGCGGGAGGCGATCCGCTCGCGCCTGCTGCCACTCCGCCTGCAGAGGGGCGAAGTTCGCGATACGCTCCCAGTCCTGCTGCGAAAAAGGCGCTGGCCAGCAATCTTCGGCCATCGCCTCCAGCCCACCAAAGGTGTGCAGCATGCTCTGACTCCACTTCGCCTGCGGCCAGTGGGCGAAACCCCAGGCAAAGGTGCTGGCAAATACCGGGCTGGCTAATCGCTCGAGGATCGCGGCGCGCGCCTCGTTGCCATTGTCACGCTGAAACGCGACCAGCTGTTGCGCTTTGTTTTGCGCGATACGCAGCAGGCGGGTCTGGATATTCTCTTCCGTTGCCGCCAGCGAATCACGATCGTAGCCATCGTCAAGGATCACCGAGTCATACTGTCCGGCGACCAGCACCAGCCGTTTCACCCCTTTGCCCGGCAACTGCTCCCCCAGCAGACGGATATCGGCATCATCAAGGAACTGGCTGCAGCGGGAGAGGAAAAAGACCACGTCACAGTTAGCCATATAGTCGCGCGTTTTTTGCGAGCGGCTCTGCACCGGATCGTTCATCCCCGGCGTGTCTACCACCTCAAAGCCCTTCAGGGCGTCGTCCGGCAGGGTAAGCACCGTGGATTTGACCAGCGCGGTAAACTGGCCGTCGTTGCCGGTGAACTGGTTCAACAACCCCTGCAGCTCGCTGATGTCGCTGGCGAGAACCACTTCAGTATGGTTTTCGAGACGCGCCACTTTTTGCCAGTGGGCGGCGAAATCAATTTGCTTCTCTGCCGACATGCCCAGCAGCTCTGTTGCGACTTTCTGACTGTCACTGCCGGAGGCCTGACGGGCCTGCTCTTCGATCTGTTGCCACTCCTGCTGGCTGTAATACTCCACCTGCAGGCTGTGCTGTTCGCCATAGCCAATCCGCGTCAGGTTGGCGGTTTTCGGCGTGGCGGCTTCGGGCAGGATTGGGCGTCCGTCAAACAGCAGGGTGTTCAGGAATGTGCTCTTACCGGCTTTGACCTGTCCCATAATACCGATATTGAGCGTCTGCTCTTCATGCTGCCAGCGGGTAAGCTTCTGTTTATAGTCCTGCGCCAGGGCTTTTAACGCCTCCAGTTCGGAGGTGAAAGCGTGTGGAGCGCTGGTGCAGGCAGCGAGGGCGTGTTCAATGCGCTGTTGGAGTGCGGTAGTCATTTAGGGCCCTTAATGAAGCAGCTGTCGGGGATGTTGTGCTCAACATTATTTTCTTTGAGGAAAACATAAACCTTTTCAGATATTTTCGTCAGATATGTTACCGAAACATTCAGTTTTTTGAGTTCTTTGAGCTGACAAATAGAGTCCGGGATTGATGATATTCTGCCATTAGCGCCTATAGTTATTTCGTGTAACTTCTTAGGTAAGACAGATGGATCAGGGAAAGCTTTAATGTTATTTGAGTCAAATTTAATCTGTTTCATGTTACTGAGTAATGACAAGCCAGCCGGGAATGCCGTAACAGAAGGTCTGGAGTAAAATATATCGAAGTTGATTGTTTTTTCTAAATCTTTTATTTCATAGGGAATAGAGCCAACTGTTACATAATTATCATTAGCCCACTTAACTAATTCAATGCGTAAAGATTCAGTATACTCATCAAGAAACTCACGCCAGACAGCAATATCATTTATACCTATTTTTAGTTCCGGCTGTGATTGTTTATCATCCGTGATACCCAGAACTTCACAGGTGATATAAACAATCGTAGTCATCTGCGCCTGACCAATAGCCAGCATTTGTCCTAGGGTTTCAAACAGAGTTACCTGCTGTTGCGACAGTGGACCGTTGACGCGGGAAAAGACCAGACAGTCCAGCATAAAGCAGTAGTTGCCTCCGGCATCACGCACTGCATTGATCGCCTCTGCCAGTCCATCCTGACCTAGTTTTATCGCCATCTGGCAAAATTCGGCCTGTTTCCCGAGCATGCCAATTGCAGGTAGCCACAATTGCAGCATCCGCTGTTGTTGTTCGCTAATCGGGCTGTGGCTCAGTAGTGCCATAAACAGCAGTGCGCAATACTGACGGCGGGTATTTTCATCTTCATCCAGCAGTGAATGTGAAGGATAAGGATTCTCTTTCAGACGCTGACGATCCAACTGCTGTAAAATCGATAATGTTGAAATTTCACTCATGATGCGTTCTCGGCAAAGTAACTGTTCCAGGCGTTAAACGCTGAGGGTAAAGCAATGAAGGAAAAAATTGCCTCGCCTTTTTTGCCGTACTCTTCGGTTTTACTTTTGTCCTCATTCATAACGATTTTTGTCACGAACCCACTTTGCGACAGTGTGACCGAGCGGCAAATACTGCGTTGACCAAACATATGCCAAGATGGGGTGAGGGGTAGTTGGTAATAAAAACTATACTTACCTCTTTTCAGGAATTGATTGAGCTGAGGGTTGGTACGGTAGAAATAATTCTTTTGCGACGTACTCTCGGAAAATTGCTTTGTCTCAACGTTGGCAATATATACCTGCTTCTCGATACTGGAGAAGAGCTTTGATGACGTTTTCATACCTAACAGTCGTGTACTCCAGAAATTAATCTGCAAAATTTGCTCTTCCGTCACCTCCGTTAATTTTGCCAGCCAGGAAAGTCTTTCCACATGACGAGGGGTGAGCGGCCCGGCAAGGCGCTGCAAGACGGCAAAATCAAAAAGTAACGCCAGCCCAGCCTGTTTAACACCGCGTACGCTCTGGACAACGTGAGTCAGTGCTACTGCATCCAGCTTTCCAGCTTGTTGGAGATAGTGCGGCAGCGGAAAGGCCGGGCCAATTGAAGGAAGCAGTAAAAGCAGCAGCCGCTGTTGAGCGTCGTTTAATGCCCCATTTTCTAACAGTAAGGCCGCTAACAGCGTCAAATAATCATCTTTAAATGCGGCATCTCCGGAGGCAATAAAATGGCTGTCCAGGGGTTCAAGTGAAACTCTCGCCGCAGAAACCAGCGTGTTCATGAGCTCGTGTAAATAATCCTGGTTCACTGTGTCTCTCCTTTGCGCAGTGTTTGCAACGATGCATAATGTGTTGTCTCTTTTCGCAGTAACTTGTCCAGCCCGGCCAACGGGCGATCATCCATCAGGGATTGCCACATTTCTCCGCCCTCAGGCCTGTCATGGCGTAACAGTCGCGCACTGTTTCCTAGAACCCGTCTTTCCATGAGCGGTTGCCACAGATCACCAGCACTCTGGTTATCCCGCCGCAGCAGCCGATCCAGATGTATCAGCGGTAAATTGCGGGTAAGAGGACGCCATAGTTCAGGATCGGGTTCATCGTAAAGCGCTACGCCGGCACTGGCTGCTAAAGATTGCAGCAAGGTCTGCAGATTGACCGGCGTGTATTGCAGCATGGAGAGGCTTTCTGGCTCTTCCAGCGGGATCGATAGACGGGCGCCAATCAGTTTCAGATGATTAAAGAATTGCTGCTGGATGGCGGTGAGTGCTTCGCACACCTCTTCCAGTTGCTGGAGATCATTTTTGCATTTACGTTGCAGACTCTGCAGATCGGACTGCACGCCGGACTCGTCGCTCAACGTCAGGATGCGGTTGAATCGGCTTAACTGCCTTTGCCCCTCCTGGCGCGCCTCATCCAGATAATTTTCATACGCCATAAACTGGCGCTTAAACTGCCCCGTAAAGCCCGGATCGCGCCACACCTGGTTCCACTCCGTCAGGTAGTCCGTCAGCGGGGTGATGGACCACGGTTGACGTGGGCGGGTAGAGAAAGGTAGTACGTCCAGCACGTCGATGCCGCGCTGGGCCAGCGTCTCGCGCACCAGGCTGACGATATTCCCCACCGCCTCTTCGGGGTGCTTATCGGCGCGGCTGATGATAATAAGTTTGGGGATCTGCTTGTCCAGCGAGGCCAGAAACGCAATGTCATCTTCGGTGATGGTGCCCTTATCTGCCGGCACCAGCCAGATAATGAATTGGGCGCTGTTGAGCTGGCTGCGCGCTACGCTGGCGTCGGTGCGGGCGCTGCCTTCCTCGTCGGCCTTGCTGTAGCCGGGGGTGTCCAGCAACGCCAGATTCTCCCAGCCGAAGCCGCTGTGCGCCACCACCACCGATTTCAGCATCCGGCTCACCTGGCTGCCGTAGCGCTCAAGCTCCTCATGGGTGAGAGTGCGAAACTGACTGTGGCTCAGGGTAATCAGACGGTTGAACAGATTGATAGCTTTGACGTCCGGCGTTTCCTGCTCTCCCTGCACCAGATAGGTCGGCAGTGAGGTAGTGGGATCCACTTCGGTGACCAGACATTTGCGGTCGCCCACCAGAGCGTTAATCAGGGAGGATTTTCCGGCGCTGAAGCTTCCGCCAAGCCCAACCACCACTTTGCCGGAGAGCGCCGGATATTCACAAAACTCACGGAACCGCACCATTTCATGGCGCAAGGCGCGCAGAATATCCGTGAACATGGGTGGACTGCCACGACGTGCCAAAGCGGGCAGATCCTGCTCGATCAGATCCTCCAGCGCCCGCAGCAGGGCTTCATCCTCTTTTGCCGCGCCGCCGGGACGGTCTTCACAGGCCTGGCAGAGCAGGGCGTAGCGGTCACGCAGCGTATTCTCGTCCAGATCAGCCATGATTGAACTCCTGTAAACGGGCCAGCATCTGCTTCAGAGCCGCGCTGTCCTGCTGCCAGGTTTGCTGGCGCTGCGCCTCGGCGACCTGCTCTTTCTGTAACTCGCGAGCCTTGAGATCCAGTGTCTGTTGTACTTTCGCCATCGCTTCATCCGCCGCGCGGGAAATGGACTGCATCACCTCATCAATGGTGTTGCTAAGACCGCGAGTGATGTCGGGTTCCGCGGTGGAACAGCAGGATGGGATCACGGTATTAATCACATGACGGCGAGCTTCTTCCTGCTGCTGACGCTGTATCAGTTCCCGGCTGCCGCGCTGGAATAAGCCCTCCAGCGCAGAGATAAGGATCGGCGCTACCACCTTGCCCAGCGGGATGCGGGTAATCAGGTTGATGGCCGCAGGCAGAATGTAAGAGAGAGTGCTTCTAATCAGATCCGCGCTCGACTCACTGGCTTTAAAGCCATATGCATAGTGCGTGTCCTGTATTGGCAACCCGTCCGGTAGCTGCAGGTGTCCCAGCTCCCTCTGGATCACAGGCTTGAGATAGCGCTCAATTCCCTGCGACCAGGACATACGCAGGGCATGACCAATGGTGCCGCTCACGTCTTCACCGTTGAGTAACGCCCGGGTGAGCGTCTCAAGCTGGCTGTTCAACCGGCTGGCGAAATCATCCAGGATGGCGCGTCGGGTAACGTCGCGCTGCTCGTGCAGCCGGGCGGTGACGTGCTGAAGGTCCGCCTGCATGCGTTGATACTGCTCAGACAGCAGCTCGCGCTCGCTTTCGATCTCACTCAGCGTCTGGTTACGACTTTGCGCCAGCTGGTCGATACGCGCCAGCAGATCCCGCACGCACTGCTGCACCGGCAGGCCGATTGCCCGGTGCCAGAAACGCTGCTGCAATGGCAGCAGTACCGGCAGCGCCGCGGCCCATTCGGTGGCATTTTTTCGCTGTGTACGGCACACGGCGAGCAGCGGTTTACCCGTCAGGGCCTCAATCTGCTGACGAACGTGCGCAACGACCGCTTCAACGTCCTCCGGGGTTTTCTTATCGCATTTGGTAATGATCAGCATCATGGGCTTGTCATGAGCCGCTAGCTCCTCAACGATCTTCCGCAGGCTCTCTTTCAGGACGCCCTCATCGACGCTGACCACTACCGCGTAGGCAGCGCTGCGATCGAGATAGTTATCAATCGCCAGTGAATGCTGCGCAATGCCGGATTCCCAGCCGGGCATGTCCACCAGCGTCATGCCGTCCAGCGCGGCGAGCGTGGTGCCGGGGAGGGTGATATCGACGACATTCTGCGGATCATGCTCGCCAAAGGCCTGCGCTTTTAACGCTTCGCGGCTTAACGACAGCAGGGTCCCGTTTTTGCGGCGCAGGGTAATCGACTCCTGCGGAGCAAAACGTATTTCAGTAGGCAGGCTGGTCTCGGGATCGATGGCGACTGACAGCAGGTTATCCTGCAACAGCGTGTTAATGAGTGTCGATTTACCGGCGCTAAAGGCGCCGATCAGCGGCAGACGCACGGAGTAGGTGCGTATATTTTCTTCAATCGTTTTTAGCTGTTCTGCGGAAAATTCGTATTGTTGCCAGTATGCGCGCAACGCGGGGAGTTGAGCGTCAATCAGGGCGGCTTCTGGCTGGGAGAGCATCATATCTTTCCTTTAATAATCAGCGTACATCATGTTATTAACGGCAGTTGCGCAGAAAAATTAAGGTTAATCGTATATTTATTGGGATCGTTGTTCCTGCCTTGGGTGGCAGCACACTCTACGCGACGTGACTGACACAGAATGTCACTGCAATAGCGAAGCGGGATAAACGCGGCATGATTTTTTGTCATTAAAGGAATGAATGAGATCAGTGAAGCTCGGAACGTGGAACTGGCCTATCTCTACCGGGCTTAAGGCAGATTTACTGCGCCCCCAGGCTGTTCTCTCCGCCTGCTGGTTTAACATTGTAAATTTTGTTAATCCGTCACGAATTATTGACCTGACGCATTAAACTGAGCAAAAAATAAACATAATCTGAAGGTGCAATTAAGCTGACAAGGGGGGAAAAAGCATGTCCGTTGACAGACTGAAACGCGATCTTCTTAACAAGATGATCAATGCCCGAATTGATCTCGCGGCCTATCTGCAGTTAAGGAAAGCGAAAGGGTATATGTCAGTCAGCGAAAGCGACCATCTGCGTGACAACTTCTTTGAACTTTGCACCTACATACGAGAAAAAGCGCCTGAGCTGAGAGCGCATTGCAATGCCGACGAGCAAGCGATGCTCTATCGCGCCGCCGGATCGCTCACCACCGCAGGCGTCTGTATGATGACCGGCAACCACGATTGTCCGACGTTCATCGCCGTCAACGCAGAGAAGCTGGAAAACTGTCTGAACGATCTCACTCTCTGCATCCAGTATCTGAAATCACAGACACCGCTGATTCAGAGCTGATCCCGGGGGAGGCAACTCCCCCTTCTGGTTAAGCTTTTGTAAAAGTATCAACGCCCCTGCGCTGAGTGGCTAGTCTTATGCCATACGTCGAAAAGGAGTGCGTTATGCGTCGATCCTCGCTTATTTCCCTGCCATTGTTGCTAATATCCGCCTCGCTGTTTGCCGCGCCTGCCGAAGTGAAGGTGGCGGTACTGCAAAATAAACTCGATCACCCTTGGGCGCTGGCGTTCCTGCCGCAAGATCAGGGCATGCTCATCACGCTGAAAGGCGGGCAGCTTAAACGCTGGCAGCCAGGCAAAGGCCTCTCCGATCCCATTGTCGGCGTACCTAAGGTCTGGGACAGCGGCCAGGGGGGATTACTTGACGTGGCGCTGGCACCCGATTTCGCGACGTCGCGCCGGGTCTGGCTGAGCTACGCCGAGGCGGGCGACGACGGGAAAGCGGGCACAGCGGTGGGGTATGGCCGTCTGAGCGACGATAACACCCGACTGGAGGCCTTCAGGGTGGTCTTCCGACAGCAGCCTAAACTCTCTACCGGCAATCACTTTGGCGGCAGACTGGTGTTCGACGGCAAAGGCTACCTGTTTATTGGGCTGGGCGAGAATAACCAGCGCCCTACGGCCCAGGATCTGGATAAGTTACAGGGCAAAGTGGTACGACTGACCGAAGACGGAGCAGTACCGGACGATAACCCCTTTGTGAAGACCAAAGAGGCGCGGCCGGAAATTTGGTCGTACGGTATCCGCAACCCGCAGGGGATGGCGATGAACCCGTGGAGCAACACCTTGTGGCTTAATGAGCACGGGCCGCGCGGGGGCGACGAAATTAATATCCCGGAAAGAGGCAAAAACTACGGCTGGCCGCTGGCGACGCATGGCATCAACTACAGCGGATTGCCCATCCCGGAAGCGAAAGGGGAAACGGTCGCAGGCACCGAGCCGCCGCTGTTTGTCTGGAAAAAGTCCCCGGCGCTCAGCGGGATGGCTTTCTATAACAGCGACGTCTTCCCGCAGTGGAAGAACAAACTCTTTATCGGTGCGCTGAAGGATAAAGATGTGATTGTGCTGAACGTCAGTGGCAATAGCGTCACCGAGGAGGGAAGGATCCTCGGCGACCGCAACCAGCGAGTGCGCGACGTGCGGGTCGGGCCGGATGGCTATCTGTACGTGTTGACCGATGAATCCGACGGGCAGCTGTTAAAAGTCAGCCCGTCCAGGGAGTAAATCAGGTAACCGGGATCATCACCACGCTGCGGTAGGCCGGACGTTCGCTCAGGTTCGCCAGCCAGCGTGCCAGATGCGGGCGCGGCGCCCACTCCAGGCCCACGTTGGTCAGATTCCAGACAAAGGGGGCGACGGCGATATCACCCACGCCAAACTCGTCGCCCGAGAACCACGGCTGTGCCGCCAGCGCCTCGTCCATCATGGCGAACAGCGATTCGCAGGTCGCTTTGGCAGCGTCGATGGCCGCATAATCGCGCCTGGCTTCCGGGGTTCTGACCAGCCCCATCAAAATCACCCGGTGGGCCGGGGAGAGCGTCTGGTTAGCCCAGTCCATCCACTTTTCGCCGACGGCACGCTTCGCAGGCGCATCGATCCACAGACGGTTCTGGCCGTATTGCGCAGCGAGATAACGCACAATGGCGTTGGACTCCCACAGCGTAAGGTCGGTTTCGTCATCCCGCAGCAGGGGCACCAGGCCGTTGGGGTTCATGGCCAGATACTCGGCTTCTTTATTTACCCCGTGTTCCAGTCCCGCCATGATCTGCTTAAAGGGTAAATCCAGCTCTTCCAGCGTCCAGATGACCTTTTTAACGTTGGTTGAATTGTTCCTGCCCCACAAAGTAATCATAACAACCCCTTATAATTAAAGCCGATATCAGGATGAGATCCGTGTTGATGACTTTACATGGTGAGATAAACCAAACCAATACGCAACAGACGCGAAAAAAATCGATGCGGTCAAAGCGTATCGGGTTGTTATTGCATAAACTTTAAAAACTTTACGAGGTTTTGGTTTTTTTTAAGGCGTTAGTACGTTATTACTCATCGCTTCTTTTGACACGGTGGTATGACGTGATTTTTGGAATGGAAACTCGGGTGGCATTATGATGCGAAAAACTTTTTCTTTACGCGGTCTGGTCGCAGGTTCTGCGCTACTGGTCCTTTTTGCACCTTCGCTGTACGCAGCGGAACAGGCGGCACCAGAAGCTCCGCCGGTTGATGCGCGCGCCTGGATACTGATGGACTATGCCAGCGGCAAAGTGCTGGCAGAAGGCAATGCGGATGAAAAACTCGACCCAGCCAGCCTGACCAAAATCATGACCAGCTACGTGGTGGGGCAGGCGCTGAAGGCCGGTAAAATCAAGCTCACCGACATGGTTACCATCGGCAAAGACGCCTGGGCGACCGGCAACCCGGCGTTGCGTGGCTCCTCGGTCATGTTCCTCAAACCGGGGGATCAGGTGGCGGTTTCCGATCTGAACAAAGGTGTAATCATTCAGTCTGGGAATGATGCCTGTATCGCGCTGGCCGATTATGTGGCGGGCAGTCAGGATTCTTTCATCGGTTTGATGAATGGTTATGCGCAAAAATTAGGCCTCACCAACACCACCTTTAAGACCGTTCACGGGCTGGATGCGCCGGGCCAGTTCAGTACCGCCCGCGATATGGCGCTGCTGGGTAAGGCCCTGATTCATGATGTGCCGGAAGAGTACGCCATCCATAAAGAGAAAGAGTTTACCTTCAATAAGATCCGCCAGCCGAACCGCAACCGTCTGCTGTGGAGCAGCAACGTCAATGTGGATGGGATGAAAACCGGTACTACCGCCGGGGCGGGGTATAATCTCGTGGCTTCGGCAACCCAGGGCGATATGCGTTTGATCTCGGTGGTGCTGGGCACCAAAACCGACCGTATCCGCTTTAACGAGTCAGAAAAACTGCTGACCTGGGGCTTCCGCTTCTTCGAAACCGTTACTCCTATTAAGCCGGATGCCACCTTTGTCAGCCAGCGCGTCTGGTTTGGTGACAAGAGCGAGGTCAAGCTCGGTGCCGGTGAAAGCGGCTCGGTCACCATTCCGCGCGGCCAGCTGAAAAATCTCAAGGCCAGCTACACCCTGACGGAAAAGCAACTCACCGCACCGCTGAAAAAAGGCCAGGTGGTCGGCTCTATCGACTTCCAGCTGAACGGCAAATCAATTGAGCAGCGTCCGCTGATCGTAATGGAAGCGGTGGAAGAGGGCGGGTTCTTTGGTCGGATGTGGGATTACGTGCTGATGAAGTTCCACGACTGGTTTGGCGGCTGGTTTAATTAAGTCAAAGCCGGGTGGCGGCTTCGCCTGACCCGGCCTACGAACGACCCGGCATGCCCACACAAGCGTAGCGCTGCCGGGCAATAAACTGCACTCAGTACATCAGTTTAATCTGCTGCGCCTTCGCATACGTCACCAGCTCTTCATCCGGGCGGCAGTTACTCACAATGGCGTCAAAGCGCGTCAGCTCCCCCATCCGCGCCGGGCGCACCTTCCCAATTTTGCTGTGATCCACCACCAGCACGTGATACTGCGCCATGTTCATCGCCCACTGTTTTACCGGCAGCTCATCCAGATTAAAACAGGTCGCCCCCTGGCGAACATGCACACCTGCCGCGGAGTAAAAGGCGATATCCGGGCACAGGTTGCTGAGGGTGTCCTGCAAATTGAGCGGTTTGAAAATGGCGTTGCTGGCATGGAACTCGCCGCCGCAGAGGATCACCCGGCACTCGGGCTTTTCCTGCAGGGCGAGAAACGTATTCAGGGAGTAGCAGACCCCGGTGAAGGGCAGGGCGTTATCAATGGCTTCGATGATCCACGGCGTCGTGGTGCCGCAATCAAAAAACAACGTCTGATGAGGCTGCACCAGCGAGGCGGCCAGGCGCGCCGCTTTGCGCTTCTCTTCGACCAGGCGGGTTTTTTGATCGCTCAGCAGATAGTGGCTGGCGCTACGAGGTTCGAGAACAATGTAGCCGCCGAGCAGCACGACTGGCCCGCTTTCACTGTTGAGGTCGCGACGGATAGTCATCTCCGAGACGCCCAGCAGTGCGGCGGCTTCTTTCAGATGCAGTTTATCGCTGCGCTTAAGCGCGGTAATCAGTTGAGCCAGCCGTTCGTCACGTCGTGTTTCCATAGGTCCTCAGAGCCATTAATAAACCCCCGTTACGTCGGGGGTTCAAGTTTAACTCGCGAGACCCAAATTAGTCACGTATCCAGCCTTTACGGATAGGCAGGGCAAAGCAGAACCGATATAGCTGCGAGAGGCGTTGGTAGAGGACGTCTCCGCACAGGTTCCACAGGATCTGTGCGCTCAGGCAGCCCAGCAGCCCAACCATCAATCCACCCAGCATATCCATCGGCCAGTGGACCCCCAGATAAACGCGGGACCAGGCGATGGCGCAGGCCACAACCATCAACACCATACCTGACCAGATCCGGTGCCAGAGCAGGAATGCCAGGGCAAAGGTGAAAATGGCGGTACCGTGATCGCTCGGGAAGGAGTCATCGGCGGCGTGATGCAGGAAGTTATAGCCGACATGATCGACAAACGGACGGTCATGCGGGAACAGATGGCCCAGCAACCACGACGCCGCCAGGCTTATCACCAGCGCCATGGCGATTTTAATCACCAGCTGACGCTGGGCACCCACCTGCTTGCGCGGCCCCCACAGCCAGAGGATCGCAATCAGCGCCGGCATAATGCTGATCAGATCTTTCGCCACAAAGATGGCCAGTTTGATGCTCCACTCCGGTGATGCTGGCGTCGCATTAATCAGGTAAAACAGTCCGTAGTTCAGATTCTCTAACATACCCTTGTTACTCTTTTGCAAACCAGATGGAAATCAGGCCATAGGCCACCACCTGTGAAAACCACACCCACCAACCTGCCCACAGGTTATGAGAGAAGAAATGTGCGCCGCGCATCACCTGGCCATAGCCCATGACCAGCCCGAGTACGACACCCGTGGCCACCAGCGCCCAGGCCAGACGGGGACGCTCGCGCCAGAAAGCAAAAAACAATCCCATCACCATAAAGCCGCTCGAGGCGTGGCCGCCCGGAAAACAGCGGCCAGGGCCACTGCCAGCAGGCGCTGCGTCAAACAGGGGATAGGACAACGCCTTGCCGCCGTACTCCACCAGATCCCAGGGGCAGCTGTGATGGCTGATCGCTTTCAGTAAACCCACCACCGCCGTACCCAGCGCCATCAGCAGCGCTGCGGTCACCAGCCGGGCATTACGCCGGAACGCGCCGTAAAGCAGCGTCACCGCCGCCACGGCAATGGTCGCGTATTTCGCCAGGCGATGATTGAGCAAATCCAGCAGCGCGTTGTGCTGCAGCGGGAAGTGCTGGCTCGCCGCGTCATACCAGTAGCCCGTTAACATCCTGTCCAGCGTTTCGTCCCGCGCCAGCCAGGTAAAAAGCCCGGCCAGAACCAGCAGCGCAAGGAGCTGGTAACCATAAAAACGAACCGGCATACGGTAAAGCGGTTTTGTCTTAGAAGTCTTTAACTTAGACAATTCTGAAGTGGAGGCGAGTTGTGTCATACTGAGAGCCAATGACTAAAAACGTCTAAGCATACGGTCGTTAACTTAAGGCAACCTTAAACGACGGCGATTTGTGCGTTATTTCTGTACAACTGCGTGTTTCTGCTATCTCTGACGCAGCCATTTCATTACACTTTGCGCGATTTTTTATCGGATATTGAGACCCCATGTTAAACCGTTCTTCTTCCCGCACGCGCCTGGGGCGTCAGGCGTTGCTGTTCCCGCTGTGTCTGGTGCTGTACGAATTCTCTACCTATATCGGCAACGATATGATCCAGCCGGGCATGCTGGCGGTGGTGGAGCAGTACAACGCCGGGATTGAGTGGGTTCCCACCTCCATGACCGCCTATCTGGCGGGGGGGATGTTTTTACAGTGGCTGCTCGGGCCGCTGTCGGATCGTATTGGTCGCCGCCCGGTAATGTTAACCGGGGTGGTGTGGTTTATCGTCACTTGCCTGGCGACCCTGCTGGCGCAAACCATCGAACAATTTATGGTGCTGCGTTTTTTACAGGGCATCAGCCTGTGCTTTATTGGCGCTGTCGGGTATGCCGCCATTCAGGAGTCTTTCGAGGAGGCGGTGTGCATTAAAATCACCGCCCTGATGGCTAACGTGGCGCTGATTGCGCCGCTGCTCGGCCCGCTGGTGGGGGCCGCCTGGGTGCATGTTGCGCCCTGGGAGGGGATGTTTGTGCTGTTTGCGGCGCTGGCGGCGATCTCGTTTTACGGTCTGTACCGCGCCATGCCTGAAACCGCCACCCGCATCGGGGAGAAGCTCTCCCTGCAGGAATTGGGGCGCGACTACAAAGCGGTGCTGAAAAATGTTCGCTTTGTGGCGGGGGCGCTGGCAATTGGTTTTGTCTGCCTGCCGCTGCTGGCGTGGATTGCCCAGTCGCCAGTGATCATCATCAGTGGCGAAAAGCTCAGCAGCTACGAGTATGGCCTGCTACAGGTGCCCATTTTTGGCGCGCTGATTGTGGGCAACGTTGTGCTGGCCCGTCTGACGTCGCGCCGTACCGTGCGCTCGTTAATCATTATGGGCGGCTGGCCGATTGTGATTGGGCTGGTGGTTGCGGCGGTGGCGACGGTGGTCTCTTCCCATGCGTATCTGTGGATGACCGCCGGGCTGAGCATCTATGCGTTTGGTATTGGGCTGGCGAATGCCGGGCTGGTGCGCCTGACGCTGTTTGCCAGCGAGATAAGCAAAGGCACCGTATCGGCGGCGATGGGCATGTTGCAAATGCTGATCTTCACCGTTGGTATCGAAGTCAGCAAACACGCCTTCAGCAGCGGCGGCAACGGGCTGTTCAGCCTGTTCAACCTGACGAACGGCGTATTGTGGCTGGCACTGATGTTTGTGTTCCTGAAAGACAAACAGGTGGGCAGTTCATTACAGCCGGATTAAGCAAGCAGTCTGCTCGCCGTTTTACCGGATGGCGCTGCGTTTACCCGGCCTACGAAACCCGTAGGCCGGTGCAAGTAACGCGCCGCCGGGTTTAGCCCTGGTTGAACGGGGCTTCCCCTTTCAACACGCGGTCAATCACTTCCAGTACCCCTTCTTCGTTATTGTTCGGCGCTTCATAGCGGGCAACCGCTTTGATGTGATCCCGGGCATTCGCCATCGCAAAGCTGAATCCGGACTGGGTCAGCATCTCCACGTCGTTGCCGCTGTCGCCAAAGGCGACCACTTCGCTGTTGTCGATGCCCCAGATCTCCTGCAGCAGACGCAGGCCATTGGCTTTGTGAATGCCCGGCAGGATCAGGTCAATACTGCCGTGCCCGGTAGTGACCGGCACCATAATGTCGCTCAGCTTTTCGTGGATAATTGCCTGGATACGCGGGATGTCGTCATCCGACACGTTCAGGCCAAATTTAAAGAAGATGTCGTTGAAGTTGTCGAATTTGTCCACCTTTTCCAGCCGGTGGTAATACTTCGCCGCAAGATCGTGGAAGGCTTCGCCATAATGCTTGAGGGTATAGGCGCTGCCTTTACCGCAGGCGATCACTTCGACTTCAGGAATGGTGCAGAGAAACTCCGCCACGGTGGCGAACTGGGCCTGCGTTAACTCGCCGTTGTAAACATCTTCTCCGGCATTCACTACCCAGCCGCCGTTTTCCGCGACAAAGGCGATCTCATCGGCGATCTCCGGGAAAAAGGAGATCAGCTGGTAGTACTGGTTCCCGCTGGCGACCACAAACCGTATGCCCTGTTCCTTCATCTGCGCGTACTGGCGCAGAAAACGCGCGCGATTGTACTGCTTCGCATCGTCCAGGAAGGTGCCATCCATATCAACCGCAATCAGTTTTACGCTCATTATCCATTCTCCATGACCGAGTTCGCCTGGGTCACCGGTTTGGCGACCGCCCGGGCGACCAGGGCGGCAATCATCACTAATCCTAATACCACCAGCATGGCGCTACGTAAGCCGTAGTGCTCGCCGAGGAAGCCCAGCAGCGGTGGTCCCACCAGGAAGGCAAGATAGCCGGTGGTGGCGACCACGCTGACGCGGGTTGGCGCATCCGGGCCGGTGTCGCTGGCCGCGGAGATAGTCAGCGGGAAACCGAGCGAGGCACCCAGCCCCCACAGCACCACCGATACGCCAGCCACCCAATCGACATCGACAAAAATAATCAACGCAATGCCCAGACCACCCAGCAGGGCGCTGGCGCGAACCACCGTCACGCGGCTGTAGCGGTCAATAAACCAGCCGCCGGTAAAGCGACCGACGGTCATCCCCAGCGTGAACCCGGCGTAAATCAGCGAGCCAGAGGTCGGGCTGAATCCGTGGCCATCCACCATCAGCAGCGGCAGCCAGTCATTCGCAGACCCTTCGGCAAAGGCCATCGCCAGCACCACCACGCCAATCAGCATCAGTTGCATATCGCGATAAAACGGCAGCCCTTTCTCACCCGATTTGGCTTCACCTGCGGGGTTCTTGCCGTTGCCATCCGGGATGGCGGTGATCCCCAGCAGAACCGGGGCGATACAGACCAGCGCGGCCAGTAAAGTATGGGTCGTGGCGGCCATACCGGAGGCGGTGAGTGCCATGCCGATACCGGCGCCTGCCAGCGTACCGAGGCTGTAAAACCCGTGCATCATCGGCAGCACCGTTTTATTCATCTCCTGCTCGATAGCGGCGCCTTCCACGTTGATCGCCACCTCTGCCGCGCCAAAACTGCCGCCAAACACGGTCAGTCCGAGGGCAAAGGCCAGCGGGGAGGCGAACCACAGCGCAGCGCTGAGCATCATCATACCCACAATCGCGCAGCACATGGTGGCGCGGATCACTTTCCGCGTGCCGAAGCGCTTAACTAACCAGGCGGAACAGAGAATGCCACTCATTGACCCTATCGACAGACCAAATAACACGATGCCCATTTCCGCCGTCGACACCGACAAAATGTCGCGGATGGCGGGGGTACGCGTGGCCCAGGAGGCCATTAGCAGGCCGGGGATAAAGAAGAACATAAACAGCGCCCACAGGCGGCGTTGCAAAGTTTTGCGCGGTGAGATGACGGTCATGGTTTCTGTACCAGAAGGACAACATAGAAGACAACACTAGCAAGTTTGTGTACATTTGTACATAAATGCGCTGAGGTATAAATGAACAGACGACCCAACGATCCGCAACGGCGGGAACGGATATTGCAGGCTACCCTGGACACCATTGCTGAACATGGTCTGAACGCCGTCACGCATCGCAAAATCGCCAGCTGCGCCGGGGTGCCGCTGGGGTCGATGACCTACTATTTTTCCGGTATGGATGCACTGCTTGAGGAGGCCTTCACCTGGTTTACGCAGCAGATGTCGGTGCAGTACCGCGAGTTCTTTGCCGGTGTGACCGGTCCGGAAATGGCCTGCGAATCCATTACCACCCTGATTTACAGCTCCCAGGTCACCACGCCGCACAATATGGAGCTGATGTACCAGCTTTATGCGTTTATGAACCGCAGCCCCTCGTTAAAAACCGTGATGCAGGACTGGATGAAAACCAGCCAGACGACGCTGGAGCAGTGGTTTGATCCGGTCACCGCCCGCGGGCTGGATGCGTTTATCGAAGGGATGACGCTGCATTTTGTCACCGACAGACAGCCGCTTTCGCGGGAGGCATTAGGGGCGATGGTGAGGCGAATTGCGGGAATCTAACCTCAACAAACAGGCCAGCTTGCGCTGGCCTTTATGCGCTGTTTTGATGAATTTATTCCCGGCCGGGGATCACTTTTCGCGCGTGACATACCCGAAATCAAATCCCTGCAGCACATGTTCACCTAAATACTGATTGATCGGGTAGCTGTAGCTTTGTCCGATACTGACGGCATGCATCACACGCAATACCGCTCCCCCGCTCAGCGGTAAAGGTTCATCGGTAATAGTAATTTTCGCGCCCGCCAGCCCATCTTTCAGATTTTTATAGGCCACTGATTCAGTGATGCTGTTATTGATAAGACTGAACGTGACCACCAGAACAGCAATTAACGCGACAGGGAAGGCCAGGGGATGGCGATTCAGGAACCGCACCGGGCGCGAGGGACGGCGGGTTAATAGCGTCGCCGTCAGGGGAAGAAGGACTAAATAGAGCAGTTTTGCCAGGTGCGTAAGCGCACCCACCAGAGAGAAAATCAGCGCAATGGGCGGCACAATAACGGCACGCGCGGCATCTTCACCCAGCTTTTCATTACTCCCTCCCGCGCTATAGCTTGATACCGCCGCGCGCAGTTCAGGTAATTGCTGCTTCACCGCCTCGTTAAGATGTGGCGTGTGAAGCTCAAGGGCAAACTGCTTCAGCTTATCGTTCAGCGGATACTCTTCACGAACAAGCGTATTCGCCGGGAGACGCAGTTTTTCGCGTAACTCTTTCTGAATCACCTCCAGGCGGAAAAAGACGCCCCAGTCCAGCCGCTTAGGGAGGGTGACCCCTTTGTAGACCACGGTTCGCTGGGCGAGATATTTCTGCCTGGCGGCTTTCGCCACTGCGGCATTAAACCCGGTGCGATCTGACGGCGACCAGTCGTTGGTGACAGGGACGCCCTGGCCGCGAACCTGTTTTCTTACGGTGGCGTAATAACGGCGTGGGACGTTCCAGGTTTTCAGGCGTTTCGCTTCTAAGGAGCGCTCGTACCTTTGCCAGGCCCGGGCCTGCTCAAGCCGCACCGTTTCGCTGATATCCATCTCATCGTTGTAATAGGCAACAAATTGTTTATGCACCTCGCCGCGAGCCTGGAGCCAGAGCTCATAGTAGCCGCGAACGCCACCTTCCCGGGCACTGATATTGTCGCGTAAGTTCTGTTCCGCATCGCGTTCCAGTAATTTACGGTAGCGATCGGACGAACTGAGCAGAACCGGTAAGGTTGCCAGAAACGCTTTCCCGGAGGGGCTGGTCCAGGTTTGCGCCTGTCCGCCGCCGCTATCCAGCGGGATGCCTTCCAGCGTCTGCTGTCCTTCAATTAAGGCTCTCTGATAGAGCTGCGCCAGCAGGGACATCTGACGGAACTCACCCGTGCTCTTCGTCACCTGGCGTTCAATCACCCATTCGACCGCATGCCAGGTTAATGTGCCGGTGATCAGGCAGATCAACAGCACCAGCGCGGTGCTGGCTTTCGCCGTAAGCCAGACGCCTTTTTTCTTTAGCCGGACAAGACCCATCAGCGAGAACTGTAACGCCAGCAGCGCCGCCGCGATGGCGGTTAATGTCCGTCCGTAGCGCTCCATGTTGTGAACTTCATCGGCGGTCGAGACGCTGCCGACCAGGTCCAGCAGGCGGGAGTTGAAGGCCAGTTCACAAATGAGATAGGTGAGGGTGATGCCCGTCACCAGCCAGTTTTGCCAGGCGGGGAGAACCGAACGCTTGATCCCGTCCTGCGGCCAGTGTTTTTCCTGAACCTGCGCGGTCATGATTTAAGCTCCAGGCTGGTCTGACGGGTCTTCGTCGGGGCATAGATCTCGGTAGGCACGGAATTGTTAAGCTCAGGCTGGGCAACTTTAGGCGGCAGCGGCTCCACCGTTTTGGTCGGTGTGCGTTTAACCGGCTTCGCCACAGGCTGCGCTTTGGTTTTACGGGACGATTTCACGTTATCGTTACTGTTGCTGACGACCGTTTTTTGCTTCTGAACAGGGAAGCGACGGTGGTAAACCTCGCCATGCTGCCAGTTGAACTGCTCAACGCGATTGCCGGTGGTGAAATTCAGTTGCAGCTTGTCCGCGCTGGCGTTGATCTCTGGCCCCGTATCGCATACGCCGGTGAAGGCCCACTCCTGGGAGCGCGTATTTTGCAGATCGACCAGGCGATACTGTGCCGGGCAGGATGGCGTTGCCACTTTCAGCAGCAGTAACGTATGTCCTTCGATGTGATACTGGTTGATGATCCTCGCCCAGCTGATGCCCTCCAGCGGGCGCTCAATCATCAGATTGCTCCACTTCAGGCTATAACGACCATTCAGCTCTCTTAATGCTCCTGTTGAGCCATCCGCCAGCGTGAACTGTCCGACTTCGTTCCCCAGTACGCTCGCCAGATCGGTATTAAACAGAATTTTGCCTTTCTTATCGTAACGAACAGAGCAGCCACTTAACCCAAGAATTAACGCCAGAACCAGTAAGCTACGCAGGATTAAATTGTGTCGGGTGATACTCATCTGTTAATTCCGTTTTTGTTCGTTATTTTTTTAAAGGCGTAATGTTATCAATGGAGCCATTGATAATTGATGAGGAGGATTTCCGCGGTCGCTTATAAATTTGACTTAAGTTCTGGCAAGTCACGAAAACGTATTCTGATGGAGGAAAAATTTATGTTGCCACTGCTCTCGAGAAAGCGTGATGCTCATCCATGAGAAAAACCTCAAAGAATTTAACATGTTGACATGATCAGTCAATCTCCATTTCTGGTAGTTCTTTGGAGCGGGATACAGCAGAGCAGGCGGCGAAAAACCGCAGGGATTAAATTTTTCCGCTGCGATGATATATATTCCTCCAGAAGCCGTTTTTAACCGAAAATGATCTACGCTTTTATCTGCCTTTTATTTTTAAGCCGTACAGCGATCTTCCGCTGTTATACACACTCCAGCGCGTCATATCTCCCCATGTTCAGCAGGGGCCAGGGGCCATGGTTTTTACCCGGGTATAATTGACAGGATGTGCCCTTACGCCTACGTTGCTATTTTTACCCGGATAAAAAAAGGAAGCGGCATGGCGAATATCACCCTTACCGCCTTCTGGCGGCACAAACAGATCGCCCAGGGTACGCTGAGCGAACTGATCCAGCAGATTCAATCGGCAAAACTCGGTCATGAAACCGTTTTCATTTTTAACGATCGCAGCGGCAAGCGTCTCGATATTCACCTTCACGAAGATATTGCCAGCACGCTGGCAGTATACCCGGAGCTGGCTGAAAGCAGCGTCATCAGAAGCCGGGGCAGGCCAAAGCTCGGCGTCCTCGCGAAAGAGGTCACATTACTGCCACGCCACTGGGAGTGGCTGGCCACCCAGCCCGGCGGAGCGTCTGCCACCTTGCGCAGGCTTGTCGACCAGGCCAGAAAATCCAGCGTAGCGGCGGATAATAAGCGCCAGCGCCACGATCGCGCCTACCACTTTATGTACGAAATCGCGGGAGATCTGCCTGATTACGAGGCCAGCCTGCGCGCGCTTTTTGCTGATGACGAGGCGGCGTTTACCGCGTGTATCAGGCACTGGCCGCAGGATATTCGCCACTACGCACTCCGGCTGGCGTTTGGCAAAGAATGAGGATAGCCCGGGGAGAGGCACAGCCGGGCGACTCAAAATCTCTACAAATGTAAGTTTTTGTGCAATTTACTTCTCAAAATAAATTTTAACGTATTGATTTTATTGAGTGTAAAATCAAAATATCGTTTCCACTGTTCCGCCGGACAACAAAACGCACAAGGATACGCTACGCTTTGTAAATCATCCTGCGGCAAGCGTTTTTACCCCTTCTGCGGACGTCGCCACCATAATACCGGGGAAGCCCCTATGACCCTTAGTCATGAAGATGATGTCAAAATGCTGCTGTCTGCGTTTGAACGACGTCTGGAACAACTCTTGCCCGAGGGCGAGCAGGAAGGCCAGGTCTATGCGGCCATGCGCGAAGCAACGCTTGTCGCCGGCAAGCGAATGCGCCCTCTGTTGCTGCTGCTGGCCGCGACGGATATGGGCTATAAAACTGAGCAGACAGGCCTGCTGGACCTTGCCTGCGCCATTGAGATGGTCCATGTCGCCTCCCTGATTCTGGATGACATGCCCTGCATGGACAATGCCACCCTCAGACGTGGACGTCCTACCGTTCATTATCAGTACGGCGAAAACGTCGCGATACTGGCGGCGGTGGCGTTGCTGAGTCATGCGTTTTGCGTTATCTCACGCGCGCCTGCGCTTACGCCTGAGGCAAAAGCGCGGGCGATTGCTGAGCTGTCGGCATCGGTGGGGCATATGGGGCTGGTGCAGGGGCAATTTCGCGATCTGAACGAGTCCCGGCAGAGCCGGAATGCGGATGAGATCCTGCTGACCAACGAGCTGAAAACCAGCAGCCTGTTCAACGCCACCCTGCAACTGGCGGCCATTGCCGCTGATGCACCGCCTCAGGTCAGTGAACGTCTGCGCTTTTTCGCCCGCGATCTGGGCCAGGCCTTCCAGCTGATTGATGACCTGACGGACGGCTCCAGTGCCACCGGTAAAGATCCGCATCAGGATAAAGATAAATCGACGCTGGTGGCGGTGCTGGGGGCAGAAAGCGTCTTCCTGCGGCTGCGCGAACACGTGCGCAGCGCCGATCAGCATATTGCCAGCGCCTGCCAGCCGGGAAATACCGCCCGGTACTATGTTCACGTCTGGTTTGAAAAACAGCTGACGCTTATCAGTCAGAGCCTGTCGTTATCCCTGTCGGAGTGTCAATGAGCAGCCTGTCGCAACGTAAAAGCGATCATCTCGATATCGTACTGAACAGCGCACCCGGCGCAAAAACGTGTACCAACGGCTTTGAAAAATGGCGCTTCGGGCACTGTGCTCTGCCCGAACTGCATCTGGATGATATTGACCTCTCGACCTCGCTGTTTGGCCGGACCCTTAACGCGCCGCTGCTGATCAGCTCGATGACCGGCGGCACCCGCCGGGCGAGCCAGATCAATCAACATCTGGCCCTTGCCGCGCAGGCGCTGGGGCTGGCTATGGGGGTTGGCTCCCAGCGTGTGGCGCTGGAGAGCGAGGTAAATTATGGCCTGACGCGCGAGCTGCGTTCCTTTGCCCCGGACGTTGTGCTGATGGCCAACCTCGGTGCGGCGCAGATTGCGAGCCGACAGGGGATCGACTACGCCAGACGTGCGGTAGAGACCCTTGCGGCAGATGCGCTGATTATCCACCTCAACCCGCTTCAGGAGGCGCTGCAGCACGGCGGCGATCGCAACTGGTGCGGGGTGATCGACGCTATTCATCATACCGTTGAGGCGCTGCATGTGCCGGTGGTGATAAAAGAGGTGGGCAACGGGCTTTCGGTTCCGGTTGCCCGCGAGCTGGCCGCGGCGGGCGTGGCGATGCTGGATGTCGCCGGTGCTGGCGGCACCAGTTGGGCGGCGGTAGAGGGCGAACGCGCCGTCACCGCGCACGACCGGGCGGTGGCCATGGCGTTTGCCGACTGGGGCATCCCCACCGCAACGGCATTACAGGATCTGCATCAGGCCCTGCCCGACATGCCGCTGGTGGCCTCGGGCGGGATCGCCAACGGTATTGAGGTGGCAAAAGCCATCCGCTTAGGCGCAAGCGTGGTGGGGCAAGCGGCCGGGGTGCTGCAGAGCGCGTTGATCTCCAGCGAGGCGGTCATTGACCATTTCCAGGTAATCATCGCCCAACTGCGCGTCGCCTGTTTCTGCACCGGGAGTGCAAACCTGGCGCAGCTGCGTCAGGCCCCGCTGGTGGCACAAACCTGATGGCACACGCGTGGGACATCATCTTAGTGGGCGGTGGGCTGGCGAACGGGCTGATCGCGTTGCGGCTGCGACAACAGTGCCCGGCGCTACGCGTGCTGCTGCTCGAGGCCGACAGCCAGCCGGGCGGTAACCACACCTGGTCCTTTCATGAGGGCGACATAACCCCCGATCAGCACCGGTGGATGGCCCCCCTGGTGGCGCATCGTTGGCAGGGATACGACGTCCGCTTTCCCCGCCTGAACCGGACCCTTGCCGGAGAATATCTCAGCATCACTTCGGCGCGTTTTGCCGCCGTGCTGACGGAGACCCTGGGCGAGAGCCTGCAAACCGACGCCGTGGTCACTGATATCACCCCTGAGACGGTGACCCTCGCCGACGGCACGCGGCTCCGGGCCAGCGCGGTCATTGATGGCCGGGGCTATACGCCGGACAAACACCTCAACACCGGTAGCCAGTCATTCCTCGGCCAACAGTGGCGTCTGCGCCAGCCCCACGGCCTGACCCGGCCGATACTGATGGACGCCACGGTCAATCAGCAGGGCGGGTATCGTTTTGTCTATACCCTGCCGATTTCCGCAACCGAACTGCTGATTGAAGATACCCACTACATTGACGCCGCCCGGCTGCATCTGAGCGCCGCGCGGCAAAATATCGCTGACTATGCCCGTCAGCAGGGCTGGTACCTGGAGAGCCTGGTTCGCGAAGAGCAGGGCCATCTGCCGATTATGCTGGCGGGGGATTTCCCCGCGTACTGGCAGGCGCGGGATAAGAAGCCATGCAGCGGCCTGCGTGCCGGGCTGTTTCATGCCACCACCGGCTATTCGTTGCCGCACGCGGTGGCGCTGGCCGATGCCATTGCCGCAAGCGCGGAGTTCAGCGCGGCCGCAGTTTTTTCCGTTATACATCGTTATGCCCTGCACCAGTGGCACGCGCAGCGTTTTTTCCGCACCCTGAACCGGATGCTCTTTCTGGCAGGGGATGCTGATAAACGCTGGCAGGTCATGCAGCGTTTTTACTCTCTTAACGAAGGGCTGATTGCCCGCTTTTACGCCGGGCAACTGAACCTGGCCGATAAAGCGCGGATCCTGGCAGGTAAGCCCCCGGTTCCCGTCGGCGAAGCGATGCTCGCCATACTGAAACTCACTCCCCGGATGCGAGCGTTTCACCATGAATAAAACAGTGATTATTGGTGCCGGTTTTGGCGGATTAGCGCTGGCCATTCGGCTGCAGGCGCAGGGTATTGCCACACTTCTGCTGGAGCAGCGGGATAAGCCCGGCGGGCGC
Source organism: Leclercia sp. GLN_9 (assembly GCF_043105735.1). Lineage (NCBI taxonomy): Bacteria > Pseudomonadati > Pseudomonadota > Gammaproteobacteria > Enterobacterales > Enterobacteriaceae > Leclercia > Leclercia sp. GLN_9. Next base: position 109,774 of record NZ_JBICLV010000013.1, read on the forward strand.
GCTTACGTTTATCACGATAAAGGGTTCACCTTTGACGCCGGACCGACGGTGATAACCGATCCCACCGCCATCGAAGAGCTCTTTACCCTGGCCGGCAAACGCATGGCGGACTATGTTGATCTGCTGCCGGTCACCCCTTTCTACCGCCTGTGCTGGGAGACCGGCGAGGTGTTTGATTACGACAATGTGCAGACCCGGCTGGAAGAGCAGATAAGACGGTTCAACCCCCGCGACGTGGAAGGTTACCGCAAGTTTCACGCCTACTCGCGGGAGGTGTTTAACGAGGGGTATCTCAAGCTCGGCACGGTGCCGTTCCTCTCGTTCCGCGATATGCTCCGCGCCGGGCCGCAGCTTACCCGTTTGCAGGCCTGGCGCAGCGTCTACAGCATGGTCTCGCGCTTTATCGAGAATGAACAGCTGCGCCAGGCGTTCTCTTTTCATTCGCTGCTGGTGGGCGGTAATCCGTTTGCCACCTCGTCCATCTATACCCTGATCCACGCCCTGGAGCGTGAGTGGGGCGTCTGGTTTGCCCGCGGCGGCACCGGGGCGCTGGTGCAGGGGCTGGTGAAGCTCTATCAGGATCTGGGCGGCGAGTTGCAGCTGAATGCTGAGGTGACCCGGCTGGTGGCCGAGGGCGAGCATATTCGCGCCGTGGAGCTGAAAGATGGCCAGGTCATCCCGGTCGCGGCGGTGGCCTCCAACGCCGACGTGGTGCATACCTATGAAAAACTGCTGGGACACCATCCGGTAGGCGCCTCTCGTGCGGCATCGCTCAAGCGTAAACGGATGAGTAATTCCTTGTTTGTGCTCTATTTTGGCCTGAACAAGCAGCACGATCTTGCGCACCACACCGTCTGTTTCGGGCCGCGGTACAAAGAGTTGATCGACGATATTTTTAATAAAAATGCGCTGGCGGAGGATTTTTCGCTTTATCTTCACGCCCCCTGCGTTACCGATCCCTCGCTGGCACCGCCGGGCTGCGGCAGTTATTACGTATTAGCGCCGGTGCCCCACCTGGGCACCGCAGATCTCGACTGGACGGTGGAAGGGCCGCGCCTGCGGGACAGGATTTTTGCCTATCTGGAAGCCCATTACATGCCGGGGCTGCGCAGCCAGCTGGTAACCCACCGCATGTTCACTCCCTTCGATTTTCGCGATCAGCTGGGCGCCCATCTGGGGTCGGCTTTTTCTGTCGAACCGATCCTGCGCCAGAGCGCCTGGTTCCGACCGCACAATCGCGACAGCCGAATCCCCAACCTTTACCTGGTCGGGGCGGGTACCCATCCGGGGGCCGGTATTCCCGGCGTGATTGGTTCGGCAAAAGCGACGGCAGGGCTGATGCTGGAGGCGCTTTCCCGATGAATACGACCCTGATGGATCATGCCACCGGCACCATGGCTGTGGGTTCGAAAAGCTTTGCCACTGCGGCGAAGCTCTTCGACCCGGCGACCCGACGTAGCGTGCTGATGCTCTACGCCTGGTGCCGTTACTGCGACGACGTAATCGACGGCCAGGAGCTGGGGTTTAACGCCACTCCCGTGGATAGCGCTCAGGCAGAGTTACGCCTGGAGATGCTTAAAAAGCAGACCCTGCGCGCCTGGGAAGGGTGCGAGATGCACGAGCCCGCCTTTGCCGCCTTTCAGGAGGTGGCGCTGGGCCACAATATCCCGCTCCAGCTGGCTTACGATCACCTTGATGGCTTTGCCATGGACGTACGCGAGACGCATTACGAGACGTTCGATGACACCCTGCAATACTGCTACCGCGTGGCGGGCGTGGTGGGGTTAATGATGGCCCGGGTGATGGGCGTGCGCGATGAAGCTGTGCTCGATCGTGCCTGTGATTTAGGCCTGGCGTTTCAACTGACCAATATCGCCAGAGATATTGTCGAGGATGCCCGGGTTGGCCGCTGTTACCTGCCCGCCCAATGGCTGGCCGAGGCGGATATCCCCCCGGAGGCGATAGCGCAACCCAAAATGCGCGCCCCCCTCGCGGATATTGCCCAGCGGCTGGTGGCAGAAGCCGAGCCTTACTATGCCTCTGCCCGGCAAGGGCTGGCGGGGCTGCCGCTGCGATCCGCCTGGGCAATCGCCTCGGCGCACGGGGTATATCGTGAGATTGGCGTGAAGGTGAGTGCGGCTGGGTCCCGCGCCTGGGATAAACGGCAGGGGACCAGCGCGGTTGAAAAGTCGGGATTACTGCTGAAAGGCGCCGGGCAGGCGCTCACTTCTCGTTTTGCGACACAGACGCCGCGTCCGGCCTGGCTCTGGCAGCGTCCGCGCTAGTCGTGCGACGCGCCTTGCGCTGGCGTAACGTGGCCTGCAATTTTTCAACGGGCGGCGCATACAGGAAACCAAAGGAGACGCAGTCCTCTTTGCCCCGAACGGCATGGTGCAGGCGGTGCGCCAGATAAAGACGCTTGAGATAACCCCGGCGCGGGATATAGCGAAACGGCCAGCGCTGATGCACCAGGCCATCATGCACCATAAAATAGAGCGCGCCGTAAAGCGTCATTCCCGCTCCAATCCACTGCAGCGGCCACACCCCCCAGGTGCCCAGAGCAATCAGCACAATCGCCAGCACAGCGAACACCACCGCGTAAAGGTCGTTTACCTCAAACCAGCTGGTGCGCGGCTCATGATGCGATTCATGCCACCCCCAACCCCAGCCGTGCATAATGTACTTATGCGCAAGGGCCGCGACTAACTCCATGGCGGCAACGGTTAAAAGCACGATCAATGTGTTGTACAACGCGAGCATTGTTGCTCCTTTGGCTCGGGGAGGGATGGGGTTTCAGGTATTAAGCGTAACACTTAAATGGGAGAAGGGTGGCGTGCGCAGCGGCTGTCTTCATAACTGTTTCATTTTACTTGCGTAGCTTGCTCTATAATCTCTGCAACTTTACTTCTGCTAAATCCTGTTTCATCTGCGATCTCCATTATTTTGGCTTCCTTCATTGCCTTACTACGCATGGCTGAAAGGGTTGGCTTAAAAGGATGGTTGTTTCCTTGAATATTTAATGGCAGTGAGATACTGCCAATAAGAATTTCTTCAAGTAACCAGGGTTCTTCATGTGCGACCCAGTAAACTTTTGCATTCTCTTCCATCCACTGGTCAAGCCATTGCTCACCTAAATGGGTAAACGTCGTTCTTTTTCCTGAACCAACCCGGCGGAGCGGATAATTGCTTTCCAGTGCAAGTAAAACCCCTAGCGAACGTCTGAGTGTCGAGCCTTCTGCGTTGCCGCTGTAATGCGTTTTAATGCGTGTTTTAAGGTTAGCGCGACTGTTGGGTTTTCCCTTTTTATCAGGTGAGATACCGACATAGAGCAATGTGTACCCATCCTGAGTGAGGCAATCTTCCGTCGGTACGCCTGGAGGGATTTCTTTGAACCACCAGAAATAGACACCGTTGATTGCAGGAACAGGTGTTGGTTGGCTCATGACTTCTGTTCTGCTGAATGTTTTGTCAGGATAAAAATTAAACACTGAGATTCTCCGCGCTGATTGATTCCTGGTATTTTAAGGGATCGTTGGCTGTGATGAGTTGATTTACGTAGTGGCTAATATGAGTTTAAGAGTAACAACGCAGCAGGTGGATACCTGGAAGAAACGTATTCAGAGGGATGGTTTGAAAGGTTCTACTTACTTTTGCCATCAGGGCGGGGCCGTTTGGGTTTCCGCATCAGCCGATCATCAGGCTATCTGTCAGAAAGTTTTAGGAAGGGATTCAGGAACAAGTTCTTTATCGAGTTATTTGCGCTGGGATGATGTTGGCGCTGTTGCTTTGGTTGAATTGTTGCACGCGATTGAAACGGCTTAAGGTGAAGATTTTGCTGCCAGTTTAAAGCATTGTCGCCACTTTGTAGCCAACAAGGGAAAGCGGTGGTGTAAGTGTTTCATTCGATGGGTGGTAAAATTCAGGCAACAAAAAACCCATCAACCTTGAACCAAAACGGCGGGGTTGATGGGCTCCACAAATTGGGGACATCAAAGAAAAGCAGTGGCAATAGTTATGACTGACATCTGACAGAAAAGTTCTGCACTTAGCGAAATTTTTTCGCCGTTGCGCAAATTTCTCCCTTACCCCAGCCCCGGCCAGATGATGATGATCAAGGTCCCCGCCAGGGTTAACAGCACGTTAGCGATGGCATAGGTGCCGGCATAGCCCAGCGCCGGGATGTTGCTGCGTGCGGTATCGCTGATGATTTCCATCGCAGGGGCACAGGTACGCGCCCCCATCATCGCGCCAAACAGCATGGCGCGGTTCATGCGCAGCACGTAGGCACCGAAGAGGAAACAGATCACCACCGGTACCAGGCTGACGATCAACCCGGCCACCAGCATCTGCCAGCCCACCGCGCCCAGGCTGTGACCAATGCCGCTGCCCGCGCTTAAACCGACGCCCGCCATGAACACCATCAGGCCAAACTCTTTCACCATGTTCAGCGCGCCCTGAGGGATGTAGCCGAAGGTGGGGTGGTTGGCTCGCAGGAAGCCGAGCATGATCCCGGCGAACAGCAGGCCCGCCGCGTTACCAATGCCGAAGCTAAAGTTGCTGAACTGGAAGGTGATCATCCCAATCATCAGGCCAACGATAAAGAAGGCGCAGAACGCCAGCAGATCGGTCACCTGGCTGTGAATGGAGATAAAGCCGATGCGGTCAGCGACGGTTTTCACGCGGCGCGTGTCGCCGCTCACCTGCAACACATCGCCCTTGTTCAGCACGATGTTGTCATCGATTGGCATCTCAATCTGGCTGCGGATCACCCGGTTGAGGAAGCAACCGTGGTCGGTCAGCTTGAGCTGTGCCAGACGGCGGCCAACGGCATTGTGGTTTTTGACCACAATCTCTTCGGTGACGATGCGCATGTCGAGCAGGTCGCGGTCGAACACCTCTTTGCCGTTGCGGAAGCTCGGATCGAGACGGGCGTGCGCATCCGGGTAACCCACCAACGCGATGTCATCGCCCATCTGCAGCACCGCATCGCCGTCCGGGTTGGCCAGAATGCCGTTACGGCGAATACGTTCGATATAGCAGCCCGTCTGGCGATAGATGCCCAGCTCACGCAGATTTTTACCGTCGGCCCAGGCCACCAGCTCCGGGCCGACACGGTAGGCGCGGATCACCGGAAGATAAACTTTGCGTTTGATGTCAGTGTCCAGACCGCGCTCGCGGGCGATTTGCTGGGCGCTGGTCTGCAGATCCTGATGCTGTAATTTCGGTAAATAGCGCGCGCCCACAATCAGGCTCACCAGACCGATCAGATAGGTCAGGGCATAGCCAAGGCTCAGGTGATCCAGCGCCAGTGACAGTTGGGCGTTATCCAGCCCAAGATGGCGCAGCGTATCCCCGGCACCGACCAGCACCGGCGTGGAGGTCATCGACCCGGCCAGCATGCCCGCCGTCAGGCCAATATCCCAGCCAAAGATCTTGCCTAAACCCAGCGCGATTAACAGGGCACTGCCAACCATCACCAGCGCCAGCATCAGGTAATTTTTACCGTCGCGGAAGAAAATAGAAAAAAAGTTGGGACCAGCTTCAACGCCGACACAAAAAATAAACAGCATAAAGCCCAGATTCAGGGCATCGGTGTTAATACTGAAATGCTGCTGGCCTAATAATAATGAAACGACTAAAACGCCAATAGAATTACCGAGTTGGATTGACCCGAGACGTAATTTCCCCAGGCAAAGACCTAAAGCCAGTACCACAAATAATAACAGGATGTAATTCCCATTTAACAATTCTGCGACGTTTATGTTCACGGAGGATAACTTTTCGTTTACCAGTAAGTGGTTGAAGGGGTGGGATATTTAGGCTACTGTTTGCGCTGTAATAACAGGAGTTAAGACACTCCTGATCGCATATCATAATATATCCCACAAAGTAATATCAAACTATTAGTGAATTTTTAACAGATATCACCCAATGATAGCAGTGACGTTAAGACCCGGTGATTTTGGCAAGGAAGGCCGGGTGACTCAACTAATTGGCGTCCATCGGACGAAAAAGTATTTGCCCGCAATGGCAGGGGGATAGATTGAATATTAAACGTAACTGGTTTGGCGTGGCTTGCTGCTTTTTACTGTTTACCGCAGTTTGCATCTGTCTGATGTACCAGGTGAGGGGGGCGTTTATTTCTTCGGGGTACCCTGGGCTTGGGCTACTTTTCTTCATCTTACCCGGTATCGCTGCGGGCTTCTTCTCCCGTGGTGGAGAGGTGATCAGGCCGCTGATGGGGGCGATACTCGCCGCGCCGGTCTGCCTGGTGGTGATGCGGATGATCTTTATTTCGTCACGCAGCATCCTGCAGGAACTGGCCTGGCTGCTGAGCGGCGTTTTCTGGTGTGCGTTAGGAGCGTTGTTCTTTCTGTTTGTGCGCCGGGCGCTGAAGCACCGCCGCGTGAGAGTAAAAACGCCCTCAGAGTGAGGGCGTGAAAGGATTACTGGGCAGCGAACAGGCCCAGGTGCTCTTTGGCATAGGCTTCAAAATCGGTAAAGCCGCCGATGTGGGTCTGGTCGAGGAAGATCTGCGGAACAGTTTCAACCGGCTTACCTACGGTCTGCTCCAGATCGGCTTTAGAGATACCTTCTGCGTGGATGTCCACGTAGCGGTAGTTAAAATCTTCACGCTCAGCGGTCAGTTTTTCTGCCAGATCTTTTGCGCGCACACAGTAAGGGCAACCCGGACGTCCAAAAATTACTGCAAACATTTTCTCTCTCCTGAAACTAAGCCCGACGGCGAATGACACTATATTGCCGATAACTATCGGTAATGGAAAGCAGGTTCTGCCTGTTACATTGATACCTTCAGGCTATGTTTGGCCAATTACAGCCTCATTTTCTTTGCCTATACTGGCGAAATGTCAGTAACGCCGTAAAGAGAGACAAGATGACGCCAGTAATTGATCTGTTACGTTCCCACCGCTCCATCCGCCATTTTACCCAGGAACCTATCACCGATGCGCAGCGCGAAGCCATTATTGCCGGTGCGCAGGGCACCTCCAGCTCCAGCTTCCTGCAGTGCAGCTCCATTATCCGCATCACCGACCCGGCGATGCGTGAACAGCTGGTGACCCTCACCGGCGGGCAAAAGCACGTTGCCGAGGCGGCGGAGTTCTGGGTGTTCTGCGCCGACTTCAACCGCCATCTGCAAATTTGTCCTGAGGCGCAGCTTGGCCTGGCAGAACAACTGCTGCTCGGCGTGGTGGATACCGCGATGCTGGCGCAAAACGCGATGACGGCGGCAGAGTCGCTGGGGTTGGGTGGCGTTTATATTGGCGGTATCCGCAACAGTATTGAGGCCGTGACCGAGCTGCTGCAGCTGCCGAAGCACGTTCTGCCGCTGTTTGGCCTGTGCCTGGGCTGGCCTGCGGATAACCCGGACGTCAAGCCGCGCCTGCCAGCGGCGATGGTGGTGCATGAAAACCACTACCAGCCGGTCGATAAAGAGGTGCTGGCGCAGTACGACGAGGAGCTGGCGAACTACTATCTCAGCCGCGCGACCAATAACCGCCGTGATACCTGGAGCGACCATATCCGCCGCACCATCATCAAGGAAAACCGTCCGTTTATTCTCGATTATTTGCATAAACAGGGCTGGGCTACACGATAAGTCCATTCATCCTGCGCCTGCCTGCGTGTATGATACGCAGGCTTTTACCGGATTATGTCTGAGAGGTGCAGGGTGAAAATTGCCATATTGTCCCGGGATGGAACGCTCTTTTCCTGTAAACGCCTGCGTGAAGCGGCAGAGCAGCGTGGCCATCATGTAGAAATCCTCGATCCGCTGTCCTGCTATATGAATATCAGTCCGGCGGCATCCTCCATTCACTATAAAGGGCGTCAACTGCCGCATTTCGACGCGGTTATCCCGCGCATTGGCTCGGCAATCACCTTTTATGGCACCGCCGCGCTGCGCCAGTTTGAACTGCTCGGCAGTTATCCGCTGAATGAATCCGTGGCCATTACCCGGGCGCGCGACAAACTTCGCTCCCTGCAGCTGCTGGCCCGTCAGGGGATCGACCTGCCGATCACCGGTATTGCCCATTCGCCCGACGACACCAGCGATCTGATCGAGATGGTGGGCGGGGCACCGCTGGTGGTCAAGCTGGTAGAGGGCACCCAGGGGATTGGCGTGGTGCTGGCCGAAACCCGCCAGGCGGCAGAGAGCGTGATTGATGCCTTTCGCGGCCTGAACGCGCATATTCTGGTGCAGGAGTACATTCAGGAGGCCAAAGGGCGCGACATTCGCTGCCTGGTGGTGGGGGATGAAGTGGTCGCGGCCATTGAGCGCCAGGCCAAAGAGGGCGATTTTCGCTCCAACCTGCACCGGGGCGGTGTTGCCCGGGTGGTAGAGATCACCGCGCGCGAGCGGGAGATTGCGCTGCTGGCCGCGCAGACGCTGGGGCTGGATGTTGCCGGGGTCGATATCTTACGTGCCGATCGCGGGCCGCTGGTGATGGAAGTGAATGCCTCACCGGGGCTGGAAGGCATTGAGAAAACCACCGGGATTGACATAGCCGGGAAGATGATCGGCTGGATAGAGCGTCAGGCCACGCCGGAGTTTTGCCTGAAAACGGGCGGATAACTGACCTGCCACGCAAACGTCGCCTGGCACAGGCACTATTTTTTTAAGGGGTTCCACCGTTATGGATTCACTCGTTGTACCGACACTTGATACTTTGCGTCACTGGCTCGACAACATGGGCGTCAGCTTTTTTGAATGCGACACCTGCCAGGCGCTGCACCTGCCGCACATGCAAAACTTTGACGGTGTGTTTGATGCCAAGCTCGATCTGATTAATGACGTCATTCTTTTTTCCGCGCTGGCAGAGGTCAAACCCTCGGCATTACTGGCCTTAGCATCGGATTTATCTGCCATCAATGCCAGTTCTTTGACGGTGAAAGCATTTCTCGATATACAGGATGATAATCTGCCAAAGCTGGTGGTTTGCCAGTCTTTCAACGCCACCGTCGGGCTGACTTTCCCGCAGTTCGCGGCGTTCATCCAGCAGAGCGAAGAGCAGATCTCCATGGTGATGCTTGAAGCCAGCGCCCATCAACTGCTCTACAACGCCGAAGAGGGCGCTGAGCAGCCTGAATCTGCGGGCAATTTTCTGCACTAAAGCTGTCTGACTTTTAGGCAGTCGCTGTCGTGGCGGCTGCATAACACCCTCGTTTCTGCTGGATTTAACCTTCCTTTAAAGAATTATTCACCGCCATCCCGGCAAATCGGCTTATCACATAGACACTTCCTGCATAAAAAATTGTTAAAAGGCGTTTTTTAATCTGAGCTATAGCTACGGAGACAAGCTACAGTTTATTCTTGCGATGCTGTTAAATGCGAGCAGATACCGCCACCTGAGTAACATCTTCTGCTGCATGCAGAGTGATAAATTATGCACGTTTCTTGCATAGGTTAAGAGTGTTCATTTTTGGCGCGTTTGTTAACGCGCTTTCAGAAGGATTAACGCTATGATCGCTTTACATAAAAAATGGTTATCGGGTCTGGTTGCAGGTGCTCTGATGGCGGTCTCTGCCGGCACGCTTGCGGCGGAACAAAAAACGCTGCATATCTATAACTGGTCTGATTATATTGCCCCGGACACGGTGGCGAATTTCGAAAAAGAGACCGGGATTAAAGTCGTTTACGACGTCTTCGACTCCAACGAAGTGCTGGAAGGCAAACTGATGGCGGGCAGCACCGGCTTCGACCTGGTGGTACCGTCAGCCAGCTTCCTTGAGCGTCAGCTCTCTGCTGGCGTGTTCCAGCCGCTGGACAAAAGCAAACTGCCGGAGTGGAAAAACCTCGATCCCGAGCTGCTGAAGCTTATCGCCAAACACGACCCGGAAAACAAATACGCGATGCCTTATATGTGGGCCACCACGGGCATCGGCTATAACGTCGACAAAGTGAAACAGGTGTTGGGTGCCGATGCCCCGGTAAATAGCTGGGACCTGGTGCTGAAGCCAGAGAACCTCGAGAAGCTGAAAAGCTGCGGCGTGTCGTTCCTCGATGCCCCGGAAGAGGTGTTTGCCACCGTCCTGAATTACCTCGGCAAAGATCCGAACAGCACCAAAGCGGATGACTACACCGGCCCGGCAACAGACCTGCTGCTGAAGCTGCGTCCTAATATCCGTTATTTCCACTCGTCTCAGTACATTAACGATCTGGCGAACGGCGACATCTGTGTAGCCATCGGCTGGGCAGGGGATGTTCTGCAGGCGGCTAATCGCGCCAAAGAAGCCAAAAACGGTGTGAATATCGCCTATTCAATCCCGAAAGAGGGGGCGATGGCCTTCTTTGACGTCTTCGCGATGCCAGCCGATGCGAAAAACAAAGACGAAGCCTATCAGTTCCTGAACTATCTGCTGCGCCCGGATGTTATTGCCCACATCTCTGACCACGTCTTCTATGCCAACGGCAACAAAGAGGCCACCAGCCTTGTCAGCGCCGAAGTGCGTGATAACCCGGGGATCTATCCACCGGCTGACGTGCGCGCCAAAATGTTCACCCTGAGCGTTCAGGAGCCGAAAATCGACCGCGTGCGTACCCGTGCGTGGACGAAAGTGAAAAGCGGTAAATAACGATGTGATGTACGCCGGGCAGCGCAAGCGTGTGCCCGGCGATACGCACCCTGATGGTGCGTTTGCACCAGTTTGATTGATGCCGGAGAGCACCCCGTGAACGACGCGATCCCCCGCCCGCAGGCGAAAACCCGTAAAGCGCTGACCCCGCTGCTGGAAATCCGCAACCTGACCAAATCCTTTGATGGTCAGAATGCCGTGGATGATGCCAGCCTGACCATTTATAAAGGCGAAATTTTTGCCCTGCTTGGCCCATCCGGCTGCGGGAAATCGACGTTGCTGCGTATGCTGGCCGGGTTTGAACAGCCCAGCGCCGGGCAGATTATGCTTGATGGCGTCGACCTTTCCCACGTGCCGCCGTATCAGCGTCCCATCAATATGATGTTTCAGTCCTACGCGCTCTTCCCGCACATGACCGTGGAGCAGAACATCGCCTTTGGCCTGAAGCAGGACAAAATGCCGAAAGCCGAGATCGCCACCCGCGTGGCCGAAATGCTGAGCCTGGTGCACATGCAGGAGTTTGCAAAGCGCAAGCCGCATCAGCTCTCGGGCGGGCAACGTCAGCGTGTGGCCCTGGCCCGCAGCCTGGCGAAACGCCCCAAACTGCTGCTGTTAGATGAGCCGATGGGCGCGCTGGATAAAAAACTGCGCGACCGTATGCAGCTGGAAGTGGTGGATATTCTGGAGCGCGTGGGCGTGACCTGCGTGATGGTCACCCACGACCAGGAAGAGGCCATGACCATGGCCGGGCGCATCGCGATCATGAACCGCGGCAAGTTTGTGCAGATAGGGGAGCCGGAAGAGATTTACGAGCATCCGACTACCCGCTACAGCGCCGAATTTATCGGCTCAATCAACGTGTTTGAAGGGCTGCTGAAAGCGCGGGAAGAAGACGGCCTGGTGATCGACTCGCCGGGGCTTATTCACCCGCTAAAGGTTGCCGCCGACAACTCGGTGGTGGACAACGTGCCGGTATACGTGGCGCTGCGCCCGGAAAAAATCACCCTGTGCGATGCACCCCCGGCCGACGGTTACAACTTTGCGGTGGGGGAGGTGGTACATATTGCCTATCTCGGCGATCTCTCCATTTATCACGTCCGGCTGAAGAGCGGCCAGATGATCAGCGCCCAGCTGCAGAACACCTGGCGCTACCGCAAGGGGCTGCCGACCTGGGGCGACGAAGTGCGTCTGTGCTGGGAAGCAGACAGCTGCGTTGTACTGACGGTATAAGGAACGGCGATGAGCAAACCTGAACCTGCGACCCGCGTAGCGGCGGGCATTGATACCAGCTGGCTGACGCGGATGCAGATGGCCCACGGCCGCAAGCTGGTGATCGCCCTCCCTTACGTGTGGCTGATCCTGCTGTTCCTGCTGCCGTTCCTGATTGTGTTTAAAATCAGCCTGGCAGAGATGGCGCGGGCGATCCCGCCCTACAGCGACCTGGTGGAGTGGGGGGACAGTCAGCTGTCGATCATGCTCAACCTGGGTAACTTCCTGCAACTGACCGACGATCCGCTCTATTTTGAGGCCTATCTACAGTCGTTGCAGGTGGCGGGCATCTCGACGATTTGCTGTCTTCTGCTGGCCTACCCGCTGGCCTGGGCAGTGGCGCACAGCAAGCCCTCGACGCGAAATATCCTGCTGCTACTGGTGATTTTACCCTCCTGGACCTCGTTCCTGATCCGCGTTTATGCCTGGATGGGGATCCTGAAAAACAACGGCGTGCTGAACAACTTTCTGCTGTGGCTGGGGGTTATCGATCAGCCGCTGACCATTCTGCACACCAACCTGGCGGTCTATATCGGCATCGTGTACGCCTATCTGCCCTTTATGGTGCTGCCGATCTACACCGCCCTGACGCGCATCGACTATTCGCTGGTGGAAGCAGCGCTTGATCTCGGTGCCCGTCCGCTAAAAACCTTCTTCACCGTGATTGTGCCGCTGACCAAAGGCGGGATTATCGCCGGATCGATGCTGGTGTTTATCCCGGCAGTGGGGGAGTTCGTGATCCCGGAACTGCTCGGCGGCCCGGACAGCATTATGATTGGCCGCGTGCTGTGGCAGGAGTTCTTTAACAACCGCGACTGGCCGGTGGCCTCGGCGGTGGCGATCGTGATGCTGCTCCTGCTGATCGTGCCGATCATGTGGTTCCACAAGTACCAGCAGAAACAGATGGGAGATCATGGATGAACAACTTACCGGTAGTGCGCTCTCCGTGGCGGATCCTGATCCTGGTGCTCGGCTTTACGTTCCTGTATGCCCCGATGCTGATGCTGGTGATCTACTCCTTCAACAGCTCGAAGCTGGTGACGGTGTGGGCGGGCTGGTCAACGCGCTGGTACGGCGAGCTGTTCCACGACCAGGCGATGATCAGCGCCGTGGGGTTAAGCCTGACCATTGCCGCCTGTGCGGCAACGATGGCGGTGATCCTCGGCACCATCGCCGCCGTGGTCATGGTGCGCTTTGGGCGCTTTCGCGGAGCCAACGGTTTTGCCTTTATGATCACCGCTCCGTTGGTCATGCCCGACGTGATCACCGGCCTGTCACTGCTGCTGCTGTTTGTCGCCATGGGTCACGCCATCGGCTGGCCGTCGGATCGCGGCATGTTGACCATCTGGCTGGCCCACGTCACCTTCTGTACCGCCTATGTTGCAGTGGTGATCTCCTCGCGCCTGCGCGAGCTGGATCACTCCATTGAAGAGGCGGCGATGGATCTGGGCGCCACGCCGCTGAAGGTGTTCTTTATCATCACCCTGCCGATGATTATGCCGGCGGTGGTCTCCGGCTGGCTGCTGGCCTTTACCCTGTCGCTGGACGACCTGGTGATCGCCAGTTTCGTCTCTGGCCCGGGAGCGACCACGCTGCCGATGCTGGTCTTCTCCAGCGTGCGCATGGGGGTTAACCCGGAGATCAACGCCCTCGCAACGATCATTCTCGGCGTGGTGGGCATTATCGGGCTGATTGCCTGGTATCTGATGGCGCGTTCTGAAAAACAGCGCCAGCGCGATATCCAACGTGCAAGACGCGGCTGAAGCTCCTAAAATCTGCACAGGCGTAAATGAGATGCCGCGTTATCGCGGCATCGTTTCATGGAAGACATCACGTTGGGATTTTTCAGTAAAACAAGTCAGTCACATGCCCGTCTGAATGTTCCTGCTCTGGTGCAGGTGGCGGCGCTCGCCATTATTATGATCCGCTGCCTTGATGTATTCATGATTTTCAATACCCTGGGCGTGCGCGGCATGGGGGAGTTCATTCACCGCAGTGTCCAGACATGGAACCTGACGCTGGTCTTTTTCGCCAGCCTGATGCTGGTGTTTATAGAAATTTACTGCGCTTTTTCGCTGGTGAAAGGGCGTAACTGGGCGCGGCTCATCTACCTCCTGACCCAGGTGGTAGCTACCGGCTATCTGTGGGCCGCGTCGCTGGGTTACGGTTATCCTGAACTGTTCAGCATCCCCGGCGAGTCAAAACGCGAGATCTTCCATACCCTGGTGATGCAAAAGCTGCCCGACCTGCTGGTGCTCGGCCTGCTGTTTGTTCCGGCCGCCAGCCGACGGTTTTTCCGTCTGCAATAACGTGTATAATCGCTGCCCCCAGACGTATTAAGGTTTCGTTATGCAGTGCGCACTCTATGACGCCGGTCGCTGTCGCTCCTGTCAGTGGATAGAACAGCCGGTCTCTTCTCAACTTTCCGCCAAAATGGCCGACCTGCAGACTTTACTGTCTGGCCTGCCGGTGGCTGAGTGGTGCGCGCCCGTCAGCGGGCCGGAACAGGCATTTCGCAATAAAGCCAAAATGGTGGTCAGCGGCAGCGTCGAGAAACCGCTGCTCGGCATGTTGCACCGGGATGGCACGCCTGTCGATCTCACCGACTGTCCGCTCTATCCAGCCTCGTTCGCCCCGGTCTTTGCCGCCCTGAAACCCTTTATTGCCCGCGCGGGTCTGACCCCCTACAACGTGGAACGCAAGCGCGGCGAACTGAAGTACATTCTGCTGACGGAAAGCCAGCGTGATGGCGGGATGATGCTGCGCTTCGTGCTGCGCTCGCAGGCTAAGCTGCCCCAACTGCGTGCGGCCCTGCCGTGGCTGCAACAGCAGTTACCGCAGCTGACGGTGATTACCGCGAACATTCAGCCGGTACATATGGCGATCATGGAAGGGGACGAAGAGATCTTCCTCACCGGCGCCCAGGCGCTGGCGGAACGCTTCAACGACGTGCCGCTGTGGATCCGCCCGAAGAGCTTCTTCCAGACCAACCCGACCGTTGCCAGCCAGCTCTATGCCACCGCGCGCGACTGGGTGCGACAGCTGCCGGTCAACCATATGTGGGATCTGTTCTGCGGCGTCGGCGGCTTTGGCCTGCACTGCGCCACGCCGCAGATGAAGCTGACCGGGATTGAAATCTCTGCCGAGGCGATCGCCTGCGCCACGCAGTCAGCCACCGAGCTGGGGTTAACCAATTTGCATTTTCAGGCGCTCGATTCAACGCAGTTTGCCACCGGCCAGGACAACGTGCCGGATCTGGTGCTGGTTAACCCACCCCGTCGCGGCATCGGCCAGGCGCTGTGCGACTACCTGAGCCAGATGGCCCCGCAGTTTATTATTTACTCCAGTTGCAATGCGCAGACGATGGCGAAAGATCTCCACGCCCTGCCGGGCTATTGCGTTGCGCGCGTTCAGCTGTTCGATATGTTCCCCCACACCGCGCACTACGAAGTATTGACGCTGTTAATTAAGCGTTGAGCCACTGCCCGGCGATGCTGCGCTTGCGCTCTCCCTGTGGGAGAGCGCCGTGGCGAGGGCACCTCCGCACAATGTTAAACAAAATGTGAACGTTTCCCGCCCCGGAAATCGGGTAAGCTTTACCTGTTAAGATTGAATAAGGCTGACCGATGAAGCAGATCCTGCTGGTGGAGGACGATGGCGATATCGCCGCGTTACTGCGCCTCAATTTAGAAGACGAAGGTTATGTGATCACCCACGAGGCAGACGGGGAAAAGGCGCTGCACCTGCTCGGGCAAACCCACTGGGATGCGGTGATCCTCGATCTGATGCTGCCCAACGTTGACGGACTGACCCTCTGCCGGGCGATCCGCCAGCGTGACCACTACCTTCCGGTGATTATCATCAGCGCCCGCAGCAGCGAAACCGAGCGCATTCTGGGCCTTGAAACCGGGGCCGATGATTACCTCGCCAAACCCTTCTCGGTGCAGGAACTGGTGGCGCGGATTCGGGCGCTGTTCCGCCGTCAGCAGGCGATGGGCCAGCAGACATCCGGGCTTATCACCGCCCACGGCCTGACCATCGACCCGCTGGCCCGCAGCGTCCAGCTGCGCGGCGAGGTGGTGGATCTCACGCCGCGTGAGTTCGATTTACTCTACTTTTTCGCCCGTCATCCCGGGGAGGTTTTCTCCCGGCTGGCCCTGCTCGAACAGGTGTGGGGTTATCAGCATGAAGGCTACGAACATACCGTCAACACCCACATCAACCGCTTGCGGGTAAAAATTGAAAAAGATGCCGCCGAGCCGGAGGTGATCCGCACCGTGTGGGGTAAAGGCTACCGGTTTGCCCGGGAGGCAGAATGACGCGCCGCCTGACCCTGCTGTTTATCCTCTTGCTGACGGGCTGTGCGGCGGTGGCCTGCGCGGTGCAGCTCTGGACCAGCATGCAGTACGGTAACGCCATGGTGCAGCGTCTCTCCGGCGGGCTGGCGCAGCACATCGCCCAGCGCGAAACACTGCTGGATGCCCAGGGGCAGGTCGATCGCACCCGGCTCAAGCCGCTGTTCGATCGGCTGATGACCTTTAACCCCAGTGTGGAACTCTACATTCTCTCCCCGGACGGACAGATCCTCGCGGATGCCGCCCCGCCGGGGCATATCAAACGGCAGAAGCTCGCCGTTGCGCCGGTTCAGCAGTTTCTCAGCGGCGGGATGATGCCGGTCTACGGGGACGACCCGCGCACCCTGACGGGCGAGAAGGTCTTCAGTGCCGTGCCGCTGCATCAGGACGGCGTACTGCGCGGCTATCTGTATATCATCTTGCAGGGAGAAGAGCTGAACGCACTGGCGGAGCAGGCGTGGCAAAAAACGCTCTGGAGCACGGTGCTCTGGTCGCTGCTGCTGGTAGCCCTTTTTGGTGCGCTGGCGGGGGGGCTGGTCTGGTACTGGGTCACCCGGCCGGTGAAGCAGTTAACCGACGAGGTGAGTGGCCTCGATCGGGAAAGTATGCACGTTATCAAGCAGCTGGCCGCCCAGCCCCCGCAGGCCGCCCCGTCTGACGAAGTGGCCCTGCTGCGTAACACCTTTATCGAGCTGGCGCAGCAGATTGCCAGCCAGTGGGATCAGCTGGCCGACAGCGACCGGCAGCGCCGGGAGTTTATCGCCAATATCTCCCACGATCTGCGCACGCCATTGACCTCGCTGCTGGGGTATCTGGAAACGCTGTCCCTCAAATCCGGCACGCTTTCGGCGCAGGAGACGCAGCACTATCTCGCTATTGCCCTGCGTCAGGGGCATAAAGTGCGTCATCTGTCCCAGCAGCTGTTTGAGCTGGCGCGTCTTGAGCATGGCAGCATCAAGCCGCAGCGGGAGCGCTTTGCCATCGGGGAGCTGATTTCCGACGTGGCGCAAAAGTTTGACCTGGCGGTGGAGACCCGTCAGCTCCGGCTGCATATCGACGTGCCGCGCCAGTTGCCGATGATCAACGCCGATCTGTCGATGATCGAGCGGGTGGTGACCAACCTGCTGGATAACGCCATTCGTCATACGCCGCCAGGCGGCGAAATTGGGCTGAAGGTGTGGCTGGAGGGGGAGCAGTTGCAGGTGGAGGTGAATGACAGCGGGCCGG
Source organism: Leclercia sp. GLN_9 (assembly GCF_043105735.1). Taxonomy (NCBI): domain Bacteria; kingdom Pseudomonadati; phylum Pseudomonadota; class Gammaproteobacteria; order Enterobacterales; family Enterobacteriaceae; genus Leclercia; species Leclercia sp. GLN_9. The sequence continues at coordinate 127,218 of NZ_JBICLV010000013.1, forward strand.
GCGTCGATGAACATCTCCGGGATCAGCTGTTCATGCGGCCTTCAGCGCTGAGTCAGCAGGCATCGCGGGATAATCGCGGTGGGCTGGGGCTGTTGATTGTCAAAAGGATGCTGGAGCTGCACGGCGGCGGGATCAGGCTGATGGAGGCGGCGCACGGAGCCTGTTTTCGCTTCTTTGTGCCGCTGTGAGCCATGCCGGGTAGCGCTGACGCTTACCCGGCATGCAAATCTCAAACCGGCCGGGTAAGGCATAGCCGCCCGCGGGCAAAAAATCTTATTGCGGGAACCACTGGTCGCTGATTTTCTGATACGTGCCGTCTGCTTTAATGGCTTTCAGAGCGCCGTTCAGTTTCTCTACCAGGGCTTTGTTATCCGGGCGTACGGCAATGCCCAGACCGGTGCCGAAGTACTGCGGGTCGGTCACTTTATCCGTTGCGGTGCCCAGCTGCGGGTTGGTTTTCAGCCACTCGTTCACCACCGCCGTGTCGCCAAACACGCCATCGATACGGCCATTTTTCAGGTCGATAATCGCATTCTGGTAGCTATCGTACGCCACGGTTTTTACTTCCGGGTGCTTATCCTGGAGGTATTTCTGGTGCGTGGTGCCGTTTTCCATGCCAATGCGCTTGCCTTTCAGCTGCTCAAAGGAGGTGTACTGGCCTTTTTTGGCGATCACTACTGCGGAGTTAGCGTAGTACGGGTCAGTAAAGGCAACCTGCTTGCTACGCTCCGGGGTGATATCCATGCCCGAGATCACCGCGTCATATTTTTTGAATTTCAGGGACGGGATCAGGCTGTCAAAGGCGTGGTTAGTAAAGGTGCACTCCGCCTGCATTTGGGTACACAGCGCTTTTGCCAGGTCGATATCAAACCCGACGATCTGGTTGCTGGCATCCAGTGACTCGAACGGTGGATAGGTAGCAGAAACACCGAAGTTGATTTTATCGGCGGCAGAAGCGCCTGCGGCGAAGGTTGCCAGTAAAGCGGCCAGAACTAACTTTTTCATTGTGAAGCTCCCGTCTGTCAATCTTGTCATTATGTGCCGTGTCTGCGGCTGGGAGTTACAATGCCATTGAATGAATTTGTATGCAATAAAAATGATTAAGTATTACTTGGTTCATAAAAAAAGGCGGGTGGTCGTTAGACTTGCCCGCCTTGAGTAATCACAATGTATGCAGTCTTAGTTGCGGCGTTCGAAGGCCAGCGCTTTACGCTCAACTAAACGCATCAGCAGCGTCAGCAGGCCGTTGACCACCAGGTAGATCAATCCGGCGGCACCAAACACCATCACATCGTAGGTGCGTCCGTACAGCAATTGTCCGTGACCCATCACCTCCATCAGGGTGATGGTGTAGGCCAGGGAGGTACTTTTGAACACCAGCACCACTTCGTTAGAGTACGAAGAGAGGGCGCGCTTGAAGGCGTACGGCAGCAGGATCGCCAGCGTATCTTTCTTGCTCATCCCCAGCGCACCGCACGACTGCCACTGCCCGTCCGGGATGGCGCGAATGGCCCCGTAGAACAGTTGGGTGGTATAGGCGGCGCTGTTCAGCGACAGGGCCAGCAGGGCGCACAGCCACGGCTCGGAGAGCAGATGCCACAGCACCGGATATTCCTGTAGCGTCGGGAACTGGCCCGGGCCGTAGTAAATCAGGAAGATCTGCACCAGCAGCGGTGTGCCGGTAAACAGGGTGATATAGCCGCGGACAATCCACACCAGTACCGGCGTTTTCAGCGTCAGGATGATGGTGAAAATCAACGCCAGCACCTGCGCCACGATAATCGAGGCGACGGTCAACGTCAGGCTGGTGTGCAGCCCTTTCATCAGTTCGGGTAAGTAATCCAGCATCAGCCTGGTCTCCGTTCAAAACGCGTCGCACGCAGGTCAATACGCTTGAGAATGTACTGACTGAGCAACGTGATCACCAGGTAGATGGCCGCCGCCACGATGTACCAGGTAAAGGGCTCCTGGGTACGGGTGGCGATGCTTTTGGTTTGCAGCATCAGGTCGTTAACGCTGATTAAGCTCACCAGCGCGGTATCTTTCAGCAGCACCAGCCACTGATTGCCAAGCCCCGGCAGGGCATGACGCCACATCTGCGGCATCACCAGACGGAAGAAGATCGCCGTTTTCGACAGTCCCAGCGCCTGGCCGGACTCCCACTGGCCTACCGGCACCGCTTTCAGTGCGCCGCGCAGAGTCTGCGAAGCATAGGCGGAATAGAGCAGGGAGAGGGCGATCACGCCGCACAGGAACGGGCTGACATCGAAGTTTTCGATCTGCATCTGAATAGGGATCTGCACCACGCCCAGATTGAGCGTAAAGCCGTCCGACAGCATCAGCAGCAGCTGCGAGGAGCCGAAATAGATAAACAGGACCACCAGAATTTCCGGCAGGCCACGAAGAAGGGTCACCAGTGCAGAGCCGGTCCAGGCGACAGGTCGCCACTTAGCCGATTCCCACACGGCAAAGATCATCGCCAGCACCAGGCCGATAATCAGCGCACAAACGGCAAGGCCGACGGTCATCCCGGCGGCGCTTGCTAATGGAAAAATTTCGTTCATCAGATCTTACTTCTGGAACCATTTTTTATAGATGGAATCGTACGTGCCATCTTTCTTCACTTTTTCCAGCGCGGTGTTGAATTTCTGCTGCAGCGCGGTGTTGCCCTGACGCACAGCAATACCCAGACCGGTGCCGAAGTAATCTTTATCCGTCACTTTATCGCCAACCGCAGCCAGCTTGTCGTTGGCCTTCAGCCATTCGGTGACCACCGCGTTATCGCCAAAGACGGCATCAATACGGCCATTCTGCAGATCCAGACGGGCGTTCTGGTAGCTGTCGTAAGGCACGGTAGTGATTTCCGGGTGCTTATCCATAATGAATTTCTGATGGGTGGTGCCGTTCTGCACGCCCACTTTCTTGCCTTTCAGCGCATCAATAGAGGCATATTTGCCTTTCTGACCGATGAACAGGGCAGAGTTCTCGTAATACGGGGTGCTGAACAGAACCTGCTTTTCACGCTCTGGCGTGATATCCATACCGGCCATGACCGCATCAATACGGCGGAATTTCAGGCTCGGGATCAGGCTGTCGAAAGACTGATTCGAGAAAGTACAGGTGGCGTCGATCTCTTTACACAGGGCGTTAGCCAGATCCACATCGAAGCCCACAATCTTGTTGTTCGCATCCATTGATTCAAACGGAGGGTAGGAGGCTTCGGTGGCGAAACGAATGGTTTCGGCAGCGGTGGCAGAGAGGCTAACGCTGGCAAGCAGGGCGGCAATCACTATTTTTTTCATTGTCGTTCTCTCGATTCGATTAGTGAGACAGATAATTTCTGAACGCGTCGGTCTGCGGCTGGGCAAAGCAGCTCGCATCCCCTTGCTCAACAATATGACCGTTTTCCATATAGACCACACGACTGGCGGTTTTACGCGCCACTTCCACTTCGTGCGTCACGATCACCTGAGTAATATTGGTTTCCGCCAGCTCGCGAATAATGCTAACGATCTGGGCAGTGATTTCCGGGTCCAGCGCGGCGGTCGGTTCATCAAACAGCAGCACCGCAGGCTCCATCATCAGCGCGCGGGCAATGGCCACACGCTGCTGCTGACCGCCAGAGAGGTGCAGCGGATAACGATCGCTGTAGGGCTTCAGGCGCAGACGTTCCAGCAGCTTCTCGGCACGCGCCAGCGCCTGCTCTTTGGAGAGGCCCAGCACGCGGCACGGGGCCTCGATCAGGTTCTGCTGCACGGTCAGGTGCGGCCAAAGATTGTATTGCTGGAAGACCATCCCGACGTTCTGGCGCAGATCGCGGATCGCTTTTTCAGACGGCGCTTTGGCAAAATTAAAGTGATTACCGGCGATATCCAGCGTACCGGAGCGCGGCATTTCAAGCAGATTGAGGACGCGAAGCAGCGAGCTTTTACCCGCCCCGCTTGGGCCTAACAGCACCAGCGTTTCGCCCTCAGGACAATTCAGTGTGATGTCGAACAGCGCCTGGTGTGCGCCGTAGAAGCAGTTAATGCCGTTTAGTTGAATACTCATCGGGGCAGTCTTTACTCATCCAGGCAATCTATAGCAATTGAGGCCGCAAATAGTACCGTCGGCAGAATAGTTATGCAATATTTCTGCGTTAAAAGTTAAATATAAACCGTATCTATACCTAAACATAGCACAAAATAGCGGATGGTCTGGGCGGCGAGAATAAATGTCGGCATTCCTCACGAAATGCCAGACATTTTACGGGGTTTTCCCTGCTTGACGGGCGGTTAAGCGTGACTGTTTAGCGTTTTTCAATGGACTGGCGCAGGGTGCCTGCCGGGGCGTGGACAGTGCCGCCGAGATAGCGCACGTCATCAACTGCCCAGCACTGACCCTCGCGGATCATCAGCACTTCATCCTGCCAGGTCTCGCTGCCCTGCGTCAGTTTCACCCGCAGCGGAATGTTGCGCGCATCGGTATTCGGAATAGTGGATGCGCTGGAGACTTCAGCTTTTTGCGGCGCAATGTTGCGGCTGGAGAAAGGATCGTCTTTCAGCAGGTTTTGATGCTGCGGATCGCGGCTGGCATTACTGAGAAGCATCGCCAGGTCATCGCTCAGATACGGGCGCAGCGCGGTGAAGTCATTGCTGCGGTGCGAAATGCGGTAATCATAGAATTGTTGGGCCACAGCATCCGGGCCGCCAGTAATGCAGCTGCCGCTGCGGGTACCGATATCCTTAAAAGCCGGGGTGACCGGGGTGGTGCAGGCGCTGAGCAGCAGCGCGCAAGGCACTAAAAGCGTCAAAGCAGAATAGCGCATGTTGATTTCCTTATGAGGCTGCAATAATTAACTAACCTTTAAATGATAGCGTAACGAAGAGATAATGGTTTTGTTCTTATACGCTTAGACCCGGCCCATCAGGCTATTTTATTCGCCATTTTGGACCTTGCCAGTGCTCACAATCCTCACGTACTACGTGTACGCTCCGGTTGTTCCGCGCTGTCCGTGTCCAAACTGCCTTCAACAATAAACGCCTGATGGGCCGGGTCCTGCACTTAACGCGCAACAAGGAGACGAAGATGCAATTTTCTACCACCCCCACTCTGGAAGGGCAGCCGATCAGCGAATACTGCGGCGTGGTGACCGGCGAAGCCATTCTCGGCGCCAATATCTTCCGCGACTTTTTTGCCGGTATCCGCGATATCGTCGGCGGCCGCTCTGGCGCGTATGAAAAAGAGCTGCGTAAAGCCCGTGACATCGCCTTTAAAGAGCTGGGCGAGCAGGCGAAGGCCCTGGGCGCGGATGCCGTCGTGGGGATCGATATCGACTACGAGACCGTCGGCAAAGACGCCAGCATGTTGATGGTCAGCGTCAGCGGTACGGCAGTGAAAACCCGCCGATGAAGCACGCGCTTGCGCCTCTCCTGCTGGCGCTGCTGCTGGCAGGCTGTGCGTCAGAAAAAGGCGTCGTGGATAAAGGTGCCTATGAGCTGGATACCCGACGGCAGGCCCAGGCGGCCTACCCGCGTATCAAGGTGCTGGTGATCCACTATACCGCCGACGACTTTGACAGTTCTCTCGCCACCCTGACCGATAAAAACGTCAGCTCCCACTATTTGATCCCGGCGATCCCGCCGCAGCACAACGGCAAGCCGCGGATCTGGCAGCTGGTGCCGGAGCGCGATCTGGCCTGGCATGCCGGGGTGAGCTACTGGCGCGGCGCTACCCGTATTAATGACACCTCGATTGGGATTGAGCTGGAAAACCGCGGCTGGCAAAAGCGCGGCGATGAGAAACGCTTCGCGCCGTTTGAACCGGCGCAGATTGCCGCCCTGATCCCGCTGGCGAAGGACATTATCCAGCGCTATGACATCAAGCCACAGAACGTAGTAGCCCATGCGGATATCGCGCCTCAGCGCAAAGACGATCCGGGGCCGCTGTTCCCATGGCAGGCGCTGGCGCAGCAGGGCATTGGTGCCTGGCCCGATCCTGACCGGGTCGCGTTTTATCTGAACGGACAGCCTCCTTATGAGCCTGCGGACACTGCCACGCTGCTTAATCTGCTTTCCCGATACGGTTACGATGTGCCGGATAATATATCGTTGGCGCAGCAGAAACGTATTATTATGGCGTTTCAGATGCATTTCCGATCAAAATTATGGAGTGGTGTTTCTGATAAAGAAACAATAGCCATTGCAGAAGCTCTGCTGGAAAAATACGGACAAAAATAACCTAAAAAAAACTACTCACTTATGAGTATTTGTTTTTGACTTAAGATTAATCTTAAGTACATTACCAATTCATTTTTAGTTAATTGACTTAAAATTACCCACATTTAATATAGACGCATAGCTTGCTAATCAAGTTAGCCACTTAAAAATATTAGAGAGTAATTTTCCCCCAGGTTATCGTCTTAATTTATTTGAATCGGACCTCATTTATCAGTTGCGACATTGCTGTTGCAGGGGTTCCATTTACTCTAAAAAAAATGAAACAGGCATACTAATGTTAAATATTTACAGTAGAAATAGTCGCCCGGAAAAAGCGATAGACGCGATTATCGCTGCCACGGCTGATTATCCTGAAAAAACACTGAAAAAATGGCAGAAAGTCATTACTGCAGATACCAATTATGTTCACATCCTGATCCGCGGTGAAATCGAAATTCGCCGACGTTCCGATGAGTTAAGCATGTTCACCATGCGTCATGCGGGCTTTTTAGGGGTCTCCGCTGTCTATAACCGGGCGTCTCATATGTATGGTATTACCCGCGATACCAGCGTTATTCGCACCATCAAAAGAGAGGAATTTGAGCGCATCATCAGTGAAAACAATCTCTGGCTCGAATTTAGCCAAATTCTGGTCTGGTATATTGATATTCTGAGTAAGCGGGACGATGTTTTGGTTGCCCGCAGCGCCTATTCCGTGGTGCGCGAATTTCTTCTGGAAATTAATGATCTTATTCTCTACCAGAATCGCGATATTAATGTTTATGACTATATTCAGGAATACACCAACCTGGCGCGTAGCACCATTATAAAAATTCTCTCCGACCTGAAAAAAGGTCAGTACATTGTGGTGGAAAAAGGCAAATTGATAAACATCAGCAGCCTACCGGAACGTTACTGAACATCCTTCTCCGAATCTCCATGGGTTAACGCCGATGGAGATTTTTTTATTCCTTGCGCAGATATTTTTTCTGTTTTAAACGCCGCCGTCTGATTTATTACGTTTTCGCCATTCAAAGCGCTGGTTTGTGTCTCATCAACCGGGTCCTGCGGTATTTTTCCCTGCGAATAATCCTGCTGTTGTTCTTTAAGCGCTTCCATAAGCCGTTCCTTTAATGAGAGTGAGCCGGTTTCCGGCGGAACGTCATGCGAGTCGGATAAAGGGCTGGCGGAACTGTCACTGTCCGGGGCTTGCTGCCAGTCAGGCTCGCTGTCCATCATCAACGGATCCCCCGGCGGCGGCAAAGGCGCGCTGTATTCCGGGTGACTGACTTTTGGTGTCGGGAAGGGTTTCGACACGTAAACATAATGCATATCCGAAAGCTGCGTGTCAGGCTGCGCGACGCTCACCGGTTTTGGCGCAGGGGCCGGGTGACGCAGATTCCAGTAAATATGGGCATACAGGCCCGCGGCCAGCAGCGCAAACAGGCAACATAAGCTTGCCAGCGTTCTGACCAGCATTGTGTTCAGTGAGGGGAGACGGTAAGAGAACCAGACCGCCTCACCGGTCTGGAAGCTGCGCTGCGCAGCCAGGCAAATCGTGGACATTAGCGTGCTTTTCCTTGCGCCAGGGTTTGCGGCGTGGTCTTTGAAACCGGCGTCAATATGGCAGGGGTGGTGTTATTGAAACGCATCAACTGCATCAGGGTATCTTCACCCGGTATGCCATCAACGTTTAACTGCGCAACAGACTGAAATTCGCGGGTCCGCTTCTCCAGCTCATGCGTCCAGGCTTGGGTATGCGTGCCTGGCTCATGCAACGCCTGGCTGAGCTGCGTATCAAACCAAACCAGATCCTGGCCGCTGCTGGTGGCGTTGATCTCATCTTTCCCGGCCGGGGTCAGACGGTGCAGTAAGGTGTAGTTCCCGGTGGCATGGGCAGTGAACCAGCTTCGCTTCACCTGCCAGGTGCGATTATTCATCAGCAGATCGAGGGAGTTTGCTCCTACCCGTGCCACCACGGCATAGTTCAGGTGATCCCCGGTTTTCAGTTCGCTTATCCACGGGTAGCCCTCTTTTTCCAGCGTCGGCAGCGGGGCGTTACCCTGCTTACACGCGAGATTCACCCGGGCGGCATTCTGGCAGAGCGCCTCCTCGGCGGAAGGATCGTACCCCCACATGGTATAGAGCTGATGCATGGCATCCGGCGCGTTCACCACCTCTTTCTCGATCGCCGGCTGGACCGGCGCTTTCAGGACAGGGCGCGGTTGCGTCCAGCTCGCGGGGATGGGCGGCTGCACTGGCAAGGTTGCGGTTATGGCGGGAGAGAAGTACCAACCGCAGGCGGCAAACAGCACGCTGGCGAACAGACCGACCGTCGCCAGCGTTTTGCTGTGGGTTTTACGCGGCAGCACTTCGCCTGCCGCCAGACGTAAATGGCGTGGCCCCACCACTGCGGCGCGCTCCGTCCAGGCCGCCAGCATCGACAGGTGCGCCAGGGTGTTCAGTTTGCTCACCGACCCTTTGGTCAGGGCGTGCATCCGGCGTACACGGGCCGGGGTAAAGGGGGATGCCCCGGCACCACACGCCTCCGCCTGCGCCGTAACATAGCTCAGGGTCTCATGGCAGGTCAGCGGGCGTAGGGTATGGCGGGTATGGACCCGGGACGCCAGACCGGAGTGATTCATCAGGCGAGCTTCCTGATCGGGAGTGCCGGTCAGCACCAGCGTCAGCGACAGATTGCACTCCTGCGCGCGGGACAGCAGCATGCCCAGAGTTTCCCAGCAATTATCCCGCATCGACTGGGTGGCGGCGATAGCCAGCACCAGGCCGTTTTTTTTGCAGGAAGGGTATTTTTCATGCCATTGGCGCAGCACTGCATCAATGGCATGAATTCTGTTATTGGCATCTTTTGCGTTGGCGCTGAGTTTATACAGCAGGGCTTTGGCGTTGAGTTTCGGAAACGCGTTGATGGCAACCCCGGCAGGTGACTTTGCCAGCACCTGGCCGGTGAAGGTGGCCAGCAGATCTTCGTCATCGCTGAAGAGCGCGGCAATGCCGGGTACGGTCGATTTCTCCGCCAGCATGCCGAAGACATCCTGGTGGTAAGCGGCAAAGAAGCTCCCGCAGGGGCGGACCGCACTCCTGAAAGGGTGGCGGGTAAATTTATAATGACTCAGATACATGACACTTCACCGTTGTATTTCATTAACCGATTCTCAGGCTGAAAAATAAGGGAAGGCGCGTACCGCAGCAATTTTTATACAGGAGAAAAATAACCTGTTGTTAGCGCTTAACATTGCTTTTTTTCAGGGTCAATATTTTTCTTCATTAAAGTTAACGGCAAACCCGATGGAGCGGGCCAGGCGTCATTATTATTATTTCCGGGTTTTTCAGGTGCAGCGCCAGGCTGCTAATTCCTGCATTTACGACAAGGTCAGTTAAAAAATGAAAATGCAGCTTTATTCCCGATTGATTGCGCCCTGCGTGATGTTTGTCCTGCTGATATTTAGCGGTCATCAGGGATATGTCGTATTTAAAGAGTTCAGAAAGGCGGCCGATCCCCTTCCGGGTCATTTACCGGCGAACCCGCGTCCGCGCCCGGAGGAGCAGACTTTCGCGCTGTTCCAGCCTGCGGTTAAACAGCCTGCGCTTCAGCAGGCAGCGCAAAAGACGATTTCAGCGGAGGTCGACGGGATTATCAGCAGCGACGAAGCGTGGCTCTCGTTCGCGGTGATCAAAACCCCGGTTGGCCAGCAGAGTTACCGCGAAGGCGAGTATCTGCCGGGCTACAACGATGCGTGGATCGAAGAGATCAACAGCGACAATGTGGTGGTGAATTACCAGGGCGAGCGGCAGGTGCTGGCGTTAAAACGCCCCGATTATATTAAAGGCGATGCGAATGCGTCGCCGGTGCCAAAACCGAAAAACGATGCGGGTGCCGATAATATTCATCTCAATGATTACCTTGTCCTGAAGCCTTATGTCGAAAAGGGCCAACTGGAAGGCTATCAAATAAAACCTAAAAATTCGTCCTCCTTTTTTAGCCATAGCGGGCTGAAAAAAGGGGATGTGGTAGTGAAAGTAAATGCCGTCGATATGACGCGAGCGGAGCAGGCGAAAAATATTATCGCCAGCTGGTCAAAAATGAGAGAAGCGGAAGTCGTAGTCCGACGCCACGCTCACCTTGAAAATATTCGGGTTAATGTTTTCAACAATTAACAAGTGTAATGTTATGAAGAAATTTCCCTGGGCGTGTGTCGCGCTGACAGCAGCGTCTTTGATGTCTAATTCCGTGATGGCGGCAAATTTTAGCGCCAGTTTCAAGAACACCGATATTCGCGAATTTATTGATACGGTAAGCCGCAATCTGAATAAAACAATTCTTGTCGATCCTTCCGTTCAGGGAAATGTATCGGTTAAGACCTATAACGTGCTGACGGAAGATGAATATTATCAGTTCTTCCTTAGCGTGCTGGATCTGTACGGTCTGTCGGTGATCCCGATGGATAACGGTATGGTGAAAGTCGTGCGTTCAACGGTCGCGCGTACCGCGGGTGCGCCGCTGGCTGACAGCCAGCATCCCGGCAAAGGCGATGAGATCATCACCCGTGTCGTGCGGATGGAAAACGTGCCGGTCCGCGAACTGGCCCCGCTGCTGCGCCAGCTGAACGACGCCACCGGTATTGGCAACGTGGTCCATTTTGAACCTTCCAACGTGCTGCTGCTGACCGGAAAAGCCTCGGTGGTTAACCGCCTGGTGGACCTGGTGCAGCGCGTCGATCGCTCCGGGATGCAGCGCCGGGAGATCGTGCCGCTGCGCTACGCCTCTGCCAAAGAGCTGTCTGACATGTTGAATAATCTCAACAATGAAGAGCAGAAGGGGCAAAACGCGCCGCAGCTGGCCACCAAAGTGGTCGCCGATGACGAAACCAACAGCCTGATCATCAGTGGCACCGAAGACGCCCGCGCGCGCACCCGGTCGCTGGTGGGGCAGCTCGATCGCGAACAGAACAATGAAGGCAATACCCGCGTCTTCTACCTGAAATACGCCAATGCCAGCAAAGTCGTCCCGGTGTTAACCGGTATCGGCGAGCAGCTGAAGGATAAATCGGGCGCGGCGAAAGGGAAAACAACCTCCGCCGGCAACGATCTGAATATTACCGCTGACGAGGCCACCAACTCGCTGGTGATCACCGCCCAGCCAAACGTGATGAACTCGCTGGAAAAGGTCATCGACAAACTGGATATCCGCCGTCCACAGGTGCTGGTGGAGGCGATCATTGCTGAAGTGCAGGACGGAAGCGGTCTTGACCTCGGCGTGCAGTGGACCGGTAAACACGGCGGGGTGCAGTTTGGCTCTACCGGCCTGCCGATCAGCCAGATTAAGAATGGGACCATGAAAGGCACCAGCTTTACCGGCCTGGCAACGGGCTTCTTTAACGGTGATTTCGGCGCGCTGATGACCGCACTCTCTACCGACGGCAAAAACGACATTCTGTCGACCCCAAGCGTGGTGACCCTGGATAACAAAGAGGCCTCGTTTAACGTCGGCCAGGATGTGCCGGTGCTGGCGGGTTCTCAGACCACCAGCGGCGATAACGTCTTTAACTCGGTGGAGCGTAAAACGGTCGGTACGAAGCTGAAAATTGTTCCGCAGATCAACGACGGTGACATCATTCATCTGAAGATTGAGCAGGAAGTCTCCAGCGTGGATGCCAGTTCAACGGATGATGCCAGCCTCGGCCCGACCTTTAACACCCGTACCATCAATAACGAAGTGATGGTGCACAGTGGGCAGACGGTGGTCCTCGGCGGATTGATGGAGAACGTCACCAGGCAGAACGTCTCGAAAGTGCCGTTGCTGGGGGATCTTCCGCTGGTGGGGCAACTGTTCCGCTACACCTCCCAGGACACCTCGAAACGTAACCTGATGGTCTTTATTCATACCACCGTTCTGCGTGACGACGATACCTACAGCGCGTCTTCGAAGGAAAAATATGACCAGATCCGGGCGCGGCAGCAGCAGCGCCTGGAGGAGAAAAAGCTCGGCATTATCGAACCTGAGAGCAATGCCGTGCTGCCCGCTTACCCGACTGCGGCCAGTACAAAACCGGTCAATCGCAATCCGTTTAAAGAGTAAGGGCGAGGCGCAACATGGATGGACTGAGTCATGAGTTATGCACCAGCAACTACGCCAAAACCCACGGGATCCTCTTTTATCAGGATCAGGTCTGGGTGCGTGATGACGCTCCAGCGTTTGCCCTGCTGGAAGTACGCCGGGTGCTGGGGCGATCCTTCACCCCAACGATCCTCACGGCCGAAGCCTTTGACGAGATGCTGGCCAAAATCTGGCAGCAGAACAGCGGCGTTTCCCAGCAGTTAGTGGATGACATGGACGCCGACATCGATTTGATGGCGTTAACGGAGGAGATCCCCGACAACGAGGATCTGCTGGATAACGACGAAAACTCGCCGGTGATCCGCCTGATCAACGCCATTCTGGGCGAAGCGGTGAAAGAGGGTGCCTCGGATATTCATATCGAAACCTTCGAGCGCACGCTGAGTATTCGCTTTCGCGTCGATGGCGTGCTGCGCCCGGTACTGCAACCGGCGCGGAAGCTTGCGCCGCTGCTGGTGTCGCGTATCAAGGTCATGTCAAAGCTTGATATCGCTGAAAAACGCCTGCCGCAGGATGGCCGTATCTCGCTGCGCATCGGTCGTAAAGCCATCGACGTGCGTGTTTCCACCATACCTTCGCAGTACGGCGAGCGCGTGGTCATGCGTCTGTTGGATAAAAGCAACCTTAAGCCGGATATCAACAAGCTGGGGCTGATAGACGAAGAGTTACAGCAGTTGAAAGGGCTGATTGGTCGCCCGCACGGCATTATTCTCGTTACCGGGCCGACAGGCTCCGGGAAAAGCACCACCTTGTACGCCATTCTGTCGGCGCTGAACGGTCATGAACGCAACATTCTTACCGTTGAAGATCCGATTGAATACGAGCTGGAAGGGGTAGGACAGACGCAGGTCAATCCGCGCGTGGATATGACGTTCGCCCGCGGGCTGCGCGCTATTCTGCGTCAGGACCCGGACGTGGTGATGATCGGTGAAATTCGTGACGGCGAAACCGCGCAAAATGCGGTGCAGGCGTCGCTGACCGGTCACCTGGTGATGTCCACCTTGCACACCAACAGCGCGGCAGGGGCGATTACCCGTCTGCGCGATATGGGGCTGGAGTCGTTTTTAATCGGATCATCGTTGCTCGGTGTCATTGCCCAGCGTCTGGTGCGACGGCTGTGTACCCACTGCCGAACCACCAGTCCGCTGGACGACAATGAAAAAGCCCTGTTCAGCTTTATGGATACGCCGCCGAAAGCGATCTATCGCGCGGTGGGCTGCGAGCACTGTCGCCAGAGCGGGTATCAGGGGCGAGCGGGGATCCATGAATTCCTGGTGGTCGACAGTACGATGCGCCGGGCTATTCATGAAGACAAAGACGAAATGTCCATTGAGACCGAGCTGTTCCGTCAGGCCTACAGCCTGCGCGAAAACGGCCTGCTGAAGGTGATCTCTGGCGTCACCTCGCTGGAAGAGGTGATGCGCGTCACCGCCGAGCGCGGGGGAGATGAATAATGGCATGGTATGCATGGACGGCTACCAATGTGGCGGGCAAAACCCAGCGCGGCACCTTACAGGCCGAGGGGCCAAAGCAGGTGCGTCAGGCGTTGCGCGATCAAAAGCTGATCCCGGTGAGCATTACCGTTACCCGCGAACAGGCCGCCAGCGGTGGCGCGCAGAAAGGGGTAAAGCTTTCTACCCCCGTGCTGTCGATGTTTACCCGCCAGCTTGCAACCCTGGTTAACGCCGCGCTGCCGCTGGAAAGCGCCCTGAAGGCGATCGCCAAGCAATCGGAAGATAAAAAACTGGCGGCGATGGTGACGGATATCCGCGACAAGGTGGTGGAAGGGCATACCCTGTTCGACGCCTTCAGCCAGTTTCCGCGCACCTTTGACAAGCTCTACTGCACGCTGGTGATGGCCGGGGAAAAGACCGGGCATCTCGGCGATGTGCTGGAAAAGCTGGCCGAATACAACGAACAGCGCCAGAAGATGAAAAGCAAGCTCACCCAGGCGATGGTTTACCCCATCACCCTGACGGTGGTGGCCGTGGCGGTGATCTGCATTCTGCTGGTGGCGGTTGTGCCCCAGGTGATTGAGCAGTTTACCCATATGAAACAACAGCTGCCGATCACCACCCGGACGCTGATTGCGGTGAGCGATTTCCTGCAGGCGTATGGCATTTATATCGGTGGCGGGCTGGCGACCGCCTTTATCGGCTTTAAAAGCTGGCTGAAAAAAAACAGTCATCGTTATCTCTGGCACCGCTGGCTGGTGAACGCCTCGCCCATTAAAAAGCTGGTGTGCGCCATCAACAGTGCGCGCTATATCCGCACCCTGAGCATTCTGCAGGCCAGTAGCGTGCCGTTGCTGGAGGGGATGTATATCGCCATGGACGGGATCGAAAACCTCCATGCCCGCCAGGTGCTGGAGCAGGCAGCGGACACCGTGCGTCAGGGGGCCTCGTTATATGCCGCGCTGGAGCAGGCGAAATTATTCCCGCCCACCATGCTGTATATGATCGCCTCCGGTGAAGAGAGTGGCGAATTAGGCAATCTGATGGATCGGGCGGCAGAAAACCAGGAATCCGCATTACAGCACCGAATTACATTAACGCTGTCGGTATTTGAACCGGCGCTGGTGGTCTCTATGGCGACCATTGTTCTGTTTATTGTGATGTCAATATTACAACCGCTTCTGCAACTTAATAACATGGTAGGTTAATTATGGCGATGAAACGAAAAAACCTGGCGCGCCAGGCGGGCTTTACTTTGCTCGAATTAATGGTGGTCATTGTTATTCTCGGCGTGCTGGCCAGTATGGTGGTGCCGAATTTAATGGGTAATAAAGAGAAGGCCGATACCCAGAAAGCCACCAGCGATATTGTGGCGCTGGAAGGTTCGCTGGATATGTACAAGCTGGATAACCACCGCTATCCCACCACGGAACAGGGCCTGCAGGCGCTGGTCACCAAACCGGAAATCGCGCCAATCCCGAACGGCTATCGTGCCGACGGCTATATTCGCCGTCTGCCGCAGGATCCGTGGGGTAGCGATTATATTCTGGTCAGCCCTGGTGAACATGGCGCCATTGATGTCTTTTCCGCAGGCCCGGACGGGGAAGCCAATACCGCAGACGATATTACTAACTGGTCATTCGATAAAAAATAATGAACAGGCAACGCGGCTTTACTTTGCTGGAAATTATCCTGGCGTTAGTCATATTTGCCAGTTGCGCCATGATGGTGGTCTCGACAATACCCTCCCGCAGTGGCGCGGATATATTTGGCCAGCAATTAAAAGCCCTTGTGGATTATGGTTCTGATCGTGCCGTCATGGACGGAAATATCGTTGGCCTGGTGATCACCCCGGATAATTATCAGCTGGTGACGCTGGCGGTTAAAAACGGCCAGCGTCGCTGGGTTCCTCTGTCTGAAAGACGTATCACGACTCAGGGGCATTTCCCTGAAGAGATGCACGTGTCGCTCTCCCCCCAGCGTCTGGCCGCCACGTCCGATGCTGAGCCGCAAATTGTCTTTTTGCCGGACGGGGAGATCAGCCGTTTCACGTTGACATTGCAGAGCTTCGATAAACAGCACCATTTCCGCGTGGTGTCGCAGGGCGCGGCACCGGTAACGGTAGAAAACGATGGCTAAGGCAAAGCAACAAGGCATGACGCTGCTGGAGGTGATGGTGGCGCTGGTGATCTTCTCCACCGCCGCGCTGGCACTCATGAACTCCATCTCCCTGAACGTGCGCTTTACCCACGGGCTTGCCGATACCCTGCAGGCCAGTTGGGTTGCAGAGAATCAGCTGGCAGAAGCGCAACTGACCGGAAGCGATTTCCCTGATGCTCAACAGCAGGGCACCGAAATCATGGGCGGGCGCAGCTGGAACTGGCGTATACAGCGGGTTAAGGCCGCCGACAACAGTCTGGTGGATGAGATCCAGGTCTATGCCGAAGGGGATGAGAGCCAGCCGGTGGTGGCGCTCAGGATCCTGCCGCCAGGGGAGAAAAAGTGAAAAAAATTCAGCATCAGCGCGGATTTACGCTGCTGGAGATCATGATTGCGCTCACTATTTTTGCCGTGATCAGCACCCTCGCCTGGCAAATCCTGGATGGCGCAATGCGCACCAGCAATGCGACGGATCGTAATGCGGCAAAGCTCAACCAGATCCAGCGCGCCTGGAGCCTGCTGGAGCGTGATTTTTTCCAGCTGCAGGCCCGCGCGCCGCGCAACGACGGCGGGGTGTTTGTCCAGCAGGATAATGCCCTTGAGCTGACCACGCTCAATGGCATGAGCGGCCAGGTACAGCTCGAACGCGTCCGCTGGCGCGTTGACGATCACCGCCTGTGGCGCGATGTGTGGCCGACGATAGACAGCCCGGCGGGCGTTAAACCGGAAGAAGTGCCGATTGTCGCCAAAGTGAAGTCAGCCGAGTGGCGGTTTTACAGCGGGTCATGGCAAAAGCGCTGGAGTGAGAGCGACCACCAGCCTGACGGCGTGGAACTGACGCTGACGATGGAGAATGGCGAGACCTGGCGCTGGGTGTTTACGACCCCTGGCGATATGCCGCAACCGCAGATCGTCGCGAAAGCCGAAGGCGAGAACCCAGAGGCCGCGCCATCCGCACCCGCGCCCGAACAGGCGGCAGCGCCTGCGACGGGAGGCCAGCCATGAGCCGCGTCCCCCTGCGACAGCAGCGAGGCGTCGCCCTGTTAGTGGTGCTCATCCTGCTGGTGATGATGTCAGCCCTGGCGGCCAAAATTAGCCAGCAGTTCTGCCGCAATTTACAGAAAACCCACTACCAGGTGAGTCAGCAGCAGCTGCGCTGGGCCATTCAGCGTCAGGAGCAGGTGGTGAAAATGCGGTTACAGACCGCCGCCATCGGCGAAAACAGCGTCCTGACGCTGGAGGGCGAGTGGCATGAACCCCTTGAGACGCAGGGGGAGTATTACACGGTGGTGAGCCAGGTTGAGGATGCCGAAGACTGCTTTAACGTCAATAACCTGCTCACAGAAGAGAAGGCGGCACAGGGGCAGGAGCCGTCGGCTATCCCGGAAAAACCGCGTAAACAGCGCACCGTCGAGCAACTGCTGGTTAACGGCGGTCTGGATCACGCCACAGCGGAACAGGTCTATGACCAGCTGGTGGATTACCTTGATGGCGACAGTACCACGGCGAAAGAGGCGCAGGAGAGTGATGCCTGGGCGGGCGTTCAGCCCGCGCGTCTTCCGGCCAACCAGATGATGCGCAACATTGGCGAAATTAAGCTGCTGCCCGCGTTCCCGGCGGCGGCCTACGCAAAAGTCAGTACCTTGCTGTGTGCCTTGCCGGATGCCAACAGCAAAATTGACGTCAACACCCTGAAGCCCGAACAGGCAACCCTGCTGGCGGCGCTGTTTCCGGGGAAACTGACGGAGGATGACGCAGCACGCCTGCTCGCGGCACGCCCCGAAGCGGGGTGGGAGAGTGTTGAGGCGTTCAGCAAAGCGCTGGAGCAAAACTTCCCGCAGCTGAAAGACGATTTAACGCAGGTGGCTGCGCAGGTTGCCGTCAGCAGTCGTTATTTCCGGGTCAACTACACCGGCAACACCGACGATTTAACGCTTCACGTGGTCAGCCAGCTTCAGATGAATAGCGAAGCGGGTGAGATCCTGACGTGGCAGCGTCGTTACCGAATGATTGAATAACAAAAGCCGATACCGATGAAAAAAAGACTCTTTATTCGTCCCGATAGCCGCGAGGACGGGAATATTGCGTGGTGCGAATCCGGCAGCCAGCAGGTGCAGACGCTCAGCGGCATGGCGGCGCTGAATACGCTTGCGTCACACCCCCTGGCTGCCCACGTCTGTCTGTTGCTGCCCGCCAGCGAGATGATCTTCCGTCACTTTTCACTGCCGAAGAAAGGCCCTGGCACCCAGGCGACGGCCTTCTCCTGGCTGGCGGAAGAGACGCTGATTGGCGATGTCGATGCGCTTCACTGGACGGTGTTGAATAAAAAAGGGCGGGAAGTGGACGCCGTCGCCATTGATGCCCAGCGCTTACGTCACTGGATCGCGCTCTTCCAGCAGGCCGGGCTAACGGTGGTGCAGGCGCTGCCTGACGCCTGGCTGCTGCCGGTGGCCGAGGGGGGGCGCACGCTGGTCTCGCTGGGGGAGAACTACTGGCTGCGTTGCTCCAACGCAGGTGCGTGTGAAACCGACGCGTCGCTCCTGCCGCTGCTGATGCAGAAGACTGGCGAAGGAGAGGTGTGTTGCTACGGCGAGGCCCCAGAAGGGGTAAAGGTGGATGAAACCTTACCCTGGCAGCATCCTTTGCAACTGATTCAGCCCCAATGGCAGGCCTGCCGGGCTAACGTCTTGCACGGTGATTTTGATCCCCGTGGCGCGCAGGGGGGCACGACAAAAAGCCTGAAAGGCGTGATGGTCGCGCTGGGGATCCTCAGCCTGGGGCTGCTGCTGGGGCCGAGGCTGGCCATGGCCTGGATGCTGGTGCAGCAGGAAAACCAGCTGCAAGAGGAGAATGCCACGGTGTATCAGTACCATTTCCCCAGCCTGCGGCAGCAAACGAACATCAAATACCATTTTGGTCAGAACCTTAAGAAGGTGAAGAAAGGCGTCTTTCTGCAACTGGACGATCTGAATAAAGCGAAGCAATCGGTGCCGGGAATGGAAATTAATTTGCTGGAGTACGACAGCGCGCAAAACGCGTGGACGCTCAGCGCCGTCGCAGAACATAGCGAATCACTACAGGCATTTATCAGGCAGGCGAATACGGATTTTGATTTTTCTCTCCAGCCGGTTTCCACGGCTGCGCCTTATACCGCCATGATTACAGGGAAGCATAAATGAAACAGCGAGTCGCGCAACTCAAAGCGCGTTATCAGCAATACAGCGTCCGCGAAAAGCGATTAATGACACTCTGTGGCACAGCGTTTTGCTGTGCTCTGGTCTATTACGCAGGCGTAGTGCCGCTGGATAATATGATAAAAAACAGCCAGGCCACGCTGAAGCGTCAGACTGAAACCCTGGCCTGGATGCGCAGCGAAATCGATAAAAATCATCTGCAGGTTCAGCAACTGAAAACCAATAATCCGCGCAGCGTGGTGGAAAACAGCGCGCGGGAAATTAAGCTGCCGCTGAATGATGTTCGACAGGAGGGGCAGACGTTATCTTTTATTGTGCCGCGCGTGAATATTTATGAGCTGAAGAACTGGCTGCGTGAAATCAATACTGCCTCAGGGATCCGGCTGGATAAAATGAAGCTCACGCCGGTGGACCATCTGAGTGACGTTAAGGCGGAGATCCAGCTCAGCTGGACGAAGATGGCATGACCAGCCTGGCGCTGCTGCGGGAGAGCAGCCCGGCGCTGTTTTGCACGATGAGCGCCATACTGGGGGCCATTATCGGCAGCTTTCTCGGCGTGGTGGCAGAGCGGGTTCCGCAGATGATGCTTGGGGAGGATTCACGGATCAATCTCCTTTTCCCGGCCTCCCACTGTCCGGCGTGTCAGCATCAATTGTGCTGGTGGGAAAACATCCCGCTGGTCAGCTGGCTGGCGCTGCGCGGGCGATGCCACCAGTGCGGCAGCGCAATCCCGCTGCGGTTATGGCTGCTCGAAGCCTTTACCGCCCTGTTTTTTGCCGCCACGGCCTGGTGTCTACCCACCGTATCGGCGCTCTTTTCCCTCTGGCTGATAGCGGCCTTTTTGCTGCCGTTGGCCATCATTGACGGGCGCTATCAGCTGCTACCGGACTGCCTGACGCAACCCCTGCTGTGGGCCGGGCTGCTAGTGCACACCTTCAGCCATACGCTGGCGCTGAGCGATGCCATTATCGGCGCGGTGGCGGGGTATCTGTCGCTCTGGCTGTTGTACTGGGCGTTTCGTCTGGCAACGGGAAAAGAGGGGCTTGGCTACGGCGATTTCAAACTGCTGGCGGCGCTGGGTGCCTGGTGCGGCTGGCAGGCGTTACCGACAATAATATTGCTGGCCTCGTTAATGGGCATTGCGGGTTATTTCTTTTTTATTAGTTCGACGAATAAATCACCGCAGATTCCTTTTGGTCCCGCTATTGCTTTAGCCGGTGTAATGACCTTTATTAGCCATATTTACGCGCTCGCTCTGTAAATAATCTGTCAATTATTTTTTGAAATTTTTTCGGCAGGGGAATTGAGTGAGTATGGCTTCTTTTACGAATACCATTCGATTTACAAACCGCATGGATTATTAATCTTACTGTTGAGATTAACAGAAAATCTTAAAAGCATATTAAGTGGCAATGTATTTTAATCTTTTTTGCGCGCCATGCTGGTTTTATTCATGTTTATGGAAGACATGTTCTTTAAGTTCACAAATTAGTTATCGGGAATTGAAAATGAAATTTATGAAGCCAAAATATCTGGCACTTTTTGTGGCGGCGGCCGTTAGCCCTGTATTTGCAGCCGTCCCAGGCGTACCGTCGCTGACCAACGGTAATGACAAATTTGCGATCGTTGAAGTTAACCAGGCCGCGCAGGATTATAACAACCTGGTCAAAGTTCACGATGGCGCTGACGTCAAAGTCGAGTGGAACATGTGGAGCGGCGATGCGCCAACGTCAGCAAAAGTGCTGCTGGATGGCAAAGAGGTCTGGTCCGGCGCGGGCAGCGCAGCAGGTTCTGCCACCTTTAAAGTGATGAAAGGCGGCCGTTACCAGGAGCAGGTCCAGCTGTGTAATGACAGCGGCTGTAGCACCAGCGCCAGCAAGCTGATCATTGTGGCGGATACCGATGGCAGCCACCTGCTGCCGCTGACCACCACCCTGCAAGAGAACAACAAAGCCTTTGCGAAGCACACTGACAAAGTGGTGGCGGCCTATTTCCCTGAGTGGGGCGTCTATGACCGTAACTTCACCGTAGATAAAATCCCGGTGGCCAACCTGAACCACATTCTGTACGGCTTCATTCCAATCTGTGGCGGTGATGGCATCAACGACAGCGCAAAAGCGTCCGGCGCGCTGGAATCTCTGAAACGTGCCTGCGCAGGTCGCGAGGATTACACCGTAGCCATTCATGACCCGTGGGCTGCCCTGCAAAAACCACAGCAAGGCGTGACCGGCTGGGATGAGCCGTACAAAGGCAACTACGGCCAGCTGATGGCGATGAAAAAAGCCAACCCGAATCTGAAAATTCTGCCTTCTGTGGGCGGCTGGACCCTGTCCGATCCATTCTTCCAGATGGATAACAAAGTGTTGCGCGACCGTTTCGTCGGCTCAGTGAAAGAGTTCCTGAAAACCTGGAAAGTGTTTGACGGTGTGGATATCGACTGGGAATTCCCGGGCGGCGGCGGTGAGAATGCCAAACTGGGCAATCCGCAAACCGATAAAGCTACCTACACCGCGCTGATGCACGATCTCCGTGCGATGCTGAATGAGCTGTCAGCGGAAACCGGCCGCACTTATGAGCTGACCACCGCGATTGGCGCGGGTAAAGATAAGATCGAGGACGTGGATTACACCAACGCTCAGCAGTATATCGACCATATCTTCCTGATGAGCTACGACTACTACGGCGCATGGAGCAACACCGAGCTGGGTCACCAGACGGCGCTGTATGGCTCCTCCTGGAATCCTGCCACCAACTACACCACCGACAACGCGGTGAAAGCGATGCTGGATCAGCACGTACAGCCGGGCAAAATCGTGGTCGGTGCGGCGATGTATGGCCGCGGCTGGACGGGTGTGCATGGTTATAACGGTGACAATCCGTTCACCGGCACAGCGACCGGGCCAATTGCAGGTACCTGGGAAGCGGGTATCGTTGACTATCGCGTCATCGCTAACCAGATGAAAGGCAAGCCAGGCTGGGAGTACAAATATGACGCCGCGGCTGAAGCACCTTACCTCTTTAACAAATCCACCGGCGAACTGCTGAGCTATGACGACGCCCGTTCTGTTGCTGCGAAAGGCAAGTATGTCCTCGACAAAAACCTTGGCGGCCTGTTCGCGTGGTCCGTTGAGTCTGATAACGGCGACATCCTGAATGCCATGAACGAAAGCCTGTTGGGCAGCGGTTCTTCCTCTGACCAGCCTGTTGTCAGCAACCGTGCCCCAGTGGCAACCGCAGTGGATCAGGCCGTCACCGGCCCGGTTACCGTGACGCTGGATGGCTCTGCCTCTTCCGACCCGGATGGCGATGCGCTGACCTACAAGTGGACCCAGACCGCAGGCGCAACGGTGGCTATCGCCAACAGCACCTCTGCGAAAGCGTCCTTTAGCGCCCCGGCGGTAACTGCTAACCAGACGCTGGCTTTCCGCCTGACCGTGACCGATGCAAAAGGTCTGAGCAGCACGGCGGATGTCCAGGTGCTGAACAAGGCGCCAAAAGCGAACCAGGCACCGGTGGTTAACCCAATGGAAGCCATCACCCTGGAAGCGGGCCAGACGCAGTCTCTGCATGTTCAGGCCACCGACCCGGATGGCGATGCCCTGACCTACAGCTGGAGCGTACCGGCAGATATGAATGCCTCCGGTACTGATACCGCGAACGTGCGTATCACCGCACCAGAAGTGTCTTCAGAAGAGCATTACACCCTGAGCGCCATGGTAAGCGATGGCAAGACCAGCGTGCAGTCCAACGTGCAGGTCACTGTGGCGCCAAAAGCCGCTGCGCCAGCTGCCGACGTGACCCCGCCTGCTGACGACGTCACGCCACCGGCTGATGACGTGACACCGCCATCTGATGAGGGCAGCGCGAGCAGCAGCTGCGATAACCCTGTCGATGCCAATGCCAGCAAATACGCTGCCTGGAATGCCAGTGCGGTGTACAACAATGGCGATATCGTCAGCTTCGACCACCTGGTCTGGAAAGCGAAATACTGGACTCAGGGCAACCAGCCTGGCTTCTCTTCCGAATCCTGGGATCTGGTCAGCAAGGTGAAATTCGGCTGGAAAGCGGATGTGGTCTACAACGGTGGCGATACCACAACCTATGAAGGTTCCGAGTACCGTGCGAAATGGTGGACCCGTGGTGACAACCCGGCCCACAGCGATGTCTGGGTGAAAGAGGGTGCAGCATCAGACTGCAAATAATCTTCTTCGTCTGAGACCGCGGGTGTGAATATCGCCCGCAACTACTGACCGCGCTCCTCCCGGAGGGCGGTCAGTTCTTTAAAGGTACACAAGGAAAACGGCCTGCATCCGTCAGGTGATGAAATGAAACGGTTTATTTTTCTGTTGCTGTTAATCAGTCAGGGAGCATTTGCCAATTGCTGGAATACGGCAGGGGATTATTATCACGTCGATCCCTATCTTTTATTTGCCATTGCCGAAGTCGAGTCCGGCCTTAACCCCTATGCGGTAGGCTATAACCACGATGGTTCACGGGATGTTGGACTGATGCAAATTAACAGCTCACATTTCCCTGAGCTGGAACGTAAAGGTATCGATGAATATCGCTTAATGGCGGAGCCATGCACCTCCATTATGGTGGGCGCGTCTATTCTCTCCGGCATGATTAAAGTCTATGGCTATAACTGGGAAGCGGTCGGGGCGTATAACGCCGGACTAAAACGCGAGAATTTCCCTCAGCGTATGCTCTACGCCAGAAAAGTCTGGGATAAATATCAGAGAATAAAACGCGTGTCACAGTACAAATAACCGGGCTGATTTTTTGACGAGTTTTTCCCGGTATTTTTCAGAAAGACAATTTGGCTGTTCCGGGTTCGGCGTAGGGTGAACCTGACGCAGGTTTGACATGGGCAGACGCCGGGTCAGTACGATAAAACCCCTGTTTTTGCCCTTTCCCGGGGGGAGAGGGCATCATGTCACAGATGGCTAGCGATGTAATTTCCCGTGATCCCGCAGCCACGCCGCGGTACGCACAATCCCTTCATCCAGCGTCACCAGCGGTTTATAGCCCAGCTCACTCTCAGCGCGCTGCGTATCGAGGGTAAAATCAAAGTTGAGTTTCGACACCCCGTAGTGGGTCAGGGCAGGCTCTTTGGCAGCCTTGTTTCCCAGCCGCTCCATGCTGCGGGCAATAATATCCAGCATCGGGTAAGGCACCGAGCGGATCCGGCAGTGAATATTCAGCTCGTCAATCAGCTTCTGCACAATGCTGCGCAGGGAGCGCGGTTCGCCGTTGGTGATGTTGTACGCCCGCCCGGAAGGGAGCTGATCGCATTCGCTCTGGCTGGCCAGCCACATGGCATGAATGGCGTTGTCGAAATAGGTCATGTCCACCAGCGCATCTCCGCCGCGCGGCAGCAGCACGCTACCGTAGTGGTGCATCATCTGCGCCAGGCGTGGAATAAAGACTTTATCGTGCGGGCCAAACAGGCTCTGGGGCCGCAGGATGGTAAAGCGGGTATGCGGGTTGGACTGCGCCAGCAGATCGATCACCTGTTCGCTGGCGGCTTTGCTGCGGGCAAATTCGCAGGCGTAGCGCGCAGGACGGAAATCTTCCTGGACGTCGCGATGGTGGTGATAGTCAAAATAGAGCGACGGGGAAGAGATATGGACAAAGTTGCGCACGCCCCAGGCCACAGCCCACTCCCCCAGACGGCGGGTAGCGCGCACGTTAGCCAGATCGAAGGCTTCCTGGGTTCCCCACGGCGAGGTAAAGCTGGAGCAGTGCCATAGCGTATCGATCCCGGCCAGCATCACTTTTGCCTGGGAAGAGACCAGTTCCGTCAGGTCGGCATGGACAAACTCTGCGCCCATTTTTTGCAGCAATTTACCCATCGCTTCATTGCGACCGGTAGCCCGGACGCTGACGCCTTTATTGCGCAAAAACTCCACCGCATTACGGCCTAAGCCGCTGGTGGCGCCGGTAACCAGTACCTTCATATCGATCCACTGTTTGAAAAGAATTTCGTGCGCATTCTTCCGTGAATTACGCTTGCATGCAATGGGAAACGTGAAAGATTCGCAGTTTTAATTAGACTTTTTCTGTCTTTTGTTCTGCCAGACGGGCAATACGCCGGGCCATGCCGCGGAAGATGAACAGGTGCGCCGGGATCATCAGCAGCCAGTAGAACAGACCGGGCATGCCGTGCGGGTGCCACCAGGCGCGCACGTCCAGCTCCCGGTGGTCGCCTTTGTCCTTAAGGGTAAAACACAAACGCCCGAGGCCGGGGGCTTTCATGCCAAACAGCATCGCCAGCTGCTTCTCCGGCTCGACGATAATCACCTTCCAGCTGTCGACCGTATCGCCGGTTTGCAGCCAGGGTGCCGCCGGACGGCCTTTCGCCAGCTTGTGCCCCACCAGCAGGTCCATCATCGCCCGGGTTTGCCACAGGGCATTGCCAAAGAAGTAGCCCTCTTTCCCGCCGATCTGATTGACCACCTGCCATAAGGCGCTCAGGCTGGCGGCGGTTTTTACCGTACAACCGGCCTGTTTCGGATAATAACCATATTCCGGCCGCCAGCGGGCGAAGGCCTGGGCGTCGTAACCCCAGTCGCTGGAATTTACCAGCTTCTCCTCTTCTTTCAGCGTATTGCGCACCGCGTCATCGAAGCGAATTAATTCCTGCGGGATCAGCGCCCGCAGCGCCCGGTCGTCGGCCAGCAGATCGTGCTTCAGCCCCTGGATTAAGGCTTTGGCGGTGGTCGGCGGTACGGAGGTAATGACGTTTAAAAACCACACTGAGATCCAGCGGGTCGGGAAGGGGATGGGGATCAGCGGGCGACGGCGGCCGCTTACCGCCATAAAATGTTCGAACTGCTGCTGGTAACTCAACACCTCTGGCCCGGCGGCCTCCAGTACCCGGTGCGTTGTGGCCGGGTGATGGAGCAATTCAACCAGATAGTGCAGCAGGTTCTCCAGCGCAATCGGCGTGGTGCGCGAGCGCACCCAGCGCGGCGGGGTCAACACCGGCAGGTTATAGACCATGTCACGCATCACCTCGAAGGCGGCAGATCCCGCCCCGACGATGATCCCGGCCCGCAGTTCGGTGAGCGGGATCCCGGCGCTGCGCAAGGTTTCAGCGGTCAACTGCCTGGCGCGCAAATGGTCGGACTGCTCATGCTCCGGTGCCTGCAACGAACTGAGGAAGATGATCTGTTTGACCGGATTATCTAATAGTACGTCGCGCACGTTCATCGCCACCTGGCGCTCGTGAGCGATAAAGTCTCCCCCTTCGCCCATGCTGTGCACCAGATAATAAAGGGTATCCACCCCTTCAAGCAGGGCCGCCAGTTCCCGCGGCCAGTTAAGATCGATAGCATGGCAACTGACGTTGGGCAGGTGCTGTTTTTGCAGGCGCTCAACGTTGCGTGCCGCAGCCCGGACCTGATACCCGCGTGCGCTCAGGGCGGCCACCAGATGTTGGCCGATATACCCGCTGGCACCCAGCACCAGAATACGTTGCGGCACGTTAGCTCCTTAGCGCTGCAAAAAAGCCTGCCAGTGGGCAACCACTTCGGCAAGCTGCTCGCGGTTGACGTCAAGATGCATCACCAGACGAACCACCGGCGAGGCGTTAATCAGCACTCCGCGCGCCTTCATAAACTCGCCCAGCGCCGCGGCGTTATCATCCCCGACGCGGATAAACAGCATGTTGGTATCGTGACGCATCACATCGGCACCGATCTCGCGCAGTTGCGTCGCCATCCACGCCGCGTTGTCGTGATCGTCTTTCAGGCGAGCAACGTTATTTTTCAGCGCGTACAGACCCGCAGCGGCGAGGATCCCGGCCTGGCGCATGCCGCCCCCGGTCATTTTACGCCAGCGGTTAGCTCGCTTGATGTAGTCGGCATCACCCACCAGCAGGGAACCCACCGGCGCGCCCAGCCCTTTGGAGAGGCAAATGGTGAACGAGTCGCAATATTGCGTGATCGCTTTCAGCTCGCAGCCATACTCCACCACGGCGTTAAAGATGCGCGCGCCATCCACGTGCAGCCCCAGCTTACGCTCGCGGGTAAAGTCCCACGCCGCTTTCAGGTACTCGCGCGGCAGCACTTTGCCGTTATGGGTATTTTCGAGGCTGAGCAGTCTGGTGCGGGCAAAGTGGATATCATCGGCTTTGATTTTGGCCGCGACCTTGTCCAGCGGCAGGGAGCCGTCAGGCGCGGCATCGATTGGCTGCGGCTGAATGCTGCCCAGCACCGCTGCGCCACCGGCTTCGTACAGGTAGTTATGTGCCCCCTGGCCGACGATATACTCTTCGCCGCGCTCGCAGTGGCTGAGCAGGGCCACGAGGTTGGCCTGGGTGCCTGTCGGCAGGAACAGGGCGGCCTCTTTGCCGCTCAGTTCGGCGGCATAACGCTGAAGTTCGTTAACGGTGGGGTCGTCACCGTAGACGTCGTCCCCGACCGGCGCGGCCAGCATCTCCTTGAGCATGGCCTGCGTCGGGCGAGTAACGGTATCACTGCGTAAATCAATCATGTCATATCCTTATACACGTCCTCCTTCGTGCTGCCGCGGCGTTAGTTGCCTCCTCAAACCCCCATCACATCGTGACCTCTGCTTCTGGGGATTTTCGGGCTTGCCGCCTTAATGCAACGCGAAGGATTTTGTGTATGAATTGAAAAGGATATTTTTACCTGAGCCAGTTGGTTTTTGCTAGCTCCAGAACTTCGTCACCGCGACCGCTGATGATGGCGCGCAACATATACAGGCTAAATCCTTTCGCCTGTTCGAGTTTGATCTGCGGTGGGATCGCCAGTTCGTCTTTGGCGACCACCACATCCACCAGCACCGGGCCGTCGGTGGCGAAAGCGCGTTGCAGGGCGTCATCCACCTCCGAGGCTTTCTCCACCCGGATGCCGGTGATGCCGCAGGCTTCCGCGATGGCCGCGAAATTGGTGTCGTGCAGGTCGGTGCCGTCGGTGAGATAGCCCCCGGCTTTCATCTCCATTGCCACAAAGCCCAGCACGCTGTTGTTGAAGACGATGATCTTAATCGGCAGCTTCATCTGCGCCACCGAGAGGAAATCGCCCATCAGCATGCTAAACCCGCCATCGCCGCACATCGCCACCACCTGGCGATCCGGCGCGGTGGCTTTGGCCCCCAGCGCCTGCGGCATGGCATTCGCCATTGAGCCGTGGTTGAACGAGCCGAGCAGGCGGCGCTTGCCGTTCATTTTCAGGTAGCGCGCCGCCCAGACGGTGGGGGTGCCCACGTCGCAGGTGAAGATGGCGTCCTCGTCGGCGTAATGGCTGATCTGCTGCGCCAGGTACTGCGGATGCAGCGCCTTGTCACTGGGCTTCGCCAGGTCGTCCAGCCCTTTGCGCGCGTCACGATAGTCGCTGAGCGCTTTATCAAGGAACTTACGATCGGTCTTCTCCTCCAGCAGCGGCATCAGGGCGGCGAGCGTGGCCTTGATGTCCCCCACCAGCGCCATATCGACTTTGCTGTGCGCCCCGATACTGGCCGGGTTGATGTCGATCTGGATGATTTTGGCATCGGTGGGGTAAAACGCGCGATAAGGGAACTGGGTACCGAGCAGCACCAGGGTGTCGGCGTTCATCATGGTGTGGAACCCGGACGAGAAGCCGATCAGCCCGGTCATCCCCACGTCGTAAGGGTTATCGTACTCCACATGCTCTTTACCGCGCAGGGCGTGAACAATCGGCGCCTTGAGCATGCCCGCAAATTCCAGCAGCTCATCATGCGCACCGGCACAACCGCTGCCGCACATCAGGGCAATATTGCTGGAGTAGCGCAGTAGCTGGGCCAGCTTTTTCAGTTCGGCCTGGGCGGGGGTGACTACCGGCAGGGGAGCGGGATACCAGTGGTTACTGGCGCTTTCCGGGGCCGCCTGCAACGCCACGTCGCCAGGCAACACAATTACCGAGACGCCGCGTTTTAAAATGGCGTTACGCATGGCCAGAGCCAGCACCTGGGGGATCTGCTCTGGCGAGGAGATCAGCTCGCAGTAGTGGCTGCATTCGCGGAACAGTTCCTGGGGATGTGTCTCCTGGAAATAGCCGCTGCCGATCTCACTCGACGGAATGTGTGCGGCGATGGCCAGCACCGGGACGTGATTACGATGACAATCAAACAGGCCATTGATCAGATGCAGGTTACCTGGCCCGCAGGAACCGGCGCAGACCGCCAGCTCGCCGGTGAGCTGAGCCTCGGCCCCGGCGGCGAACGCGGCGACCTCCTCATGACGGGTGGGCATCCACTCGATAGTGTCCATCCGGTTCAGGCTGTCGCTCAGGCCGTTAAGTGAATCCCCGGTGACACCCCAGATCCGTTTTACTCCGGCCTGTTCCAGCATTTTCGCGATGTAGTTCGCCACGGTTTGTTTCATGGTAGTCCGTCTCCTGAATGTGATAACGCTTTCAAGCTTAGATGAAACTCACCGCCATGCTGGTTTAATCCCCCTCATTAATGGTTGCTTTCAATGTGCAATATTTCGTCATATTGTGAGGTGACTTAGGGTGAAAACAGGAATAAATTCAAATGGTTAAATCATTGTTAATTGCTGTTAATGAAAAGCTAACTTGCGACGATACGGGTAAGCTGTTGTTGCGTCTGGCGGTAGGGGGATTGATGCTGTTTCATGGTCTGCATAAGGCCATTGACGGGGTGGGGGGCATTGCAGGCATGCTGGTGGCGAAGGGGCTGCCAGGTTTTATCGCCTATGGCGTATTGGTTGGTGAAGTTATCGCCCCAATCCTAATTATTCTTGGCATCCTCACCCGTCCAGCTGCGCTGGTGCTGGCCTTTACCATGGTGGTGGCATGGTTGATGGTAGGCACCGGTAAAACCTTCGCGCTGGATGCTGTGGGGGCGTGGGCGATTGAGAGCCTGGTCTACTTCTTTGTGGGCGCGCTGGCGGTGGCATTTTTAGGGGCAGGGCGGTATGCGGTGGTGCGCGATCCGGCGTGGAAATAACGCCTCTGCGCCAGTAAAGCCGGGCGACACTGCATGTGCCCGGCCTACAGTTTGCTGTCTATGGCAGGCCCGGTAAGCGCAGTGCCACCGGGCGTTTTATCAGGCCAGCACTAAATCTCCCTGCGGATGACAGGAGCAGGCCAGTACATAGCCTTCCGCCACTTCGGCATCCGTCAGCGTCATGGTGCTGGTGACGGTGTAATTTCCGTCAACCACCTTCGTTTTACAGCAGCCGCACACGCCTGCACGACAGGCGGCCACCACCGGCACGTTATTGCTCTCCAGTGCCTCCAGCAGCGTGCTGCCCACGCGGCCAAAGAAGGTCTGCGCCGGTTGCAGTTTGGTGAACTTCAGCCCACTGGTGGCGGCTTCTGCCACCGGGGTAAAGAACTGCTCTTTAAAGAAGCGGGTCACGCCCAGGGCCTTCACCTCTTCTTCCACGATGCCCATATACGCTGCCGGACCACAGGTCATCACGGTACGACTGGCGATATCTGGCACGCGCTGCAGCAGCTCGCGGCTCAGGCGACCGGCGACAAAACCGGCCGTGGCGTTGTTTTCGGCCACCAGGGTGACCGGGTAGTTACGCCATTCATCCGCGAAAATCACATCCTGCGGCGAGCGCACGCTGAAGATAACCTCCACGTCGGCCTGCGGGCGGTACTTCGCCAGCCAGCGACGCATTGACATCACCGGCGTCACCCCGCAACCTGCGGCCAATAGCAGGAATTTATCGTCTGGCTTATCGTCACAGGTGAAATCCCCCTGCGCGTCGGAGAGCCAGAGATAATCCCCACGTTTCACTTCACGGGTCAGCCACTGCGAGCCTGCCCCCTCATCAATGCGGCGGATGGTCAGCGTAATGTACTCGCTGATGCCAGGCGTTGAGGAGATAGTGTACGCCCGCAGCGTCTCCGCTGAGTTACGCACGCTGACCAGCGCATACTGCCCGGCACGATACGGATAGTAGTCGTGGCAGAGCAGTGACAGGGTCCAGACGTCCGGCGTTTCCTGATGGATGTGATGAACCTGCATCCGCCATGGGCACTGATGGGTTGGCATTGTCATTCTTTACTCCTTACGCGCTCAGCAGTTGCTTCATGTCTTCTTCAACGGTGGTCACGGAACGCAGACCAAACTTCTCGTTGAGGACGGCCAGCAGATCCGGCGTAAAGAAGCCTGGTGCGGTCGGGCCGGTGACGATGTTTTTCACGCCCAGCGACAGCAGGGTCAGCAGGATCACAATCGCTTTCTGTTCGAACCAGGAGAGCACCAGCGACAGCGGCAGGTCGTTCACGCCGCAGCCCAGTTTTTCAGCCAGGGTGACAGCCAGAATGATTGCCGAGTAAGCGTCGTTACACTGACCGGCGTCGATCAGACGCGGCAGGCCTTCGATATCCCCGAACTCCAGCTTGTTGAAACGGTATTTACCGCAGGCCAGGGTCAGGATCAGGCAGTCATCCGGTACGCTGGTGGCGAAATCGGTGAAGTAATTACGTTCCCCGCGTGCGCCGTCGCAGCCGCCCACCAGGAAGATGTGACGCAGTTTTTCACGGCTCACCAGGTCGATCAGGGAATCCGCGGCACCCAGCAGGGTCTGACGGCCAAAACCAACGGTGATCAGGTGTGGAATTTCGCTGTACGGGAAGCCCGCCATCTGCTGTGCCTGGGCGATCACCGGACCAAAATCGTCACCCTCTAGGTGGCTCACACCCGGCCAGCCGACAATGCTGCGGGTCCAGATACGATCGTCGTAAGCGCCAACGGTTGGGTCGATGATGCAGTTAGAGGTCATCACGATCGGGCCAGGGAAGCGGGCGAACTCGACCTGCTGGTTCTGCCAGCCGCTGCCATAGTTACCGATCAGATGTTTGAATTTGCGCAGCTCAGGGTAGCCGTGGGCAGGCAGCATCTCGCCGTGGGTGTAGACGTTCACGCCGGTGCCGTCGGTCTGCTCCAGCAGGTTATAGAGATCTTTCAGGTCGTGACCGGAGATCAGGATGCACTTGCCTTCGGTCGCTTTGACGTTGACCTGAGTCGGCGTTGGGTGGCCATATTTGGTGGTTTCACCGGCATCCAGAATGCTCATCACCTTGAAGTTCATCTGGCCGATTTCCATGGAGCACTCCAGCAGAGCGTTCATGTCGGAAGGCCAGGTGCCCAGCCACGCCATAATTTTGTGGTACTGGGCGTAGATATCGTTGTCGTACTGATCCAGAACGTGCGCGTGTTCCATATAGGCCGCGGCACCTTTCAGGCCGTACAGGCACAGCAGACGCAGGCCGAGGATGTTCTCACCGATCGCCGCTTTGTCTTTGTTCGGGGTAAAGTCTGCCGCCTGACGTTGCAGGTCGCCGAGATCGTCGCTCACCAGTTGCAGGTCGGCCATAGGGTTATCGACGCGGGCATTGGCATCAACATTCAGGGACTGCGCTTTCAGGGCGTCACGCAGGGCAATGGCTTCGCGGGCATAGCCTACAATGCGTGGTGAATCGAAGTTGACGTTCGTCAGGGTAGAGAAAAACGCGCGTGGAGCGAAGTTATCAACGTAATGGTCGATAATGCCATATTCCCGGGCTTTTACCGCCCAGGCGGATAAACCTTGCAGGGCTGCAATCAGCAGATCCTGCAGATCGGAAGTTTCTGCGGTTTTACCGCACATGCCCTGTGCGTAGGAGCAGCCGTTGCCAGCTGGGGTACGGATGGTTTGTTCACATTGCACACAAAACATAATCACACCTGTTAAAGTTATATTTGATATACATGTTTAAGATTATGCTTGCGGCGATACGGTGAAAAGGGCTTTCTTCCACTAAGTAGAGGGTTATTGATTTAGCGCAATTTTGGCGATAGAAGGCTACCGCCTAAGAAGTATCAGGCGGAGAAGAACGCCATCATGATCGGTACCAGCAGGCTTAAAATAAAGCCGTGAACGATGGCCGCAGGTACCATCTCCAGCCCGCCCGAGCGTTGCAGCACCGGCAGGGTAAAGTCCATCGAGGTGGCACCACACAGGCCCAGCGCCGTGGAGCGGCTACGACGGACCAGGCCCGGAATAAGCATAATGGCGATCAGCTCGCGGCCTAAATCGTTAAAGAAGGCGGCGCTGCCAATGACCGGGCCAAAAGATTCGGTTAACAGAATGCCGGACAGAGAGTACCAGCCAAAACCGGAGGCCATTGCCAGGGCGGTATTGAGCGGCAGGTCGAGAATAAAGGCGTTGATCACCCCCCCCACCAGTGAACTGCCTACCACGATGACGGCGACCATCATGCCGCGGCGATTAAGGACAATCTGTTTTAAGGTCATGCCGTTATTTCGCAGCTGAATACCAATCAGGAACAGCAGGAAGATCAAGGTATATTCGCTGGCCTCGGTGGCGTGTTGTAAAAAGGCGAACCCGGTCAGACCCAGCATAAAACCGAGCACCACCACGCCGCATAATTTCAGTGACTCCAGCGCCATGGCGATACGCGACGGTAATTTTTCCTGATGATGGTGGTTTTTCCACGGAATAACGCGTTCCAGCCAGAAGAGGGCCGCAATATTGCACAGCAAAATAACCCCTATCGTAATGACGGAGTAATGCAGGATCGAGAGCAGGTTGGTCGCCAGATTATCGAGGAAGGCGAGGCTGATGCCCATAAAAAACAGAATGACGTAAACAATCCAGCTCAGTAAACGGTTGATCAGTTTTAACGCTGACAGCTGACGAAGAGGAATGAGATAACCCACGATCAGCGGGATCAGAATGATTAAGAGTCCTGAAAACATGAACAACCGGTCCTTTATATGAATGGCGCAGTGACACTACCCAATTCAGGCGGTTCAGTAAAGGTAGAAAATGGGGGGAGGTGCGGTTTAAGGCCGGGCGGCGCTAACGCTTGCCCGGCGCGGCGTTGGTTCAGTCGCGTTTTTCCAGCAGGGTGCGGTACAGCACGCCGCCGAGGATACCGCCGACAATCGGCATCACCCAGAACAGCCACAGCTGATCCAGCGCCCAGCCGCCCTGGAAGAGCGCTACTGCGGTACTACGTGCCGGGTTAACTGAGGTGTTGGTCACCGGAATGCTGATCAGATGGATCAGGGTCAGCGCCAGGCCAATCGCAAGGGGGGCAAAACCGGCCGGGGCGTGTTTGTCGGTGGCGCCGTGGATCACCAGCAGGAAGCCGGCGGTCAGCACAATTTCAATGACGATGGCAGACAGCATCGAGTAACCGCCCGGCGAGTGCTCGCCAAAACCGTTCGCAGCAAAACCGCTGGCCGCGGCATCAAAGCCTGCTTTACCGCTGGCAATCAGATACAGAATCGCGGCCGCAATAATGCCGCCAATCAGCTGGGCAATAATATAGCCAATAATCTCTTTTGCCGGAAAACGGCCGCCCGCCCATAAACCTAATGTAACCGCCGGGTTAAAATGTCCGCCGGAAATATGCCCCACGACATACGCCATGGTTAATACCGTTAAGCCGAAGGCCAGAGCAACCCCGACAAAACCAATCCCTAATTCCGGGAAACCTGCCGCCAGCACGGCGCTGCCGCAGCCACCAAACACCAGCCAGAATGTACCAAAACATTCCGCTGCTAATTTTCTGAACATAACCACCTCAATGAAAAAAGGCGCAAGTCTGCGCCATTGTTATTTATCGCCAATAGGGCGATGAGTTTTGAAACGCCATTATTTTAAAAATGAATATCCCCCCTCACCAGCGAAATAAATAAGGTAAATTTGATGTAGGGCAAGGTGATGCCTTTAAGTAAAAAACGCATGGCGGAATTTCCGGCAGCAAAACGATTACGCGGATATTTTTATTTCGGATGAAAGCTGGCGGCTGAATATTTAATTTTTTTTAAATTTTCATATGACTATTCTACTGATAATCGGGTGTCCGTTCGGCCGTGCTGGGGTTATACTCCTGATAACTTAAAGGAAAAAGTTCATCTCTCCCGGAGGGTACATGTTGCTGGAACGTGTGGAAATCGTGGGGTTTCGCGGCATTAACCGTCTGTCGCTGATGCTGGAGCACAACAACGTGCTGATTGGGGAAAACGCCTGGGGTAAATCCAGCCTGCTGGATGCCCTGACGCTGCTGCTCTCCCCTGAATCCGAACTGTATCATTTTGTCCGGGAAGACTTCTGGTTCCCTCCCGGGGATCTGCTGGGACGTGAACACCATCTGCATATTATTCTCACCTTCCGTGAATCCGAGCCGGGCCGCCATCGCGTTCGTCGCTACCGCCCGCTTGCCGACTGCTGGGTGCCCTGCGATGACGGCTATCAGCGCATCTTTTATCGTCTTGAAGGGGAGCTGGCCAATGACGACAGCGTGCTGACCCTGCGCGGCTTTCTTGATACTGATGGCAATCCTCTGAAGCTGGCGGATATTGATGAGCTGGCGCGGCATCTGGTGCGCCTGATGCCGGTGCTACGCCTGCGCGACGCCCGCTTTATGCGCCGGATCCGCAACGGCACGGTGCCCAACATGCCCGACGTGGAAGTCACCGCCCGCGAACTGGATTACCTGGCCCGCGAGCTGGTGGCCCGGCCGCAAAATTTAACCGACGGCCAGATCCGCCAGGGACTGTCTGCGATGGTTCAGCTGCTGGAGCACTACTTTACCGAGCAGGGCACCTCGCCGGTCCGCAACCGGCTGATGCGGCGGCGATCC
The DNA here is from genome assembly GCF_043105735.1 of Leclercia sp. GLN_9. NCBI lineage: Bacteria > Pseudomonadati > Pseudomonadota > Gammaproteobacteria > Enterobacterales > Enterobacteriaceae > Leclercia > Leclercia sp. GLN_9. The sequence goes on from NZ_JBICLV010000013.1 coordinate 162,990, forward strand.
CATGATGAACAGCGCAGCTGGCGCTATCTCGACATCATCAACCGGATGATCGACAGGCCCGGCGGCCGTTCGCACCGGGTGATCCTGCTGGGGCTGTTCTCAACGCTGCTGCAGGCCAAGGGCACGGTCCGGCTCGACAGGGATGCCCGCCCGCTGCTGCTGGTGGAAGATCCCGAGACGCGCCTGCACCCGATTATGCTATCTGTGGCGTGGCATCTGCTCAACCTGCTGCCGCTGCAACGTATCACCACCACCAACTCTGGCGAGCTACTGTCGTTAACCCCGGTCGAGCACGTCTGTCGCCTGGTACGCGAATCATCCCGTGTCACGGCTTTTCGTCTCGGGCCGGGGGGGATGAACGCCGAGGACAGCCGCCGGATCGCCTTCCATATTCGCTTTAATCGCGCCTCCTCTCTGTTCGCCCGCTGCTGGCTGCTGGTGGAAGGGGAGACCGAAACCTGGGTAATCAACGAGCTGGCCCGCCAGTGCGGTCACCACTTCGATGCAGAAGGGATTAAGGTCATTGAGTTCGCCCAGTCGGGCTTAAAACCGCTGATCAAGTTTGCCCGGCGGATGGGCATTGAGTGGCATGTGCTGGTGGACGGCGACGAGGCGGGCAAGAAATACGCCGCTACCGTGCGCGGGCTGATCAATAACGATCGGGAAGAGGAGCGCGCGCACCTGACGGCGCTACCCGCCATGGACATGGAGCACTTTATGTACCGCCAGGGATTCTCGGACGTCTTTCATCGGGTGGCGATGATCCCCGACGATGTTCCCATGAATATGCGGCGGGTGATCATGAAAGCCATTCATCGCTCGTCGAAGCCCGATCTGGCGATTGAAGTGGCGATGGAGGCCGGGCGGCGCGGGGTTGAAGCAGTGCCGACCCTGTTGCGGAAAATGTTTTCCCGCGTGCTGTGGCTGGCGCGCGGGAGAGCCGATTAACGGCCGGTGGCCTGGTTGACCTGCTCGATCAGGCTGTCCAGCAGGGCAAAGCGGCGGCGGTACTCGGCGCGCTTTTTGCTGGCGATCTCCTCCATCGGTTTACGCGGCATGGCGAGCGGCAGACGGAAATTGCCGTCATCGCTGCGTTCGCCGCCCAGCGACGCCCAGAAACTGTCGTAATCGGCCAGCAGTTTGCCCTCTTTTTTCTTGCGATAGCGCCAGCTGCGATAGATATGGGTGCTGTTGCTCACTGCCACGATCTGCTCTACGGCGAGGGCGCTGCCCAGCGTCATGGCAGCCTCCACCAGCAGACGTTTCGGGAACAGGCCGTGACAGGCTTTGGTGGCGCTCTGGATCGCCTCGTGCGGCACAAAGGCTTTTGCCCCCTGCATCCCGCCGATAAACAGCGTCGCGGTGCCGTTAACCTGGCACAGCGTGAAAGTCATCTCTGCCAGCACCGTCTGCTGCGCGTCGCAAAACGCCAGCGTGGCTTCACCCTCTTTATCCAGAAAGGCATCGGCGCACAGGCGCAGGGTAAACTGCTGATCGTCTTTGCCCGTCAGGGTCAGTAACGTCACCCCTTCCCGGGAGAGATAGCCGTTCATCAGCGCCGCCGGGAGCTGGCGCTGCATTGTCTGATAGTGCCAGCTTAGCGCCTGCAGGGTTTGCTGACGGTTGATGGCAACGGATAACCACGGGCGGTGCAGGCGGCAGGGCAGCCCCGGCTGTACCTGCAACAGCTGCAGTAACTGCGGCTGTTTTGCCAGGCTTGTCAGCAGGCGGGCAGTGCTGAATGGCGTCATCAGCGATCGCAGCATAAACTTGCGGCGGTAGGCCGGATTGCGCCAGGCAAGCCCGGGGGTTAATCTCCCGGAGGCCAGGCTTTGAAACAGCTGCCAGCCCGATTTGGGTTGCGGTTGATGTGAATAAGATGACTCTGCGATGGATGACATAATCAATACCGGTCTTGTTGCAAGGTCTTTATTTCAGCAGGGGTTTTATCAACCTCTCCTCAACGATTTTCATCCATCCCGACAAGCAGGGGTTTCGTTGAGGAACGGTTTAGTTAGAATCAACAGTTATGTAAGCCAGAATATCTATTTGGAATATTTATGAACTTCAAGGGAAAACGCAGGAAGCTGTTTCTGCTGCTGGTGCTGATTGTACTGGTGGCTGGATTCTGGCTGTGGCAGGTGCTAAACGCGCCGGTGCCGCAATATCAGACACTGATTGTCCGTCCGGGCGAACTGCAGCAAAGCGTGCTCGCCACCGGCAAGCTGGACGCGCTGCGCAAGGTAGACGTGGGCGCGCAGGTCAGCGGGCAGCTGAAAACGCTGTCGGTAGAGATCGGCGACAAAGTACAAAAGGGGCAGCTGCTGGGGGTCATTGACCCGGAGCAGGCCGAAAACCAGATCAAAGAGGTGGAGGCGACCCTGATGGAGCTGCGCGCCCAGCGCAGTCAGGCCGAAGCGGAGCGTAAGCTGGCCCAGGTAACCCTGAACCGTCAGCGGCAGCTGGCCGCAACCCAGGCGATCTCACAGCAGGATCTGGATACCTCAGTGACCGAACTGGCCGTTAAACAGGCCCAGATCGGCACTATCGATGCGCAGATCAAACGCAATCAGGCCTCACTGGACACGGCCAAAACCAACCTCGACTACACCCGTATCGTCGCCCCGATGGCCGGGGAAGTGACGCAAATTACCACCCTGCAGGGGCAGACGGTGATCGCCGCCCAGCAGGCACCGAACATCCTGACGCTGGCGGATATGGGCACCATGCTGGTGAAAGCCCAGGTTTCCGAGGCGGATGTGATCCACCTTAAGCCGGGACAAAAAGCCTGGTTTACCGTGCTGGGCGATCCGCAAACCCGCTATGAAGGGGTACTGAAAGACATTCTCCCGACGCCCGAGAAGGTCAACGACGCCATTTTCTATCACGCCCGTTTTGAAGTGCCCAACCCGCAGGGAGTGCTGCGTCTGGACATGACCGCGCAGGTGCATATCCAGCTGGCCGGGGTCAAAAACGTGCTGACCATACCGCTGGCGGCGCTGGGGCAACCGGCGGGAGATAACCGCTATAACGTGAAGGTGCTGCGTAACGGCGAGACGCGTGAACGTGAGGTGAGCCTCGGCTCGCGTAACGACACCGATGTAGTAGTGGTGAAAGGGCTTGAAGAGGGCGACGAGGTGGTTATCAGCGAGAGCCAGCCCGGGGCGGCTAAATGACCGCGCTGCTGGAGCTGATTGATATCCGCCGGAGCTACCCTTCCGGCGACGGGCCGGTGGAGGTGCTGAAGGGCATCACGCTGCAGGTCGAGGCCGGGGAGATGGTGGCGATTGTCGGGGCCTCAGGTTCCGGTAAATCGACGCTGATGAACATCCTTGGCTGTCTGGATAAACCCACCAGCGGCACCTACCGGGTCGCCGGGACCGATGTCGCCACACTGGACAGCGACGCGCTGGCAAAACTGCGGCGGGAACATTTCGGCTTTATCTTTCAGCGTTACCATCTGCTCTCGCACCTGAGCGCGGCGCAGAACGTCGAAGTGCCGGCGGTCTATGCCGGTGTGGAGCGCAAAAAACGCCTTGAGCGGGCGCAGGCGCTTCTTACCCGGCTGGGGCTAGGGGAGCGGGTGGATTACCAGCCCTCGCAGCTCTCTGGCGGCCAGCAGCAGCGGGTAAGTATCGCCCGGGCGCTGATGAACGGCGGGCAGGTGATCCTTGCCGATGAACCGACCGGGGCGCTGGACAGCCACTCCGGGGAGGAAGTCATGGCGATCCTGCACCAGCTGCGGGATCAGGGGCATACGGTGATCATCGTCACCCACGACCCACAGGTGGCCGCGCAGGCCGGGCGGATCGTGGAGATCCACGACGGTGAGCTGGTGAGCAACCCGCCTGCCACGCTTAACGCCACCCGACGTCAGGAGGTGGCGCTACCGCCGCCGTCCGGCTGGCGGCAGTTTGCCAGCAGTTTCCGCGAAGCGCTGACCATGGCCTGGCTGGCGATGGCCGCCAACAAGATGCGGACCCTGTTAACGATGCTCGGGATCATCATCGGTATCGCCTCGGTGGTGTCGATTGTGGTGGTAGGCGATGCCGCCAAACAGCTGGTGCTGTCCGATATCCGCTCCATTGGCACCAACACCATAGATATCTATCCCGGCAAAGACTTTGGCGATGATGAGCCGCAGTATCAGCAGGCGCTGAAATATGACGATCTGGCCGCTATCCAGAAGCAGCCGTGGGTCAATTCCGCCACCCCGGCGGTGTCGCAGAATTTGCGTCTGCGCTACGGCAATATCGACGTGGCCGCCAGCGCCAACGGCGTTAGCGGCGATTACTTTAACGTCTACGGCATGACCTTCAGCGAGGGAGGCACCTTCAACGCAGAGCAACTGGCGGGCCGGGCGCAGGTGGTGGTGCTGGATGCCAACTCCCGGCGACAGCTGTTCCCCAACAAATCGAAGGTGGTGGGCGAGATCGTCCTGGTGGGCAATATGCCCGCGACGGTGATCGGCGTGGCGGAAGAGAAGCAGTCGATGTTTGGCAGCAGCAAGATTTTACGTGTCTGGCTGCCGTACACCACCATCTCCGGGCGCATTATGGGGCAGTCATGGCTGAATTCGATCACCGTGCGCGTGAAGGAGGGCTACGACAGCGCCCAGGCGGAGCAACAGCTTGAGCGCCTGATGACGCTGCGCCACGGGAAGAAAGATTTCTTCACCTGGAACATGGACGGCCTCTTGAAAACGGCGGAAAAGACCACACGTACTCTTCAGCTCTTCCTCACGCTGGTGGCGATCATCTCCCTGCTGGTCGGGGGAATTGGGGTAATGAATATCATGCTGGTGTCGGTGACCGAGCGTACGCGCGAAATCGGCATCCGCATGGCGGTCGGCGCCCGGGCCAGCGATGTGCTGCAGCAGTTTTTGATTGAAGCGGTGCTGGTTTGTCTGGTGGGCGGTGCGCTGGGGATTTCGCTCTCCCTGTTAATTGCCTTTACGCTGCAGCTGTTTTTACCCGGCTGGGAAATTGGTTTTTCACCGATGGCGCTGTTAACGGCCTTCCTCTGTTCTACCTTTACCGGGGTTCTGTTTGGCTGGCTGCCCGCAAGAAATGCCGCGCGGTTGGATCCGGTGGATGCCTTAGCCCGGGAGTGAGTCTGTTGCCGGGCGGCCGCTACGCCTAACCCGGCCTACAAAAATTTGTAGGCCCGCGCAAGCGCAGCGCCGCCGGGCATGAAGCCGTACGGCAGCCCGCAAATAAAAATGCCAGCGTATCGGGCTGGCATTTTGAGTGAGGGGTGTACACAATGAAACAGAGGGCTATGCCACCACTTCTGCTTCGATGGGCACAATAACGCTGGCATGATTGCCTTTTGGCCCGAGGTGTACATCGAACCGAACGGCTTGTCCGGCTTTCAGCGTTCTGTAACCATCCATCTGAATGGTGGAGTAATGCGCGAAGATGTCTTCGCCGCCGCCTTCAGGGCAGATGAAACCAAACCCTTTGGCGTTGTTGAACCACTTAACTGTACCCGTTTCCATGCTTCGACATCCTTCGTAAATCTTATTGAGTTAGATGTAATGAACCGGTGATGGAGTGGGGGCTGTTCAAAACCTCGCCAACTCACGCCTGTACAATTTAGATAAACCAGATAGATCGTCAAGCATTTGCCGGTGAAGGGAGGGGGAAAATGAGTCAAAATTTGAAGCAGTTAACGCTATTGACAGGTATTGTGACAGACATCGCGGATGGCAATAATAGATGTGAGTTATCTGACATCTGAGGTAGATTCAGGTTATGTATAGCCTCCTGTCAGCATCAGAACCGCGACCGGAGACCGTAAACGAAGATGACGACTGACAATGGGTAAGACGAACGACTGGCTCGATTTCGACAAGCTGGCGGAAGATAAAGTGCGCGACGCGCTAAAACCGCCATCTATGTATAAAGTTATGTTAATGAACGATGACTACACGCCGATGGAATTTGTTATTGACGTGCTACAAAAGTTCTTTTCTTATGATGTAGAACGTGCAACGCAACTGATGCTTACCGTTCACTATCATGGCAAAGCCATCTGCGGTGTTTTTACTGCAGAAGTCGCAGAGACGAAGGTGGCGATGGTGAACCAGTATGCGAGGGAGAACGAGCATCCGTTGCTGTGTACGCTGGAAAAAGCCTGAATAAGGCAATGAAAATTGGGGGAGGTGCCTATGCTCAATCAAGAACTGGAACTCAGTTTAAACATGGCTTTCGCCAGAGCGCGTGAGCACCGACATGAGTTTATGACGGTCGAGCACCTGCTGCTTGCACTGCTCAGTAACCCATCCGCCCGCGAAGCGCTTGAAGCCTGCTCCGTGGATCTGGTGGCGCTGCGTCAGGAACTTGAAGCCTTCATCGAACAGACCACACCTGTACTGCCCGTCAGTGAAGAGGAGCGCGACACGCAGCCGACGCTCAGCTTCCAGCGTGTTCTCCAGCGTGCGGTATTTCACGTCCAGTCCTCAGGGCGTAGCGAAGTCACCGGTGCTAACGTGCTGGTTGCCATCTTCAGCGAGCAGGAGTCGCAAGCGGCCTACCTGCTGCGCAAACACGAAGTCAGCCGCCTCGATGTGGTGAACTTCATCTCTCATGGAACGCGAAAAGACGAGCCGAATCAGGCATCCGATTCCGGTCATCAGGTCAACAGCGAAGAGCAAGCAGGCGGGGAGGAACGTATGGAAAACTTCACCACCAATCTTAACCAGCTTGCCCGCGTCGGCGGTATTGACCCGCTGATTGGCCGCGAGAAAGAGCTGGAACGGGCGATCCAGGTACTGTGCCGCCGCCGCAAGAACAACCCGCTGCTGGTGGGGGAATCCGGCGTCGGTAAAACGGCCATTGCTGAAGGGCTGGCCTGGCGCATTGTGCAGGGCGACGTTCCGGAAGTGATCGCCGATTGCACCATCTACTCGCTGGATATCGGTTCGCTGCTGGCCGGAACCAAATACCGCGGTGATTTTGAAAAACGGTTTAAAGCGCTGCTGAAACAGCTGGAGCAGGATACCAACAGCATCCTGTTTATCGATGAGATCCACACTATCATCGGCGCCGGTGCCGCCTCTGGTGGCCAGGTGGATGCGGCCAACCTGATTAAACCGCTGCTCTCCAGCGGCAAGATCCGAGTGATTGGCTCGACCACCTACCAGGAGTTCAGCAATATTTTCGAAAAAGACCGCGCCCTGGCGCGTCGCTTCCAGAAAATCGACATTACTGAACCGTCCGTTGAAGAAACGGTGCAGATCATCAACGGCCTGAAACCGAAGTACGAAGCGCACCACGATGTGCGTTATACCGCGAAAGCGGTGCGTGCCGCGGTGGAGCTGGCGGTGAAATACATCAACGATCGCCATCTGCCGGATAAAGCGATCGACGTGATCGACGAAGCGGGCGCGCGCGCGCGTCTGATGCCGGTCAGTAAGCGCAAGAAAACGGTCAACGTGGCGGATATCGAATCCGTGGTGGCCCGCATCGCGCGTATCCCTGAGAAGAGCGTTTCTCAGAGCGACCGCGATACCCTGAAAAACCTGGGCGATCGCCTGAAAATGCTGGTCTTTGGCCAGGATAAAGCGATTGAGGCCTTAACCGAAGCCATCAAGATGGCCCGTGCCGGACTGGGGCATGAGCACAAACCGGTCGGTTCTTTCCTGTTCGCCGGCCCGACCGGGGTGGGGAAAACCGAGGTGACGGTGCAGCTCTCCAAAGCGTTGGGCATTGAGCTGCTGCGCTTTGATATGTCCGAGTATATGGAGCGCCACACTGTCAGTCGTCTGATCGGTGCGCCTCCGGGCTATGTGGGCTTTGATCAGGGCGGCCTGCTCACCGACGCGGTGATCAAGCATCCGCACGCGGTTCTGCTGCTTGATGAGATCGAGAAGGCGCACCCGGACGTCTTTAACCTGCTGCTGCAGGTGATGGATAACGGGACGCTGACCGACAACAACGGGCGCAAGGCAGACTTCCGCAACGTGGTGATGGTGATGACCACCAACGCCGGGGGGCGTGAGACCGAGCGTAAATCCATCGGCCTGATCCATCAGGATAACAGCACCGATGCGATGGAAGAGATCAAGAAGGTCTTTACGCCGGAATTCCGTAACCGTCTGGATAACATTATCTGGTTCGATCACCTGTCTACTGAGGTGATCCATCAGGTGGTGGATAAGTTCATCGTCGAGTTGCAGGTTCAGCTGGATCAGAAAGGGGTCTCCCTGGAAGTGAGTCAGGAAGCTCGCGACTGGCTGGCAGAGAAAGGCTACGATCGTGCGATGGGCGCGCGTCCGATGGCGCGTGTTATCCAGGACAACCTGAAGAAACCGTTGGCTAACGAACTGCTGTTTGGTTCGCTGGTGGATGGAGGCCAGGTGACAGTAGCGCTGGATCAGGCGAAGAATGAGCTGACGTATGACTTCCAGAGTGCGGCGAAGCATAAGCCGGAAGCGGCTCACTAAGACTGTTGCGTGATGATAAAAGCCGGGCGAAAGCCCGGTTTTTTTATGGCTGCTTTTTGCTTCTTATTGTGGGGGGAGTGAGGGCGGCGGGCTGCACAGTATGTCCCTACGGTGGTGGTTCCGTTCACTTTACGATCTGTATTTCTCTGTAAGCCACGTCACCCGTGAACGTGTTAAGGGGGCTTGCCGCCGCCCCCTTAACAATCCCGGCTCCCGGCAAAGAAAATCGCCGCTTCGCGGTGCCCTCAGCTTATTCCGCCAGGCTTTCGGGTCGGGCACCAGCCTGCATCCCTGCAGGCTATGCCCTCTCGGCGCGTCCCTGCGCCTCGCCCCGGCCTTACGGAAACGCTTCGGCGATTTTCAGCCGGACCAGGTCATCGCTGGGAGTGTTGAGGCAAATCTTTGCCGCTGTCATGGCTGCATGCTCGATCGGTTCGGAAAGGGTTAAGATGCCTTCTCGGCGCGTCCCTGCGCCTTGTCCGGCCTTGCGGAACGCTTCGGCGATTTTCAGCCGGACCAGGTCATCGCTGTGAGTGATGAAGCAAATCTTTGCCACTGTCCTGGCTGCATGCTCGATCGGTTCCCTCTCCCTTGAGGGAGAGGGTTAGGGTGAGGGGGAACCGCGCGCACGATCGTAAAATTTTGCGAGGCGTTATCCAGAATTTCAACAGGGATATTGCTGGATAAAACCCCAGTATTAGAATGGCGATGCACCTGCAAAATCAGGTGCCAGGATTGGCGTCCTGACCTAACTCCAGAAATGATGTTGCATTCGCAACCATCAGCGGTTTCGTTCACTCTTTTGGAAGCTGCGGATATAATCCGCATATTCAGATTATGGTGGGCTGGGCCTGGGCTTCTTTGAAGCGCCGATTTTACTGGGATGTTAGTCGGTACGCCAACCTGGTTCAGTCCACCGCCTGAGTTGGCGTTCGGGTGGTCAGTATATTATTTACGGAGATTATAATTATGGATAATTACAACATCCCCCAGCTATACAGCGAACTCGAACTCAATACGCCAGATCTCTCCACGCTTGCCGCGCGCTGTAACCTGCTTACCGAAATTCTGGTCGATTGCAATTCGCTGCCGCAAACACAGCCCATCTGCCGTTGCCTTGCTGCATATCTGGACGCATTCAGAAGTGAGCTGGAAAAATCGATGACCGATTTCCGCGTGCTGGAAGAGGATGAGATCCCACCGATGCACAAGCAGGAGTGGTTGCTCGACAGCACCGAAGCCCAGTGCAATTACTGCCGGGCGTTAAACCATGTGCTGTTGGTGTCGCATTTCGACCGCGATATGTTGCCGCACCTTACCGGCCTGCTGTACGAGATCAGCCATGCGATGCTGGCCGATCTGACCGTGGTGCACGTCCACTGAGTCGGTGCCCCAACGTTGAAGTTAGGCAACGTGTTTGATATCAAGGCGCGGCGGGAGAGCCGTCTGTTCGCGACCTAAATGAGCTGGGATAAAGAGGATCGGAATGCCATCAATGATGACTCCGGCAGCGCAGGCTTTACTGCGGGCGGGACAGGGAATGTTGGCGGACAGACTGAAATCGGGTGTTGACCTCTGCTGAATAAAAAAAGGCCGGGATAACCCGGCCTTTAGTATTCTCTCTACGCCATTTGCGGCGAAAAACTCTTAGCGACTACGGAAGACAATGCGGCCTTTGCTCAGGTCGTACGGGGTCAGCTCAACAGTCACTTTGTCGCCCGTCAGAATACGGATATAGTTCTTACGCATCTTACCGGAGATATGCGCGGTAACAACGTGACCGTTTTCCAGTTCTACGCGAAACATGGTGTTAGGCAACGTTTCAAGAACGGTACCCTGCATTTCAATATTGTCTTCTTTGGCCATCTAATCCTCTGGGGTATCACTACCAAGTTTTGAACCGGCAAGATAATGCCGAAATTCATCAATTAAGTAAAGATTTGCGCGTTTAAAACGCAGCAAAGCAGTTTCAGCGTATTACCCGGACGTCACGGTTCGACCGTACGAAAAGCGCATACGTAAAGGGGAGGTGGCAGGATAAACGATAGGGCGTTATCGGATGCGAACTATTCCCAAACGGCGGCGGGGCAACAGGCAGAACCTACTCTGCGGCAGAATTATAGCACCTTGAGGAAAAATATGCGGAAAACATTTATCCCTGGGGCGTAAATAACGTCGCAGGCACCCAGAAGTTCTGCGGTAATTTTTGCATTCGCAGAGCGGCCAGCTGCGTCAGATATTCATGGCGGGAGATCTCAATCGCCCCCAGCGAGGCGGTATGCTCGTTCAGCACCTGGCAATCAATCAACTTGCCGCCGCTGCGGGTAAAGCGATCGCAGAAAACCAGGAGCGCAGTTTTAGACGCATTCACGGCGCGGCTGAACATCGATTCACCGCAAAATAACGTGCCCTGAGCCACACCATACATGCCGCCCACCAGATCATCACCCTGCCATACCTCAATGGAGTGGGCGTAACCCAGCTCGTGCAGACGATGATATGCATGGATCACCTCCGGGGTGACCCAGGTGCCTTCTGCGCGGTCGCTGGCACAGCCTTCGATAACCTGGCCAAATGCATGATTGAGGGTGACGCGATAGGGGGAGTGGGCGTGAAACCGTTTCATGCTGCGACTGAGATGAAACCGTTCAGGCCACAAAATGGCGCGCGGGTCAGGCGACCACCATAAGATCGGATCGCCGGGCGAAAACCACGGGAAAATACCGCGCTGGTAAGCCATTAATAAACGCGACGGGCTGAGATCGCCGCCCAGGGCCAGCAAACCATTAGGTTCGCGCAGCGCCCCTTCCGGGGAAGGGAACGCAAGAGAATGACGAGAAAGCTGGACCAGGCGCATGACAACACAACTCCAGTACGCGAAGTGGGGATCGGTTCAAATATAGACTACAGACGTTGTTTAAACTGGTAGTAACGACCCTGTTTTGCCAACAGTTCTGCGTGACTACCTTGCTCAATAATCTGTCCGTTGTCCATCACAATAATTTGATCAAAATCCGCCAGTCCGCGCAGGCGGTGCGTCACCATCAGCACCGTTTTGCCCTGCATCTCTTTTTCCAGTAAATCAAGGATTTGCCGTTCTGTTGTTGCATCCAGCCCTTCGGTCGGTTCATCCAGCAACATCAGCGGGGCATTGTGCAGTAGCGCGCGGGCAATCGCCAGGCGACGCAGCTCACCACCGGACAGCTGACGACCTCCTTCACCGAGCCAGCTGTTCAGACCTTCATCGTCCAGCAGCTTGTGCAAACCGACCTTTTCGAGCATCGCACGTAATTCGTCATCAGCGGTTCCCGGCGCGGCTAACAGCAAGTTATCCCGCAGGGTGGCGCTGAAAAGATGGACCCGCTGCGGCACTACGCTCACTGTTTTACGCAGCGCTGGCTCGCTCATCTCTTTGAGAGGCATATCGTTAAACAGGATCTGGCCCTGAGCCGGATCCCAGGCCCGGGTCAGCAGTTGCAGCAGGGTCGATTTCCCGCACCCTGTGCGGCCCAGCACCGCAACGTGTGCACCTGCGGGGATCGTCAGATTGATGTTGTCCAGCGCCGGTTGCGCCTGCCCGTGGTAAGCAAAGCTGACATCTGCCAGACGGAGAGCCAGTTGCTCAGGCACGTCTGTTGCGGCGGTACTGAATTGCACTTCCGGCTGCTGGCCCGTGATCTGGGTAATACGCAGCGCGGAGGCCACTACCTGGCCGAGATGCTGAAAAGCCCCGGTCACCGGTGCCAGCGCTTCGAAAGCCGCCAGCGCACAGAAGACAAACAGCGCAATGAGCGGCCCCGGCTGGGTATTATCCCCCACACCGCCGGAGGCCAGCCACAGCATCGCCATCACGGCAATACCGCCAATCAACAGCATCAATGCCTGGGACAGGGCCGTCAGCTCCGATTGTTTGCGCTGGGCTTCATGCCAGTTCAGCTCGGTGTTCTCCATCCGCGCGCGATAGCGACGGCTGGCGCCAAAAATTGTCAGCTCTGCCTGGCCCTGCAGCCAGCCGGTAAGCTGCTGGCGATATTCGCCGCGCAGTCGGGTCAGGTTTTCACCGGTCGGTTTACCGGCGCGGTAAAACAGCGGCGGCAGCAGACACAGCGTCAGGAGCATGATCCCGCCAAGCACCAGCGCGATGCTGGCATCCAGCAGGCTCAGCCCGAGGGTAACGACCACAATCACCACCAGCGCACCTACCATCGGGGAGATAACCCGCAGATAGAGGTGATCGAGGGTATCGACATCCGCGACAACGCGGTTTAGCAGCTCGCCCTGGCGATAGCGCGCCAGCCCGGCAGGGGAGAGAGGCAGCAGTTTGCTGAAGGTGGTGACGCGCAGGTGCTGTAGCACGCGGAACGTTGCGTCATGGCTGACCAGACGCTCGAAGTAGCGCCCGGCGGTGCGGGTGATGGCCGTGCCGCGCACACCCGCAGCAGGCAGCATATAGTTGAAGCTGTACAGCCCGGCAAACCCGGCCACCGCAGAGGCAGAGAGGAACCAGCCGGAGAGCGTTAACAGGCCGATACTGGCCAACAGGGTGACGATGGCCAGCACGACGCCGAGGATCAGCATCCATTTGTGGCGCATATAGAGCGCCAGATAAGGCAGTAAAGCGCGCATTAAATGTCCTCCTGACGGTTCGCCAGCAGGGCCGCAAACGGCCCCTGTGCCGCCGCGAGCGTGGCGTAATTGCCCTGCTCAACAAGCTGTCCATTGTCCATGACCCAGATCTCATCCCAGTGGGCAATGCCCTCCAGTTGGTGGGTCACCATCAGCGTGGTTTGCTGCTGTGAAGCGGCATCCAGTGCCAGCATCACGCGCTGTTCGCTATGGGCATCCAGGCTGGCGGCGGGTTCATCCAGCAGTAACAGCTGGCAAGGGTTAAGCAGGGCGCGGGCCACGGCGATACGCTGCGCCTGGCCGACGGAAAGCCCCGCCGACTGATCGCCGACAAGGGTATTCACCCCGTCAGGCAGTAGGGGCAGGAATTCACTGACCCAGGCGCGATCGAGCACCGATTGCAGCTCTTCATCGCTGGCATCCGGGCGCGCCAGCAGCACGTTTTCACGTAGCGTGGCCGCCGGAAGCTGCGGGTTCTGACCCACCCAGCTCAAATGGGTGCGCCATTCATCAGGATCGAGCGCAGACAGCTCGGCCTGGTTGATGCGCAGCGATCCGCTGTAAGCCATAAAACCGGATAACGCATTCAGCAGCGAGCTTTTGCCGGAGCCGCTGGTGCCGACCAGCACCACGCGCTGACCTGCTGCGAGAGTGAAGTTTAATGGCCCCGCCAGCACCTTACCCTCCGGCGACAGCACGCAAAAATTCTCTGCTTCAATGCTGACCGGTTTGCTGGTGTTGAGGGTCACGTCCCCACGCTGCGGATGGGCCAACGGCGTTTCAAGGAAGGTTTTCAGGCTGTCAGCTGCGCCCACGGCCTGGGCCTTCGCGTGATAAAAGGTGCCCAGATCGCGCAGTGGCTGGAAGAATTCCGGGGCCAGAATCAGGGTCAGGAAGCCTGCCGAGAGGGTCACCGCAGTGCCGTAATGGCCAAAATCGAGGGCGCCCAGGTAGGAGAAACCAAAATAGACGGCGACCAGCGCAATCGACAGGGAGGTAAAGAACTCCAGTACCCCGGAGGATAAGAACGCCAGGCGTAACACCTCCATGGTGCGCTGACGGAAGTCCTGTGAGGCGTGGCGGATGTTGTCAGTTTCGGCTTCACCGCGACCAAAAATGCGCAGCGTCTCCATGCCGCGCAGGCGGTCAAGGAAGTGGCCGCTAAGACGCCCCAGCGCCAGGAAGTTGCGGCGGTTGGCATCGGCGGCACCCATGCCGACCATCGCCATAAACAGTGGGATCAGCGGGGCGGTGCCCAACAGGATCAGCCCTGCAACCCAGTTATAAGGGAAAATCGCGAATACGATCAGCAGAGGCACAAAGACGGCCAGCGCCATCTGCGGCAGATAGCGGGCATAGTAATCATGCATATCGTCGATTTGCTCAAGGATAAGCGTCGCCCAGCTGCCGGCGGGTTTGCCCTGAATCCAGGCGGGGCCAGCTTCCTGCAGCCTGTCGAGCACCTGGCGGCGGATTTCGTAGCGAATATTCTGCCCGGCGTGAAAACCCACGCGCTCGCGTAACCAGACCACCCAGGCACGCAAAATAAAGACCAGAATCAGCACAATGAAAGGCAGTAACAGGGCCTCACGCGGAATGTTTTCCATGATCATATGGTTAAGAATGCGGGCCAGCAGCCATGCCTGGCCTACAATCAACACACCGCTGATAAACCCTAGAAGACGGGAAATATTCAGCCAGCGGCGGGAAAGAACGCTTTGCTGTTTAAGCCAGCGTGTTAACTCTTGTTGACGGGTTTTTTCCATTGCGTGCTTTGCAGGTGATGTTATTAGGTATTGGGCACGGCAATGTTACATCGCAGAGACAATAAAGGCGACTTATCGCCGCCTTTTTTACGTTTGTTGCTGATTTGTAAAAATTATTTGCTCTGATCGGCCAGTCCGTCGAGATAACGTTCTGCATCCAGCGCCGCCATACAACCGGTGCCCGCAGAGGTGATCGCCTGACGGTAAATGTGGTCCATTACGTCGCCCGCAGCGAACACGCCCGGGATGCTGGTCTGGGTGGCATTGCCGTGGATCCCGGACTGCACTTTGATGTAGCCGTTCTCCAGCTCCAGCTGACCGTCGAAGATCGCGGTGTTCGGGCTGTGGCCGATGGCAACAAACAGACCTGCCACTTCCAGCGTTTCGACATTGTCGGTGTTCCGGGTATCGCGGATACGCAGACCCGCCACGCCCATCTGATCGCCGGTCACTTCTTCCAGCGTGCGGTGAGTGTGCAGCACGATGTTGCCGCTGGCCACTTTGTCCATCAGACGCTTGATCAGGATTTTTTCCGCGCGGAAGGTATCACGGCGGTGAATGAGATGGACTTCAGAGGCGATATTCGCCAGGTACAGCGCCTCTTCCACAGCAGTATTGCCGCCGCCGATGACCGCGACCTTCTGGTTGCGGTAGAAGAAACCGTCGCAGGTGGCGCAGGCAGATACGCCGCGACCCTTGAAAGCTTCTTCAGACGGCAGGCCCAGGTAGCGGGCAGAGGCACCGGTCGCAATGATCAGCGCGTCGCAGGTGTATTCCGCATTGTCACCGATCAGGCGGAACGGACGGTTTTGCAGATCGACCTTGTTGATGTGGTCAAAGATGATTTCGGTATCAAATTTGGCGGCATGCTCGTGCATGCGCTCCATCAGCAGCGGCCCGGTCAGGCCTTCAGGATCGCCTGGCCAGTTTTCTACTTCGGTGGTGGTGGTCAGCTGACCGCCTTTTTCCATGCCCGTAATCAGTACCGGTTGCAGGTTAGCGCGTGCAGCGTAGACCGCTGCGGTGTATCCCGCAGGTCCAGAACCAAGGATTAGCAGCTTACTGTGTTTGGCCGTGCCCATGAGATCCCCATTGTTGTTGGCAGACATTTTCCCGGATTGTAGGGAATTTGTGGTCGTAAAAAAAGGGCGCAGCGATTTTGTTAACGATATGTGTAATAGAAAGCGCCAATCAACGGCAGGGCAGGGAAGGTGATTTTATAACAATAATCATGGCTAATCGCTCGAAACGACGGCGATAAAATGAGGATTAATCCCCGGACGTAATGAATATCCGGCATGTTGTACTAAAAATCGATGTTTTGCTTTGACAATCCCCTGCGCTTTTGCGAAAACATTCAAGGAAGAAAAAAAACGGTCTTTGTGTAACGCATAGTCATGCACAAAATCACCATTTTTACCGGGTCAGCGAAATCTACGCATGGTGTGGACAGATGCCATTCGTGATGTTGATGGCCGCCTCTGGGCAACGGTCTTCATACCACATAACCCCAATCGAATCGCTCAAACTAAATAACAGGCGAGGCGATTAACCGCGGGGAAAGACTCTGAACAGTGAAGTGCACAGGGTCCTGGCAGGAGTTAGGGAAGGAATACAGAGAGACAATAATAATGGTAGATAGCAAGAAGCGCCCTGGCAAAGATCTCGACCGCATCGATCGTAACATTCTTAATGAATTGCAAAAGGATGGGCGTATTTCCAACGTCGAGCTTTCAAAACGTGTGGGACTTTCCCCGACGCCATGCCTTGAGCGTGTGCGCCGACTGGAAAGACAGGGTTTTATTCAGGGCTATACAGCGCTGCTGAACCCGCATTATCTGGATGCCTCACTTCTGGTATTTGTTGAGATTACTCTGAATCGTGGTGCGCCGGATGTGTTTGAGCAGTTCAATGCCGCTGTGCAAAAACTTGAAGAAATTCAAGAGTGTCATCTGGTTTCCGGTGATTTCGACTACCTGTTGAAAACCCGCGTACCTGATATGTCTGCATACCGTAAGCTGCTGGGTGAAACCCTGCTGCGACTGCCTGGCGTGAACGACACCCGTACCTATGTGGTAATGGAAGAAGTCAAGCAGAGCAATCGTCTGGTTATTAAGACGCGCTAACACGGAACAGGTGCATTATCAGCGTACTTTGATTACACTCCTGGTAATCCATACAGCAACAGTGTCGGGCCTCCCGGCACTGTTGTCCGTTTAGCACTCAGGCAGGAATTGCCTGATACCTGGAGAGCCTGTTTTGAGCCAGGAATATACCGAAGACAAAGAAGTCAATTTAACCAAGCTCAGCAGTGGACGTCGACTCCTTGAGGCGTTACTGATCCTTGTTGCTCTTTTTGCCGTCTGGTTGATGGCAGCCTTACTCAGTTTCAATCCCTCCGATCCCAGCTGGTCACAGACCGCATGGCACGAGCCTATCCATAATTTAGGCGGTGTACCGGGCGCCTGGCTGGCAGATACGCTGTTCTTTATCTTTGGCGTGATGGCCTACACCCTCCCTGTCATCATTATTGGTGGCTGCTGGTTTGCCTGGCGTCATCGCCAGAACGATGATTACATCGATTACTTTGCCGTCTCGCTGCGTCTGATTGGCGCGCTGGCGCTGATTCTCACCTCCTGCGGTCTGGCGGCGATTAACGCCGATGACATCTGGTATTTTGCCTCGGGTGGCGTGATCGGCAGCCTGCTGAGTACCGCCCTACAGCCGATGCTGCACAGCAGCGGCGGCACGATTGCGCTACTCTGCGTCTGGGGCGCGGGACTGACGCTTTTTACCGGCTGGTCCTGGGTCAGCATTGCGGAAAAAATCGGCAGCGTCATCCTCAACGTGCTGACTTTTGCCAGCAACCGCACCCGTCGGGATGACACCTGGGTCGACGACGAATATGAAGACGACGACTACGAAGACGAGGAACCGACCACAGAGCGTCGTGAATCCCGTCGCGCCCGCATTATGCGCGGGGCACTGGCGCGCCGTAAGCGCGTGGCAGAGAAATTCGCTAATCCGTTAGGACGCAAGACCGATGCGGCCTTGTTCTCCGGCAAACGGATGGACGACGAGGAAGTGGCATACAGCGCTCGTGGCGTGGCCGCCGACCCGGATGATGTGCTGTTCTCCGGCAACCGTGCGCTGGCCTCCGACTATGACGAGTACGATCCGCTGCTTAACGGCCACTCGGTGGCTGAGCCGCTTGCCGCCGCTGCCGCGGCGACCACAGCAACACAGGCCTATGCTGCCCCGGTTGATCCGGTGACCCCACCAACCCCTTCGATGCCGGATGCCCATCTTCAGCCGCCAGCGGTTGAATGGCATGCGGAACCCGCAGCGCCAGCCGCGCCAGTCTATGCGGAACCACAACCTTATGCCGCCGCGCCGCAGGAGCAGTGGCAGCCGCCTTATCAGCCTGAACCGGTATACGCGCAGCCGCAGTATGAACAGCCACAGTATGAGCAGCCACAGCACCAGCAGCCTCAGTACGCGCAGCCGCAGTATGAGCAACCACAGCACCAGCAACCGCAGTATGAGCAGCCACAGCACCAGCAGCCGCAGTATGAGCAACCTCAGTACGCGCAGTCTCAGTACGAGCAGCCGCAGCACCAGCAGCCACAGCAGCCGCAGTACGAGCAGTCGCAGTACGGACAGCCGCAGCCGCAGCAGTATGAACCGCAGCAAGCTGAGTATCAGCCTGAGCCGGTTGTTGCCCCGCCTGTCGTTGAAGCGCCGCCGGTTGAAGAGGTGAAACCGTCCCGACCACCGCTTTACTACTTTGAAGAAGTGGAAGAAAAACGTGCCCGTGAGCGCGAACAGCTTGCGGCCTGGTATCAGCCGGTGCCAGAGGAAGTACAAGAGCCAGCCCCGGTAAAAGCTGCTGAGATCCCATCGGTACCGGTTCCGGCCGTGGAGCCTGCGTCCGTTGTCGCCCCTGTTGCGGCGAGTGTGCAGCAGGCCACAGCCGCAGGTGCCGCTGCGGCCAGCGCTGCTGCACCTTTATTCAGCCTGGCCACCAGCGGCGCGCCGCGTCCGCAGGTGAAAGAGGGTATTGGCCCGCAACTGCCGCGTCCTAATCGCGTGCGCGTTCCCACCCGCCGTGAACTGGCCTCGTATGGCATTAAGCTGCCTTCTCAGCGGATGGCAGAAGAGAAAGCCCGTGAAGCCGGACGGCAGCAGTACGATGATGAGCAGTACGAAGACGATGCTGACGAAATGCAGCAGGACGAGCTGGCGCGCCAGTTCGCCCAGCAGCAACAGCAACGTTATGGCGATGAGTATCAGCCTGAGCCACAGCAGTCTCAAAGTCAGGTTGACGAAGATGATGCCGCCGAAGCGGAGCTGGCTCGCCAGTTTGCCGCCACGCAGCAGCAGCGTTACGCCGGTGAACAACCGACAGGGGCGAATCCATTCTCGTTGGCGGATTTTGAATTCTCGCCGATGAAAGATCTGGTGGATGATACGCCGAGTGAACCGCTATTCACGCCGGGCGTGATGCCGGAAGCCGAGCCGCCGCGCCAGGCCTATACCTCGCCTAAGCCCGCGGTGGCACCGCCGACCGTGCAGCCGCAGCACCGCGCAGCGCAGCCACAGCAGTATGCACAACCTGCTCAACCGCAGCATGCAGCGCAGCCACAGCAGTATGCACAACCTGCTCAACCGCACCGCGCAGCGCAGCCACAGCAGTATGCACCGCCGCAACAGCCTGTGATTCAGCCACCGCCTCAGCCGCAGGAGAGCCTGATCCACCCGCTGCTGATGCGCAACGGTGACAGCCGACCATTGCAGAAGCCAACTACGCCACTGCCGTCGCTGGATTTGTTAACGCCGCCACCGACAGAAGTTGAGCCGGTAGACACCTTTGCTCTGGAGCAGATGGCCCGTCTGGTTGAGGCCCGCCTGGCCGACTTCCGCATTAAAGCGGATGTGGTGAACTACTCGCCCGGTCCGGTCATCACCCGTTTTGAGCTTAATCTGGCGCCGGGTGTAAAAGCCGCCCGGATTTCAAACCTCTCCCGTGACCTTGCGCGATCCTTGTCGACCGTGGCCGTGCGTGTGGTTGAGGTTATCCCGGGCAAGCCGTACGTTGGGCTGGAACTGCCGAACAAAAAACGTCAGACCGTTTATCTGCGTGAAGTGCTCGATAACGCCAAATTCCGCGATAACCCGTCACCGCTGAGCGTGGTGCTGGGTAAAGATATTGCTGGTGAACCGGTAGTAGCCGATCTGGCGAAAATGCCGCACCTGCTGGTGGCGGGTACGACCGGTTCCGGTAAGTCCGTCGGCGTGAACGCCATGATCCTCAGCATGCTCTACAAAGCGCAGCCGGAAGATGTGCGTTTCATCATGATCGACCCGAAAATGCTGGAACTCTCGGTTTACGAAGGTATTCCACATCTGCTCACCGAAGTCGTGACCGATATGAAGGATGCTGCCAACGCGCTGCGCTGGAGCGTCAACGAGATGGAACGCCGCTACAAACTGATGTCTGCGCTGGGCGTGCGTAACCTTGCCGGTTATAACGAGATCATCGCCGAAGCGGCGAAGATGGGGCGTCCGATCCCGGATCCGTACTGGAAGCCGGGCGACAGCATGGATGCCCAACATCCGGTGCTGGAAAAACTGCCTTACATCGTAGTGCTGGTGGACGAATTTGCCGACCTGATGATGACCGTCGGTAAGAAGGTAGAAGAGCTTATCGCCCGTCTGGCCCAAAAAGCGCGTGCGGCGGGGATCCACCTGGTGCTGGCGACCCAGCGTCCGTCGGTGGATGTAATTACCGGACTTATCAAAGCGAACATCCCGACCCGTATCGCCTTTACGGTGTCGAGCAAAATTGACTCCCGTACCATTCTCGATCAGGGGGGCGCTGAATCGCTGCTCGGGATGGGTGACATGCTCTATTCCGGCCCGAACTCCACCTCGCCGGTGCGTGTCCACGGTGCCTTTGTACGCGATCAGGAAGTGCATGCCGTAGTGCAGGACTGGAAAGCGCGCGGTCGTCCACAATACGTGGATGGCATCACCTCCGACAGCGAAAGCGAAGGCGGCGGTGGTGGTGGCGTTGACGGCGGCGAAGAGCTGGATCCGCTGTTCGATCAGGCCGTTAACTTCGTCACCGAGAAACGCAAAGCCTCTATTTCCGGGGTGCAACGCCAGTTCCGCATTGGCTACAACCGCGCGGCGCGTATCATCGAACAGATGGAAGCGCAGGGCATCGTCAGCGAGCAAGGGCACAACGGCAACCGTGAAGTGCTGGCCCCGCCGCCGTTTGAGTAAACCCCCTCGATTGCAAAGATGGGTAAATCAGCAATAATTAAGCATTTTCTTCTGTCGCCTGCCTGCGGGCAGGTCCAGAATAGTTGACAGAAAACCCCCATTTTCGGGATGACGCTTTGTAAGGACGACCAATGAAAAAAATTGCAATCACCTGTGCATTATTGACCAGCTTCGTGGCCAGCAGCGTCTGGGCAGATGCCGCCAGCGACCTGAAAAGCCGCCTGGATAAAGTCAGCAGCTTCCACGCCAGCTTCACCCAGAAAGTGACTGACGGCAGCGGCAATGCGGTGCAGGAAGGTCAGGGTGACCTGTGGGTGAAACGTCCCAATCTGTTCAACTGGCACATGACGCAACCGGATGAGAGCATCCTGGTTTCCGACGGCAAGACCCTGTGGTTCTTCAACCCGTTTGTTGAGCAGGCCACGGCGACCTGGCTGAAAGATGCCACCAGCAATACGCCGTTTATGCTGATCGCCCGTAACCAGACCAGCGACTGGCAGCAGTACAACATTAAACAGAACGGTGATGAGTTTGTGCTGACGCCGAAAGGCAGTAACGGCAACCTGAAGCAGTTCACCATTAACGTCAGCAATAATGGCACCATCAATCAGTTCAGCGCCGTTGAGCAGGACGATCAGCGCAGCAGCTATCAGCTGAAATCCCAGCAGAACGGGGCGGTTGATGCATCTAAATTCACCTTTACCCCGCCGAAGGGCGTGACGGTGGATGACCAACGTAATAAGTAAGAGGCGTGCGTGAGCAACCTGTCGCTCGATTTTTCAGATAATGCGTTTCAACCTCTGGCCGCCCGTATGCGGCCAGAAAATTTAGCGCAGTATATCGGCCAGCAGCATCTGCTGGCTGCGGGCAAACCCCTGCCGCGCGCCATTGAGGCCGGGCATCTGCACTCGATGATCCTCTGGGGGCCACCGGGTACGGGTAAAACAACGCTGGCAGAGGTCATTGCCCGTTACGCCGACGCCGACGTCGAGCGTATTTCGGCCGTCACCTCAGGGGTGAAAGAGATCCGCGAAGCCATTGAGCGTGCACGGCAGAGCCGTAATGCCGGTCGCCGCACGATCCTGTTTGTCGATGAAGTTCACCGCTTCAACAAGAGTCAGCAGGACGCCTTCCTGCCGCATATCGAAGACGGCACCATCACGTTTATCGGTGCGACCACGGAAAACCCTTCGTTTGAACTCAATTCCGCACTGCTGTCCCGTGCTCGCGTCTATCTGCTGAAATCGTTAACCACCGAAGATATTGAGCAGGTGCTGACGCAGGCGATGGAAGACAAGGACCGGGGCTACGGCGGGCAGGATATCGTACTGCCAGACGATACCCGTCATGCGATTGCCGAGCTGGTCAATGGCGATGCGCGTCGGGCGTTGAATACCCTGGAAATGATGACCGATATGACCGAAGCCGACGACAGCGGCAAGCGGGTGCTGCTTCCGGCTCTGCTGACCGAAATCGCCGGGGAACGCAGCGCGCGCTTTGATAACAAAGGCGACCGTTTTTACGATCTGATCTCGGCGCTGCATAAATCGGTGCGCGGCAGTGCACCCGATGCTGCGCTCTACTGGTATGCGCGCATTATCACTGCGGGGGGCGATCCGTTGTACGTTGCCCGTCGCTGCCTGGCGATTGCTTCGGAAGATGTCGGTAACGCCGATCCACGCGCCATGCAGGTGGCACTCTCAGCCTGGGACTGCTTCACCCGCGTCGGGCCTGCTGAAGGCGAACGCGCCATTGCCCAGGCGATTGTCTATCTGGCCTGTGCCCCGAAAAGCAATGCCGTGTATACCGCGTTCAAAGCCGCGATGTCTGATGCACGTGAGCGCCCTGACTACGATGTCCCTGTCCACCTGCGTAATGCCCCGACCAAACTGATGAAAGAGATGGGCTACGGCCAGGCCTATCGTTATGCCCACGATGAGCCGAACGCATACGCTGCCGGGGAGGAGTATTTCCCGCAGGAGATGGCACAAACACGCTATTATCGCCCGACAAACAGAGGTCTTGAGGGCAAGATTGGCGAAAAGCTCACCTGGCTTGCCGGACAGGATCAAAATAGCCTTATAAAACGCTACCGTTAGAACGATCGTTGCGGTAAGGTTGACGGGAAACTTCAGTGACCGCAGGCTGCGGTCATTTCCTCCTATTTTTTAATTCGATAAGCACAGGATAAGCATGCTCGATCCCAATCTGCTGCGTAACGAGCCAGACGCAGTCGCTGAAAAACTGGCACGCCGGGGCTTTAAACTGGATGTAGATAAGCTGCGCGCTCTTGAAGAGCGTCGTAAAGTTCTGCAGGTTCAAACTGAAAACTTGCAGGCAGAGCGTAACTCTCGATCGAAATCCATCGGCCAGGCGAAAGCGCGCGGGGAAGACATTGAGCCATTACGCCTGGAAGTGAACAAACTCGGTGAAGAACTGGATCAGGCGAAAGCCGAACTGGACGTTCTTCAGGCTGAGATTCGTGATATTGCCCTGGCAATCCCGAATACCCCTGACGACAGCGTACCTGTCGGCAAAGACGAAAATGACAACGTCGAAGTGAAACGCTGGGGCACCCCACGCGAATTCGATTTCGAAGTTCGCGATCACGTTACGCTGGGCGAAATGCACGCGGGGCTGGATTTTGCCGCGGCCGTTAAGCTGACCGGTTCCCGTTTTGTGGTCATGAAGGGCCAAATTGCCCATCTGCACCGTGCGCTGGCGCAGTTCATGCTGGATCTGCACACTGAGCAACATGGCTACAGCGAAACCTACGTCCCGTATCTGGTCAACCACGATACGTTGTACGGTACCGGGCAACTGCCGAAATTTGCCGGCGATCTGTTCCACACCCGTCCGCTGGACGAAGAGGCAGACAGCAGCAACTACGCGCTGATCCCAACCGCAGAAGTGCCGCTGACCAACCTCGTGCGTGATGAGATCATCGACGAAGACGATCTGCCGATCAAACTGACTGCACACTCTCCGTGCTTCCGTTCTGAAGCAGGTTCTTATGGTCGTGATACCCGTGGTCTGATCCGTATGCACCAGTTCGACAAAGTTGAGATGGTGCAGATCGTACGTCCAGAAACCTCCATGGAGGCGCTGGAAGAGATGACCGGCCACGCAGAAAAAGTGCTGGAGTTGCTGGGTCTGCCGTATCGCCGCATGGCGCTGTGCACCGGTGACATGGGCTTTGGTGCCTGCAAAACCTTCGATCTGGAAGTGTGGGTTCCGGCGCAGGGTACCTATCGTGAAATCTCCTCCTGCTCCAACGTTGGCGATTTCCAGGCGCGTCGTATGCAGGCACGTTGCCGCAGTAAGTCCGACAAGAAAACCCGTCTGGTACATACCCTGAACGGCTCCGGCCTGGCAGTGGGCCGTACCCTGGTGGCGGTGCTGGAAAACTACCAGCAGGCTGACGGACGTATCGAAATTCCCGAAGTTCTGCGCCCTTACATGAAAGGCCAGCAGTTCATCGGCTAATTGCCAAAATGTAAAAAAGCGCCTGCGGGCGCTTTTTTTATGCCCCGCTTTTGACATCAGGCAATACCCACTCCCTCTAAAGGGGTAATACTCTCCCGGCAGTTGGTTAGCATAAACCGCTGCTAACGCAATCACTCCTTATATAAATAACTATATAGCGGTTGCTGTTGCACATGGAATTTTGTGAGCAATCAAAGTGAGAGTCTATGAAAATAAAAACGCCTGATGCCTTACTGGCTGCTGAGGTGAGCCGTCGCGGGCTGATGAAAACCACCGCGATTGGCGGCCTGGCCGTTGCCAGTAGCGCATTTACTTTGCCTTTTTCACGCCTGGCCTCGGCGGCTGAATCCGTAACAGCCAAAAAGCCGGATGAAAAGGTAGTCTGGAGCGCATGTACGGTGAACTGCGGCAGTCGCTGCCCGTTGCGAATGCATGTGGTCGACGGTGAGATCAAATACGTCGAGACTGACAATACCGGGGATGATAACTACGACGGGTTACACCAGGTGCGCGCCTGCCTGCGAGGCCGTTCCATGCGCCGCCGTGTTTATAACCCGGATCGCCTGAAATACCCAATGAAGCGGGTAGGTAAGCGTGGGGAGGGTAAATTCGAGCGCATCAGTTGGGACGAAGCCTTCGACACCATTGCCAGTAATATGCAGCGTCTGATAAAGGATTACGGCAACGAGTCCATCTATCTTAACTACGGCACCGGTACCCTCGGCGGAACCCTGACCCGCTCCTGGCCGCCGGGCAAAACCCTCATCGCCCGTCTGATGAACTGCTGTGGCGGCTATCTTAATCACTATGGCGACTACTCTACCGCGCAGATCGCGGCAGGGCTAAACTACACCTACGGCGGCTGGGCGGATGGCAATAGCCCGTCCGATATCGAAAATAGCCAGTTGGTGGTGCTGTTCGGCAACAACCCGGGCGAAACGCGTATGAGCGGCGGCGGCGTGACTTATTACGTTGAGCAGGCGCGCGAAAAATCGAATGCCAAAATGATCATCATCGATCCGCGCTACACCGATACCGGGGCGGGCCGCGAAGATGAATGGATCCCGATTCGTCCGGGAACCGATGCGGCGCTAATCTCCGCCCTGGCGTGGGTGATGATCAATGAAAACCTCGTCGACCAGCCTTTCCTCGATAAATATTGTGTCGGCTACGACGAAAAAACGTTACCAGAAGGCGCACCAGCCAACGGGCATTACAAGGCCTACATTCTGGGGCAGGGCAGCGACGGCATTGCCAAGACGCCTGAATGGGCATCTGCCATTACCGGCATTCCGCAGGCGCGCATTGTGAAACTGGCGCGTGAAATTGCGGGCGCTAAGCCGGCGTTTATTTCGCAGGGCTGGGGGCCTCAGCGCCACGCCAACGGTGAGCTGGTGTCCCGCGCTATCTCCATGCTGGCGATTCTGACCGGCAATGTGGGCATCCACGGCGGTAACTCAGGCGCGCGCGAAGGCTCCTACTCCCTGCCTTTCGAACGCATGCCAACCCTGGAGAATCCGGTCAAGACCAGCATTTCCATGTTTATGTGGACCGACGCCATTGAGCGCGGTCCGGCAATGACCGCCACCCGCGACGGCGTGCGCGGCAAAGACAAGCTGGACGTGCCGATCAAGATGATCTGGAACTACGCCGGTAACTGTCTGATCAACCAGCATTCACAAATCAACCGCACCCACGAAATCCTGCAGGACGACAAAAAGTGCGAGCTGATAGTGGTGGTGGATTGCCATATGACCTCTTCGGCGAAGTACGCCGATATTCTGCTGCCGGATTGCACTGCTTCAGAACAGATGGACTTCGCGCTGGATGCCTCCTGCGGCAATATGTCGTACGTGATTTTTGCCGACCAGGCAATCAAGCCGCGCTTTGAATGCAAAACCATCTATGAGATGACGACGCAGATCGCGAAGCGAATGGGCGTTGAGGAAAAGTTCACCGAAGGCCGCACCCAGGAAGGCTGGATGCGTCATCTTTACGAGCAGTCACGCAAGGCTATCCCTGATCTCCTGCCGTTTGACGAGTTCCGCAAGGCGGGCATGTTCAAACAGCGCGATCCGGAAGGGCATCACGTGGCCTATAAAGCGTTCCGTGAAGATCCAGTAGCTAACCCGTTGACCACGCCGTCCGGCAAAATTGAAATTTACTCGGCGCAGCTGGCGGAGATTGCAGCGACGTGGGAGCTGGAAAAAGGGGACGTCATCGATCCGCTTCCGGTCTACAGCCCGGGCTTTGAGAACTACGATGATCCGCAAAGCAAAGACTATCCGCTTCAGCTGACAGGTTTCCACTATAAGGCGCGTACTCACTCGACCTACGGCAACGTGGACGTGCTGAAGGCTGCCTGCCGCCAGGAGATGTGGATCAACCCGGTTGATGCACACAAACGTGGCATCGCCAACGGGGACCGTATCCGTATTTTCAACAGCCGCGGTGAAGTGCATATCGAAGCCAAAGTCACGCCGCGCATTCTGCCGGGCGTGGTGGCGTTAGGCGAGGGGGCCTGGTACAACCCGGATGCGAACCGTGTCGATCAGGCGGGCTGCATTAACGTGCTGACCACCCAACGCCCGTCGCCGCTGGCGAAAGGCAACCCGTCCCACAGTAACCTGGTTCAGGTTGAAAAGGCGTAAGGAGTAGCCGATGACCACTCAGTATGGATTTTTTATTGATTCCAGCCGCTGCACCGGGTGCAAAACCTGCGAGCTGGCGTGCAAGGATTACAAGGATCTCACCCCGGATGTCAGCTTCCGTCGCATCTACGAGTACGCGGGCGGCGACTGGCAGGAGGACAACGGCGTCTGGCACCAGAACGTCTTCGCCTACTATCTGTCCATCTCCTGCAACCACTGCGAGGACCCGGCCTGCACCAAAGTCTGCCCCAGCGGGGCGATGCACAAGCGCGAAGACGGCTTTGTGGTGGTGGATGAGGATGTCTGCATCGGCTGCCGCTACTGCCACATGGCCTGCCCGTACGGTGCCCCGCAGTACAACGCCGCCAAAGGCCATATGACCAAGTGCGACGGCTGCCATGAGCGGGTGGCGGAGGGCCAGAAGCCGATTTGTGTCGAGTCCTGCCCGCTGCGGGCGCTGGACTTCGGCCCGATTGAAGAGCTGCGCAAGAAACACGGCAAACTGGCCGCTGTCGCGCCGCTGCCGTCGGCGCACTTCACGAAGCCGTCTATCGTCATTAAACCCAATGCCAACAGCCGACCCACGGGTGATACCACCGGCTATCTGGCTAATCCGCAGGAGGTGTGAGATGGGAAACGGATGGCATGAATGGCCGTTGATGATTTTTACGGTCTTTGGACAGTGTGTGGCGGGCGGGTTTATCGTGCTCGCCGTGGCGTTGTTAAACGGCAATCTGAACAGGGAGCAACAGCACCGGCTGGTAATGAGCATGTTTGGTCTGTGGGTGCTGATGGGGATCGGGTTTATCGCCTCCACGCTGCACCTCGGGTCGCCAATGCGCGCATTCAATTCCCTGAATCGTGTGGGCGCCTCTTCGCTCAGCAACGAAATCGCCAGCGGGGCGCTCTTCTTTGCTGTCGGTGGGCTGGGCTGGCTGCTGGCGGCGTTGAAAAAACTGCCGACAGGATTACGCAATCTTTGGCTGATCGTGACCATGGTGCTGGGTGTCGTGTTTGTCTGGATGATGGTGCGGGTCTATAACACCATCGACACGGTCCCCACCTGGTACAGCGTCTGGACGCCAATGAGCTTCTTCCTGACCCTGTTTATCGGGGGCCCGCTGCTCGGCTTCCTGCTCCTGCGCGTAGCAAGCGTCGATGGCTGGGCCATGCGTTTACTGCCTGCCGTGTCGCTGTTGGCGCTGGCGGTCAGTACGATCGTTGCGCTGCTCCAGGGCGCGGAACTGGCGACGATCCACAGCTCCATTCAGCAGGCCTCAACTCTGGTGCCCGATTATGGTTCGCTGATGGCCTGGCGGGTGGCGCTGCTGGCAGTGGCGCTGGTGTGCTGGATTGTGCCTCAGCTGAAAGGCTATCAGCCTGCGCTCCCGTTATTGTCGCTGGCATTTTTGCTGGTGTTGGCAGGAGAATTGATTGGCCGCGGGGTATTTTACGGTCTGCATATGACCGTTGGCATGGCTATCGCCAGTTAACGCTGATTATTGTTATATAAAGCCGGGACTTAGTGCCCGGCTTTTCTTTTTTCAATCATGAAATTTTTCAACTGTCGCCTGGCTTTCATTTTTAATCTAAATAAACAAAAACAAATACATAATTAATATCGATAGCTGACTTTGCATTAGCAGGATGAGTTTTTTCAATCGACAAGGTACATATTGTGCGTGCGCCCCTTTCGGGTGGATTGACTTTGTTTTTGCCAGTGGCATGATGCGCACGAAATCTGAACTTCCTCACGGTTTTTAATCCATGTCGACCTATACCCGGCCAGTGCTCCTGTTGCTCTGTGGCCTCCTTTTGCTGACCCTGGCGATCGCGGTGTTAAATACGCTCGTCCCGCTGTGGCTCGCCCATGAACACTTACCGACCTGGCAGGTGGGTATGGTCAGCTCGTCCTTTTTTACCGGTAATCTGCTGGGCACCCTGATGACAGGAAGCCTGATTAAACGTTTTGGTTTTAACCGCAGCTATTATCTGGCATCGCTTATTTTTGCCGCTGGCTGTGCCGGGTTAGGGCTGATGGTCGGATTCTGGAGCTGGATGGCCTGGCGCTTTATTGCGGGCGTTGGCTGCGCCATGATCTGGGTGGTAGTGGAGAGTGCCCTGATGTGCAGTGGCACCTCCCGCAACCGTGGGCGTCTGCTGGCAGCCTATATGATGGTCTATTACATCGGAACCGTGTTGGGTCAACTGATGGTCAGCAAACTGCCAACTGACCTGATGAGCGTCCTGCCATGGGTGACCGGCATGGTGCTGGCCGCCATTTTGCCGCTGCTCTTTACGCGTATTGTGAACCAGAGCAGCGAGCATCAGGAGGCAACTCACATCTGGCCGATGCTGAGATTGCGTCAGGCGCGTCTGGGAGTAAATGGCTGCATTATCTCCGGGATTGTACTGGGTTCGCTGTATGGACTCATGCCGCTCTATCTGAACCACCAGGGAGTCAGTGATTCCGGGATCGGTTTCTGGATGGCGGTGATGGTCAGCGCCGGGATTGTCGGGCAGTGGCCGATTGGTCGCCTTGCCGACCGCTTTGGCCGTCTGTTGGTGCTGCGCGTTCAGGTCTTTGTGGTGATCATGGGTTGTCTCGCCATGCTCAGTAATGCCGCGATGGCGCCGGCACTGTTCATCCTCGGTGCTGCGGGCTTTACCCTCTATCCGGTGGCAATGGCCTGGGCCTGTGAGAAAGTGGAGCATCATCAGCTGGTGGCCATGAACCAGGCGCTGTTGCTGAGCTATACCATCGGCAGTTTGCTGGGACCCACCTTCACCGCCATGCTGATGCAGAACTATTCTGACAATCTGCTGTTTATCATGATCGCCAGCGTGTCATTTATTTATCTGTTAATGCTGCTGCGTAAAGTGGGCGAACATCCAACGCCGGTGGCGCATGCCTGAGTAAATAAAAGCCTGTCGCCGACAGGCTTTTTTGCTTCTGTCACATATAAGAGTTTTACGCATTGTTTGTTTATTGTGCCAGACGATAATTCAGAAGCGTTCTATCACTAAAAGGCAGCGATCATGTCTACTCGTCGTTTTACCACTACAGCGCTGGCAGTAGTATTGTCTTTAACCTTCGCAACTGCACCCGCTATGGCTAATCCAGGAAACGGAAATGGTCACGGCAACGGACAAGGTAATAGCGGCAATCATGGTAACGGCAATTCCGGTAAGGGGAATGCCGGTAATCAGGGCCATAAACAAAATAACGGTCACCAGAATTCAGGCAAATCGAATAAAAGCGTAAAAGACGATGTCGATGCCCGCGTCAGTTACGATCACGCCCGGCATCTGGCGTTGAATTACGGCTTAACGGGTTATGATTCACTGCCCCCGGGGATTGCTAAAAACCTCGCGCGCGGTAAACCGTTGCCTCCGGGCATCGCGAAAAAGGCCGTTCCGGCATCAATGCTAGGTCAATTACCTTCTTATCCTGGGTATGAATGGCGGGTGGTCGGAAAGGATCTGGTCTTAATTGCGCTGAGTACGGCGATAGTGACCACCATTATTAATGGTGTCTTTGACTAATAAATAAAACGCCCGGTGAAAGCCGGGCGTTTTGTTAATACATGACCTTGTGACCGTACTGCTCCAGAATGCCTTTTACGCGTTCCATGGTCTCTTTTTTCGGCGGCTTAACGCCATCCAGTTTGTACTCTTCGCCCATCGCCACCCATTTATGTTTGCCCAGCTCGTGATACGGCAGCAATTCAATTTTCTCAACGTTGCCCATATCGCGTGTGAACTCACCCAGGCGGTGTGCAGAGTCATCGTCATCTGACCATCCCGGCACCACAACGTAACGGATCCAGGTTTTGATGCCTTTAGCGGAGATGTATTTCGCAAACTCGAGGGTGCGGTGGTTAGAGACGCCGACCAGATTTTGATGGATCTCATCATTCATCTGCTTGAGGTCCAGCATCACCAGATCGGTCACTTCCAGCAGCTCATCAATCACAGGATCGTAGCGACGGACAAAGCCGTTGGTATCCAGACAGGTATGAATGCTCTCTTTATGGCAGGCGCGGAACCAGTCACGAACGAATTCGGCCTGCAGGATCGCCTCTCCGCCGGAAGCCGTCACACCGCCACCAGAGGCGTTCATAAAGTGGCGGTAGGTCACTACCTCTTTCATTAATTCTTCGACAGTAACTTCTTTGCCACCGTGAGTATCCCAGGTGTCGCGGTTATGGCAGTACAGACAGCGCATCAGGCAGCCCTGGAAGAAAGTGATAAAGCGGATGCCCGGGCCATCGACGGTGCCACAGGACTCAAAGGAGTGAATGCGACCAATAGTTGACATTGCGGTGATATCTCCAGATTCGGCCCGTCCGGGGCCTGTGTATATGCACAACTCAATCGGCTGTGTCGAGTCTGTTTTGGCTGTTATCCATTCATTATAGATAGCGGGCAAAAGAGACTAAGGTAGGGGAGGTGTTAAAAAGGCCCCACTTGTGTGGAGCCTTTATTGTACGCGTTTTACGGCGCCATTTCAGTCAAATCCACTTACATGGACTGAGTGAAAGTACGGGTAATCACGTCTTTCTGCTGTTCTTTAGTCAGCGAGTTGAAACGCACAGCGTAACCAGAAACACGGATGGTCAGCTGAGGATATTTCTCAGGGTGTTCCATCGCATCGAGCAGCATTTCACGGTTCATGACGTTCACGTTCAGGTGTTGACCACCTTCGATGGACGCTTCGTGATGGAAGTAACCATCCATCAGACCCGCGAGGTTGGTTTTACGCACTTCGTCGTCTTTACCCAGCGCATTTGGCACGATAGAGAAGGTGTAAGAGATACCATCTTTCGCGTAAGCAAACGGCAGTTTAGCAACGGAGGTCAGAGAGGCAACAGCACCTTTCTGGTCACGACCGTGCATTGGGTTAGCACCTGGTCCGAATGGCGCGCCAGCACGACGACCGTCTGGGGTGTTACCGGTTTTCTTACCATAAACCACGTTAGAGGTGATGGTCAGAACAGACTGAGTCGGGATAGCGTTACGGTAGGTGGTCAGTTTCTGAATTTTCTTCATGAAACGTTCAACCAGGTCAACCGCCATGTCATCAACGCGAGCGTCGTTGTTACCAAACTGCGGGTATTCGCCTTCGATTTCGAAGTCTACAGCCAGGCCGTCTTCGTCACGAATTGGTTTAACTTTCGCATATTTGATAGCAGACAGGGAGTCAGCCGCAACGGACAGACCTGCGATACCACATGCCATGGTGCGAACAACGTCACGGTCGTGCAGCGCCATCAGAGAGGCTTCGTAGCTGTACTTGTCGTGCATGTAGTGGATGATGTTCAGCGCGGTGACGTACTGTTTAGCCAGCCAGTCCATGAAGTGATCCATACGATCCATCACTTCGTCGAAGTTCAGGACGTCGCCTTTGATCGGCTCAGACTTAGGACCAACCTGCATTTTCAGTTTTTCATCAACGCCGCCGTTGATTGCATACAGCATGGTTTTCGCGAGGTTAGCACGCGCACCGAAGAACTGCATTTGCTTACCAACAACCATTGGGCTTACGCAGCATGCAATCGCGTAGTCATCGTTGTTGAAGTCTGGACGCATCAGGTCATCGTTCTCGTACTGCAGAGAAGAGGTGTCGATGGATACTTTAGCGGCATATTTTTTGAAGTTCAGTGGCAGTTTTTCAGACCACAGAACGGTAATGTTCGGCTCCGGTGATGGCCCCATGGTGTACAGGGTGTTCAGGAAGCGGAAGCTGTTTTTAGTCACCAGAGTACGGCCATCTACGCCCATACCGCCGATAGATTCAGTTGCCCAGATTGGGTCACCGGAGAACAGCTCATCATACTCAGGGGTACGCAGGAAGCGAACCATACGCAGTTTCATGACCAGGTGGTCAATCATTTCCTGTGCGTCTTGTTCGGTGATTTTGCCTGCTTTCAGGTCACGTTCAATGTAGGCATCCAGGAAGGTGGATACACGACCGAAGGACATTGCTGCGCCGTTCTGAGATTTAACCGCTGCCAGGTAACCGAAGTAAGTCCACTGGATAGCTTCCTGAGCGTTGGTCGCAGGACCGGAGATATCGCAACCGTATTTCGCTGCCATCTCTTTGATCTGACCCAGCGCACGGTGCTGTTCGGAGATCTCTTCACGCAGTCGGATAGTCGCTTCCAGGTTAACGCCATTTTCCAGATCGGACTGCAGGGACAGGAACTGTGCGTATTTGTCTTTCAGCAGGAAGTCGATACCGTACAGCGCAACGCGACGGTAGTCACCGATGATACGACCACGGCCATATGCATCTGGCAGACCGGTCAGGACGCCTGATTTACGGCAGTTCAGGATGTCTTTGGTGTAAACGTCAAACACACCCTGGTTGTGGGTTTTGCGGTATTCAGTGAAGATTTTCTTCAGCATTGGGTCCAGCTCGCGATCGTACGCTTTGCAGGAACCTTCTACCATTTTGATACCACCGAACGGGATAATCGCGCGTTTCAGTGGTGCTTCAGTTTGCAGACCAACAATCTTCTCGAGGGATTTGTTGATATAACCCGCGTCGTGAGAAGTAATGGTGGACGCGATGGAGGTGTCGAAATCAACAGGCGCGTGAGTGCGGTTTTCCTGCTTAACGCCTTCCATAACGCTGTCCCACAGGGCAGTGGTTGCGTCGGTAGCACCGGCCAGGAAGGATTCGTCACCTTCATATGGGGTGTAGTTTTTCTGGATGAAGTCACGAACGTTGACTTCATTCTGCCAATCACCTTTGGCAAAACCTTCCCATGCTGCGGCTAACTTTTCATTAAGTTCGGACATGTAACACCTACCTTCTTAAGTGGATTTTTTATTTACTGCCTGAGAAAACCATTAATGATGGTTATCGCCACGCAGGTAAATGACCCAGTATGTCAACCCAACCAGCAGACCACCGCCAATAATGTTCCCGATTGTGACTGGGATCAGGTTATCAGTAATGAAGTTCATAACGGTCAGGTGAGAGAAACTTTCCGGGCTGGAACCGACTGCGGTCCAGAACTCCGGGCTGGCAAAATCACGGATTACAATACCCAGAGGGATCATAAACATGTTTGCAATACTGTGTTCAAAGCCGCTGGCAACGAACATGGCGACAGGCAGAACCATGATCATGGCTTTGTCCATCAGGCTGCGCCCTGAGTAGCTCATCCAGACGGCCAGGCAGACCATCAGGTTGGCGAGGATGCCAAGCGCAACGGCTTCAATAAATGTGTGGTGTACTTTGTGGTCGGCGGTTTGCAGGACGTTAAGCCCCCATGCGCCGTTGGCGGTCATATATTCACCTGACAACCACATCAACAGGACAAACAGCAGGCAGCCAACCAGGTTTCCAACGTAAACGTTGAGCCAGTTTTTAGCCAGCTGACCCCAGGTTATCTTACCGCTGGCTTTCGCGACGACGATAAGGACCGTTGAGGTAAAGAGGTCAGCGCCGCAAATTACGCAAAGGATCAGACCCAGTGAGAAACAGATGCCGCCGATAAGCTTAGCGATACCGAAAGGCATCCCGGCAGTACCGGTGGTGGCGGTGATATAGAAAACAAAGGCAATGGAGATGAACACCCCGGCAGTGATGGCCAGGAAGAACGTCGTCATCGGTTGTTTCGTTGCTTTATAGACACCCGCTTCTTCGGCAACTTTTGCCATTGCGGCTGGGAGTAAAAGATCAAAAGGGTTGTCAGCTTTCACACTAACTCTCTCTTTATTAAGTCGGCGACGAGATACTAACAAAGCATTATAGAAGAGAAATTGATGTAGATCATATCTCGCCTGGCTTATAGGCCCGCAAAGTGCGTGGTTTTCCAGCGAATGCGGTGTAAGTGTTTGATTATCCGTATAAAAATATATTTTAAAAGTTATAAAATGATTTGATTTTTTTCTTAATACCTTCTCCCGGGCAGTTAATTATAATGGAGTATTTAATATAAAAAGTAACAATAACCGGTAGGTCGCCAATATCATAGCTACCATTATTTAACCTTATTATTACAATTAAAATTTCTTGCCGCAGAAATAAAAAAAACGGGGCAATAAAATTGCCCCGTAATATAACGTAGGTGATTGTATACGCCTACTGTTTGTAATGCTATGTAACGTTATTTAGCCCAGTAAGCGCTTTTGGCCTTCTGCAATTTCTCATAGGCCTTCAGCAACGACTGGTGAGCAGGGAAGGCTTTCAGATCACTATCCACTGCCTGCAGGCCGTAGAATGGCGCTTCGCCGCTCAGGGCTGCACTAGCATTCTCTACCGCGTCGGCACCGTACATGCGGGTAAAGGCGTTCAGGTACTGCAGCGGCTCACGATCTTCTTCCTGCGCCAGCAACAGCAGCGTCTGCAGACAACGATAGTAGTTCGCGCGTTCTGCGCTGAAGACCGAGGCGTTGAACTCAATGGTCCACTCGGTCCAGATCAGCGCCTGCTCAAGATCGCCGCCTGCCAGCGCCAGCATCGCCTTCAGCTCACCGATACGCAGGGTGTACCAGCCGTTATCTTTGCCTGTTGCCAGGCCCAGCAGCTCGCGCACGCGGGTAAAGTCGTCGTGGCCTTCGTCGTCCAGTTGGGTAATAAGGTTCAGATAGTCCTCTTTCTCCCACGCGCTCTCCGGCAGGGCCAGCAGGGTTTCGCGCAGGTGCGCGCCCATGCTGTTGTTCGCCAGCCACAGGTCTTCAACCGGATAGATATCGGACATGCCCGGAACCAGAATACGGCAGGCGTACACGCCAAGGTGCTCGTAATCCGCGATGTACACTTCCTGGTTTTCGGCAGTGAAGATCGCCATCAGGGTAGCGAACTCTTCTTCCGTGGTGCCAGCGAAGCTCCAGTCAACAAATGGATAATCCGCGTCCTGCTTGAACATATCCCAGGAGATCGAGCCGCTGGAGTCGATGAAGTGGGTTTCCAGGTTGGCGTGCTCAGCCACTTCCTCATCATCGAAGGTCGGCGGGGTAAACACGTCCAGATCTTTCAGGCTACGGCCCTGCAGCAGCTCGGTGACGGTACGCTCCAGCGCCACGCCGAAGTCCGGGTGTGCACCGAAGGAGGCGAAGCAGGTGCCGTTCGCCGGGTTGAACAGCACGACGCAGATCACCGGGTACTTACCGCCCAGAGAGCCGTCATAGGCAAAGATTGGGAAACCTTCGGCTTCCAGTTTGGCAATGGACTCCACCACGCCCGGATAGCGGGCCAGCACGTCAGCCGGGATCTCCGGCAGGCTGATGGATTCTGCGATAATGCGGTTTTTAATATGACGCTCAAACACCTCGGACAAGCCCTGAACGCGCGCTTCGTTGCGAGTGTTACCGGCGGACATGCCGTTTGAGACATACAGGTTGCCGACGATGTTCATCGGGATATAGACGGTTTGTTCATCAGACTGACGGGTAAACGGCAGGGCGCAGATACCGCGATCTTCGTTACCTGACTGCAGATCGATCAGCATGCTGGCGGTCAGCTGATTTTCCAGATCGTAAAACGCGCGCAGGCGATCGTCGAGGATCCCTTCTGGCAGTTCGTCGTCTTCGGTCAGCGGGAACCATTTTTCATTTGGGTAGTGAACAAACGGGCCATTCGCCACGGTATTGCCCAGCCAGAAATCGGCAAAGAAATAGTTGGTGGACAGACGCTCAAAATACTCACCCAGTGCAGAGGCCAGTGCTGCTTTTTTAGTGGCACCTTTGCCGTTGGTAAAGCACAACGCGCACTCTTTATCGCGAATATGCACAGACCAGACATGAGGGACCGGGTTGAGCCAGGAGGCTTCTTCGATATTAAAGCCCAGGTCGGTCAGTTTTTGCTGGAAGCGAGCGATGGAATCTTCCAGGGCGGCGTCTTTGCCGGGGATAAACGTTTGAGTCATGGCGATCACTTATATCGTACGGAAAGCGCGCAATGATACGGGTTTTGCATGGCAGGCGCTATCTTCCCGGCGGTTTCGGCGAAAATAAAAGGCTGGGCTATGCTTACATGGAGTAACTTACTGTAAAGGAATATAAAAATGAAAGCATTCGATCTTCAACGAATGGCCTTTGATAAAGTCCCCGTTGAGTTTTTAGGCGAGGTTGCGCTGCGAAGTCTTTATACCTTTGTACTGGTTTTCCTGTTCCTCAAAATTACCGGGCGGCGCGGCGTGCGTCAGATGTCGCTCTTCGAAGTGTTAATCATTCTGACACTGGGATCGGCAGCAGGTGACGTGGCGTTTTATGACGATGTGCCGATGATTCCCGTCTTCATTGTTTTTGTCACCCTGGCGTTGCTCTACCGGCTGGTAATGTGGCTGATGTCGAAAAGTGAAAAGCTGGAAGATCTGCTGGAGGGAAAACCGGTCGCCATTGTCGAAGATGGCAAGCTGGCCTGGGAAAAAGTACAGCGTGCCAACATGACCGAGTTTGAATTCTTTATGGAACTGCGGGCCAGCAGCGTCGAGCAGCTAGGGCAGGTTAAACTTGCCATTATGGAGACCAATGGGCAGATAAGCGTTTACTTTTACGATGATGACCAGGTTAAGCCCGGTCTGTGCATCTTGCCGGATGAATTTGTGGAACGTTTTATGACGATACCGGAAGTCGGAGACTATGCCTGCCGGCGTTGTGGTCATGTTCAGACTCTACAGGCCGGGGCGCATCAATTATGCCCACGCTGCACGAATCCAGAATGGACGAAGGTTAGCCGGGCCAAACGCATCACCTGACAGCGATTTTGTCGGTTTTGTGACAGCCCGCTGGCAGAATCTATTGTGTGACGGCGGGCACATTTCCAGGGTCATAAGTTTTAGACATTGCGGCGCGTGTCACTGAATGATAAAACCGATATCCACAGTTATAACTTATGGCTTTTAGCGTGGTGAGGGGAAATGGCTCAGGTCTTTAATTTTAGTTCAGGTCCGGCAATGTTACCGGCGGAAGTGCTCAAACAGGCTCAACAGGAGCTGTGTGACTGGAACGGTCTGGGCACGTCAGTGATGGAAGTCAGCCACCGTGGTAAAGCGTTTATTGAGGTGGCAGAAGAGGCAGAAGCAGATTTTCGTTTCCTGCTGAATATCCCCTCAAATTACAAAGTATTATTCTGCCACGGCGGCGGACGCGGTCAGTTTGCGGGCATTCCACTGAACCTGCTGGGTGACAAAACCACTGCGGATTATGTCGACGCTGGCTACTGGGCGGCAAGCGCAGTAAAAGAAGCGCATAAATACTGCTCCCCGAACGTCATCGATGCCAAAGTTACTGTCGATGGTTTACGTGCGGTGAAGCCGATGAGCGAATGGCAGCTCTCCCAGGATGCAGCCTACCTGCACTACTGCCCGAATGAGACCATCGACGGCATCGCCATCCACGAAGAGCCAAACTTTGGCGAAAACGTGGTCGTCACAGCGGACTTCTCCTCCACCATTCTCTCTTCGCCGCTGGATATCAGCCGCTACGGCGTAATCTATGCCGGCGCACAGAAAAACATCGGCCCGGCAGGCCTGACGCTGGTGATCGTGCGTGAAGATTTACTGGGTAAAGCCCACAAGTCTTGCCCGTCGATTCTGGATTACACCGTGCTGAACGATAACGACTCGATGTTCAACACCCCGCCGACTTTTGCCTGGTACCTCTCTGGCCTGGTCTTTAAATGGCTGAGAAACAACGGCGGCGTGGCGCAGATGGATAAGATCAACCAGCAGAAATCTGAACTGCTGTATAGCGTGATCGACGGCAGCGACTTCTACCGTAATGACGTCGCCAAAGCTAACCGTTCCCGCATGAATATCCCGTTCCAGCTGGCCGACAGCAATCTCGATAAACTGTTCCTGGAAGAGTCCTTCGCCGCAGGCCTGCACGCGCTGAAAGGCCACCGTGTCGTCGGCGGGATGCGTGCTTCTATTTATAACGCCATGCCGCTCGAAGGCGTTAAGGCCCTGACCGACTTCATGACTGACTTCGAACGTCGCCACGGTTAATTGTGACCCTGTTTACCCCGCGGCCAGGCTGCGGGGTTTTTATTATGTTGAATTGAGAGTTAAGTTTCATGGAATCCCTGACGTTACAACCTATCGCGCGGGTAGATGGCACCATTAATCTGCCTGGTTCAAAAAGTGTCTCGAACCGCGCCTTGCTGCTGGCAGCGCTGGCAAACGGCACCACTGTTCTCACTAACCTGCTGGACAGCGATGACGTTCGCCATATGCTCAATGCGCTGAAAGCGTTGGGAGTCCACTATACCCTGTCTGCCGATCGCACTCGCTGCGAAGTCACCGGCAATGCCGGGGCACTGCAATCCGCTGACGCGCTGGAATTGTTCCTCGGAAATGCCGGTACGGCAATGCGCCCGCTGGCGGCGGCGCTGTGTCTGGGTAGCAACGACATCGTGCTGACGGGTGAACCGCGCATGAAAGAGCGTCCGATTGGCCATCTGGTGGACGCGCTGCGTCAGGGCGGCGCGCAGATTGATTATCTGGAGCAGGAAAACTATCCGCCGCTGCGCCTGCGTGGTGGCTTTACCGGTGGCGACGTGGCGGTAGACGGCAGCGTCTCGAGCCAGTTCCTCACCGCGCTGCTGATGACGGCACCGCTGGCACCGCAGAACACCACCATCACCATCAAAGGTGAGTTGGTTTCCAAACCTTATATCGATATCACGCTGCATCTGATGAAGACCTTCGGTGTGGACGTTGAAAACCACAGCTACCAGCGTTTCGTGGTGCGCGGCGGGCAGCAGTACCAGACGCCGGGTCATTACCTGGTGGAAGGCGATGCCTCATCGGCCTCTTACTTCCTCGCCGCAGGCGCCATTAAGGGCGGTACCGTCAAAGTGACCGGTATTGGCCGCAACAGCGTGCAGGGCGATATTCGCTTTGCCGATGTGCTGGAGAAGATGGGCGCAATGGTCACCTGGGGCGATGACTTCATCTCCTGTACCCGTGGTGAACTGAACGCTATCGATATGGACATGAATCATATCCCCGATGCGGCGATGACCATTGCCACTGCGGCACTGTTTGCCAAAGGCACGACCACGATGCGCAACATTTACAACTGGCGCGTGAAAGAGACCGATCGCCTGTTCGCGATGGCCACTGAGCTGCGTAAAGTAGGAGCCGAGGTGGAAGAGGGCGAGGACTACATTCGCGTAACGCCACCGGCACAGCTGCAGGCTGCGGAAATTGGCACCTATAACGACCACCGCATGGCGATGTGTTTCTCGCTGGTGGCGCTGTCGGATACGCCAGTCACCATTCTTGATCCGAAATGCACCGCGAAAACCTTCCCGGACTATTTCGAGCAGTTGGCGCGTATCAGTACACTTGCCTGATGATCCCCAGCCGCACCGCCCGGTGCGGCATCTTATTTGCTTACGCTTCCTGACATCATCATCGTCCAATTCTTCTACACTCAGCTTCAAACATTTCGTAATTTACATGCAAAGGTAACAGTTGTGCGCATTGACGCGTATAATGCGCGGCGTTTACACAACGGTATGCCTACTTTAAGGAGAAAAAGATGACGGCAATTGCCCCGGTTATCACCATTGACGGGCCGAGTGGAGCAGGTAAAGGAACTCTGTGCAAAGCGATGGCGGAAGCATTGCAATGGCATCTTTTAGATTCAGGCGCAATCTATCGTGTGCTGGCGCTGGCTGCTTTGCATCACCATGTTGATGTGGCCTCTGAAGAGGCGCTGGTGCCGCTGGCCGCCCATCTGGACGTGCGTTTTGTCTCCACCAACGGCAATCTGGAAGTGATTCTGGAAGGGGAAGACGTGAGCGGTGAGATCCGCACCCAGGACGTGGCGAACGCCGCTTCTCAGGTCGCCGCGTTCCCGCGCGTTCGCGAGGCACTTTTACGTCGCCAGCGCGCCTTCCGGGATGCGCCGGGTTTGATCGCTGACGGACGCGACATGGGGACCGTGGTTTTCCCTGATGCGCCGGTGAAAATTTTCCTTGACGCTTCCTCGGAAGAGCGTGCGCAGCGCCGTATGCTACAGTTGCAGGAAAAGGGCTTTAGTGTTAACTTTGAACGTCTTTTGTCCGAGATAAAAGAACGCGACGACCGCGACCGTAATCGCGCCGTTGCGCCGCTTGTTCCCGCAGATGATGCATTAGTTCTGGATTCTACCAGTTTAACTATTGAGCAAGTGATTGAAAAAGCGCTACAATATGCGCGCCAAAAACTGGCAATCGCGTAATCGCGACCGATTTAGCAGTACCCCCGCTGCAATGGATTGACGGCGGGTATGTGAAACAACCCCATCCGGCACGGAGCCAGGTGGACGTTAATATTAACCTGAAGATTAAACATGACTGAATCTTTTGCTCAACTGTTTGAAGAATCCTTAAAAGAAATCGAAACCCGTCCGGGTTCCATCGTTCGTGGTGTTGTTGTTGCTATCGACAAAGATATCGTACTGGTTGACGCCGGTCTGAAATCTGAGTCTGCCATTCCGGCAGAGCAGTTCAAAAACGCCCAGGGCGAGCTGGAAATCCAGGTTGGTGACGAAGTTGACGTTGCGCTGGACGCAGTAGAAGACGGCTTCGGTGAAACCCTGCTTTCTCGTGAGAAAGCTAAACGTCACGAAGCATGGATCACCCTGGAAAAAGCTTACGAAGAAGCTGAAACTGTGGTCGGTGTTATCAACGGCAAAGTTAAAGGTGGCTTCACTGTTGAGCTGAATGGTATTCGCGCGTTCCTGCCAGGTTCACTGGTAGACGTTCGTCCAGTTCGTGACACCCTGCACCTGGAAGGCAAAGAGCTTGAGTTCAAAGTAATCAAGCTGGACCAGAAGCGTAACAACGTTGTTGTTTCCCGTCGTGCCGTTATCGAATCCGAAAACAGCGCAGAACGCGATCAGCTGCTGGAAAACCTGCAGGAAGGCATGGAAGTCAAAGGTATCGTTAAGAACCTCACTGACTACGGCGCATTCGTTGACCTGGGCGGCGTTGATGGCCTGCTGCACATCACCGACATGGCGTGGAAACGCGTTAAGCACCCAAGCGAAATCGTGAACGTGGGCGACGAAATCACTGTTAAAGTGCTGAAGTTCGACCGCGAGCGTACTCGTGTATCCCTCGGCCTGAAACAGCTGGGCGAAGATCCATGGGTTGCTATCGCTAAACGTTACCCAGAAGGTACTAAACTGACTGGTCGCGTTACCAACCTGACTGACTACGGCTGCTTCGTTGAAATCGAAGAAGGCGTTGAAGGCCTGGTTCACGTTTCCGAAATGGACTGGACCAACAAAAACATCCACCCATCCAAAGTTGTTAACGTTGGCGATGTAGTGGAAGTGATGGTTCTGGATATCGACGAAGAACGTCGTCGTATCTCCCTGGGCCTGAAGCAGTGCAAAAACAACCCATGGCAGCAGTTCGCGGAAACCCACAACAAGGGCGACCGTGTTGAAGGTAAAATCAAGTCTATTACTGACTTCGGTATCTTCATCGGCCTGGACGGCGGCATCGACGGCCTGGTTCACCTGTCTGACATCTCCTGGAACGTTGCAGGCGAAGAAGCAGTACGTGAATACAAAAAAGGCGACGAAATCGCAGCAGTTGTTCTGCAGGTTGACGCAGAGCGTGAGCGTATCTCTCTGGGCGTTAAACAGCTCGCAGAAGATCCGTTCAACAACTGGGTTGCACTGAACAAGAAAGGCGCAATCGTAAACGGTAAAGTGACTGCAGTTGACGCGAAAGGCGCAACCGTAGAACTGGCTGACGGCGTTGAAGGTTACCTGCGCGCTTCTGAAGCTTCACGTGACCGCGTTGAAGATGCAACTCTGGTTCTGAGCGTAGGCGACGACGTTGAAGCTAAATTCACCGGCGTTGACCGCAAAAACCGTGCAATCAGCCTGTCTGTTCGTGCTAAAGACGAAGCTGATGAGAAAGATGCAATCGCAACTGTTAACAAACAGGAAGATGCAAACTTCTCTAACAACGCAATGGCTGAAGCTTTCAAAGCAGCTAAAGGCGAATAAGTTACTCGTAGAGTAACTTGACAGATTGCAGGATTCGTCCTGTAATCAATAACAAAGGGCGGCTACGGCCGCCCTTGTTTAAGCTGTTTAGCTAATGGGTTTGAAGGAACCGGAGGAATCATGACCAAGTCAGAATTGATTGAAAGACTTGCCAGCCAGCAATCGCACATACCTGCTAAAGCAGTGGAAGATGCCGTAAAAGAGATGCTGGAGCATATGGCGACCACTCTTGCACAGGGCGAGCGCATTGAAATCCGCGGTTTCGGTAGTTTTTCTCTGCACTATCGTGCTCCACGCACCGGGCGTAACCCGAAGACTGGCGACAAAGTAGAGCTGGAAGGTAAATACGTTCCGCACTTTAAGCCGGGTAAAGAATTGCGCGATCGCGCCAACATTTACGGCGACTGAGTTTGGCCTGTGGGCGAAACTGAGTAACCACAAGAAAGCACCTGCGGGTGCTTTTTTTGTTTTTGTTTTTGTTTTTCCTGAACCTGAACCTGAACCTGAACCTGAACCTGAACCTGAACCTGAACCTGAACCTGAACCTGAACCTGAACCTGAACCTGAACCTGAATCGGCATCGCAAGTTTTGCTGCCGGTTGCTGCAAAGCGAACATTTCCCACCAGCCTGCGCTGCAATCTGATTTTTTCACACCTGACTTGCTAAACAGCCCGCTGCACACTGCCCGGATACAGGGAGGTGTAAATGCGTTTGTCTGCGTTAGCGACATGTTTGATTCTCGCCATCTTACCGCTGCTCTGGTTGCCCACGCTGCCAGCGCTGCCGCTTATCCAGGCCATGATTGTTGCCGGGTTCTTGCTCGCTTTAATTCGCCATACCATGGCGCGATACATCGGCCTTTGGCTGCTCTTTTTTGCCTGGGGCGGGCTCGCCGCGTTAAGCGCAGTCTGGCCGATCCAGCACCTGACCCACGGACCGCAGAAGGCAGAGCTGGAGATTATGGCGATCGGGAGCGATAAGATGTATCAGGCCCGTATCGTCAGGCTTAATGGCAGGGCAATGCTGCCTGCGGTGGGGGTTACGCTGTATGGCAATACGCTACCGCAGCCAGGTTGTGCCGGGCAGCGCTGGAAGATGACCCTGACGTTACGGCCTGTTCACGGTCAACTCAACGAGGGAGGATTCGATGCCCAGCGCTATGCTCTGGCGCAGCATCAGTCCCTGACCGGGCGTTTCACCAACCCGGAAGTCACAGATGACCGCTGCAGCTTACGCGCCCGGTATCTTGCCACGCTGACGGCCAGGCTTTCGTCTTATACTTGGGGGCCGGTTCTGCTGGGGCTGGGGATGGGGGAACGTCTGGCATTGACGCCAGACATTAAAGATTTGATGCGGCAAACGGGTACGGCGCATCTCATGGCGATTTCGGGATTGCATATTGCCCTTGCAGCATCGGTTATCTGGCTGCTGGTACGAGGCATGCAGTTTTTTGTTCCGGCTCGCTGGGTGAACTGGCAAGCCCCGCTGGTGGCGGGATTCTG
Source organism: Leclercia sp. GLN_9 (assembly GCF_043105735.1). Taxonomy (NCBI): domain Bacteria; kingdom Pseudomonadati; phylum Pseudomonadota; class Gammaproteobacteria; order Enterobacterales; family Enterobacteriaceae; genus Leclercia; species Leclercia sp. GLN_9. The sequence goes on from NZ_JBICLV010000013.1 coordinate 207,734, forward strand.
CTTTGCTGCCTTTTATGCCTGGCTTACCGGCATGCAGCCCCCCGCGCTGCGTACCGTCGTTTCACTAGGCACCTGTCTGGCGCTGCAGCTGAGCGGCCGTCTCTGGTCGCCCTGGCAAGTATGGCGAGTCTGCATCGCCGCCATTTTGCTGGTCGACCCGCTGGCAGTGCTATCGCATAGCCTTTTACTTTCGGCCTTTGCGGTGGCAGCGCTGATTTTCTGGTATCAGTGGGTGCCTGCCCCCCGTTTATCCGGGCCGTGGATAATCAGAGCGGGAGGCAATCTGCTGCACCTGCAGCTCGGCATGCTGTTGCTGTTGCTACCTGTACAGGTGATGGTCTTTCACGGATTCAGCCTGTCATCACTGGTGGCGAACCTGGTGGCGGTGCCGCTGGTGACCTTTGTCTCGGTGCCGCTCATTCTGCTGGGGATGTGTCTGCATCTCGGGCTATGGCCGCTCGCGGAACATCTGGTCTGGCGGCTGGCAGATGGTTCACTCTCCCTGTTGTTTGGCTTCCTGACCTCGCTGCCTGACGGTTGGATCGGGGTCGATAAACGCTGGTTGTGGCTAACTCTGTTGCCCTGGGCGGCGATTATCGCCTGGCGGATGCGCGGCGCACGAACCTACCCGGTGGTCTGTGTGTCGGCACTGGTGCTGGCGGCCAGTCCGTTATGGCGAACAAACAAAACGGAAGGTTGGTCGGTGCATATGCTGGATGTCGGACAGGGACTGGCAATGGTTATCGAGCGTCAGGGGAAAGCGATTTTGTATGATACCGGGCCTGCGTGGCCAGGCGGGGACAGTGCTCAACAGGTTATTATCCCCTGGCTGCGCTGGCATCACTTACGCCCGGAAGGAGTGATAGTCAGCCATGAACACCTTGACCATATCGGCGGGCTGGCCTCGTTACGCCAGGCGTGGCCGAATATGTGGATACGCAGCCCACTGCGCCAGAAGGGACATGATGCCTGTTTTCGCGGCGAACGCTGGCAGTGGCAGGGGCTGACCTTCAGCGCGCATTGGCCTCTCGCCACCGCACCGCAGCGCGGCAACAACGGTTCCTGCGTGGTCAAAATTGAGGACGGCACTCATAGCCTGTTGTTAACCGGGGATATTGAGGCGCAGGGAGAAAAAGCGATGCTCAGTCGTCACTGGCAATATCTTGCGTCTACACTTATCCAGGTGCCGCACCATGGCAGTAATACCTCTTCATCACTCCCTCTGGTGCAGCGTGTGGGTGGGCGTATCGCCCTGGTGTCTGCATCCCGCTATAACGCGTGGCGACTGCCTTCGTACAAGGTGGCGCGCCGCTACAGAAAGGAGGGGTATCTCTGGTTAACTACGCCCCGATCTGGACAAATCACGGTTTCATTTTCGCAACATGGCTGGCAAATCCAACGCTTACGGGATCAAATTTTGCCCCGTTGGTATCATCAGTGGTTTGGCGCGCCCGGAGATAACGGGTAGAATATGCGGCTATTTCAACAAATGCTGGTTTTTTGAATGCATAACGACAAAGATCTCTCCACGTGGCAGACCTTCCGCCGGCTCTGGCCGGTGATTGCGCCCTTCAGAACGGGCCTTATCGTGGCGGGCGTAGCGTTAATCCTCAACGCAGCCAGCGATACCTTCATGTTATCGCTCCTCAAACCGTTACTGGACGACGGTTTTGGTAAAACGGATCGCTCAGTGCTGCTTTGGATGCCACTGGTGGTTATCGGCCTGATGATTTTACGCGGCATCACCAGCTATATCTCCAGCTACTGCCTCTCATGGGTATCGGGCAAGGTGGTAATGACCATGCGTCGTCGCCTGTTCAGCCATATGATGGGCATGCCGGTGGCGTTCTTCGACAAGCAGTCGACCGGTACCTTGCTGTCGCGTATTACCTACGACTCCGAGCAGGTTGCGTCTTCCTCCTCCAGCGCGCTCATTACCGTGGTGCGTGAAGGGGCCTCGATCATTGGTCTGTTTGTCCTGATGTTCTGGTACAGCTGGCAGCTGTCGTTGATCCTTATCGTGCTGGCGCCGATTGTGTCGATCGCCATCCGCGTGGTCTCCAAACGTTTCCGCAGCATCAGTAAGAACATGCAGAACACGATGGGGCAGGTCACTACCAGTGCAGAGCAGATGCTGAAAGGACACAAAGAGGTGTTGATTTTTGGTGGCCAGGAAGTGGAAACCAAGCGCTTCGATAAGGTCAGCAATAAGATGCGTCTGCAGGGGATGAAGATGGTTTCTGCCTCTTCCATTTCCGATCCCATCATTCAGCTTATCGCCTCTCTGGCACTGGCATTTGTTCTCTACGCCGCCAGCTTCCCGAGTGTAATGGAAACCTTAACCGCCGGTACTATTACCGTGGTCTTCTCGTCGATGATTGCCCTGATGCGCCCGCTGAAATCGTTAACCAACGTTAACGCCCAGTTCCAGCGCGGGATGGCAGCCTGTCAGACCCTGTTTGCGATCCTCGATTCCGAACAGGAAAAAGACGAAGGTAAACGCGTGATTGAGCGCTCAACCGGTGATGTAGAATTCCGCAACGTGACCTTTACCTACCCGGGTCGTGATGCGCCAGCGCTGCGTAACATCAATCTGAAAATCCCGGCAGGAAAGACCGTCGCGCTGGTGGGCCGCTCTGGCTCAGGTAAATCGACCATTGCCAGCCTGATCACTCGCTTCTATGACATCGATGAGGGAGAAATCCTGATTGATGGCCACGATCTGCGCGAGTACACCTTGCGGTCGTTACGTAACCAGGTTGCTCTGGTCTCGCAGAATGTGCATCTCTTCAACGACACCGTGGCCAATAACATCGCCTATGCCCGTAACGAAGAGTACAGCCGTGAGCAGATTGAAGCTGCAGCGCGAATGGCCTACGCCATGGACTTTATCAATAAGATGGATAACGGTCTGGATACCATTATCGGTGAAAATGGCGTGCTGCTCTCCGGCGGCCAACGCCAGCGTATCGCCATTGCGCGCGCGCTGCTGCGTGACAGCCCAATCCTGATCCTCGATGAAGCCACCTCGGCGCTGGATACAGAGTCCGAACGTGCCATCCAGTCTGCGCTGGATGAGCTGCAAAAGAACCGCACCTCTCTGGTGATCGCGCACCGTCTGTCGACTATCGAAAAAGCCGATGAAATCGTGGTGGTGGAAGATGGCTATATCGTTGAACGCGGTAGCCATACCGATCTGCTGGCGCATCAGGGCGTGTACGCGCAACTTCATAAGATGCAGTTTGGCGCATGATTGCCCGCATCTGGTCCGGTGAGTCTCCACTCTGGCTGCTGCTGTTGCCGCTCTCCTGGCTGTATGGCCTGGTGAGCGGCCTGATCCGCCTCAGCTATAAAGTGGGGCTGAAGCGGGCCTGGCGTGCCCCGGTGCCGGTGGTGGTGGTGGGGAACCTCACCGCTGGCGGCAACGGCAAAACGCCGGTGGTTATCTGGCTAGTGGAACAGCTGACCCAACGCGGTATCCGTGTGGGGGTTGTCTCCCGGGGCTACGGCGGAAAGGCGGAGCGCTACCCGTTGCTGTTGACCGGGCAAACTACCACCGCGCAGGCGGGGGATGAGCCGGTGCTGATCTTTCAGCGCACCGGTGCTCCGGTCGCGGTCTCACCGGTGCGCAGCGAGGCGGTTCAGGCCCTGCTAAGTCAGACGGACGTGCAGATGGTAATCACCGACGATGGGCTGCAGCACTACGCCCTGGCCCGGGATAAAGAGATTGTGGTGATTGACGGCGTGCGCCGCTTTGGCAACGGCTTGTGGTTACCCGCCGGGCCGATGCGCGAGCGTGCTTCTCGCTTAAAATCTGTGGACGCGGTTATCGTCAACGGCGGTTCCGCACAGGCGGGGGAAATCCCGATGCAGTTGCGTCCTGGCCTGGCCGTGAATCTGCTGACCGGCGAAAGGCGTGATGTTGCTGAACTCCCGAACCTGGTGGCGATGGCCGGTATTGGTCATCCCCCGCGCTTTTTCTCTACGCTCGAAGCCTGCGGTGCCCGGCTCCTCAATACGGTACCGCTGGCCGACCATCAGGCGCTGAGCCAGGCGCAGGTTGCAGGTTTTACTGCGCCCGGTCAGACGCTGATCATGACCGAAAAAGATGCGGTGAAATGCCGCGCCTTTGCCCGCGATAACTGGTGGTATTTACCGGTTGATGCTGAACTGCAGGGCGAACAGCCTGAACGACTGCTGCAGGCGCTCATTGCCCTGGCAGAAGAGGGTTCACCCGCGCACTAACACACAGGAAATGGCATGGCTTTACCGCAACTCACGCTTTCAGCCGCACGTCATCTTCACCTTGCCGCGCAGGGGCTTTTGAAAAAGCCCCGTCGCCGCGCGCAGCCCGCCGATATTCTTACAACCATCCAGCGCATGTCGCTGCTGCAGATCGACACCATCAATATCGTTGCCCGCAGCCCGTATCTGGTGCTGTTTAGCCGTCTCGGCCACTATCCGCCCGAATGGCTGGACAGCGCCCTGCGTCAGGGCGAACTCATGGAGTATTGGGCGCATGAGGCGTGCTTCCTGCCGCGCAGCGATTTTGCCCTGGTGCGTCATCGGATGCTCTCCCCTGACAACATGGGCTGGAAATACCGCCAGGCATGGATGCAGGAACACGCAGAAGAAATTGAACAGCTGATCGCTCATATCCACGAGAAGGGGCCGGTACGTTCCGCCGATTTCGAACATCCTCGTAAAGGCACCAGCGGATGGTGGGAGTGGAAGCCGCATAAACGCCATCTTGAGGGGCTATTTACCGCCGGAAAGGTGATGGTGATCGAAAGACGTAACTTTCAGCGCGTCTACGATCTTACTCACCGGGTGATGCCGGAGTGGGATGACAGCCGGGATATGCTGACCCAGGCGGCGGCCGAGGCCGTGATGCTGGAAAACAGCGCCCGTAGCCTGGGCATTTTTCGCGGGCAGTGGTTAGCCGATTATTACCGCCTGCGCCAGCCGGCGTTGGCTCCGCTGCTTGAAGGCTGGCAGGCGCAGCAGCGAGTGGTGCGTGTCGAGGTAGAAACCCTGGGCGAAATGTGGCTGCATGCCGATCTGCTGCCGCTGCTTACGCAGGCGCAGGCGGGCAAACTCACCGCCACTCACAGCGCTGTCCTGTCGCCGTTTGATCCGGTGGTCTGGGATCGTAAGCGTGCGGAGCAACTGTTTAACTTCAGCTACCGGCTGGAGTGCTATACCCCGGCACCGAAACGTCAGTACGGCTATTTCGTTCTGCCGCTGCTGCATAAAGGGCAACTGGTGGGGCGAATGGACGCAAAAATGCACCGTAAAACCGGTGAGCTGCAGATTATCGCCCTCTGGCTGGAAGAGGGTGTGCGGGTCAGCGCAGGGCTGGAAAAGGGGCTGACCGCTGCGATAAGTGATTTTGCGGGCTGGCAGGGCGCAACGCGGATAGCGCTGGGCCATCTTCCTGACGGACTTTTTGCGGCCTGTCGAAGTGGCTGGGAAATAGAAGCGGTCTGAAAATGGAATATGGTAAACTTTAACGATTATTGATACGGAGGAACTATGGATCACCGTTTACTGGAAATTATTGCCTGCCCGGTGTGCAACGGCAAACTCTACTACAGCCAGGACAAGCAGGAGTTAATCTGCAAACTGGATAGCCTTGCCTTCCCACTGCGCGACGGCATTCCCGTCCTGCTTGAAACCGAAGCCCGTTCGCTGGCGGCCGAAGAGAGCAAACCATGAGTTTTGTTGTCATCATTCCGGCGCGTTTTGCCTCCACCCGCCTGCCGGGTAAACCGTTGGTCGACATCAACGGTAAGCCGATGATTGTCCACGTGCTGGAACGTGCGCGTGAGTCCGGCGCTGACCGCATCATCGTCGCCACCGATCATGAAGAGGTAGCGCGTGCGGTTGAAGCGGCGGGCGGCGAAGTGTGCATGACCCGCGCCGATCATCAGTCCGGCACCGAGCGCCTGGCGGAAGTGGTCGAAAAATGCGGCTTCAGCGATGACACGGTGATTGTCAACGTGCAGGGCGATGAGCCGATGATCCCGGCGGTGATTATCCGCCAGGTCGCAGAAAATCTGGCCCAGCGTCAGGTTGGTATGGCGACGCTGGCCGTGCCGGTACACAGCGCCGAAGAGGCATTCAACCCGAATGCCGTGAAAGTGGTGCTGGACAGGGAAGGCTACGCGCTCTATTTCTCCCGCGCGACCATTCCCTGGGATCGCGACCGCTTTGCCGCTTCCCGCGACGCGATCGGCGACAACATACTGCGACATCTGGGTATTTATGGCTATCGCGCCGGCTTTATTCGCCGTTACGTGACCTGGCAGCCGAGTCCGCTGGAAAATATCGAAATGCTCGAGCAACTGCGCGTACTGTGGTACGGCGAGAAGATCCATGTTGCCGTCGCGCAGGAAGTTCCCGGTACAGGCGTTGATACGCCAGAGGATCTCGCCCGCGTTCGCGCTGAGATGCGTTAATCCCCCCTCATCCCCTCGGCTGAGGGGATATTTTATCTTCTGTATTTCTTCTCAAGAATCGTCGCATAAGAGTGACATTCGCCCGCCAGGCGCTCATTATAAAAGCAGTAGTCTTAATGGGGGTAATCTGAAATGGAACAGCTGCTTGTCGAACTCAGCCATCTGCTGGGTGAAAAACTGAGCCGTGTGGAGTGCGTGCATGAAAAAGCAGATACTACGCTGTGGTCGTTATATGACAGCCATGGAAACCCCATGCCGTTACTGGCCCGAAGCTTCACTTCACCGGATGTTGCCAGACAACTGGCGTGGAAAATCTCCATGCTGGCCCGCAGTGGCACAGTCAGAATGCCGACCGTATATGGTGTGATGACCCACGAGGAGCATCCGGGTCCTGACGTACTGCTGATCGAGCGCCTGCGGGGCGTCCCGGTTGAAGCCCCGGCCCGCACCCCGGAACGCTGGGAACAGCTGAAAGATCAGATTGTCGAAGCGCTGCTGGCCTGGCACCGGATGGACAGCGGGGGGCTGGTCGGGTCGGTTGACAGCACCCAGGAGAATCTGTGGCCGCTCTGGTATCGCCAGCGGGTTGAGGTGTTGTGGGGAACGCTAAACCAGTACCGCAATACCGGCCTGACCATGCAGGACAAACGGATACTGTTTCGAACCCGGGAATGCCTGCCCGCCCTGTTTGAGGGCTTCAACGACAACAGTGTGCTGATCCACGGCAACTTTACCCTGCGCAGTATGCTCAAGGATCCCCGTAGCGATCAGCTGTTGGCGATGGTCGGGCCAGGGGTGATGCTGTGGGCGCCGCGGGAGTATGAACTGTTTCGCCTGAGCGAGAGCGGGCTGGCAGAAGATCTGCTCTGGCACTATCTGCAGCGCGCGCCGGTCTCAGAGTCCTTCCTCTGGCGGCGCTGGCTGTATCTGCTGTGGGACGAAGTGGCGCAGCTGGTGAATACCGGGCACTTTAACCGCGCCAACTTCGACCTGGCCTCGAAATCACTGCTTCCCTGGCTCGTCTGACGGCCCTTTGAGCCATTGCCAGATGCGCCCGAGCGTCTCATAACCCACGCGATCGCTGTGCATCAGCCAGACCGGGGACGGAATAATCCGTTCCCAGGGGTTGAGCGGCGCGCTAATCGCCAGCTGGTTAGCCGGGGCGGGCAGCGGGTGTAACCCCTGCTGTTCAAAGAAGATCATTGCCCGCGGCAGGTGTGAGGCGGAGGTCACCAGCAGGAAGGGAGCATCACCGATCGCCTGCTTCACCGCTGCGGCTTCCTCTTCGGTATCTTTTGGGCTGTCGAGGATGATGATGTCCTCCCGTGGCACTCCCAGTGACTGCGCCACACGTGCACCGGCTTCTGCGGTGCTCACCGGATTGCTTTTCGCCGCCGCCCCGGTGAAGATCATTTTCGAACCCGGATTAGCCAGCCACAGGCGCATCCCTTCATTGAGTCGCGGCAGGCTGTTGTTAATCAGATTGGAACTCGGTGCCCAGTCAGGATCCCAGGTATAACCTCCGCCGAGCACCACTATGTACGCAACCTTTTGATTTCCCTGCCAGGTCGGGTATTTGTCTTCTATTGGACGTAATAAGCCATCGGCCACCGGTTGCAGGCTCAGCAGCAGCAGCACCAACCAGCCTGCCGTCGCGATAATTTTGCCGGTTTTCTGAAAGCGGCTGAACCACAGCAACCCCAGGCCCAGCGCGATACACAGCAGAAGAAGAGGGAGGGGAAGCATCATGCCGCCAATATATTTTTTTAGGGTAAAAAGCATCCTTTCTGGCTCCTTTTTTGACCATACAGCTGAGGATTGTCAGGGATATTACACCAGAGAGGTTCATTATCCGTCCGGCTGTGACAAAATAGCGGTTTTGTTGTTAGTGGGTGGAGCCTCTCCCAATGCGGGATCGCAATTTTGATGACATCGCGGAAAAGTTTGCCCGCAATATTTATGGCACGACCAAGGGCCGATTGCGTCAAACGATCCTCTGGCAGGATCTGGACATCCTTCTTGCCCGCTTCGGGTCAAAAAAATTGCGCGTTCTCGACGCTGGCGGCGGTGAAGGTCAGACGGCGATAAAAATGGCCGAGCGGGGACACCATGTCATCCTGTGCGACCTGTCGGCAGAGATGATCGCCCGTGCCGAAAGCGCCGCGGCGGAAAAAGGTGTGAGCGATAACATGCAATTTATACATTGCGCCGCTCAGGACATCGCTCAACATTTGGAAAGCCCGGTTGATCTGATATTGTCTCATGCGGTGCTGGAGTGGGTCGCCGATCCCCAGGCGCTGTTGCAGACGCTCTGGTCGATACTTTGCCCCGGTGGCGCGCTGTCGCTGATGTTTTACAACGCCAATGGCCTGCTGATGCGTAACGTGCTGGTGGGCAATTTTGGCTATGTGCAGCAGGGCATGTACAAAAAGAAACGGCGCACGCTTTCACCGGACTTTCCGCGCGATCCGCAGCAGGTCTATGGCTGGCTGGAAGCGATGGGCTGGCAGATCGCCGGTAAAACCGGTATCAGGGTGTTTCACGATTACCTGCGTGATAAACAAAAGCAGCATGACTGTTTTGACGCCCTGACAGAATTAGAGACGCGGTACTGTCGCCAGGAACCCTGGATTAGCCTTGGCCGCTACATACACGTCACCGCGCACAAGCCGCAGAGCAAGGATAACTTATGAGTGAATTTTCCCAGACAGTCCCCGAGCTGGTTGCCTGGGCCAGAAAAAACGATTTCTCCCTCTCGCTGCCGGTAGACAGACTCTCTTTTCTGCTGGCGGTTGCCACGCTGAACAGCGAGCGGCTGGATGGAGAAATGAGCGAGGGCGAACTGGTGGATGCGTTCCGCCATGTCAGTGATGCGTTTGAGCAAACCAGCGAAACCATTAATGTGCGTGCCAATAACGCGATTAACGATATGGTGCGTCAACGTCTGCTGAACCGCTTTACCAGCGAGCAGGCGGAAGGAAACGCCATCTATCGTCTGACGCCACTGGGTATCGGCATCACCGACTATTACATTCGTCAGCGCGAATTCTCGACCCTGCGCCTTTCAATGCAGCTCTCCATTGTGGCGGGCGAACTGAAGCGAGCGGCCGATGCCGCTGAGGAAGACGGCGACGAGTTCCACTGGCACCGCAACGTCTATGCACCGCTGAAATACTCGGTGGCTGAAATTTTCGACAGCATCGACCTGACACAGCGCATCATGGACGAGCAGCAGCAACTGGTGAAAGACGATATCGCCCAGTTGCTGAACAAAGACTGGCGGGCGGCGATTTCCAGCTGCGAAATGCTGTTATCGGAAACTTCCGGCACCCTGCGTGAACTGCAGGATACGCTGGAAGCTGCGGGCGATAAGCTGCAGGCCAACCTACTGCGCATTCAGGATGCCACCCTGGCCCATGACAACCTGCATTTTGTCGATCGTCTGGTCTTCGACCTGCAAAGCAAACTCGACCGCATTATCAGCTGGGGTCAGCAGGCCATCGACCTGTGGATCGGCTATGACCGCCACGTGCATAAATTTATCCGTACCGCTATCGACATGGATAAAAACCGCGTCTTTGCCCAGCGTCTGCGCCAGTCGGTTCAGACCTACTTCGATGCACCGTGGGCACTGACCTACGCCAGTGCCGACCGCCTGCTCGATATGCGTGACGAAGAGATGAGCCTGCGCGACGAAGAGGTGACCGGTGAACTGCCAGCCGATCTTGAATATGAAGAGTTTAACGAAATACGGGAACAGCTTGCGGCGATGATCGAGGAGCAGCTGGCGATCTTCAAAGCCAAAAACAAACCGCTGGATCTCGGTCTGGTGGTGCGTGACTACCTCGCACAATACCCGCGTGCGCGCCATTTTGATATCGCCCGCATCGTGGTTGACCAGGCGGTACGCCTGGGCGTCGCGCAAGCAGATTTCACCGGCCTGCCGCCGAAGTGGCAGCCAATTAACGATTACGGAGCCAAGGTACAGGCGCATGTCATTGACAAATATTGAACACGTGATGCCAGTTAAACTGGCCCAGGCGCTGGCAAATCCGATCTTTCCGGCGCTGGACAGCCAGCTGCGTGCCGGTCGTCACATTGGTCTCGACGAGCTGGATAATCACGCCTTTTTGATGGATTTCCAGGAATACCTGGAAGAGTTTTACGCCCGCTATAACGTGGAGCTGATCCGCGCCCCGGAAGGTTTCTTCTACCTGCGCCCGCGTTCCACCACGCTTATTCCGCGTTCGGTGCTGTCCGAGCTGGACATGATGGTCGGCAAAATTCTCTGCTACCTCTATCTCAGCCCGGAGCGTCTGGCTAACGAAGGTATCTTCACCCAGCAGGAGCTTTATGACGAGCTGATGACGCTGGCCGATGAAGGCAAGCTGCTGAAGCTGGTGAACAACCGCTCCACCGGTTCCGACGTTGACCGTCAGAAGTTACAGGAAAAAGTACGCTCTTCCCTGAACCGTCTGCGCCGTCTGGGCATGGTGTGGTTTATGGGCCACGACAGCAGTAAATTCCGCATCACGGAATCGGTATTCCGCTTTGGCGCCGACGTGCGCGTGGGTGACGACGCCCGTGAAGCGCAGCTGCGCATGATCCGTGATGGCGAAGCGATGCCGGTGGAAAACCATCTGCAGCTCAATGACGAGCATGAAGACACTCAGCCGGATAGCGGGGAGGAAGAGTAATGATTGAACGCGGTAAATTTCGCTCACTGACGCTGATTAACTGGAACGGTTTCTTTGCCCGCACCTTTGATCTCGATGAGCTGGTAACGACGCTCTCGGGCGGTAACGGGGCAGGGAAATCCACCACCATGGCGGCGTTCGTCACTGCCCTGATCCCGGATCTGACGCTACTGCACTTCCGTAATACCACCGAAGCCGGTGCAACCAGCGGCTCCCGCGATAAAGGTCTGCACGGCAAGCTGAAGGCGGGTGTCTGTTACTCAGTGCTGGACGTGATCAACTCCCGTCACCAGCGCGTGGTCGTCGGCGTGCGTCTGCAGCAGGTTGCAGGGCGTGACCGTAAGGTGGACATCAAGCCGTTTGCCATTCAGGGATTGCCAACGTCCGTTCAGCCAACCTCGCTGTTAACGGAAACCCTCAACGACCGTCAGGCGCGTGTGCTGACGCTCCAGGAGTTGAAAGACAAGCTGGAAGCCATCGAGGGCGTACAGTTTAAGCAGTTCAACTCCATTACCGAATACCACTCTCTGATGTTCGATCTGGGTGTGGTCGCACGACGTCTGCGCTCGGCTTCGGATCGTAGTAAGTACTATCGCCTGATTGAGGCCTCGCTGTACGGCGGGATCTCCAGTGCCATTACCCGCTCCCTGCGCGACTACCTGTTGCCGGAAAACAGCGGCGTGCGTAAGGCCTTCCAGGATATGGAAGCGGCGCTGCGTGAAAACCGCATGACGCTGGAAGCGATCCGCGTAACCCAGTCGGACCGCGACCTGTTTAAGCATCTGATCAGCGAAGCCACCAACTATGTGGCGGCGGACTATATGCGCCACGCCAACGAGCGCCGTATCCATCTGGATCAGGCTCTTGAGTATCGCCGCGAGTTGTTTACCTCGCGTAAGCAGCTGGCGTCTGAGCAGTACAAGCACGTCGAGATGGCGCGTGAACTGTCCGAACATAACGGGGCGGAAGGGGATCTGGAGGCCGATTACCAGGCCGCCAGCGATCACCTGAACCTGGTCCAGACCGCGCTGCGCCAGCAGGAAAAAATTGAGCGCTACGAAGCGGATCTCGATGAACTGCAAATTCGTCTGGAAGAGCAGAACGAAGTGGTGGCCGAAGCCGCCGACAAGCAGGAAGAGAACGAAGGCCGCGCAGAAGCCGCCGAGCTGGAAGTGGATGAGCTGAAAAGCCAGCTTGCCGATTATCAGCAGGCGCTGGACGTGCAGCAAACCCGCGCGATTCAGTACAACCAGGCGTTGCAGGCCCTGCAGCGTGCGAAAGACCTCTGCCATCTGCCGGATCTGACCCCGGAGAGCGCCGATCAGTGGCTGGAAACCTTCCAGGCAAAAGAGCAGGAAGCGACCGAGAAACTGCTGAATCTCGATCAGAAAATGAGCGTGGCGCAATCCGCTCACAGCCAGTTTGAGCAGGCTTACCAGCTGGTGGCGTCTATCAACGGCCCGCTGGCGCGCGCTGAGGCGTGGGAAGTGGCCCGCGAGTTACTGCGTGATGGCGTCAATCAGCGTCATCTGGCAGAACAGGTTCAGCCGCTGCGTATGCGTCTGAACGAGCTGGAACAGCGCCTGCGTGAACAGCAGGAGGCGGAACGTCTGCTGGCTGAATTCTGCAAGCGTCAGGGTAAACGGGTCGATATTGACGATCTGGAGGCCCTGCATCAGGAGCTGGAAGCCCGTATCGCGTCGCTGTCTGACAGCGTCTCTAACGCCCAGGAACAACGCATGGCGTTGCGCCAGGAGCTGGAGCAGCTGCAGTCGCGTATTCAGACGCTGATGCAGCGCGCCCCGATCTGGCTGGCCGCCCAGAGCAGCCTCAGTCAGCTTAGCGAGCAGTGCGGCGAGGAGTTTGAATCTGGCCAGGAAGTAACAGAGTACCTCCAGCAACTGCTGGAGCGTGAACGCGAAGCGATTGTTGAGCGTGATGAAGTGGGCGCGCGCAAGCGTGCCGTCGATGAAGAGATCGAACGCTTAAGCCAGCCGGGCGGGGCAGAAGATGCGCGTCTGAACACCCTGGCAGAGCGTTTTGGCGGCGTGCTGCTGTCCGAAATTTATGACGACGTCAGTCTGGAAGATGCCCCGTACTACTCGGCGCTGTATGGCCCGTCCCGCCACGCTATCGTAGTGCCGGATCTATCGCTGATCGCTGACCAGCTTGAAGGCCTGGAAGATTGCCCGGAAGATCTGTATCTGATCGAAGGGGATCCGCAGTCGTTCGATGACAGCGTCTTTGGCGTCGACGAACTGGAAAAGGCCGTGGTGGTGAAAATCGCCGATCGCCAGTGGCGTTATTCGCGCTTCCCGTCGTTGCCGCTGTTTGGCCGCGCCGCACGTGAAAGCCGCATCGAGAGCCTGCATACCGAGCGTGAGGCGCTGTCTGAGCGCTTCGCCACGCTCTCTTTCGATGTCCAGAAAACCCAGCGTCTGCACCAGGCGTTTAGCCGCTTTATCGGTAGCCATCTGGCGGTGGCGTTTGAAGCCGATCCAGAGGCGGAGATCCGCAAGTTCACGACCCGTCGTACCGAGCTTGAGCGGGCACTTTCCGCGCACGAAAACGATAACCAGCAGAGCCGCGTTCAGTTCGAACAGGCTAAAGAGGGTGTCGCTGCGCTGAACCGCATCCTGCCGCGCCTTAACCTGCTGGCGGATGACACCCTTGCCGATCGTGTTGATGAGATCCAGGAGCGTCTCGACGAAGCACAGGAAGCCGCGCGCTTTGTGCAGCAGCATGGCAACCAACTGGCGAAACTCGAACCGCTGCTGTCAGTTCTGCAAAGCGATCCCGAGCAGTATGAACAGCTAAAAGAAGATTACGCCTGGTCACAGCAGGTTCAGCGCGAAGCCCGTCAGCAGGCGTTTGCCCTGACCGAAGTGGCCCAGCGCCGGGCGCACTTCAGCTACTCCGACTCGGCGGAAATGCTGAACGGTAATAGCGATCTGAACGAGAAGCTGCGCCAGCGTCTGGAGCAGGCGGAAACGGAACGTACCCGCGCCCGTGAAGCGATGCGTAGCCATGCCGCGCAGCTGAGCCAGTACAGCCAGGTGCTGGCATCGCTGAAAAGCTCCTTTGATACCAAGAAAGAGCTGCTGACCGACCTGCATAAAGAATTGCAGGATATCGGCGTGCGGGCCGACAGTGGGGCAGAGGAGCGGGCGCGTATCCGTCGCGACGAACTGCATGCCCAGCTCAGCAACAACCGTGCGCGCCGCAACCAGCTGGAAAAAGCGCTCACCTTCTGCGAAGCGGAGATGGATAACCTGACCCGTCGTCTGCGCAAGCTGGAGCGCGACTACCACGAGAAGCGTGAGCAGGTCGTCACCGCCAAAGCGGGCTGGTGCGCCGTGATGCGGATGGTGAAAGACAACGGCGTTGAACGTCGTCTGCACCGCCGCGAGCTGGCCTATCTTTCTGGCGACGAACTGCGTTCCATGTCGGATAAGGCACTGGGTGCGTTGCGTCTGGCAGTGTCTGATAACGAACACCTGCGCGATGTGCTGCGCATGTCTGAAGATCCGAAACGCCCTGAGCGCAAAATTCAGTTCTTCGTGGCGGTCTATCAGCATCTGCGCGAGCGTATTCGTCAGGATATCATCCGCACCGACGATCCGGTCGAAGCCATCGAACAGATGGAAATCGAGTTGGGCCGTCTGACGGAAGAGCTGACCTCCCGTGAGCAGAAGCTGGCGATCAGCTCCCGCAGCGTGGCCAATATCATCCGTAAGACGATCCAGCGCGAGCAGAACCGAATCCGTCAGCTGAACCAGGGTCTGCAGAGCGTCTCCTTCGGCCAGGTCAACAGCGTGCGACTGAACGTCAATGTGCGTGAAGCCCACGCCACGCTGCTGGACGTATTGGCTGAACAGCACGAGCAGCATCAGGATCTGTTCAACAGTAACCGCCTGACCTTCTCCGAAGCGCTGGCGAAGCTGTATCAGCGCCTGAACCCGCAAATCGACATGGGCCAGCGTACACCGCAAACCATCGGTGAGGAGCTGCTGGACTACCGCAACTATCTGGAGATGGAAGTGGAAGTTAACCGTGGCTCAGACGGCTGGCTGCGTGCAGAATCGGGCGCGCTGTCTACCGGTGAAGCTATCGGTACCGGGATGTCGATTCTGGTGATGGTGGTACAGAGCTGGGAAGACGAATCCCGGCGTCTGCGCGGCAAAGATATCTCGCCATGCCGCCTGCTGTTCCTCGATGAAGCGGCACGTCTGGATGCCCGCTCCATCGCCACACTGTTTGAGCTGTGCGACCGTCTGGATATGCAGCTGATTATCGCGGCGCCGGAAAACATCAGCCCGGAGAAAGGCACCACCTATAAACTGGTGCGTAAGGTCTACCAGAACAGCGAGCACGTTCACGTTGTCGGTCTGCGCGGTTTTGCCCCGCAGCCCCCGGAGTCCCTCCCGGGAACGGCTGACGCTTCCTGAAGATTCCTAAAATTACCCATGGCGGCCTTCGGGCCGCCTTTTTTTTACCTTGAGCTTGTACTGGCGGCTGCGTTAACTTTAAACTTCTTTACATAAGGCAAGGCTGGTACCGGTCTGTCTTCCTATAATGAAAATGAAGCCCCGGTGATGAGGGCGCGACGTAAAGCAAACAGGGGGCAAGGGATGTTGCTGAATAAAATGTATGGTCGTCAGCTGTCAGCACTCAGTTTATGCCTGACAGTAGTAGTGGCTCCACTGTTTAACGCCCGGGCCGATGAGCCCGAACTGGTTCCTGTCGACAGCTCCGCCACTATGGGCGCGCAGCCTACGTCGCTGTCACAACCGCTGGATCAATCGCCAGCCACCGCCATCATGGCCGGGATTCGACCGCTGCCTGCCGATGTCAGCGCGGAACAACGCCGCGAACAGTTGCTGTCGGCCCTGCCTGCGGGATACTCCCCGGTCTATCTCAACCAGCTTACGCTGCTGTATGCCGCCCGCGACATGAAACCCATGTGGGACGATCGCGAGGCCGTGCGGGCGTTCCAGCAACAGCTTGCTGAAGTCGCTATCGCCGGTTTCCAGCCGCAATTTACTGCCTGGGTGGAACTGCTGACCCAGCCTGCGATAACCGGAATGGCGCGGGACGTGATTCTGTCGGATGCCATGATGGGCTATCTGCAATTTGTGGCGGGGATCCCGGTCAACGGTAACCGCTGGCTCTACAGCACCAAGCCGTACAAGATGGCAACACCGCCGCTGTCAGTGATAAACCAGTGGCAGCTGGCACTGGATAACGGGACGGTGCCGCATTTTATTGCCGGTCTTGCGCCGACCCATCCGCAGTATGCGGTGATGCACGAATCACTGCTGGAACTGGTGGCCGATACGAAACCCTGGCCGCAGCTACGGAGCACCACCAAACTGAGTCCAGGGCAGTGGAGCAGCGACGTACCGGCCCTGCGTGAAATCCTGAAACGCTCCGGCGTACTCGACGGTGGGCCTAAAATTGCTCTGCCGGGTGACGATTCGCAAAGCGTGGTGGTCAGCCCGTCCGCCCCGGCGCTCGAAAAGAAAACGAAGCCCGTCTCCAGCAAACCGGCTTCCTATGACCGCAGCCTTGTCGAGGCGGTAAAAGCCTTCCAGATCACTCAGGGGCTGGGTGCGGATGGCGTTATTGGCCAGGGCACCCGTGATGCGCTGAATCTCACCCCTGCCCAGCGTGCCGGGGTACTGGCGCTGAACATCCAGCGTCTGCGCCTGCTGCCGGGAACACTCTCTACCGGCATTATGGTGAATATCCCGGCCTTTTCACTGGTCTATTATCAGAACGGCAATGAGGTACTGGCATCAAGAGTGATTGTCGGTCGCCCGGATCGTAAAACGCCGATGATGAGCAGCGCGCTGAATAACGTGGTGGTTAACCCGCCATGGAACGTGCCTCCGACGCTGGCGCGCAAAGATATTCTGCCGAAAGTGTGGAATGACCCGGGTTATCTTGAACGTCACAACTACACCGTTCTGCGAGGCTGGAACAGTAAAGAGGCCATCGATCCGTGGCGAGTAGACTGGGCGACCATTACCCCTGCGAATCTGCCATTCCGTTTCCAGCAGGCACCTGGGGCGCATAACTCGTTGGGGCGGTATAAATTCAATATGCCTAGCTCGGATGCTATCTATCTGCACGATACGCCTAACCACAACCTGTTCCAGAAAGACGTTCGCGCACTTAGCTCCGGTTGTGTACGTGTAAATAAGGCGTCTGAACTGGCGAACATGCTGTTACAGGATGCAGGCTGGAACGACACACGTATCTCCGACGCGCTGAAGCAAGGCGACACGCGTTATGTGAATATCCGCCAAAATATTCCGGTTAATCTGTACTATCTGACTGCCTTCGTGGGTAAGGACGGTAGAACCCAGTATCGTACAGATATTTACAATTATGATGAGATTGCCCGGTCTAATACCCAAATCCTGACAAAGGCTGAACAATTGATCAGATAAATGAACAAGTTCGGAAAATTCTGCTGTTTTAAGTGGTGAAAAGATACGGGGCTTGCGGCTGCAAGCCCCGTATTTCCTGGTTTTGCTACCTTGACGCTGACAGGTTTGCCCGGTAAGGTGCCTTTCGTGCGCTGTATTGCATATATACGATAACACTGACCTGTAGACCTGATTATCATGGACAAATTCGACGCTAATCGCCGTAAGTTGCTGGCGTTAGGGGGCATTGCGCTGAGCGCTGCCATCTTACCGACGCCATCATTTGCCACGCTCTCCACCCCCAGACCTCGTATTTTGACGCTCAATAACCTGCATACAGGTGAGTCTATCAAAGCCGAGTTTTTTGATGGACGGGGCTATATTCAGGATGAATTAGCAAAGCTGAATCACTTTTTCCGTGATTTCCGCGCAAATAAGATTAAAGCCATCGATCCAGGATTATTCGATCAGCTTTACCGCCTGCAGGGCCTGCTGGGAACCCGTAAACCGGTCCAGCTGATCTCTGGTTACCGCTCCCTTGATACGAATAACGAATTACGCGCCCACAGCCGTGGGGTCGCTAAAAAAAGTTATCACACCAAAGGGCAGGCGATGGATTTTCATATTGAAGGCGTTTCGTTAGCCAATGTTCGCAAAGCTGCGTTATCTATGCGCGCAGGTGGTGTAGGATATTACCCACGTAGCAACTTTGTGCATATTGATACCGGGCCATTGCGGCACTGGTAATAACGAAATCAGGAGCAGTATGAACTATCGTATTATTCCGGTCACCGCGTTCTCCCAGAACTGTTCGCTTATCTGGTGTGAGCAAACCAAACTGGCAGCCCTGGTCGATCCCGGTGGTGATGCAGATAAAATCAAACAGGAAGTCGCAGCCGCTGGCGTGACCTTAATGCAGATTTTACTGACTCACGGTCACCTCGATCATGTGGGGGCTGCGGCCGAGCTGGCGCAACATTATGGTGTGCCGATCGTAGGCCCGGAAAAAGAAGATGAGTTCTGGCTGCAGGGCCTGCCGGCACAAAGCCGTATGTTCGGTCTGGATGAATGTCTGCCTTTTACGCCCGATCGCTGGCTGAATGAAGGTGAGCGCGTCAGCGTCGGTAATGTGACTTTACAGGTATTCCATTGCCCCGGACATACGCCAGGCCATATTGTCTTCTTTGATGACCAGTCGCGTCTGCTGATTTCCGGCGACGTGATCTTCAAAGGCGGAGTAGGGCGCAGCGATTTCCCCCGTGGCGATCACGGTCAGCTGATTCGCTCCATCAAAGAGAAGTTATTGCCGTTGGGTGATGATGTGACCTTTATTTCCGGCCACGGCCCGATGTCCACCCTGGGCTACGAACGGCTGCATAATCCGTTCCTCCAGGATGAA
Organism: Leclercia sp. GLN_9; assembly: GCF_043105735.1. Classification (NCBI taxonomy): domain Bacteria; kingdom Pseudomonadati; phylum Pseudomonadota; class Gammaproteobacteria; order Enterobacterales; family Enterobacteriaceae; genus Leclercia; species Leclercia sp. GLN_9. Next base: position 226,725 of record NZ_JBICLV010000013.1, read on the forward strand.
CTGCCGGTCTGGTAACGAACAAATAAAAAAGCCTGCTCAAAGCAGGCTTTTTTTTGCCCGGTGGCGCTGCGCTTACCGGGCCTGCATCATGTAGCCGGGCAACCGCAGTGTCGCCCGGCTTAAAGCATTACAGCACCGCGACGATCGCTTCGCACAGTGGCGCCATGTTATCCGGCGTCATACCCGCCACGTTAACACGACCAGAAGCCACCGCGTACACGCCAAACTCTTCACGCAGACGCAGAACCTGATCTTTGGTCAGGCCGCTGAAGGAGAACATGCCGTTCTGCTTGATGATGAAGCTGAAGTCGCGATTCGCGCCTTTTTCCGCCAGGGTATTCACGAACAGCAGGCGCATGCGCTGAATACGCTGACGCATGTCGTTCAGCTCCTGTTCCCAGATAGCGCGCAGTGCGTCATTGCTGAGAATGGTTGCCACCACAGACGCACCGTGAGCCGGTGGGTTGGAGTAGTTGGCACGAATAACGGATTTCATCTGGCTGAACGCACGATCGACAGTCTGCTCATCGGCAGCGACCAGTGTACAGGCACCTACGCGTTCATTGTACAGACCGAAGTTCTTGGAATAGGAGCTGGCAACAATCAGCTCTTTATGCAGCGCAGCGAACGCGCGCAGGCCTTCGGCATCTTCTTCCAGACCACGGGCAAAGCCCTGGTAGGCGAAGTCGAACAGCGGCAGCCAGCCTTTTTCGACGGACAGCTTCGCCAGCTGTTCCCACTGCTCAAGCGTAGGATCGATGCCGGTTGGGTTATGGCAGCAGCCATGGAACAGAACCACATCACCCGCCTGCGCTTCGCTCAGGCTGGCCAGCAGACCGTCAAAGTCGAGAGCGTGATTCGCCGCGTCGTAGTAAGCATATTCACGCACTTCCAGACCAGCAGAGTTGAAAACGCTCTTATGGTTCGGCCAGCTTGGATTGCTCACCCAGACCGTTTTTACGCTGGTATTTTTAGCGAGGAAATCCGCTGCCACGCGCAGGGCGCCAGTACCGCCAGGGGTCTGTGCGGTGCGGGCGCGTTTATCGTTGATAATCGCGTTGCCTTTGCCGAACAGCAGCTCCTGAGTGCAACGACCAAATTCCGGAATACCGTCGATGCCGAGGTAGTTTTTGGTATTTTCGTTTTCCAGCAGATACTGCTCAGCTTTTTTAACGCTGGTCAGCACCGGGGTCTTGCCGGTCTCATCTTTATAGACACCAATACCCAGGTTGATTTTTCCAGGGCGGTCATCGGCACGAAACAGATCGGCCAGGCCCAGAATTGGGTCGGCAGGGGCGGCGGTAATGTTCTCAAACATGACGAAGTTCCATTGTGGTTACGGAAGTGAAATCCGCTATCAGGTTAACGATAGTTCTACAAAATGCCAACCGTTTGCTACAAAAAGCGTGCGGCTTTTCAAAAGTCGCCATTTTTAGCTTTCAGGCATAAAAAAACAGGGCCGAAGCCCTGTTTTTTAGACATATAACAAAGTGGTGTACTGATTAGAACTGGTAAACGATACCAACACCCGCCTGGTCGTCGGTAGACAGGCCAGTTGCTTCAGTGTAGCTGTTGTCGTCCAGCAGGTTGAAGCGGTACGCAGCGTACACGTTCATGTTCTTGTTGAAGTAGTACCAGGTACCCACTTCTACGTATTTCACCAGGTCAGCATCGCCACCGCTGAAACCGTTACGAGCAGTCAGATCTTTACCTTTGGACTGTACGTAACCCACGGATGGACGCAGACCGAAGTCGAACTGGTACTGAACCACAGCTTCAACGTTCTGAGTCTTGTTAGCGAACTGGCTGTCGTTTTCACGAGTCATGTTCTGAGATTCGCCGTACATTACCGCTGCGTACAGGTTGTTTGCGTCATACTTCAGGGAGGTTGCCCAGCCTTCAGCACGTTCGCCTTTACCGTCTCGGTTCTGCGCAGCAGTACGATCGGAGTTAGAGTAGGCTGCAGTTACGTTGAAGCCTTCAGCGAAGTCATAACCCAGAGAGTAGCTGCCGCCGTCGCCGTTCTGACGCTCGGTATCGTGGTTAGACGTGTTTGTGCCCTGGTACTGCAGACCCAGCGCCAGGCCGTCAACCAGACCGAAGAAGTCAGAGTTACGGTAGGTAGCCAGACCGGTGCTACGGCCAGTCATGAAGTTGTCGGATGCAGCCAGGGAGTCGCCGCCCCAGATAACGAACATATCGGTAGAAGCCAGCGCATCGTAGAACACGCCGTAGTTACGACCGTAATCGAATGAACCGTATTCACCGGCTTTCAGGCCTGCGAATGCCAGACGGGTTTTAGTACCCTGTTTGCCTTCCTGACCGGAGGCGTCCATGTTGTATTCCCACTGACCGTAACCAGCCAGTTGGTCATTAATCTGGGTTTCACCCTTAAAGCCGATACGCGCATAGGTGGTGTCAGCGTTAGAAGTATCACCGTTAGTGGTCCACTGGTGTTCGCCTACTGCTTTACCGTAGAAGTCCAGCTTGTTAGCGTTTTTGTTATAGATTTCTGCTGCGTTAGCTGCACCGGCTGCCAGCAGGGCAGGGATAACCACTGCCAGGATATTGCGCTTCATCATTATTTATTACCCTCATTGGTTTTTTTATGACACTCGCCACTGCCGTCAATAAATTCTGTCAATAAATATTTCCGGAACTATTGATGAGAGTTTGGTGTCTTTATGTGTCTGACAGGCATCTTTCCATTCAAATCCACGTTTCGCTAGCCTGAATGTGCTACAAACCTAAAGAATCAGTTACAAGAGGAAAATATGTGTAACAAAAGATGTATTTTAAGGAACTTTGTGAAGCATCTCAAAGTTCAGAGTTGAATGGTCAAAATTAAAGCTCGACTAATTCTATCTATATGAATTGCTTATCTTAATTTCAGCTAACGACTTTTTTTATGATCCGAAGCATTAGCACACTATTTTTCTTATCGTTGAAGATGGACATCTGGATAGCCGTATTTTTGTACGAAAAATGTGCTAATGCTTGAGATAAGTATTAGGCGCAATAAGACTGTGGTTTATTTTGTGTGCAAAGATATTTCATGGAAATAAAGCGTAACAGTGGAGAGGATTTTGCGGGGTTGCGCTTTAAGGATATTGACTTTCAACTGACAAAATTTGACAGTGCAGAATAAAATAATGGCCAGCAGAGGCTGGCCATTGAGTGTTACTGAATCAGAAGGTGGCGTTGCGCGGGGTACGCGGGAAAGGAATAACGTCACGCACGTTCTGAACACCGGTCACGTAAGCGATCAGACGCTCGAAGCCGAGACCGAAACCGGAGTGCGGTACGGTGCCGTAACGGCGTAAATCGCGATACCACCAGTAGTCCTCTTTATTGAGGCCCATCTCAGCCATACGCGCATCCAGCACATCCAGACGCTCTTCACGCTGAGAACCACCGATAATTTCACCGATGCCCGGGGCAAGGACGTCCATCGCGGCAACGGTTTTACCGTCTTCGTTAAGGCGCATATAGAACGCCTTAATGTCTTTCGGATAGTTTTTCACGACCACCGGGGCTTTGAAGTGTTTCTCGGCCAGGTAGCGTTCGTGCTCGGAGGAGAGGTCAACACCCCAGTAAACCGGGTTCTCAAATTTCTGACCGCAATTTTCGAGGATCGTCACCGCATCGGTGTAATCGACCTGCGCAAAATCAGCAGAGACGAAACGCTCCAGACGGGAGATTGCATCGCTGTCGACGCGCTCGGCGAAGAATTTCATGTCGTCAGCGCGCTCGGTGAGCACCGCGTTAAAGACATATTTCAGCATCGCTTCCGCGAGGCCAGCTACGTCATCGAGGTTGGCGAAGGCCACTTCCGGTTCCAGCATCCAGAATTCCGCCAGGTGACGGCTGGTGTTGGAGTTCTCGGCACGGAAGGTTGGGCCGAAGGTGTAGATTTTGGACAGTGCGCAGGCGTAGGTTTCGCCGTTCAGCTGGCCAGATACGGTCAGGAAGGACTCTTTGCCAAAGAAATCTTTGTCGTAGTCCACTTTGCCTTCCGGCGTGCGCGGCAGATTTTCCATGTCCAGCGTGGAGACGCGGAACATCTCGCCAGCGCCTTCGGTGTCGGAGGCGGTAATCAGCGGGGTGGAGACCCAGAAGTAGCCCTGTTCGTCAAAGAAACGGTGCAGCGCCTGCGCCAGAGTGTGACGCACACGGGCCACGGCACCAATCATGTTGGTACGCGGACGCAGGTGAGCCACTTCACGCAGATATTCGATGCTGTGGCGTTTTGCCGCCATCGGGTAAGTATCCGGATCTTCAACCCAGCCGGTCACTTCAATTGAGGTGGCCTGCAGTTCAAAGCTCTGACCCTGGCCCTGAGAGGCCACGATCTTACCGGTGACAACCACGGAACAGCCGGTGGTCAGACGCAGCACTTCCTGATTGTAATTGGGCAGAGAATTATTAATAACGGCCTGTACAGGATCAAAGCAGGAACCGTCATAAACGGCGAGGAATGAAAAGCCAGCTTTTGAATCTCGGCGGGTACGCACCCATCCGCGCACGGTGACTTCGCTGTCAACGGCTACGCGGCCCTGGAGTACGTCGGCTACAGGCACAACGCTCATAATAATCTCTCTATGTAGTCCAAAAATAAAATCTGTATCCCCTTCAATGGGGGGATATCTATGTTACCTGGCATCCGCCATCAGACAAGCAGATTTCGCTCTGATAAGAAAAGAAATAAGAAATAAATGAGAAAGGGAGCCGGGCAGACTCCCTGAAAGGATCAACTGGCGATTTTTATCTGTGGCAGGTCGAACGCTTTACGCAGTGCGCGTACGAAAGCTTTGTCATGGCAAATAGTTTTGCCCGGGCTGTCGGAGAGTTTTGCCACCGGCTTACCGTTACATTCCACCAGTTTAATGACGATATTCAGCGGTTTTACCTGAGGAATATCGCAAGTCAACCGGGTGCCGATGCCAAAGGCCAGGTTTACGCGTGAAGAGAAGTGCCGGTACAAGCCTACCGCTTTTGGCAGGTCGAGATTATCGGAGAAGACCAGCACTTTGCTCATCGGATCGATGCCTAACTTTTGATAATGGGCAATGGCTTTCTCGCCCCACTCCTGCGGATCCCCTGAGTCATGGCGCAGCCCCTGATAGGCGGTGGCGAACTCCGGGCCGAAATCACGCAGGAAGGCATCCATGGTAATACAGTCGGTTAAGGCGATGCCGAGCTGGTCCGGGTATTCTTCAAGCCAGGCCGCCAGCGCCGCACGCTGGCTGGTGGCCAGTTCCGGGCTGATCTGCTGATGCGCCTGGAACCACTCATGCGCCTGGGTGCCCATTGGGGTCAGGTTCAGGCGGCGGGCCAGATCGTAATTACTGGTGCCGACAAACCACGGCTCCTGCTGCAGCCGTTCGACGATGGCCTGCTGCACCTCGCGGGAGAAACGACGGCGGGTGCCAAAATCCATCAGCCGGAAACGCGACATATCCAGCGAGTCGGTCAGTTGGGCAAAATCAACCAGCTTATGTTCCAGGGTATCCAGCGCTTGATCAACGCTGACCTCCGGGGAACGGAAGTGGTGTACCAGCTCGCTGATCACCGCCAGCAGCGGCACTTCCCACATGATCACTTCGCGCCACGGGCCTTCCAGGCGAATATGCAGCTTGCCGTTATCATTGCTGATCTGAACCTGGGCCGGGTCATAGCGGAAATTCCGCAGCCATTGCAGGTAGTCTTCTTTAAAGAAAGGCAGGCCGGAAAGCCACTGGAATTCCTCGTCCCGCAGACGAAGATGTTGCATAGCGTCGACTTGCTCACGAATGGCATCAGCATAGATCCCAAGCAAATCATCACCACGGCAGCGGAACTCAGCCGCGACCTGTACGTCGTGGTAGTGGTGAAAAACGGCTTGCTGCATATGCAATTTATACGCGTCGGTATCCAGCAGCGTATGCAGAACAGGTGAAGCGAATCGAGTCATAGGTGCGCAGTAGCATCCTCTCACGGGAGCGTTTAGTACAATAAACGACTAATGAAACCGCTGGAGTATACCTTGTTTAGCGATTTATTGAACCCCGATCACACCATAAGCCTGGACCAGGGTCGAGTGCATTTCGTGCCGCATGTTATTAAAATGTAGCAAATAGAGTGTTTGTGACTGAAAAGATGAACATTCTGCATAGCGCGATTTACACAACAGGAATAGACTGACTCGTTATTCGACAAACGATGCAAAAGGTTTTCTATGACACAACAGCCTCAAGCCAAATACCGCCACGACTACCGTGCGCCGGATTACCTGATTAGCGATATCGATCTGACTTTTGACCTGGATGCCACTAAAACCGTTGTCACGGCGGTAAGCCAGGTGACACGCCATAACGCCACGGCAGTGCCGCTGCGCCTTGATGGCGAAGATCTGACCTTGGTGTCGATACACGTAAACGACACCGCATGGACTGACTATAAAGAAGAAAACAACCAGCTGGTGCTCGATAATCTGCCGGAGCGCTTTACATTACGCATCGTTAACGAAATCAGTCCGGCGTCCAACACCGCGCTTGAGGGGTTATACCAGTCGGGCGTCGCGCTCTGTACCCAATGTGAAGCCGAAGGTTTCCGTCACATTACCTGGTATCTCGACCGCCCGGATGTGCTGGCCCGCTTCACCACTAAAATCATCGCCGATAAAGCCACCTATCCGTTCCTGCTCTCCAACGGCAACCGCGTGGGTGAGGGCGAGCTGGAAAACGGCCGTCATTGGGTGCAGTGGCAGGATCCGTTCCCGAAACCGTGCTACCTGTTTGCGCTGGTGGCAGGTGATTTTGACGTCCTGCGTGACACCTTCACCACCCGTTCCGGTCGCGAAGTGGCGCTGGAGCTGTTTGTCGATCGCGGCAACCTCGATCGTGCGCCATGGGCGATGACCTCTCTCATCAACTCCATGAAGTGGGACGAAGAGCGTTTCGGCCTCGAATATGACCTCGACATCTACATGATCGTCGCCGTCGATTTCTTCAATATGGGCGCGATGGAGAACAAAGGCCTTAACGTCTTTAACTCCAAATATGTGCTGGCGCGTACCGATACCGCCACCGATAAAGACTACCTCGATATCGAGCGCGTTATCGGCCACGAATACTTCCATAACTGGACCGGCAACCGCGTCACCTGCCGCGACTGGTTCCAGCTAAGCCTGAAAGAGGGCTTAACCGTCTTCCGCGATCAGGAGTTCAGCTCTGACCTCGGCTCGCGCGCAGTAAACCGCATCAATAACGTGCGCACCATGCGCGGCCTGCAGTTTGCGGAAGATGCCAGCCCGATGGCGCACCCGATCCGCCCGGATAAAGTGATCGAGATGAACAACTTCTACACCCTGACGGTGTATGAGAAAGGTTCTGAAATCATCCGCATGATCCACACCCTGCTGGGGGAAGCGAATTTCCAGAAAGGGATGCAGCTCTATTTCGAGCGCCACGACGGCAGCGCCGCCACCTGCGACGATTTCGTACAGGCGATGGAAGATGCTTCTAATGTCGATCTGTCCCACTTCCGCCGCTGGTACAGCCAGGCCGGTACGCCGATTGTGACCGTCAAAGACGACTACAACCCGGAAACCGAGCAGTACACCCTGACCATCAGCCAGCGCACACCGCCGACGGCTGAGCAGGAAGAGAAGCACCCGCTGCATATTCCGTTCGCCATCGAGCTGTATGACAACGAAGGCAAGGTGATCCCACTGCAAAAAGGCGGTCATCCGGTACATAACGTGCTGAACGTGACTCAGGCCGAGCAGACCTTCGTGTTTGATAACGTCTACTTCCAGCCGGTGCCTGCGCTGCTGTGCGAATTCTCCGCGCCGGTCAAGCTGGAGTACAAGTGGAGCGATCAGCAGCTGACCTTCCTGATGCGTCACGCGCGCAATGACTTCTCCCGCTGGGATGCCGCTCAGAGTCTGCTGGCAACCTACATCAAACTCAACGTGAACCGTCATCAGCAGGGCCAGCCGCTGTCTCTACCCGTCCACGTTGCGGATGCATTCCGCGCGATCCTGCTGGATGAGAAGATCGACCCGGCGCTGGCGGCTGAAATTCTGACCCTGCCGTCTGCAACGGAAATCGCCGAGCTGTTTGAGATTATCGACCCGATTGCGATTGTGGCCGTGCGTGAAGCCCTGACCCGTACTCTGGCGACCGAGTTGGCGGATGAGTTCCTCGCCATTTACAACCTCCACAAGCTGGATGCGTACCGCGTTGAGCATGCCGATATCGGCAAGCGCGCGCTGCGTAATACCTGCCTGCGCTATCTGGCGTTTGGCGAGACGACGCTCGCCAACGAGTTGGTCAGCCAGCAGTACCATACGGCCGACAACATGACCGATGCCCTGGCCGCGCTGACCGCCAGCGTAGCCGCAGAGCTGCCGTGCCGTGATGCCCTGATGCAGGCGTATGACGATAAATGGCATCAGGATGGTCTGGTGATGGACAAGTGGTTTATTCTGCAATCCACCAGCCCGGCAGCCGACGTGGTAAACAAAGTGCGCAGCCTGCTCAACCACCGCTCATTCACCCTGAGCAACCCGAACCGCGTCCGTTCCCTGATTGGCGCCTTCGCCAGCAGCAACCCGGCCGCTTTCCATGCGGAAGATGGCAGCGGCTACCAGTTTATGGTGGAGATGCTGACAGAGCTTAACAGCCGTAACCCACAGGTGGCGTCGCGTCTGATTGAGCCGCTGATCCGTCTGAAACGCTACGATGAGCAACGTCAGGCGAAGATGCGTGCCGCACTGGAGCAGTTGAAAGGGCTGGAGAATCTGTCCGGGGATCTGTACGAGAAGATCAGTAAAGCGCTGGCCTGACAGTAAACGTCCGGCGGTAAGCTAAAAGCAAAACGGCAACCTCGGTTGCCGTTTTTAATCTCTGCACGTTATCTGTGTGGATAAGCGCATCAGGCATTGGCCGTCGCTAAATGACGCTCCGTCACCCCACGCGCCATCACCCGCTCCAACACCTCCGCTTCCAGCTCCGCAAGCCGCGCTGAACCTATCCGGCGAGGGCGTGGAAGGTCCACCGTCAGATCCAGCCCTATCCTGCCATCCTCAATCAGCAGTACCCGGTCGGCCATGGCTACGGCTTCGCTCACATCGTGAGTGACCAGCAGCACCGTAAAGCCATGCTCCTGCCATAACGAGACAATAAGATCCTGCATCTCGATCCGCGTCAGCGCATCCAGCGCCCCCAGCGGTTCATCCAGCAGCAACAGCCCCGGGCGATGGATCAACGCTCTGGCCAGCGCCACGCGCTGTTTTTGCCCACCGGAAAGGGCAGCAGGCCACTCACTTGCGCGATTGTCCAGCCCGACGGCGGCCAGGGCCTGCAACGCCTGCGCTTTCCAGTTACCCTTCAGCCCCAGCCCGACGTTATCTATCACCGTTTTCCACGGCAACAGACGCGCGTCCTGAAACATCATGCGGGTATCTTCCTGGATCTCTGCCAGCGGGGTGTTCCCGGCCAGCAGTTCACCGCCGTCTGGCGCCTCCAGCCCGGCCAGCAGGCGCAGCAGGGTGCTTTTACCGCCACCGCTGCGGCCCACGACCGCCACGAATTGCCCGGCCGGGATATGCAGTTCCAGCTCGTTCAGAATGGTGTTTTCGCCGTAGCGTTTGGTGACGCCGTTGAGCAGCAGCGGCGTACCCTGGTTTAAGCGAGCCGTATTCATGCGTGTGCCTCCTTAATCGCGTAGGCCGGATTCCAGCGCAGCCAGCGGCGTTCAAGCCACTGGGCGCTCACATCCGCCAGTTTGCCGAGCAGGGCGTAAAGAATAATGGCGACCACCACCACGTCGGTCTGCAGGAATTCGCGGGCGTTCATTGCCAGGTAACCAATACCGGAGTTAGCGGAGATGGTTTCCGCCACGATCAGCGTGAGCCACATCAGGCCGAGGGCGAAGCGCACGCCAACCATGATCGAGGGCAGGGCGCCCGGCAGGATGACATGGATAAACAGAGCCAAGCCGGACAAACCGTAGCTGCGCGCCATTTCCACCAGCCCGCGGTCGATATTACGAATGCCGTGCCAAGTGTTGATGTAGATCGGGAACAGGGTGCCGAGGGCGACGAGGAAAATTTTCGCCGACTCATCGATACCAAACCACAGGATCACCAGCGGGATCAGCGCCAGATGCGGCACGTTGCGCAGCATCTGGATGGAAGTATCCAGCAGACGCTCGCCCCAGCGGGACAGGCCGCTGATCAGACCCAGCGTCAGGCCAATCGATCCACCGATTGAAAAACCAATGACCGCGCGCCAAGAGCTGATCGCCAGATGCTGCCACAGCTCACCGCTGGCACTCAGCGACCAGAACGCCGCCACAACGCCCTCCGGGGAGGGCAGTATGCGGCTCGACAGCCAACCCACGGAGGAGGCCAGCTGCCAGATCAGGACAATACCCACAGGGAGCAGCCAGGGCGCAATGCGCAGCAGCCATTTTCGGGAAGGGTTAGCCATGCGATCTCCTTAACTCTGGGCGACTTTACGCGGGATAAATTCATTCGCGATCGCCTCACCCTGCTGCAACAGGGGCTGCGGCTGCGGGATCTGAGGAATGGCAACATCCAGATGCGGGAACAGAAGTTCGCCCACCTTGTACGCCTCTTCCAGATGCGGATAACCGGAAAGAATAAAGCTGTCGATACCGAGTCCGGCGTATTCATTAATCCGCGCCGCGACGGTTGGGCCATCACCCACTAACGCCGTGCCCGCACCGCCGCGCACCAGCCCCACGCCCGCCCACAGGTTCGGGCTGATCTCCAGATTCTCTCGCTTGCCGTTGTGCAGAGAGGCCATCCGGTGTTGCCCTACGGAATCGGTACGGGCCAGGGCGGCCTGGGCTTTGGCAATGGTGGCGTCGTCCAGATGGGCGATCAGGCGGTCAGCGGCCTGCCACGCCTCTTCCGTGGTTTCGCGCACAATCACGTGCAGACGGATCCCGAAGCGCACCTGACGACCCCGGGCCGCCGCTTTGGCACGCACCTGCTCAATCTTCTCTTTAACCAGTTCCGGCGGCTCGCCCCAGGTGAGGTAGAGGTCTACCTGCTCGGCGGCCAGGTCCTGGGCGACGTCCGATGAACCGCCAAAATAGAGTGGCGGGCGCGGCTGCTGGATCGGCGGGAAGAAGAGTTTCGCATCGCGAACATGAATGTGTTTGCCCTCGAAGGTCACGTTCTCACCTTCCAGCAGACGACGCCAGACGTGGGTAAATTCAGCAGAGGCTTCATAGCGCGCGGTGTGATCCAGGAAGACACCGTCTCCCGCCAACTCCTGCGGATCGCTACCGGTAACCAGGTTAAACAGCGCCCGTCCGTTCGACAGGCGATCCAAGGTCGCAGCCTGGCGTGCGGCCACCGTCGGAGAGGTCACGCTCGGACGCAGGGCCACCAGAAACTTCAGGCGTTGTGTCACCGGGATCATCGATGCCGCCACCAGCCATGCATCTTCGCAGGAGCGGCCAGTCGGAATCAGCACCCCGGTAAAGCCAATCCGATCTGCCGCCTGGGCTATCTGCTGAAGATAAGCATGATCCACCGGGCGTGCGCCCTCGTCGGTGCCAAGATAATGACCATCACCATGGGTAGGTAAAAACCAGAACAGATTCAGACTCATGACTTATCTCCTTTCAGCGCTGTGGGGTGCCAGATACGGTCGCGAATATCAATTTTTTTCGGGACCAGGCGATTGTCGTAGAAAAGATCAGCGGTTTGCTGCTGTAACACGGCGGTATTGGCATCCACCGGTTTGATGACGGTAGGCGGGCGGTGATCCAGATAGGTGGCAATCACCGGCTCCGGGAGACCCATCGTTTTTGCCAGCAGGGCGATACTGGCCTGACGTTGACTCTGAGTCAGGGCATCCGCCTCGCTAAAGGTATTCAGGACGCCCTGAACAAATTCACCGTTTTTCTCGGCATAAGGGCGAGCGGCAAGGTAGAAGGAACCGGTCTGTTTCAGGGTTTCGCCATCTTTAAGCACCCTCACGCCACCCTGCAACAGGGCTGCGGAGTAGTAGGGATCCCAGATGGCCCAGGCATCCACGTTGTTTTGCTGGAAGGCGGCGCGCGCATCCGCCGGTGACAGATAAACCGGCTGAATATCTTTAAACGTCAGTCCTGCCTGCTGCAGGGCGCGCAATAAAAGATTGTGTGAGCTGGAGCCTTTCTGAAAAGCGACTTTATGACCTTTAAGGTCTGCGACGGTTTTAATCGGGCTGTTTTCAGGAACCAGGATCACTTCGGCTTTCGGTTTGGGCGGCTCCACGCCAACGTAGACCAGATCTGCCCCGGCGGCCTGAGCGAAGATGGGCGGGATATCGCCGGTGCTGCCGAGATCGATACTGCCGACGTTCAACGCCTCCAGCATCTGCGGGCCTGCCGGGAACTCCACCCAGGAGAATCTGGTGTCCGGGTAGCGTTTTTCCAGCAGCTGGTGGCTTTTCGCCAATACCATGCTGACGCTGCCTTTCTGGTAGCCGATACGCAGGCTATCCGGGGCAGGCTCGGCAGCGTGCGCCAGGGCAGAAAAGGCCAGAAGCCCTGCGAGGCCTGTACGGACCAGGGATTTAAACATGGGCGACTCCTTTCTGAAGACCAAAAGCAGGAACCTGGACGTCGCGGCGGTGCAACGCCTGCCAGAACGTCTCCAGCGCGCTGTCGAGACGGGTCTGTAAATTCGAGGTAAAGTGCGGCTTGTGCTGGTAATCGATCACCTGCGAATCATCGGCAAACACGCCATGCAGTATCTCCTGAGCTTTCAGGGCGCTGAGGACGGGCTTCAGGGCATAATCTACCGCCAGCAGGTGGGCGACGGTGCCGCCAGTCGCCAGGGGCAGGACAATTTTGCCTTCCAGCGCGCGCTCCGGCAGCAGGTCGAGCAGGGTTTTCAGGGCACCGGAAAACGAGGCTTTATAAACCGGCGTTGCGACGATCAGCCCGTCGGCATCTTTAAGCTGCTCATTCAGGGTTTTTAGCGCCGGGCTGTCGAAACGCGCATAAAGAAGATCTTCCGGGGCAAAGTTATGCAGATTCCAGTGGAACACTTCAACATCCAGCGAAGTGAGTTGCTCCCGGGCGTACTCCAGCAGCGCGCTGGAGCGGGAAGGGAATCGCGGACTGCCAGCCAACGTAATGACGCGCATAAATGCTCCTTATAACCAATTGTTTGCTTTTATCTAACATTGATAACATTTGTTGGCAGTGTGGCATTGCTGACTTATTCCACTAAATGATTTATCTGCAGAATAAATGCCAAAAAATGAATAAAGGAGGAATGAAAAGTAAACGATTGCGCGGCAGGGCGCTTTTTTTGCCCCAGGTCAATTCCCTTTCCCGCTGCAATCGCAGATAATACGCCCCCGGTTTGCACACCGGGAATCCAGGAGAGTTCATGTACTACCCCTTCGTTCGTAAAGCCCTTTTCCAGCTCGATCCTGAGCGCGCTCATGAATTTACATTCCAGCAATTACGCCGTATTACGGGAACCCCGCTTGAAGCGCTGGTGCGCCAGAGAGTGATGGAGAAGCCGGTCACCTGCATGGGATTAACCTTTAAAAACCCACTGGGTCTGGCAGCAGGGCTGGATAAAAACGGCGAGTGCATCGATGCACTGGGTGCGATGGGCTTTGGTTCCATTGAAATTGGCACCGTCACGCCACGTCCACAGCCGGGTAACGACAAGCCGCGCCTGTTCCGTCTGGTGGAGGCCGAAGGGCTGATCAACCGCATGGGCTTTAATAACCTCGGCGTCGATCATCTGGTCGAGAATGTGAAGAAAGCGCATTTCGATGGCGTTCTGGGCATTAATATCGGCAAAAATAAAGACACGCCGGTAGAGCAGGGCAAAGATGACTATCTGATTTGTATGGAAAAAGTCTACGCCTACGCCGGGTATATTGCGGTGAATATCTCTTCACCTAACACCCCAGGCCTGCGCACGCTGCAATATGGTGAAGCGCTCGACGATTTGTTAGTCGCCATCAAAAATAAGCAAAATGAACTCCAGGCGACCCACCATAAATATGTTCCGGTGGCTGTTAAAATCGCCCCGGATCTGACCGAAGAAGAGCTGGCGCAGGTGGCCGACAGTTTAGTTCGCCATAATATTGATGGCGTTATTGCCACTAATACGACCCTCGACCGTTCTTTAGTGCAGGGGATGAAATATTGCGACGAAATGGGCGGCCTGAGCGGGCGTCCGGTGCAGTTAAAAAGCACTGAAATTATTCGTCGTCTGTCAGAAGAATTGAAGGGCCGCCTGCCAATTATTGGGGTGGGGGGAATTGATTCAGTGATGGCCGCGCGCGAGAAAATGGCGGCTGGCGCTTCGCTGGTGCAGATATATTCGGGCTTTATTTTCAAAGGCCCACCGCTGATTAAAGAAATCGTTAATCATATCTAATCTTTTATCATGACTCACAACCAGGGCTTTATTTCCAGCTCTGGTTGTTTTATATTCCCGGACTGTTGCTTTATTAGACATTGTGGTCTTTGATTATTGAAGTTTAAAAAGCGAAGCGGCAATACAGGACTTTCTTACGACAGGACGTTTTAGGAACGGGAGAGACAAATGCGAATTAAACCTGACGATAACTGGCGCTGGTATTTCTGTGACGAGCACGATCGCATGATGCTCGATCTGGCCAATGGTATGTTGTTTCGTTCTCGTTTTGCCCGCAGGATGTTGACCCCGGATGCCTTTGCCGATACCGGTTTTTGCGTTGATGATGCTGCACTCTATTTCTCTTTTGAAGAGAAGTGCCGTGACCTCGAACTGTCGAAAGAACAACGCGCCGAGCTGGTGCTCAATGCGCTGGTGGCGATACGCTTCCTTAAACCTCAGATGCCGAAAAGCTGGCACTTTCTTGCTCACAACGAGCGCTGGTCTCCCGTCACCGGCGATGCCGCGTGCGTCAGCCTGAGCGAGAATGCCGAGCAGGTGAATTTGCTGGTGGTGGAGCCGGGCGATAATGCCGCGCTCTGTTTACTGGCGCAGCCATCGGTGACCATTGCCGGGCGCACCATGCAGCTGGGCGACCCGATTAAAGTGATGAATGACCGGCTAAAACCGCAGCCGGTCTGTTTCAGCCTCGAGCAGGCTGTTTAAGCTTCCAGCTGTAACGCACTTTTCGGTACGCAGCTGCAGCACAGAATCGTGCCGTCACTGCCGATAGCCGATTTCTTCAACGCCGTTACTTCGCCTTCGACCAGGGTAACGCGACAGCATCCGCAGATCCCCGCCCGGCAGGAATAGGGCACACGAATACCGGCCTGTTCAAGCTGTTCCAGTAATACCTGCTGATTGTTGCCACGGATCGTCTGACCCTGCCACTGAATAGTGATAGCCGTCGCGGGCTGCGTCTCTACTTCGATAGCCTCTTCCTCAGCCCCTGCGCCGTAGATCCGGCCTGGCCCTGTGGAGAGAATTTCCACTTCGTCGCCTACGCGGATCACCCCGCTGCTGCGCGGGATCAGGTTCTGACCAAAATCGACATCGCCATTATCCTGTGCGGTGCGGAACGATTGCAGCGTTTTTAGCGGTTCACCGGCAGGGTGCTTTTGTCCTTTTTCCGGGCTGACGGTGGTAAAGATGCAGCGGCTGCAGGGTTTCACCACGTCAAAGATAACCTCCCCGATGCGGATCACTTTCCAGGTATCCTCTTCCCAGGCCGTTGCGCCTGTGACCACCAGATTCGGGCGGAACTGCTCCATCTGCACGCTGGCCGGGCAGCGCTTTTGCAGGTCGCGCAGGGAGGCGTCGTTAGTGAGCAGGAACGGGAAGCCGTCGGCAAACGACAGCGGAACCGCGGCAAAATCTTTAACGCGTCGCGTCATTTCAGGCCCGACCCAGCGGAGCTGTACCGGGCGCGAAAAGAATTCGCTCAGCCAGCGGTTGATCGCGTCGGGGGCGATACGCGCGGTAAAGTGGTTGCCCCATACTTCGGTAGGCGCATCCGCAGAGGCAAAATCGCTGAAGCGAACAAGACTACTGGAACCGTCTGGTGCGGTAAGATGCAGGCCGTCCTGAACCGGGGCCGGGGTGAAACGAACCATCTGTGGGAACTGGCGTGCGGTAATAAAGGTGCCATCCGGTTCTGTGATCATAAAAGTGCGATCATACGCAAAACCGCTGACGTCTGCGAAGGCATGCGTCAGCCCAATACCGCGCATGGATTTGACCGGATGAATGAAAAGCCTGGATAACGTCGCCACGGCACCGCTCCCTCAAATGAAAATAAGCCCTCAACTTTATGACATAGCGCCTGGATTGGCTATAATGCGCAGCAATTTTCTTAGAGTAAAAGTGACGATATGAATTCTCTGTTTGCCAGTACGGCCCGTGGGCTGGAAGAGCTGTTAAAAACTGAACTGGAAAACCTGGGTGCGCAAGAGTGCCAGGTGGTTCAGGGTGGGGTCCATTTTCAGGGCGACACGCGGCTTATTTACCAGAGCCTGATGTGGAGTCGCCTGGCCTCACGCATCATGTTGCCGATGAGAGAGTGCAAGGTTTACAGCGATCTCGATCTTTATCTGGGCGTGCAGACTATCGACTGGACAGAGATTTTTGCCCCGGGCGCCACTTTTGCCGTGCACTTCAGCGGCCTGAATGACGAGATCCGCAACAGCCAGTATGGCGCGCTGAAGGTCAAAGATGCCATCGTTGACTGCTTCACCCGTAAAAATCTTGAACGTCCGAACGTCGATCGTGAAAACCCTGACCTGCGTATCAACGTGCGTCTGAACAAAGAGATCGCCAGTATCGCGCTGGATCTGTGTGGCGAAGGCCTGCACCAGCGCGGTTACCGCGACCGGGCAGGTATCGCGCCGATCAAAGAGAACCTGGCGGCGGCCATTGTGATGCGTTCCGGCTGGCAGCCGGGTACGCCGCTGCTCGACCCGATGTGCGGTTCCGGTACGCTACTGATTGAAGCGGCCATGCTGGCGACCGATCGCGCACCGGGCCTGCACCGCGGCCAGTGGGGCTTTAAAGGCTGGGCACAGCACGACGAAGCCACCTGGCAGGATGTCAAAGCCGAAGCGCAGACCCGTGCGCGCGCAGGTCTGGCAGCCTATGAGTCCCGTTTCTACGGCTCTGACAGCGATAGCCGCGTGATTGAACGCGCGCGCAGCAACGCCCGTCGCGCCGGGATTGGCGATCTGGTCTCCTTTGAGGTGAAAGATGTCTCCCAACTCACCAACCCACTGCCAAAAGGCCCGTACGGCACGGTGATCAGCAACCCGCCTTACGGCGAACGTCTGGACAGCGAACCGGCGCTGATTGCCCTGCACAGCCTGTTGGGTCGCACCATGAAAGATCTGTTTGGCGGCTGGAATCTGTCGCTGTTCAGCGCCTCGCCGGAGCTGTTGAGCTGCCTGCAGCTGCGCGCCGAGCGTCAGTTCACAGCCAAAAACGGCCCGCTGGACTGTGTACAGAAGAATTATCACCTGGCCGAGAAAGAAGCCGACAGCAAGCCAGCCAGCATTGCGGAAGATTACGCCAACCGTCTGCGTAAGAACCTGAAGAAATTTGAAAAATGGGCGAAGCAGGAAGGGATTGAGTGCTATCGCCTGTATGACGCCGATCTGCCGGAGTACAACGTGGCGGTCGACCGCTACGGCGATTGGGTGGTCGTGCAGGAGTATGCCCCACCGAAAACCGTTGATCCGCAAAAAGCGCGTCAGCGTATGCTTGATATCATCGCTGCAACCATCAGCGTACTGAATATCGCCCCGAACAAGCTGATCCTCAAAACCCGTGAGCGTCAGAAGGGTAAAAATCAGTACGAGAAGATGAACAGCAAGGGCGAGTTTATCGAAGTGGGCGAATATAACGCCCGCCTGTGGGTGAACCTGACAGACTATCTTGATACCGGTCTGTTCCTCGACCACCGTATCGCCCGTCGTATGCTGGGCCAGATGAGCAAAGGTAAAGACTTCCTGAACCTCTTCTCTTATACCGGCAGTGCCAGCGTGCATGCGGGTCTGGGTGGCGCACGCACAACCACCACGGTGGATATGTCCCGCACCTATCTGGAGTGGGCAGAGCGTAACCTGCGTCTCAACGGCCTCACTGGCCGGGCGCACCGTCTGCTGCAGGCCGACGTGCTGGGCTGGCTGCGCGAATCGGATGAACAGTTCGATCTGATCTTTATCGATCCGCCGACCTTCTCCAACTCCAAACGCATGGAAGAGTCTTTTGATGTGCAGCGCGACCATCTGGCGCTGATGAAGGATCTCAAACGGATGCTGCGTAAAGGCGGCACCATTATGTTCTCGAACAACAAACGCGGCTTCCGCATGGATCATGAAGGGCTGGAACAACTGGGGCTGAAAGCACAAGAAATCAGTCAAAAAACCCTGTCCCAGGATTTTGCCCGTAACCGTCAGATCCACAACTGCTGGCTGATCACCGCCGCCTGAAAGGAAAAGTAAATGTCATTAATTAGTATGCATGGCGCGTGGCTGTCCTTCAGCGACGCACCGCTTCTCGATAATGCAGAGCTGCATATCGAAGATAACGAACGTGTCTGTCTGGTAGGCCGTAACGGCGCAGGTAAATCGACCCTGATGAAGATCCTGAACCGTGAGCAGGGTCTGGATGACGGACGTATCGTGTACGAGCAGGACCTGGTGGTGGCGCGTCTGCAACAGGATCCGCCACGTAACGTGCAGGGCAGTGTCTATGATTTTGTGGCCGAGGGGATCGCTGAGCAGGCGGAATACCTGAAAGGTTACCACGAGATCTCGCACCTGGTGATGACCGACCCGAGCACCAAAAACCTCAACGAGATGGCGCGTTTGCAGGAACTGCTGGATCACCATGGTCTGTGGCAGCTGGAAAACCGTATCAACGAAGTGCTGGCCCAGTTAGGGCTGGAAGCGGATATGCCGCTGGCCTCCCTCTCCGGCGGCTGGCTGCGTAAGGCTGCGCTGGGCCGGGCGCTGGTCAGCGGGCCGAAAGTGCTGCTGCTTGATGAACCGACTAACCACCTCGATATTGAAACCATCGACTGGCTGGAAGGGTTCCTGAAAACCTTCGGCGGCACCATTATCTTTATTTCGCATGACCGTTCGTTTATTCGCAACATGGCAACCCGCATTGTCGATCTCGACCGCGGTAAGCTGGTGACCTATCCTGGCGATTACGATACCTATCTGCTGGAAAAAGAGGAAAACCTGCGGGTAGAAGAGCTGCAAAACGCTGAATTCGACCGCAAGCTGGCTCAGGAAGAGGTATGGATCCGTCAGGGCATCAAAGCCCGTCGTACCCGTAACGAAGGCCGCGTCCGCGCCCTGAAAGCGATGCGCCGTGAGCGCAGCGAACGCCGTGAAATAATGGGCAGCGCGAAAATGCAGGTCGAAGAGGCGAGCCGCTCAGGCAAAATCGTCTTTGAGATGGAAAACGTCAACTACCAGGTAGACGGCAAAGTGCTGGTGAAAGACTTTTCCGCCCAGGTTCAGCGCGGGGATAAAATTGCCCTGATCGGCCCGAACGGCTGTGGCAAGACGACCCTGCTGAAGCTGATGCTGGAACAACTGAAGGCCGACAGCGGCCGCATCCATTGCGGGACCAAGCTGGAAGTGGCTTACTTCGACCAGCACCGTGCCGAACTGGACCCGGACAAAACGGTCATGGACAACCTCGCAGAAGGTAAGCAGGAGGTGATGGTAAATGGGAAACCGCGTCACGTGCTGGGCTATCTGCAGGACTTCCTGTTCCATCCTAAACGGGCGATGACTCCGGTTCGTGCTCTCTCCGGGGGGGAGCGTAACCGTCTGTTACTGGCGCGTCTGTTCCTGAAACCCAGCAACCTGCTGATTCTCGATGAACCGACAAACGATCTTGATGTGGAAACGCTGGAACTTCTTGAAGAACTGATTGATAGTTATCAGGGAACGGTAATGCTGGTCAGCCACGATCGTCAGTTTGTGGACAATACCGTTACCGAATGCTGGATCTTCGAAGGGCAGGGCCGTATCGGACGCTACGTGGGCGGCTACCATGATGCCCGTGGCCAGCAGGCGCAGTCGCTGGCGACGAAACAGTCAAAAGTGAAGAGCGAAGCGGACGTTGCGGTAACCAAAGCAGAAACGGTCAAACGTGGCAGTAATAAATTAAGCTATAACCTGCAGCGCGAACTCGAAGGCTTGCCGCAGCGTCTGGAAGAGCTGGAAGCCAGTCTGGAAAGTTTGCAGGCTCAGGTGGCCGACGCGTCATTCTTTAGCCAGCCGCATGACCATACGCAAAAAGTTCTTGCCGATATGGCCCAGGCTGAGCAGGCGCTGGAAGAGGCATTTGAACGCTGGGAATATCTTGAGGCTCTGAAAAACGGCGCATAAGTGAAACATGGAGCCAGTATGTGTGAACATCACCATGCCGATCGGCATATTTTATGCTCCCAGTGCGATATGCTCGTGGCGCTACCCGCGCTCGAGCATGGACACAAAGCGGCATGCCCGCGGTGCGGGACAACGCTGACAACGAAGTGGGACGCGCCGCGGCAGCGTCCCACTGCTTATGCTATTGCTGCGCTGTTCATGCTGCTTCTGTCCAACCTGTTTCCCTTTATCAACATGAAAGTGAGTGGTATCACCAGCGAAGTGCATTTGCTGGATATACCCGGTGTTATGTTCTCGGAAGATTACGCCAGTCTGGGCACTTTCTTTATGCTTTTCGTCCAGATCGTGCCAGCGTTTTGCCTGGTGGTGATTTTGCTGCTGGTGAACCGCGTGCAGATACCCAGGGCACTGAAAATCAGGCTGGCGCGGATCCTGTTCCAGTTAAAAAGCTGGGGGATGGCGGAGATTTTTCTTGCCGGGATCCTGGTGAGCTTTGTCAAACTGATGGCCTACGGCGACGTGGGCGTTGGCAGCAGCTTTATTCCCTGGTGTCTCTATTGCATCCTGCAACTGCGCGCGTTTCAGTGTGTTGACCGCCGC
The DNA here is from genome assembly GCF_043105735.1 of Leclercia sp. GLN_9. Lineage (NCBI taxonomy): Bacteria > Pseudomonadati > Pseudomonadota > Gammaproteobacteria > Enterobacterales > Enterobacteriaceae > Leclercia > Leclercia sp. GLN_9. The sequence continues at coordinate 247,683 of NZ_JBICLV010000013.1, forward strand.
TGGGCCTGGGACGATATCGCCCCGGCGCCCGTGCTGTCGCAAAAGCTAAAGGTCGGTGTGCCGGGTATCCAACAGAATCTTCGTCTGTGTCCCTGCTGTACGGCGATCCTCCCCGTTGACCAGGAAATCTGTCCACGTTGCGAAACAAAAGGGCATGTGCGGCGCAAAAACAGTCTCCAGTGGACGATGGCGCTGCTCGTCACTTCGATCATGCTCTATTTCCCTGCCAACATCCTGCCGATTATGATCACCGATCTGTTGGGCGATAAAATGCCCTCCACCATCATGGCCGGGGTGGTTCTGCTGTGGGGCGAGGGGTCTTATCCCGTGGCGTTGGTGATTTTTATCGCCAGTATTATGGTTCCTACGCTCAAAATGATTGCGATTGCCTGGCTCTGTTGGGATGCCAAAGGACACGGCAAGCGGGATAGCGAGCGGATGCATTTGATTTATGAAGTCGTCGAGTTTGTTGGACGTTGGTCAATGATTGACGTCTTCGTGATTGCCGTTCTGTCTGCCCTGGTGCGGATCGGCGGGTTAATGAGTATTTACCCTGCAATTGGGGCGCTGATGTTTGCACTGGTCGTAATTATGACCATGTTTGCGGCCATGACTTTCGATCCGCGTTTATCGTGGGATCGTGAGTCAGAACTGAGCCATGAGGATGAATAAAAGCATGGAAAATAAGAGTGGAGAGGCGAAAGTCCAGAAGGTCAAAAACTGGTCACCGGTGTGGATTTTCCCCATTGTGACCGCGCTGATCGGTGCCTGGATCCTGTTTTATCATTACAGCCATCAAGGCCCGGTTGTCACGCTGATCACCACCAACGCCGAAGGAATTGAGGGCGGTAAAACGACCATCAAGAGCCGCAGCGTAGATGTAGGGGTGGTCGAGAGCGCGACCCTGACCGACGACCTGACGCACGTAGAAATTACCGCCCGCCTCAATGCCGGTATGGAAAAGCTGCTGCATGGCGACTCGGTGTTTTGGGTGGTGAAACCACAGGTGGGGCGCGAAGGCATTAGTGGTCTGGGAACCCTGTTATCCGGGGCCTACATCGAACTGCAGCCGGGGAAAAAAGGTGCTCAACCGGAGCAGTATCAATTGCTGGACTCTCCGCCGCTGGCGCCGCCGGATGCGAAGGGGATCCGCGTGATCCTCGACAGTAAAAAAGCCGGTCAGCTCAGTCCGGGCGATCCGGTGCTGTTCCGCGGTTATCGGGTCGGCTCTGTTGAAACCAGTACCTTTGACACACAAAAGCGCACCATCAGCTATCAGCTGTTTATCAATGCGCCGAACGATCGTCTGGTCACGGGCAACGTGCGCTTCTGGAAAGACAGCGGCATCGCCGTTGACTTAACCTCCGCAGGCATGCGCGTCGAGATGGGTTCCCTCTCCACGCTGTTTGGCGGCGGCGTGAGCTTTGACGTGCCGGAAGGAATGGATCAGGGACAGCCCGTGGCGCAGAAAACCGCGTTCAGGCTGTATGACGATCAGAAGAGCATTCAGGATTCGCTCTATACCGACCACATCGACTACCTGATGTTCTTCAAAGATTCCGTTCGTGGCCTGCAGCCGGGCGCGCCGGTTGAGTTCCGTGGCATCCGCCTTGGCACCGTCGGCAAAGTGCCGTTCTTTGTACCGGGGATGCGTCAGGTGCTGGATGACGATTACCGTATTCCGGTGCTGATCCGCATTGAGCCGGAGCGTCTGATTAATCAGGTTGGCGATACGCCTGACATCGCTCAGCATATCGACGGATTGATGAAGCGCGGCCTGCGCGGCTCGCTCAAAACCGGTAACCTGGTGACGGGCGCGTTATACGTGGATATGGACTTCTTCCCGAAAGAGCCGCCGGTAAAAGCGATCCGCGAGTTTGGGGGCTACAAAATCATCCCAACCGTGAGCAGTGGACTGGCGCAGATCCAACAGCGTTTGATGGAAACGCTCGACAAGATCAACAGCCTGCCGCTCAATCCGATGATTCAACAGGCCACCAATACGCTTAGCGAGAGCCAGGCCACAATGCGTCGTCTGCAAACCACGCTGGATAACCTTAACAAGCTGACCGCCAGCCAGTCGATGCAGCAGCTGCCGCAGGACATGCAGAAAACGCTGCGTGAGCTGAACCGCAGTATGCAGGGCTTCCAGCCGGGTTCAGCGGCGTACAACAAGATGGTGGCGGATATGCAGCGCCTCGATCAGGTTCTGCGCGAACTGCAGCCGGTACTGAAGACGCTGAATACGAAGAGCAACGCGCTGGTATTCGAAGCGAAAGACAAAAAGGACCCTGAGCCGAAGGGGGCTAAATAATGAAAAAATGGCTAATTATTACCGCAGTGGCGCTTCTGACCGCCTGTAGCTCATCAGAGAACAAGAGCTATTACCAGCTGCCTGTCGCAGCGCAAGCGGGTGGGCAAAGTATCGCCAGTCAGGGGAATCGCCTGCTGTGGGTAGAGCAGGTGGCCGTCCCGGATTACCTGGCCGGTAATGGCGTGGTATATCAAACCAGCGATGTGCAGTATGTCATCGCCAATAACAACCTGTGGGCCAGCCCGTTGGACCAGCAGCTGCGTAACACGCTGGTCGCTAATCTCGGTAGCCAGCTGCCGGGATGGGTGGTGGCTTCGCAGCCGTTGGGAAGCGACCAGGATACGCTGAACGTCAACGTGACTAACTTCCATGGTCGCTATGATGGCAGGGTGATTGTCAGTGGGGAATGGTTGCTGAACCATCAGGGTCAGTTGATTAAGCGACCTTTCCATCTTGAGTTGAAGCAGCAAAAAGATGGCTACGATGAGATGGTGAAAGTGCTGGCACAAGGGTGGGCGCAGGAGTCTGCGAGCATTGCCAGAGAGATTTCCCGACTGCCATAAGTAAAATTCATCGCATTAGGCCGCAGTTAGCGTCACGCTAATTGCGGCTTTTTTTTGGTTTATGCTCAGGCCGTTACTTGTGCCGCATCACACTTTTTGTACAAATGATCTTTTGAGTTGGTCACAAATATGACACTGGCGTGAATTTTGCGCATTGACGATCAACGCTAATCAGGGTATTCGTTATCTGTGGTTGCACGTTTTGTAATCACTGTTTTCTTTTCCACCAGATCAAATAATGAGGGAAACGAGGCATGAAGAGACAGAAACGAGATCGCCTTGAAAGGGCTCATCAACGTGGTTATCAGGCTGGCATCGCCGGACGTTCTAAAGAAATGTGTCCCTATCAGACCATCAATCAAAGGTCGCAATGGTTAGGGGGCTGGCGAGAAGCCATCGGAGACAGGGCAGTACTTGCTTGATAGCGTCTCTTTAAAAAAGAAACCTCCGCAGTGCGGAGGTTTCGCCGTTTTATGCTTCGGTAAAAGCAAAAATCAGAATGCGGAAGTATCCTGGAACAGACCCACTTTCAGGTCATTCGCGGTGTAGATCAGACGACCGTCGACCAGCACTTCGCCATCCGCCAGGCCCATGATCAGGCGACGGTTAACAATGCGTTTGAAGTGGATACGGTAGGTGACTTTTTTCGCGGTCGGCAGAACCTGACCGGTGAATTTCACTTCGCCAACGCCCAGGGCGCGGCCTTTGCCTTCGCCACCCAGCCAGCCGAGGTAGAAACCAACCAGCTGCCACATTGCGTCCAGACCCAGGCAGCCTGGCATCACCGGATCGCCAATAAAGTGGCAACCAAAGAACCACAGGTCCGGGTTGATATCAAGCTCTGCTTCTACGTAACCCTTATCGAAGTTGCCGCCGGTTTCCGTCATCTTAACGACACGGTCCATCATCAGCATGTTCGGGGCCGGTAACTGCGGGCCTTTTTCGCCAAACAGTTCACCGCGACCAGAGGCAAGAAGATCTTCTTTTGTATAGGATTCGCGTTTATCTACCATGTTCTCAGTATGCCTTATTTTAGTGAAGGACGCAGGATAGCTAACACGTGTACGCTGAACAAGTCCGATCAGTTCGGCGTGAACCAGTTCAACCAGCGTAACGGCCAGGGATAACGATGCCGTGCTTCCTGTTGTGTTGCCTGCGCAATACGTTCCTGGATGGTGTTCATTAACGTCGTCTGCCCTTCAGCATCCCACTCCAGGTTTGTCAGTAAGGGTAGCGCATCTGCAATGTCTTCGATGGCCCAGAGACTGAATTGTTCCTCTTCTACCGCGGTCAGCAGCGCCTGACTGAGGCTGAGATGACGCACGTTCGGCAGTGGAATAATAACGCCCTGTTTACCGTTCAGGCCGCGTTGCTGGCAAACGTTAAAGAAGCCTTCGATCTTCTCATTCAGACCGCCGACCGGCTGCGCACGACCAAACTGATCCACCGAACCGGTGATGGCAATGCTCTGATTCACCGGCACATCGGCAAGGGCGCTGATTAATGCGCACAGTTCTGCCATTGAAGCGCTGTCGCCATCGACTTCACTGTAGGATTGCTCGAAAGTCAGCGAGGCGGTGAAGGGGATCTGCTGCTCAAGCTGCAGTTCCGACATCAGATAAGCCTGCATGATCATCATGCCTTTGGCATGAATGTTCCCGCCCAGCTCGGCTTTACGTTCCACATCGATAAACTCACCGTCACCAATGTGTACAACGCAGCTGATACGAGACGGCTCGCCAAAGGCGCGCGGATGGCCCGGGAACTCGATCACCGACAGGGCATTGATCTGTCCGACGCGTTCACCTTCCGTTTCGACCAGGATCTGCTCAAGCAGGATCTCATCCTGCATGCGATCGGCCAGGTAGCCTTCGCGCCACTCTCGCTGCAACAGCATCTGGGAGAGCTGTTCGCCGGTAATGGTGTCGTCATCAGTCATGGCCGCAGCTTCACGCAGCTGCTTGCCAAGCCAGAGCGGGCAAAGCGGCAGCGTCTCCTGATCGCCGGTGTAGCGAACCGCCTCGCGGATCAGCACGGGCCAGGCATCGGCTGCCGGGGTAGGCAACTGCGCACGTTCGCTAACGGCAAGCACCCACTGGAGCCATTGCTGCATATCTTCGGCATCAGCGATCTGTGTGCTGTCTTCGAACTCGCTGTACACCACCTGGTCGGCCAGCTCGGGTTCCATCTCCTGGAAATCAGCCAGCGCTTCGCGATCGCCAATCAACACCACTTTCAGGGAGAGCGGCATAGAAGGCACGGCAACCGGAAGAGGGCGAGACTCATCCCAGGTCACCCAGTCAAAGCGCTGCTGGTTGACGCTGTTTTTCAGACGCATCCACAGCAGCGGCTGGGCCAGCAGCGTGCGCAGAGAGATGAGCAGCACGCCGCCATTGGCCTGATGGACCAGACCGGGATGCAGGGTTATTTCACCATTGAACTGGCGCAGGCAGCCGAACAGCTGTTCTGCTTCTGTCCAGCCCGCCGGAACGATATTGCCTGTGACCGCAAAACGGCCATCGGGTACGGTGGCGGGTTCAAAGGTGACGCTGTGGCCGTTGATGCTGTATTCACCCCCAAAGACCGTCCCGGTTTCTGGTTGCAGCTGCCGCATGGCATCCGCCAGAAGACTCAGGTACTCCGCTTCGTCTGGCGCTTTCAACAACATGAACGGTGAGGTTGCCCACGGGCTTAACACCTGCTCCAGTGCGTAATGCAAACGGGGCTGTGTGTCACTGAGGATGTATTCGTGTTCTTTCGCGAGATCTGGCTGTGCAAACAGTTCCTGATAGCTATCGGTATCAGGAACGAGGTCACGCCATGCAAGTTTCGTAATGGTCAAAGTTGATGTTTTTTAGTCAGAAGTAAAACGATGGAGTATACCGTAAGGTGCAGGCTCTGCCCATGAGGGAATGGGCGTTTCAAGAGATGAATGCATCACCGCGTGTCACAGGATATGATTTCTTTTCAGCAGATTGCCAAAAAACTGATATTCTGAACAGAGTTACACGGTCACACTGAGATCGCGATGAAATACCAACAACTGGAAAATCTCGAAAGCGGCTGGAAATGGAAGTATCTGGTCAAAAAACACCGTGAAGGGGAATTGATCACGTGCTACCTCGAAGCCAGTGCCGCAAAAGAAGCTGTGAATTTATTGCTGACCCTCGAAAATGAACCCATTCTGGTCAACGGCTGGATAGATAAACACATCAATCCGGCGCTACTGAACCGCATGAAGCAGACCATCCGCGCGCGGCGGAAACGGCATTTTAATGCCGAGCACCAGCATACGCGGAAGAAGTCGATCGATCTGGAGTTTATGGTCTGGCAACGGCTGGCCGGGCTGGCCCAGCGCCGCGGTAAAACCCTGTCAGAAACGATCGTGCAACTGATCGAAGATGCGGAACATAAAGAGAAGTACGCCAGTCAGATGTCGACCCTGAAAACCGATCTCAAGGCGTTGCTGGCTGGTAAGAAGTAGCGTTTACCTTTTCTTCAGGCAATAAAAAACCCCGCAACATGGCGGGGTTTTTTGTCAGACGATAACTTATGCCGCTGGCTGAGTTACAACGTCTTTGATGCCTTTAACTTCGATCTCTACGCGACGATCTGGAGCCAGGCAGTCGATCAGTGCAGCGCGAGCTTTCACGTTGTCACAGGTAGAACCGGTAACTGGGTTAGATTCGCCCATACCACGTGGGGAGATCTTGTTAGCCGGGATACCTTTAGAGATCAGGTAGTCAACAACGGACTGAGCACGTTTCTCGGACAGACCCTGGTTGTAAGCGTCAGAACCGATACGGTCGGTGTAACCCAGAACAACTACGGAACCATCTTTAGGATCCAGGTTGCTCAGCTGGGTGTACAGCTGATCCAGTGCCTGCTGACCTTCTGGTTTCAGGGTAGCTTTGTTGAAGTTGAACAGAACGTCAGACTTCAGAGTGAAGTGCTTGGTCTGTACTTCTGGAGCTGGTGCTGGCGCTGGAGCAACGATTGGCGCTGCTTCTTCCTGCTGGCCGAAACGGTAGGAAACACCTACGCTCAGCATGCCGTTGTCTGGACGAACACCAACGGTGTTGCCGTCGCCGATGTTGTTAACCCACTGGTATTCCAGACGGGTAGCAACGTCACGGGTCATTGCCCACTCAACGCCACCTGCGAATACTGGAGAAACGCCAGTGTCATGGTCGTCGCCAGCGATGCTGTTGCTGGAGTCTGCACGCCATACCATGCCGCCCAGACGGGTGTAGATGTCTACAGCGTCATTTACTGGGTAGCCCAGTTTAGCAGTCAGCTGAACGCCCTGTGCTTTGAATGCACCGTTAACGTTGTCACCTTTGTAAGGCATGCGGCCCAGCCAGTCGTAGCCCATTTCGAAACCAACGTATGGGTTAACCTGATAACCACCGAACGCGCCTGCGCCCAGCTGGCTTTCGTGAGTTGGGCCGTCGTTGTTCAGAGCATCGTTATACCAGCCAGTGTCATGGAACTGAGACCAGCCCAGTTTGCCACCTGCATACCAGGTATTATCTTTCGGAGCGGCCTGCGCTACGGTAGCGAAACCTGCCAGTGCCACTGCAATCGCGATAGCTGTCTTTTTCATTTTTTGCGCCTCGTTATCATCCAAAAATCGCCATGAGAATCTCAATGAGAGTCACGGTTAAATCCTTCACCGGGGGGCGGGGACAAAGAGTAAAGCTACCGATATCTTCGGTTTAGGCCGAGCACCCCTGGCGATGTAAAGTCTACAACGTACCTGAAAACTTACAAGTGTGAACTCCGTCAGGCATATGAAAAAAAAAGTTTTATATACACAATATTTAACATTTCTGGCGAAGTTTTGGGCGTGCTAAACTGGAGGAAGCCGCGGCAGACAAGACTTGTCGCGGCTTTTAGAAGGGGAACCAATGGCGTACAGCGCGTGCAAAAAAAATTCCAGGAAAACTCTTATTTTTACTTAGTGATACAAATTTGAGTGAATTTTTAGCCCAGAAAGGTGTCCGTTGCCGTGAGCGTTCATCCTGACGGGACGCATAATGAAGCCGAGTGCATTCCCTTCTTCGGCCGCTTCGGCCAGTCGATATTGTTCCGTTTCGGTTAGCTCTTCCGTAAACCAGCCAATCACTACGCTGTAATTCCCGGTACGCAGCGCTCTCACCATGGATTCTACAGTATGGCAGGGATCCATCTGGCTAACCTGCATCACTTTGGTAAGTGGTAAACCTGCGGATTGCACCCATTCCCGACTTAATTTCTGCTGCGGCGTGAGCCACAGCTGCCAGCGAGACTGCTGACCAAGCTGCTGTAACAGGGGCAGCAATAACAGCTGCGTCATCATGGGCTGGTCTTCACGGTAAAGCACTTCACTAATCAGCCCGGTGGTCATATAAGCAGCGGAACTCCGTGCACTTTTGCCGGCAGAAGAAGAGAAAGTTGTTGAACGGTTTGCATAGCCTGAAGAGTACATAATCTATCCAGCCCTGTAGTTACTGTATGGATATACAGTAACCCCTGTACGTCTAAAGATCAACTTCATTTTCGGAAAGCGCCTCGCAAATTTGGTTTGTTATTGAGGCGTATTGAAAAATCATCTTGCCGTTCAATCATAAGTTACCTATTTTTTGGCTAACGGATCCGTTAACAAATGACTGCACCATTACTCCATGATTTAAAAGGGAAATATCATGAAAAAGTTATCCTACGAGCGGATCTATCAATCCACGAAATATCTTTCACCCCTCGGAGAGGTCCAGCATCGCGCCCTGTTTGGCGGATACACATTGGCGGTGGATGACGCAGTCTTTGCGATGGTGTCAGATGGGGAGTTGTACCTGCGTGCCTGTGAAGAGAGCGCACCGTATTGCGCCAAAAATACCACCTCTTATCTGACGCTGATGAAGCGGGGGCGCGCGGTATTGCTGAATTATTACCGTGTCGATGAGGCGCTCTGGCAGGATCAGAATAAGCTTTTACAGCTCTCTTCACTTGCACTTGAAGCCGCGCGGCGGGAACGTCGCGAGCGGTACAAACGCGACAGGCTGAAAGATTTACCCAATCTCAATTTTCAGCTTGAGATTCTGCTGAATGAGGCGGGCATCACCAACGAAGCAGCATTACGCGCCCTCGGTGCTGAGCAGAGCTGGCTAAAGATCAGAGCGCTTAACAAGCACCTGAGTTACAAAGTGCTGTTTGCGCTGGAGGGGGCAATAGTGGGGCTGCATGAAGCAGCGCTCCCGGAGCTCAGGCGCCGGGAGCTGGTGGAGTGGTACAAAACGCTACCGGTAGAGAACAGTCCTCACTCCGGCAGTTGATTCACGTGCTGCTGTAAACGACAAATTTCTGGCAGCAACGCAATAAGCAGACCGATTTGCTGCAGCACTAACGGCGCTTTGGTCTCGGTACCCGGTTCAATATGCGAAATGCGTTGCGCCAGTTCGGACAGGGCCTGCTGAACACGAGGCTCATCCGCCGGGCGTTGATGAAGCGCATCATCGACATAGCAAACGGCGTCATCCAGCAACGCCAGGATGGCCGGGCTGGTCAGCCGCTCACGGTGTGCGCCCAGCGCCGAGATGTAGCTGGTAAAAGTATGGTTCAGGCACAACAGGCGGAATGCGACTTCACGTGTTTCCGCCGTCGCCCGCGGCTCCGTGGACATGTTCGAGACCACCGACGCCAGCTCCGCATCGCGGTTGTGCGCATCGCGCCGGGCGATGCGATACGCCAGTCGGTTATCCCGGCCCTGATGATACTGCTCAAGGATGGCATCCAGATACCGGCAGTTAGCGTTCATCGCCTGATCCAGCACGCGGGGTAGGTTACGGAAGCGCCAGTCTGGCCAGATAAAGCTCACCGCGGCCCAGGCAATGGCGCAGCCAATGAGGGTATCGATGATGCGCGGCAGCGCCACTTCAAAGCCTTCCCCGAGCAGGTTGAAACAGAGCAGAACCAGCAGGGTTATGAACATAGTCGCATGCGCGTACTGCACATTGCGAAACGCAAAAAACAGCACCCCGGTGATCACAATTAAGATCAGTTGGCCTTCCACCGACGGGACAAAGTAAAGAATCGGCAATCCGATGGCGACCCCCACCAGCGTACCGAGAATACGCAGCGCCAGCCGGTGGCGGGTGGCGTTGTAGTTGGGCTGGCAGACAAACAGGCTGGTCAGCAAAATCCAGTAGCCATGGTCAAGCCCGGTCACCTGTATAAAGGCATAGCCAATACAGAGCACCACCGACATCCTGACGGCGTGGCGAAACAGTGCCGATTCCGGTGAAAAGTTGCGGCTTAAGCGCAGCCACATATCGCTAAAACCGTTAAGACTGTCGTCGGCAAGCTGGTTTTCGACATCGTTACCGGGCATCGCCTGAGCCTGCCCGGATTCGATAGTGGCGAGCTGGGCATCAATGGCGCGCAGGTTGCTCAACAGAAAACCCAGCGCTTTCATTTGTTCGGCAGAGGTCCCGCTGGCCTGAACGCGATCGAGCGCTGCATCCAGGTGCGTGAAGGCCCGCTCAAAACGCGGATCGTGCTGATAGGGGGTGCGCAGCAGGATGGAGCGTGACAACTGCTGGCAGGCCTGCGCCTGCATAAAGAGCAGCCGCTGGAAGCGAAACATGACGTCGCTATAGCGAAACTTCTCGCGCAAGGTGGCGTACTGAATATGTGATGAACTGGCACGCTCATGGATATCCTGCGCCACAAAATAGTAGTGCAGGGTGCGGCGGGTGCCACGCTGGCCGCGATCGCCGCGCAAGCGGGTAAGCAGAGAGGCTTTGGTCTGGTTTAACGTGGTCACCAGCTGACCGTTCGCCAGCGCCAGATCGTACAGCGGTGCCTGGCCGTCATCTTCAATATCCGGGTCGAAGAGGCGGGATTTTAGCTCCAGGTAATGCGCCAGCTGCTCATAGCTACGGGCAAGATTGTCCTGCAACGGGCGAATAGGAAAGATGAGATGCCCGGCAAGAGTGAGCAGGTTATACCAGACCGCCCCCAGCAACAGCAGAACCGGTTGCTGATACCACTGGTCGTAAAGTGACACTCCCAGCATGGTATAGATAGCAATCAACAGAGCGCCAAAGGCGATGGTGGCGTAGCGCTGGCCCAGCCCGCCCAGCAGAATAAAGACGCTGGTGGAAAGCGTCAGTCCGATGGCGAAAAGCCATGGCCACGGGAAGAGCAGCTCCACCGACGCCGAGGCGATAAAAAAGCAGATCAGCGTGATGACCAGATTGCGCAGCCGACCGGCGAGACGGTCATCCAGATCGGCCAGCGCCCCGGCCACAACGCCCAGCGTCAGCGGAATGGTCAGCTTCACATCCCCCAGCCACCAGGGCAGGGCGGTGCTGCCACAGAGGGCAATAAAGATTCTGGCGTTATACAGCCAGGCGCTGTTGAGGGTGTAGCGGCGAAGCAGCGGGCTTAGCATAAGCGCACGGGATCCTTGTTACGGAAAACGACGGCGGGCGTTGGCCTCACGCGCAGCACGGGCAACTTCCACCGGGACGACCCGGCGTCCGACAGGCCACAGGGCAATGGCGGCAATTTTGAAATTGGCGATCCCGACAGGGATGCCGATAATCGTAATGCACTGCGCGATCCCCGCCACAATATGCATCAAACACAGCCACCAGCCGAAAAAGATCAGCCACAGAATATTGAGCAGCGTTCCTCCGGTATTCATGAGCGCGTTTTTACTGCCAGGTTCCAGCTCATCCACATGGACCGCTTCATTACCGAACGGGACCAGCGAAAGTTTGGTGATCTCCCAGCAGGAACGCGTCAGCGGCAGGGTGAAGATCAGGACCACGCTGACCAGGGTTGCCAGCAGCCAGGAGAGCGTAGTGGCAAACCCACCCAGGACAAAATTCAAAATATTCAGAACGGTACGCATAAAACCTCAATTCTTTCCATAATGTTGAAGCCCTGCTGATTGTAACGTTTTTTTGCGCTGGAGCACCTGAAAACTGGCAGTTAAACTATCAGGCAATTATTCACGTCGTGGATCGGGCTGGACATGGAACTGAAAGCAACTTCGTTGGGCAAGCGCCTGGCACAACATCCGTACGACAAAGTCGTTCTGCTCAACGCCGGGGTAAAAGTCTCCGGCGAACGTCACGAATATCTCATTCCCTTCAACCAGCTGCTGGCCATTCACTGTAAGCGCGGCCTGGTCTGGGGCGAGCTGGAGTTTGTCCTGCCTGAAGAGAAAGTGGTGCGTCTGCACGGGACTGAGTGGGCGGAAACCCAGCGTTTTCATCACCATCTGAACACGCTCTGGCAGCAATGGAGTGCTGAAATGAGCGAGGTGGCGGCGCAGGTATTGCAAAACGCGCTGAATGACATTACCACCAGCAATGAGCAAAACAGCTGGCTGACGCGGGAGAAAACGCTGGGCCTGCAGCAAAAAATTAATCAGGCGTTGCAGGCGCTGCCGCTGTCGGTCTCGCGGCTGGACGAGTTTGATAACTGTCGGGAAGCCTGGCGCCAGTGTCGGGCCTGGCTGGAGGATATTGACCAGAGCCGGCTGGCGCACAACCAGGCGTGGACCACCGCCATGCTCAGCCAGTATGCCGATTTTTTTGCCGGTATAGAGTCATCTCCTCTTAACCCGGCCCAGGCCCGGGCCGTGGTTAACGGCGAGCAGTCGCTGCTGGTGCTGGCGGGAGCCGGCAGCGGGAAAACCTCGGTGCTGGTGGCGCGGGCGGGCTGGCTCCTGACCCGCAATGAAGCCGTCCCCGACCAAATTTTACTCCTGGCATTTGGCCGCAAAGCGGCCCAGGAGATGGATGAGCGAATCGAGGCCCGGCTGCACACCCGCGACATTACCGCCAGAACATTCCACTCCCTGGCCCTGCACATCATTCAGCAGGGGAGTAAAAAGGTGCCGGTCGTCAGCCAGCTTGAGAATGACACCGTGGCGCGGCAAAAGATCTTTATCGAGGCCTGGCAACAGCAGTGCAGCGAGAAAAAAGCGCAGGCCAAGGGCTGGCGTCAGTGGCTGGAAGAGGAGCTGGAGTGGAGCGTGCCGGAAGGGAGTTTCTGGCAAAACGAGAAGCTGGCGCGCCGACTGGCCCCGCGGCTCGATCGCTGGGTGAGCCTGATGCGGATGCACGGTGGCGCTCAGGCTGAGATGATTGCGGGCGCGCCCGAAGAGATCCGGGCCTTGTTCTCAAAACGGGTGAAGTTAATGGCCCCGCTGTTAAAAGCCTGGAAAACTGCCCTTAAGGAAGAAAATGCCGTCGATTTTTCCGGGTTGATCCATCAGGCCGTCATTATTCTTGAAAAAGGTCGCTTTATTAGCCCGTGGAAGCACATTCTGGTGGATGAGTTTCAGGATATCTCTCCTCAGCGCGCAGCCCTGCTGGCGGCGCTGCGGGCGCAGAATAAACAAACCAGCCTGTTTGCCGTCGGGGACGACTGGCAGGCGATCTACCGTTTTAGTGGTGCCCAGCTGTCATTGACCACGGCGTTCCATCACTATTTTGGCGAAGGCGATCGCTGCGATCTCGATACCACCTACCGTTTCAATAACCGGATCGGCGAGATCGCCAACCGGTTTATTCAGCAGAACCCGAACCAACTGGCAAAACCGCTGAACAGCCTGTCGGCAGGCGACAAAAAAGCGGTCACCCTGCTTGCAGAGGATCAACTCGATGCCCTGCTGGATAAACTCAGCGGTTACGCCAGGCCGGAGGAGCGCATTCTGGTGCTGGCGCGATATCACCACCTTAAGCCCGCCAGCCTGGAGAAAGCCGCGACCCGCTGGCCGAAACTACAGCTGGATTTTATGACCATCCATGCCAGCAAGGGGCAGCAGGCAGATTATGTGATTGTGGTAGGGTTGCAGGAAGGGAGCGATGGTTTCCCGGCACCGGCGCGCGAATCGGTAATGGAGCAGGCTTTGCTGCCAGTGGTGGAAGATTTTCCCGATGCCGAAGAGCGACGATTATTGTACGTGGCGATGACCCGCGCCCGTCACCGCGTCTGGCTGTTATTCAATAAAGAGCAGCCGTCGCGCTTTGTGGAGATTTTAAAGGACATTGATGTGCCGGTGGCGCGTAAACCGTAGCGGTGTTTTACCCGGTGGCGCTGCGCTTACCGGGTCTACGGGTCATGCGGTTTAGGAGTTTTGTAAGCCGGGTAAGGCGAAGCCGCTACCCGGCAGGGCGGGCATTTATTTCAGGCGTTCAGCCAGATAGCGCTGATAATCCGGGATCAATATCTCTACCTGGTCGTTGAACTGCGGAGAAGCAATAATAAAATCCGCCGTCGACAGGTTGGTGGCGACCGGAATATTCCATACCGTGGCCAGGCGCAGCAGCGCTTTCACGTCCGGGTCGTGCGGGACTGCATTCAGGGGATCCCAGAAGAAGATCAGCACATCAATCTTTCCTTCCGAAATCTGCGCGCCCACCTGCTGATCGCCGCCCATCGGGCCGCTCAACATGGCATTGACCTGAAGCCCGGTTTCGCGGTGGATCAGATTACCGGTGGTGCCGGTGGCAGAAAGCTGGTGTTTTTCCAGCAAGGATTTGTGGCGCTGGACCCAGTTGAGCAGCATCTGTTTGCAGTGATCGTGCGCCACCAGCGCGATATGTTTGCGGTCCGGCAGTGTGCGAGTTGTGAGTTCCATAATCTCTATCCGTTAGTTAACTGGTTACAGATTACTGGAAGCACCTGACGCTGCAAGGGAAAGGGGTAAAAAATGCGGCTCAGGACGAGGGTTGTTGCTTCGCCCATTGCAGAAAACGGCTACGGGTCTCGGGATCGGCCTGGGCAAACCAGTATTTGAGCCGCTGCTCAGTCAGGTTCTGCGACTGCGGCGGCGGCATATCCAGCTCGGACACGCCAGATAGCAGCGTGCTGTCGTCGGCCATGGTGGTGGAGAATTGCGGTATTGAGGCGCTCTGTCCGGCTTTGTTATATCGCTCGGTATCGTATTCGTAATTCACGCCGGAAGGCGTATCGGTGATCGCCAGAATATCCAGCTTCACCGGAATCGGGGTCGCATCGCCATCCAGTAATTCAATATGCGGTGTATGATCAAAAAGTTGCGACTCTTTTTCTGTTTCCAGCCGGGGAAGACTAAAATTAACCTGACTGATGCGCTGGGTGTTGAAACTGGCGACCAGGGGAGGGGAGATATAAACCCGTTCTTCATGATTGCCGAGGCGAATGGTCTTCTCTACCCGAAACACAATCTGATGAGGGCCATTGTCCAGCTCGATGCTGTCCGCGCCGCGCAGCAGTGAACTGGAGACCTTTTTTCCGTCCAGTACCAGCAGATCGATGTCCGTAGAGAGCCGCAGCGTTGTAGCAAAAACGCAAACCGGCATGAGCAGCGCAAACAGACTCCAGGCAATGCCGGTTTTCATAAAAAACCCTCTTAAAAGACGCGCGTCATGAATAATGTATCAAATTTTTTCTTAAATCATATTTACTAACATATAGACATAATCTGGGCATTTGCCCTCATGCGGACGTATGGGATGGCAGGTTGCTTTCACTGCATGAATATTGATGATGAATACGCCAGGAGGAAATCCATGAAACAGAATGATATTGCTGAGATCCTGTCCACCACCCGGACCATTGCGCTGGTAGGGGCAAGCGATAAACCCGACCGTCCCAGCTATCGGGTGATGAAATACCTGCTCGATCAGGGCTACCACGTGATCCCGGTATCACCAAAAGTGGCAGGTAAGACGCTGTTGGGCCAGCAGGGGTACGGCACTCTGGCAGAGGTACCGGAAAAAATCGATATGGTGGATGTGTTCCGTAATTCCGAAGCCGCGTGGGACGTCGCGCAGGAAGCCGTTGCCGTCGGGGCAAAAACCCTCTGGTTACAGCTCGGGGTGATTAATGAACAGGCCGCGGAGCTGGCGCGTGACGCGGGGATGAATGTCGTCATGGATCGCTGCCCGGCGATTGAGATACCACGTCTGGGAATGGCGAAGTAATAAAAAACCCGGTCAGCCACCGGCTACCGGGTTTTCGTTAGTTGCGCAGGCGCGGGGCCTGTAACTGTCTGCGGATCGTTTGCGCCAGTTCATCCATGGAAGGCTGTTCAGGGTGTTCATCCTGCTGTTCGCCACTCAGTTGGGCTTCGGCAAGATAGGTATGCACGGCCTGGCCTTCGTCGTCTTCCATCACCACGTGGTACCAGGGGGCGGCGCGGAGTTCTGCGTTCACCGCCAGCTCATCGGCTGACGGTTCATCGAGGGAATATTCCGGGTCGATATCCACGACCACGCCCAGGTATCCTAACAGGGAGTGGCGGACCTGCTGGCCGATACCGAATTTGCTGGCAATCATAGTCACCTCCCGGGAAACGTTACTTACACTATAGGTGAGGGCAACATTCCACTTTTCAAGTTACATGATGCGACAGGCAAATCCTTTCAGATACAGCCCTTCCGGATAGGTGGCGATCACCGGATGATCGGCCGCCTGACGGAACTGCTCTATAAATTGTACATCACGACCAGCATCTACAGCGGCATCCGCGATAATTTTCTGGAATAATTCGGTGGTCATCAGGCCGGAACAAGAGAAGGTCAGCAGCACGCCGCCGGGGTTAAGCAGCTGGATCGCAAGCATATTGATGTCTTTGTATCCACGGCAGGCACCCATCAGCTGGTTTTTGTTTTCCACGAACTTTGGCGGATCCATCACAATAACGTCAAACTTCTCGCCCTGGTCGCGGTATTTACGCAGCAGCTTGAAAACATCGTCGCGCACAAATTCGGCTTTGCTCAGATCCAGCTTGTTCAGCGCCACGTTCTGCTTCGCCACGTCCAGCGCTTCCTGGGACGTATCAACGCTGACCACCTGGCTGCAACCGCCCATCAGCGCCGAGACCGCAAAACCGCCGGTATAGGAGAAGCAGTTCAGCACGCGTTTATCAGCAACGTACTGGCGGGTCGCCAGACGGCTGTCACGCTGATCAAGGTAGTAACCGGTTTTATGGCCACCCTGAATATCCACCAGCAGTTTCATGCCGTGTTCTTCAATCGGCAGCAGGGCTGGTGGCAGTTCACCGGTGACGGTGCCCTGAGTTAGCTCCATCCCCTCTTTTTTACGCACCGCAACGTCGCTGCGATCGTAAATGGCGCATTCAGGATACTGCGCCTGCAGGGCGCTGATTAACGCCGCACGCTGATATTCAGCGCCCGCGCTTAACAGTTGCAGCACCAGGAAGTTGCCGAAACGGTCGATGGTCACACCCGGCAGACCGTCGGATTCACCGGCGATCAGGCGATAGCTGTCCAGCCCGTCGCGTTTTGCCAGCCAGTCGCGCCACTGCTGCGCCTGCTGCAGACGACGAACAAAGAAATTGATGTCGATGGTTTCATCTTTATCGAAGGTCCAGACGCGCGCGCGGATCTGGGACGCAGGCGAGTAGGCGCCACGCGCTAACCATTTACCCTGATGGTCGACAATATCAATGGTTTCACCGAGGTTGGCTTTGCCTTCCATACGGGCGACCGCGCCGGAGAAGACCCAGGGATGGCGGCGCAACAAGGATTTCTCGCGCCCTTTGGCTAACACTAAACGTACACTCATAATTTACTATTCTGTCGATTCCAGGGAAATGGCGCGTAGAGTAGCACAGATGGCCGGGGGCAATCATCTGCGGGTACCGTTGAGCGTTGCGGCATAAATCAAAAATTATTCAGGCGAATTACCTGTTCGCAGCGGATTACACTGTTGTTGCCAGCCTGCGTTTTACAGCCCGTTTCCGACAACATTACGGCTGCTCAGTTAAAACGCTGTGCGAATCGCCGGGCCATAATTTGCTATTCTTTGGGTTCAGGGCCAGATACGGATAAGGGGACAGAACATGGCAAAAGTCTGCACAATCGCATGGGTTCACGGCACGGTTCAGGGCGTTGGCTTTCGTTACAGCACCCAGCGAGAAGCCACTGAACTGGGGTTGACCGGGTACGCGCGCAATATGGATGACGGTAGCGTCGAGGTGGTCGCCTGCGGCGAGGCGGAGCAAGTCGAGAAACTGCTCGACTGGCTTAAAGCGGGCGGGCCACGTATCGCCCGGGTTGAGAAGGTTCTGTCAGAGCCGCATCAACCCGAACGGGATTACGTCAATTTTGGTATTCGCTATTAAATGCACTTCACGGGCTTAGGCAAGCCGGCGATCTTGGTCGCCTGTTTTGCCGGGCCTTTCGGGAACAGACGATACAGGTAGCGGCTGTTGCCTTTCTCCTCGCCATACTTATTGGCCATCGCTTTTACCAGCATGCGGATGGCGGGGGAGGTGTTAAATTCCAGATAAAAATCACGCACGAAGCGCACCACTTCCCAGTGTTCTGGCGTCAGGGCGATCGACTCTTTTTCAGCAATGACCGCCGCCAGGCCTTCGCTCCACTGGCTGGTCTCTTTCAGATAGCCTTCGCTATCGGTCTCAATCTCTTTACCTTCAAAGTTCAGCATAATCATCACAGGTTTATCGAAAACCGCGGCAGTTTACCAAAAAAGAAAGCCCCGCATAAGCGGGGCTTTTTATGTAGCACTATGGGTTAATCGCGGCTGGCGAAGCCCAGGATGCTCAGCAGGCTGACAAAGATGTTATACAGCGACACATAAAGGCTCACGGTAGCGCGGATATAGTTAGTCTCGCCGCCATGAATGATGTTGCTGGTTTCCATCAGGATCGCCCCGGAAGAAATCAGGATGAACACCGCACTGATAGCCAGGTGCAGGGCCGGCAGCTGCAGGAAGATGTTCGCCACCATACCGATCAGCACCACGACGATGCCCGCCATCAGCATACCGCCAAGGAAAGACATGTCTTTGCGGGTAGTTAGCACGTAAGCGGAACAGCAGAAGAACACCAGCGCTGTGCCCCCCAGTGCCAGACCGATCAGATCGCCCATACCGGCAGACAGATAGGTGTTAAGCATTGGCCCCAGGATATAACCCAGGAAACCGGTGAAGGCGAACGCGGATAAAATACCCACTGGCTTATCAGCGGTTTTGTAGGTCAGGAACATCAGACCGTACATACCAACCAGCGTCAGGATCAGCCCCGGAGACGGCAGCATCAGCACCGTACTGGCGGTGGCCGTCAGCGCGGAAAAGGCCAGCGTCAGGCTGAGCATGAAGTAAGTATTGCGTAGCACCTTGTGGGTGCTGAGCAGCGATGTGCGGTCGCGTGAAGAACTAATAATACGATCCATGAGTCACTCTCTTATGACAGATGTAATTAACGGCAAGAATAGAAAACGACGCGCCGGTTACAAAGTGGTTTTACCCATCTTTACTCAGCGTCTTAGGGACAGAGCCAGCATGAAATTTTCCACAACGCGCCATATGCAGAACGAACCGCGGTTTGTCAGGATTAATCAGATCAAGCTCTTATAGGTCACTGAAATATATTGCCTTATTCCAGCCGCAACGCTAAGAGTTATTTTGCATCGTCAAAACTAAACTATAAGGCGAAGGACATGAAACCATCATCACGCGCTACATTTACACTCTCTTTGCTGACGACAGGGCTCCTTTGCGCAAGCGCAACGGCCTTTGCCGCCAGCGTACCGGCAGGAACAGAGCTGGCAGAGAAGCAGGAACTGGTCAGGAATAATGGCAATGAACCGGCATCGCTCGATCCGCATAAGGTCGAAAGCGATGTCGAATTCAATATTATCAGCGATTTGTTCGAAGGGCTGGTCAGCGTCTCGCCAGAAGGGGAGATCCAGCCGCGGCTGGCGGAAAAATGGGAGAACAAAGACAATACCGTCTGGACGTTCCATCTCCGCCCGGGCATTACCTGGAGCGACGGTACTGCCATCACCGCTCAGGACGTGGTCTGGAGCTGGCAACGGCTGGTGGATGCGAAAACCGCCTCGCCGTATGCCAGCTACCTCGGCAACATGCACCTGGTGAACGCCGCCGACATCGCCCAGGGCAAAAAAACGCCCGACACCCTGGGGGTCAAAGCCCTGAACGACACCACCCTGGAAGTGACGCTGACCCAGCCTAACGCGGCCTTCCTTGCCATGCTGGCGCACCCGTCGCTTGTGCCGGTCGATAAGGTGCTGATTGGCCGCTATGGCGATAAGTGGACCAAGCCGGAGCACTTTGTCAGCAGCGGGGCCTACACCCTCAGCCAGTGGGTCGTCAACGAACGGATCATCGCTGAGCGCAACCCGCGCTACTGGGATAACGCCCATACCGTCATCAACAAAGTAACGTACCTGCCCATCACCTCCGAAGCATCGGACGTGAACCGCTACAAGGCGGACGAAATTGATATTGTCTATACCGTGCCGATCAACCAGTTTGCCCAGCTACAAAAAACGATGGGCAGTGAGCTGGATGTTTCCCCGCAGCTGGCGACTTACTACTATGAGTTCAACACTACGCGTCCACCGTTTAACGACCCGCGCGTGCGCAAGGCGCTGAATCTGGCGCTGGATAAAGACATTATCGCCGGTAAAGTGTTAGGGCAGGGGCAGCGCCCGGCGTGGGTCATCAGCCAGCCGGATATCGGTGGCGTCAAACTCAACAGCCCGGACTACGCCAGCTGGCCGCTGGAGAAACGCATTGCCGAAGCGAAGAAGTTGCTGAACGAGGCGGGCTATAACGACAGCCATCCGCTGAGTTTCAAGCTGTTGTATAACACTTCGGAGTCGCACCAGCGGATTGCCATTGCCGCCAGCTCGATGTGGAAGAAAAACCTCGGCGTAGAGGCGAAGCTGCAAAACCAGGAGTGGAAAACGATGCTGGACACCATGCACACCCACAACTTTGACGCGGTGCGCTACGCCTGGATCGCTGATTACGACGATGCGGCCACCTTCCTGAATAACTTCCGTACCGGTGACAGCGAGAACACCAGCCAGTACAGCAATCCGGCCTATGACGAGGCGCTGGTCAATGCCGCAAAAGCGAAGACCACCGCCGAGCGCGGCACCTTCTACCAGCAGGCCGAAGATCTGCTTGCCCGGGACGTACCGGCGATCCCGGTCTATCACTACGTTCGCACCCACCTGGTCAAGCCGTGGGTAGGGGGCTTCACGCCGGATAAGCTGGGGTACTATTTCACCAAAGATATGTACATCAAAAAGCACTAATGAGCGGCGGTAAGATTTTGTGCTGATAAAATGGTCAGAATGTCGTCTATTCAACCGATTAAACGCATTTTGACTATTTTTCAGGCGAACGATTGTGCTCGTACTTTACAGGGCACACAGAGGTGTTTATAGTTCGCCTCACTTAGGAAGCGTGGCCGAGCGGTTGAAGGCACCGGTCTTGAAAACCGGCGACCCGAAAGGGTTCTAGAGTTCGAATCTCTACGCTTCCGCCAAATTAGAAAGCCCTGCGATAGCAATATCGCAGGGCTTTTGCTTTTTGATTTGTCTGTCGAATAACAACTCTGTGCTCATCCGGTCTGTTTATAGCCAAATATCAATGTTCATTGAAACATGATTGCTCTAACATGAAATTATCTATCCTGCGGACCTGAGGCTAAGTGTTGCATTGGTTGATAAAAAGAAAAGCACCATCAAAGATGTCGCTGCTTTAGCCGACGTTTCAATCGGCGTAGTGTCCCGCGTATTGAATCCCGGAACCGGTTCAGTTTCTGAACGTACCCGTCAGCGTATTATTGCTGCCATGCAAACGCTTAGTTATACCCCGCAGAGCGCCGCGCGTGAACTCAAGACCAGCCTGAATAACACTATTGGCTTAGTGGTGGCCGACATCAGTAACGAGTTTTTCTCTGAGATCTCTGATCTTATCGTTCGACGTGCTCGTGAACTGGCGATGAATGTCATTCTGGTCACGACTCAGGAAGATCCGCTTCTCGAGCGAGAAAGCCTGGAAATGTTGATGCAAAAGCGGGTCAAAGCCATCATCGCAACGCCGACAAGTGCTAATAAGGACATGTGGCAGTCGATCAGTGATATGGGGATCGCAATCGTCTTCATCGATCGCTATCTGGAGGATTTTACTCGCGCCAATGTGATTGGTTTTAATAATGAAACGTCCGCTCGACAGGCGACATCTTATCTGGCAGAACAGGGTCATCGGCGCATTGGATGGATAAGCGGACCTCTTAATACCTCCACCTCTTTGCAAAGACTGGAAGGCTACAAGAAAGGCCTTGAGGCGAATGGGATTGAATGTAATACCCAGCTTATTGTGGTGAAAAATTTTCGCGATCCGCTAGCCAGCCAGTCGCTTGATGAATTGCTATCGCTTGAAGACCCACCGACAGCAATTATCATTGGCAATACCTCAATAGCGCCAGTCATTATGTCGCGTATTCGGGAGCTAAAGTTATCGATACCCGACGATCTTTCATTAATTGTTTATCATGACAGCCACTGGAGTCGACTGCTGAGTCCATCCATTAGCGTCATAAAACATCCCCTCGAAGAACTCGCCAATAAAGCGCTTTTGAGTTTATCCGGGGAACAGCAAACACCCTGTGAACTCGACAGTACCTTAATTAAACGTGAAAGTGTTTCATGGATTAAATAAGGACGTTATTTAAACGCTGAATTTGCTTAATGATGGCGCAATGATCCAGCTCACCCTCTCCGGCATCAATCATCTGGCTAAAGAGTTGATTCACGGTTTCAGTCAAAGGGAGGGTCAAATCAAGTTGCTTCGCCAGTGCTACAGCACTACGCGTATCTTTAAGCTGCCACTTTGCAGCACCTCGCGCCTCAAAGTCTCCTTTAACCATTCGTTCGCCCTGGTGTTGCAGCAAGGTGGAATCTGCAAACCCCCCCAGCAGGGCTTCGCGTACCTTTGCCGGATCGGCACCGCCTTGTTGAGCGAGAGTAAATGCTTCCGACAATAAACTTAAGGTTCCGGCGACAATGATTTGGTTGGCAAGTTTTGTGAGTTGACCGGCTCCAACGCCTCCGACATGTGTAACTTTCCCCAGATGTGAGAGCAAAGGGCGAAGACTATCAACGATTTCTCTGTCACCTCCAGCCATTAATGACAGTGAACCCTTCTCTGCTCCTATCGTTCCGCCGGAAACAGGCATGTCGATATAGTGAGCCTGGACGCTGCTTGCCTTACGTGCTTGTTCAACAACAATGTCAGGGGAGAGCGTACTCATCATGATAATGGTGGTATTTTTACCCACGCTATGAAGTGCATCCTGGTTGAATATGACCTGGTCGCAGGCTGTTGCATCGCTCAACAGACAGATGATGACGTCACTGTCAGCAAGTAATTGCGCGGAGGATTGTTTGATCGTTATACCCGCGCGGGTTAATGGCAGCGCTTTTTCTGGCGACCTGTTCCACACCGCGACCGCATATCCGGCAGCGGCAAGTCGACGCGCTACCGGTTGTCCCATCAATCCGGTCCCCAACAAACCAATACGTATTTGACTCTTCATGTGTCCTCCTGATATCCCCGCAACTTAGGCCGTTACGGGGATTGCCATCATTTATAATCCCGCAAGACTGACCATTTGCTTACGCAGTTCGACGATGTCCAGATTGTTGTCAAAATGGACATCGCTGAAACGAATCGCCTTATCTTTTGCGACATCTTTCACCAGTCGGACATGATGGGCCAGCCCCATAGGCAAGAAGTCCTGCGCCACACTGATGCTGGCAGGTAAGGCATTGGCCCAGACGGTGAACCCACCTTCACCGTCCAGCATTTCACCTGCTTTAAGATCGCGTTTTGCCGTTGCAACCGCATCGCCTCTGAAGCTTAACGCGGTACCAGTAGCTTCTCCTCGTAATACCGCAGAGAGAATACTGATACTGGTTTCCAGACCAATCAGATGGAATGGGCGCCACATGGATGCGTACCAGCCACTTGGGTCAGTGAGTAATCCGTACTGTTTAAAACAGGCGCGACTATATTCATCGCGGGCTTTGAACGTCACGAAGACGCCGTAGCGTATATTGTTAAGCACCTCACGTCCGTCAGGTTCCTGACTGGCAGCGATATCAACAAGCCCACTTCGGCTCAGTCGCCCGCCATCCGATTCTGGCGAGAAAACGCGGGCCAGGTCATGCACCCCCGCAGGAGGAAATTCCAGCCCATTATCAGGGCAGTCTAATCCAGTCGCGTTGGCGACGGCGGCCATTTCGATAGCCGCTTTGGTGCCATCGGTAAACGAGTTGTACATTTTAGGATTAAAGTCTCCGGCCGCGACCTCTTCGTCAGACCAGCCAAAAAATCCCCATACGGTATCCGGGGTAGAGTAACGGTACCGAGGCTCGTAATTCATTCCTTTACCCGCAGCAACGATTTCAAAGCCGCAGGCTTTAGCCCAGTCAACCAGTTCGCAAATGATCGCCGGTTGATCACCATAAGCCATGCTGTAGATCACTCCGTTCTGGCGCGCACGGTCAGCGATCAAAGGCCCGCACAGTACATCGGCTTCCACATTGACCATGACCACATGCTTGTGATGTTCGACTGCATGAAGAGCGTGACGCGTTCCTGCCAGGGGGTGTCCCGTCGCCTCCACAATGCAATTGATTTGCTCACAACGGATCAGCTGTTCTGCATCCTCCACGATGCAGGTAGTGCCTTCGCGCAAGGCTGCATCGATGTTTTGTGCCTGATACTGCGTTTCTGGCCATCCCACACGAGCCAGTGCTGCACGGGCTTTCTTAATATCGAGGTCTGCCACTGCCACCACGTGTAGCCCTTCAAGATGTCGCAGTTGGGCCAGTACCATCGAACCAAATTTGCCGGCGCCGATAATACCCACACGAACAGGTTGTGCTGAACCCGATTTTACGGCACAGGCACGCTCAGCTAACAATGCTGCTAAGTTCATTTTCTACTCCTTTACAGGGGGATGTGATGGATTAACGCCAGCCAGCAACCTGACGGCGACTTCTGCTCATGAGATAAATCAGCAACGGCGAGAACAAAACCAGAACGGACAACAGGTAGAGGCCGTTTTGTGATTTACCGGTAATGGAGATGGTGAGGCCAACCAGGAAGGGGCCGAAGAATCCACCAATGTTGCCAATCGAATTAATCAGTGCCATGCCACCGGCACAGCCCCGGCTGGTAAGGAATGAGGCGGGAAGGGTATAAAACGTTGGAACGCACGACAGCATTCCTATCGTCGATATTGTTAATCCCAACATAGAAATCACGGGTGAATCGCTGATGGCCGCGATCACAAAACCGACAGAAAATATCAGCGAAGGGATAATAAAATGCCAGGTTCTTTCACCGGTTTTATCAGAATGATTCGACCACCAGCACATCACGACTGCACCAGCAATATAGGGAATAGTTCCCAGCATACCGACAACAGTATCTGAATAATCGAAGCGTTTAATGAACTGCGGCATCCAGAAACCCAGGCCTGTAAGACCAATGACGGTGAAGAAATAGGCCATCCCCAGGATCCAGACGCGTCGATCTTTGATCATCTCCCTGAAACCGGAGTGCCCAACGGACAAGGTAGCGTGTTGATCTTTTTCCATTAGATCCTGATAGGCCTGACGTTCTTCTGGTTTAAGCCAGGATGCTTTGGACGGTTTATCGGTGAGATAAAGGAAAACAATAACTGACAAGATTACCGGTGGGCAGCCTTCAATTAAAAACAGCCACTGCCAGCTCTCCAGCCCGCCGACATTATGGAAATTATCCAGAATGTAACCCGAGATCGGGTTGGCGATAATTGCAGCCAGCGGAACGCCCAGGTAGTAAATAGAAAAAACCTTGGCCAGCTCTTTTTTGGGGAACCAGGTAGTGAGATAGAAAACAATACCAGGAGCAAGACCCGCTTCTGCCACGCCCAGTAAAAAACGTAAGATACTGAGTGTCACGACGCCCTGTGCAAACGCCATCGCCATGGAAATGATGCCCCATGTGATCATAATTCGGGCTAACCAGAAACGTGCACCGTATCGTTCCAGCAACACGTTGCTGGGAATTTCAAACAGGATATAACCAAAAGAAAATATACCGACAGCAAAGCCAAAATGTTCAGGCGTCAGTCCCAGGGATTGATTCATGGTTAACGCGGCCATGCCGATATTTGAACGATCTATAAACGCGAGCAGATACATCAGCAGTATCAGGGGCATCAGCCGGAATTTGGCTTTTCTTATCGCACCACTTGCCAGCGATGAAATTTCTGACTTGTCTGGCTCAGGCATGACACCCACACCTGCCAGCGTACTATCGAACTCTTCTACATGTTTCATGATGTATCCCAGTAGTGTTTAACCCACTGAAAATCACGGAAAAAGCATGAATACCGCGACAGTCTTATCAAAAAGTAAAACGTTTTACTTTTTCATGAGTTTTACGACTGAGAGGGAAACAGTCAAGAGAAGAGCATGGAAAGTTAAAAAATTGTGACCAGGTTAACGAGTGGTAAAAACTTTAACCATGGGCGGGGACGAAGTGGGATACGTAAGCCTGTTCTGGAGTAAACCTACGTTATCGTTGCGATAACGTAGGTTTGTCAGCCTTTAATTAAACCGTGATTCGCTGGCCTCCCAGCTATACGCGCCATTTGCCGTCAACCTATCGCCAAGTTCCTGGTACGCGAAATCATAAAAATCTGCGCTAATCTCGTAACCCGAGTAATCGACGACCGCGAGACCCACGAACGCCCCGGTAAAGAACCCACCATAGCTTTGCAGGACATAATCATCTGAGAGAACAGCGGCATCCAGCTTGACCGGAATCTCCGTGAAAGTGACGCCATCAAAGCTGTATTCATAGGTATAACTTTCCTTGCGCACTTTCGTGCGGAACCAAACATATTCTGTGCCTTCAGGAATTTTGATGGCGTTATCTTTCAGATAAGAGGTATATTTCCCGCGGTTATTTTCACCGATTTCAATCACCGGGCCATTAATTTCATTCCAGGTGATGAAAACGAAACTCCAGTGACGGTCATTATAATAATTGGTCAAGCCTGCCATTTGCTGATAACTAAATGGATTAAATTTGACCTTAACCTGAGCATCAAAATAAAAAGCCTGCCAGCGTCGGGCAATCAGAGAAAGGTCATGGGTGTTCGCTAAAGACCCTTGCCCCGTTAACGTCAGCTTTCCATCGCCTGTGGTACCCATTTTTTCGGTGAACGGGACACGAAGGGTATTCCAGTTAATATCGAGCGTCGCACTGGTGAAATTATCGTGCTGGCTATGGTCTTTCGCGCTCTCGGTATGAATGGCATCGGCTGGCCCTTCGACAAAGGTCTTTCCACCGTGGCCGCCTGCAATACGTGGCCAGCCATCTTCATCCCAGTAGACTTTCTGAATAGAGGTTTCACGGCCCAGCGTTGACCAGCCACGGGGATCGTAGGCGGATTCACCGGGACGATTCCACGGTCGCGCGCAAAGCGAGGCATAATACCATTCACCCCCGGGGGTCGAAACCAACGCACCATGTCCCTGCTTCTGAATATAGCTGTCGGGCGTATCGACGTTCGTTAAGAATACCTCTCCCGGTTCCGTTTCAAAGCTGTTGGCATCTAAGGTTCTGGAGCGCGCCACCACTTCCTGGTGGGTAAACACAGTCCCGCCCTGAGCAGCGAAAAGATAGTAATAGCCGTTCAGTTTATAGAGATGTGGCCCCTCAACAAGTGCAACGGCAGTACCACGATAAACAGTCCGCGCTGTCTCGGGTTTTAATTTTAGTGTTCGGGTGTCCAGCTCAGTTAAGGTAATGCCATCAAAGGGATGATGATACTCCCGGTGGTCCCAGGTTTGTTGTACGAGGTATTTACGCCCATCATCATCATGGAAGAGTGATGCATCAAAACCCACGCCGTTAAGTTTGACAGGATCTGTCCAGGGACCACGAATATCTGTGGCGGTGGTCAGATAATTGGTCATGTCCTTAAAAGCACCTTCTGTAATTTTCACATCCGTATAAACCAGCCAGAATTTGCCGTCAGCGTAAGAGAGCGCCGGTGCCCAAATTCCACCTGACGAAGGATTGCCTCGCATATCTAAAAGCGCGGTAGTTGATAATGGGCTGGGCAGCAGATTCCAGTTTTGCAGGTCTTTGGATTCATGTAAACGAACGCCGGGAAACCACTCAAACGTGGAGTTGGCAATATAGTAGGTATCTCCAACACGGATAATGCTGGGGTCTGGGTTAAAACCAGGCAGTACAGGGTTCTGAATAAGCGACATATCATTCTACCTTTTTAATGTTTTTCTGACTTCAATTTTGCTAAGACTTTAAGATGAATCTAAAACTACACGCGGATCTCATCAAGTTGACGATTAATATCGGTGACATGTTTATCTGAGATAGGATAAATGTGAATAACGATCATCGAGATAAAGGCTAAAACAATGGGGATCCAGACCGCGGTAACAATTATTCCGTCGATAGCGTTCGCACTTTGCTGTGCCCCTGTTTCGTTAAAACCATAAACAGCCAGTAACCACAGTGGAATCGCACCGCCGATAGTAAAACCAATCTTGAAAAAGAGGCCCATGATGGCATTAATGATGGCGGCATTGCGCTTGCCTGATTTTAATTCACCATAAGCAATCACTTCCGGAACCAGCGCCCACATGAATCCGGTCGCCGAGGTTAAGCCCCATTGTTTAATGAAGGTGGCGATGTAAGCCAGCCAGAGTGCATCATGCATACCTTCGCGTGACCAAACGTAAGTCAATAATTCCCCCACAATAAACATGCCCAGGAAGATGTGGAAGAACCCTTTTTTACCAAAGATTTTTTTCAGTTTTGGCCAGAAAATGGGGAACAAAATACCCGGAATTGACGCGACAAGGCCAACGGCACCCATCCATTCGGAATGGCCGACAACATACTGATTGAAAAAGCCATTCACCGTGTTCATGAAGAACATGAATGTAAAGGCCAGCATGAAAAAGAGGCCAAGAATAACCAGTGGGCGGTTATTTTTGAGTTCAAGGAATAAATCTGTAGTTTTGACGTTGGCCGTTTGTTCTGCAGAGGCAACAACACGTTCTTTGGTGAATTTATAGCAAATGAAAAGTGCCACCGCGCCAATGACCATATAGACCGCGTAAACCCCAAACCAGGCGTAATTCGCTGAAGGATCGGTATAATTCCCCATATTCAGCTCAAGCCCAAAGAAACCCGTATCCTTAAGGCTGCGGTCCTTGGGGGAGGCCATCTGGACAAACATGGGGAAGAGGGTATAGACCAGAAGGTTGGCGCTGTTTGCCAGCATCATGCGCGTACTGGTCAGTTTATCAATAGACTCAGGATCACGGGTCAAAGACGCATTCAGTGAACCATAAGGAATGTTCACCACGGAATAAACGAGATCCAGTGCCAGATAAACGATAAAGGCGAAGGGAACGGAACCTCTGACGCCAGGAATAGGCGCAAAAAGTAACGCGGAAAGAATAACGAGCGGAACGCCTGCCCTTAAAATCCAGGGGCGGTACTTGCCCGCCGCTGAACTTCTTTTATCAACATAGGTGCCGACCATCGGATCCCAAAACACATTGATGATGCGGACAAAAAGAAATATGAAACCTGCCGTGGCGGTACCGATGGTATTTACCGTCAACATGTGAAGCGCCAGAAAACCACCAATCGTGCCAAACACCAGGTTTTGCGCAAAATCCCCCATCCCGTAGCCAATGCGCTCCCCGCGAGATAATTTATGATATTCATCATGCCGGCTTTGCATTATCGTTTTACTCATTCTAATCCGATCTCCGATTTGTTTTATGAATGTTAGGCTCTTTCTGACACAGGTAGCCCGGGAGAATCCATTACGTTTTTAAATTAAGTAATTATGTTTTTTTACTTCTGTGATCGTCGAGCACAGGTTTATTTAAAACCTTTAAATAGTTCAGGTGCAGGGTTATCAATGTGGTGGAAATATAAGGGTATTTTTGCGACACGGTTCACGTTTGAGGATTATCTTACTCCAATAGTGAAATAACGTAATTGAGCTACCGGCGAGGAAAATAGAGGGTATGTCTCAGCCGATTATTGGCCGCTTCCTGAGCGCGCCTGCGCTATTGAATTTAACATCAATAATGCTGAGAAGGAGATAGCCTTACGATAATAGTGTGTACCTCTGGCCCTATAAAAAATAAAAATCAACCTGTTCTGATGACAGCGACATATTCTGTCAATGCGGAACGGGGTGGTTATTGTCTGAATAAAATTTAACTATATTGAGATAACCATGAATATGATTAAAAAACTTCCATTAACAATGGCGGTTATCGCCGCGCTTTGCCCGGTTTCTGTCCTCGCCCAGGAATTCACGCAGGAGCAAATCGACGCCATTGTGGCCAAAGCGGTGGACAAAGCCCTGGCCGAGCGCCAGGCAAAAATGGATGCCGCGGTGGCGAAAAAGGCCGACGTGGTGACCGAGCCGCAGAGCGCCGCCCAGTCCCCGGATATGGCCATCCCGTTCGGCATTAAATTTACCGGCTATGCCCGCTACGGCGCGCACTTCCAGGCTGCCGACCAGAAATACGTCGCGGTGGACGGCTCCTACAACGGCGCCTCGGCCATTGGCCGTCTGGGGAACGAAGGCAACGGCGGCGAGTTCCAGCTCTCGAAAGCCTTTAAGGGCGAAAACGGCGCCATCTGGGACGTCAACGTGATGATTGACCACTGGGGCGACGAGGTGAACCTGAAAAAAGCCTACGCCGGGGTGACCAACATTCTGGCATCCAACCCGAACGCCTATATCTGGGCCGGGCGTGACTTCCACCAGCGTCCGCAGCAGGGCATCAACGACTACTTCTGGATGAACCACGACGGCCAGGGTGCCGGGGTGAAGAACTTCGACATCGGCGGGGTGCAGTTTGACATGGCCACCGTGGCGGCAGTGGAATCCTGCAGCCCGGAAGTGATGGACGACGAAGCTAACCCGTCGCGCATCACCTGTACCGGCGGCTCCGGCACCGGGGACAAAGGCAACTACGCGGCCACCTCCAAAATTCACGGCATGAAGCTCGGCCCGATCGACCTGGAGCTGTACGCCAACTACGGCTTTGACTCGAAAGCCATCGACACCGAAGAGCGGACCAACGCCTGGCAGGGTGGCGTGGTCCTGAGCCACACCAGTGACAGCGGCGTGAACAAGGTGATCGCCCGTTACTCTGATAACTCAGATAACAGCGTGTACAACAAAACCGAGGATCTGACCACGGTCTACGCCAGCTTCGAAGGGCTGTACAAGTTTACCCAGGCGACCCAGGTGGAGTACCTGCTGGCCTTCCACGACTATGATAACAGCCGGGACAATACCGACAACCGTAAAAACTACAACGCCATCGTGCGTCCGATGCACTGGTGGAACGACGTTCACTCCACCTGGCTGGAAGCGGGCTGGCAGCATGTTGATTACGACAACGGCGGGGATAACAAGGGCTGGAAGCTGACCCTGTCGCAGAACATGTCCATTGCCATGGGGCCGGAGTTCCGTCCGATGCTGCGCTTCTACGTCACCGGCGGCAAGGTGGATAACGAGCGCACCGCCCGCGTGAACAACACCCGGGATGAAACGCTGGACGACTTCAACGTCGGCGCGATGTGGGAAGCCTGGTTCTAGGCAAGGTAAAAGCAAAACGGCAACGCTTCAAAGACTCCTGCATTCGGGGTGTTAGCCAGTAAAGAAACTTATGGACACACCGGATGGACAGGAACGCTGACGGCTATCGATGCTGTTAATCACATGGCTAACGTTATTCCCGGCAACAGACCGTATTCCCCGGTAGTTGACCTGAAATCAATCCAACTGTGTTTATCAGTGGACTATTACCCGTAGCCACATACGGCTGGATTGTTGATCAGGTATACGGGGCATTGAAGTAAAATAGATAAGGGACTCGTGAGAGTCCCTTTTTTATGCTACTGCTGTTCCATTCCAGGTGTCATTAAATATTATATTCCCATCACAATATTTCCATTCGATAGATTCATAACGGATTTCAACTTCCTCCATATGCTTACTTGCAACTCCCAGAGGAAATAAAACTGGAGAGATTCTTGTTATTTTTACATTTTTCAGTGTAATATTAAAATATTCTAGCTCTATACCTGCTTCATTGATTCTATACATTTTTATTATAGCTTCTTTAAATATTCTGCCAGTGCATACACCTCTGAATAAATATGGCGTGATGCGATCAATTTCTTTTTCAAATGTGATAGGAAGATGAAGACGTGTTCCAGTTAGCTTCCCTGTATTATGATCTGTAGGAATCCAAACAGAATGATTGAACGATTTAAGCTCAGTTGAACCCAATCGTGTTGGCATTAAACATTCACCAATTACAGGTGAGTTATTTTCATCGGTAAGCCAAATATGTGCTGGTATTGTCATTTTTTTATCCTTTGTCTTTGAAACGGAAAGCAATTACGAATATGATTATAAGGATGCCTAAGATTATTTCCCCTGCTACTTTTGAATCATCTATATTGGATGCTACTATTCCAGCAAAAAAAGCAGCAGATATAAATACGCTATACCAATAAATATCATTCAAACAATCCTCTATAAAACTATTGAAGAATTGCTTTAAAAATTTCTTGATTGGCCCAAACATAATCACATTATTCTCTTTAAAGCTTTAGTAATTTCATTGTCAGTTGCTGTGCTTACATTTAAATATCCAGCCTTCATAATAATTGGCTCAATAAGGAAATACATCATTTCAAGTTTTTCCATATAAAGGGCGTGATAAAATTGTGGCATAAAACTTTTTAATCTATTTGCACTTTCAGAAGCTTTGTGAACAATCCCATATACATTTAATGCTGTAATGGGAATGCCAGCCCGCCCACCTAATTTCTTCACAAAAGCAGCCTCTACTGATACGCTCATTTTATTTCCATAACAAATGTAAGATACAACGGAATAAACTAAGGCGCCTTTTGAAACATTTTTCATGGCAATGTTTTTTGTGACAGGGGTTAATTTTTCAAGAAGTGTTTTTTTCTCTGTTTCATTTTTGCTTTTGAGAATGGTTTCTATATAAAGCGTAATCATTCTGAAAATCAAATCACGGTGTTTTATTAGTTGGCTTAATCCCAAAACAAATCTAACATCTTCATTTCTTAATCTTACGCATACATCATGATAATTTTTAGTGAAACATGAGGTGTAATATAAAAGGCGCGTGGCGGCATCACCAAGATTATCCACATAATCCACAAAACCATCTTTTACACCAGCCATGGCCTTATCTAATCTCACGGCTAATTCTTTGTCGGTTCCTATTTTTCTAATAATATCTTCACTGTAATACATAATATGTTCCTGTGATTTAATACTTTGATCATCTTATACGTTTCGCTTTGTTCAAAGTGATCATACTCTCAATTCTTGTAAATAGTAAAAAAAAGCCACCTTCATATTATCCAGATAGATAGGTGGCTTTAAATAATTAAGCTGGTGAATGTAATGTGTGGTTAATTGTTGTTCATTGTTTTTTGAGCTTATTTTCCCATTTCAAACGCGCTTCCAGTTTTTCCTGTTTATAATCATATTTATCATAATGAACCGATGATACGTCATGTAAATCATGATGCTGAATTTATTAACTAATTTCTTTTGTGATTTTCAATTGTTCGCCCAATATTTAAAAAAGGTGCGGAAATGATCTCTCGGAATAAATAAATCAACACTCTTTCTCCCACAAAAGCGTTTAATATTATCCGTCAGGAAATCGCTATTCATAAATTTTGTAGGGGCAACGGACTCTTCATCCGGTTTTCCAGAAGCAATAAAATCGGTTTTGTGTGCCTCAAACCGTTCTGCAAGCGTACCGCTTGTTTTAGTAACTTTGATCACACCCGAGCATGAAGAAAGGTTTTCGAACGTCTCAAGTGCGCTACTGATAGACATTGCCAGGTATTCACCTGGCGTCAGAAATGTTGCTATTTTCCCTACAAAATGGCGATAGAGGAATGTTTTACATCCATATAGATAGACGCGCACCCGACCCGTCCTGTGCCTCGTTCGCCGCTTGCATGATAAGCTATATAAGCGGCGGCTTTAGGGGAAAGGTTCTCTGGTGCTTTCGTAGTAAGGTTGATTTGCTTTATTCATATCCTTTGCATAATAAGTGCAGATTTATTCGCAGTTAAAGTTCAAAACGAGTTAAAAAAAACGGTTTCTTAAACTTTAACGTAATGAGCAAAACTTACTCATGCAACGGCTAAAAATGAATTAAATTAACGTTCTCTAACTTTAATTATCTCGCTCTTTGTTCAATTGTTTTGACATGCTTCCCCGTGGGAGAGGGCCGGGGGGAGGGCATCAGGCTGCACCGTACCCGGCAGGGCCCGTCGTTCCCCGTTTCACCAGCGTCGCCCTGAAAACCCGGCTGGCCGGTTTTTCGGCATCCGCGGCTAGCAACATCTCACAGGCGGCCTCCGCCATCTCTGCCAGCGGCTGAGCGAAGGTGGTCAGCTGATACCCCAGCCAGCTTGCCTGGTCGATATCATCAAAACCAATAACGCGGATGTCCTCTGGAATGCGCAGGCCAAACTCGTGGCGTGCGGCATCGATAAAGCCGCAGGCGATGAGGTCCGTGACGCAAAAGACGCCGTCCGGCGGCGATGGCAGGTTGAGCAACTCACGAGCCGCGAGGACGCCGGTCTGGTAGCTGGCGCTGCCGGGGCGGATAAGCGTGACCCCGGCGCTCGCTTCGGCCGCGGCCGTCAGAAAGCGTGTTTCACGGGTAATCATGCTTGGGGAGCGGGCGGAGGAGGAGACAATAGCCAGACGGCGGCATTGTGCAGCCATCAGGTGGTCCAGGGCTTCCTTCATCGTCGAACTGTAGTCGATATCAATATTGTCCGCGCTGGGGAACTGCCCCATGCGGTTGATCGCTATTACCTGCTGTCCACTCTGCAGGCAGAGTTCAATCAGGGACGCGGGCGGTTTGCCCGACAGCACGATGGTGGCCGTTGAGCGGTAATTCAGCGTTTGTTGCAATGCCTCTCTGGCACTCGCTTCGTCGTCATCGGTATTGATCACCATCACCGCGCGTCCGGCATGGTGCAGGCGGCGGGTCAGGTGGTCAAGCAGGCTGGCCTGCCAGGGGAACGACAGATTGCCGCCCAGAATACAGACCGGGCGGCTCTCCTCCCGGGAAAGCCCCCGCGCCAGATGGTTAACGTGGTAATTCAGCGCTTCGGCAGCGGCCAGCACCTTGCGTCGGGTATCCTCAGAGACGCTGCGGCCCGGCGTAAAGGTCCGCGACACCGCGGAACGGGAGACCCCCGCCAGGCGCGCCACCTCGGTGGCGCTGGCGAAGCCAGGGTTTTTCCTCAGGCTGTTATTGCTCATGACGCTGTTCCACTCCGGCGATGGCCCGTTCGCGGATAATGGCATGTTCGGCCAGGCGGATCAGCGACGGCTTCGGCGTTTCATACCACTCGTCCGGGTGGAGCTGGCGTCGGTCGCGGATCAGATCGATGGCGGACTCCAGGGTCGGGAAGCGCGCCGGGCACTCCAGATGCATAAACAGCGCGACCAGGGCGACGGAACGACTCCGCCCACCGCGACAGTTGACGAGAATATTGCCGCGCTTACGGTTTCGGTAAGAGGCTTTATCCGGGATCTGCTGCAATAGGGCCGAACGCATCAGCTGATAACCGGCGTGCAGCATTTCAGGGGCATTGCCTTCGCCATCCACCAGCCCCAGCTTGTAATAGCGGACCGGGCCTGAACCATGATTAAGCAGATGAACAGGCGCGCTGGCTTCCGGGTGCGACACCCAGTCGATATCAAGATTCACCGCGCAGTTAATCACGATCCCGATATCATGTTCCGCCAGCAGGGCCGCATCGCTCACTCCGCTGGAACCGCCGATATAAATATCCACCTCCCAGCCGGAAAAATTCTCGGCGATCAGGCTGATGGGCGGACGGGGGAAATGACCAGCCCTTGGCTTCGCCTCAGCGTCGATCGTCAGGGGAATACCCGCCGCTGCCGCCAGTTCAGCCGCAATACCGGGGGCGGCGGCCAGGACCGGCAGTCCGCTGAATATCCCTTCGGCACTTTCAGGAACCACGCCCGTCAGGCCGCCTGCTTCCCGCACCAGCAACAGCCCCGCCAGGCAATCCCAGGCGTTCATATGAATTTCGAGATACCCGTCGGTACGGCCTTCCGCCACCCAGGCCAGCGCCAGCGCCCCGGAACCGCCCCGGCGCACGCTGGTGCCCAGATTGAGCAATGAGGCCTGCACCTTCAGGTAGTGATTCTGGCTGTGACGGGAAGACCAGCCCAGCTCAACGGCGGCTCGCTGCGGGTCGGTAATGGCGGTACAGCGCAACGGCTGACCGTTTTTCAGGGCGTAATGGCCGCGACGGGCCAGATACAACTCCTGGCTGACCGGGTTGTAAATCGCCCCCAGCTCGGTCACGCCCTGGCGAACCCACGCCATGCAGACGCAAAAATGGGGGATACCGCGAGCGAAGTTGGCGGTACCGTCGATGGGATCCACCACCCACAGGCTCTCCGCGCTGGCAGGCTGGCTGGCGGACTCTTCACCGAGGATCAGATCGTTCGGGAATGCCCCGGAAAGGGCGGTCAGAACCTGTTTTTCAACGAAGGTATCGGCCTCGGTCAGGATATCCTGATGGCCCTTCAGCGCATACTCGCCGGGTTTGCGCGACTGGAAGAAACGCAGGGCGGTCTCTCCGGCGTCAACGATAATGCGCCTCAGCGCAGCTTCCCGCAGTTCAATGTCATGAGTAGTCAAAGTGTGCTGCCTGTTCAGAAAGAAAATGTACGCTGAAAACTACTTCTTGTAGTTCAGGCTCCAGATGTCCTGCCAGTCCTGGCGGCTTTCCCAGTCGTTCTGGGCGGTAGCGGTCAGGTATTCCATCAGCTCGCCGCGATGCTTTGCAATGCCGGAGGCTTCATCGGCGGGAAGGTTCACCTTCTGGTTGGTGGACATTTTGCCGTCCACGCCCTGAGGGGCGATGCCTTCGGCGGTCAGCAGATAATAGGTAAAGAGCTTCGCGGTGTTCGGGCTTTTACTGCCGGTCGCCACCACGCCGAGGCTCGGGTAGTTCCAGCCGATAAACGGCTTCAGGCCGCTGCACAGACCCAGCTTCATCCCCTGCTTGTTGTCGCGGAATTTGGCGGTGGACACCAGGCCAACAAAGTCGGTTTTGCCGTCCGGCGCGCCGATGGCGGATGCCGCGTCGTTATCGGAATGGGTGAGCAACACGCCGTTGCCCGCCAGCGCCTTCACAAAAGCTGCCGTGGCAGACTTCTCATCGGTTTGCAGCGGCTTGCCAAATTGCTGCTCATAGGCATCGCGAACCTGCTGGTCATAGTGGGTTTCCATCTGGCTGAACCAGTCGGTGTAAGCCGGTTTGCTGGTGGGGTCCTGCATCGCGACGCGGCCCCGCCATTTTGGCTCGGTCAACTGCCAGAGATTGGTCACCGGGCAGGTGGCGTGATGATCGGTATTATAGGCAAACACGTTCGGGGCCAGCACGACGGTCAGCGGGTCCTGATAGCGGGCGGGAATGTCGCCTTTCAGATCGTCCGGCACCCAGCTCTGGACATAGCCTTTTTTGAGTAGCTGCGTCATTCCGGCAGGGGCGTCCTCAACGATGGCGACATCGGCGCGGACGTTTTTGGCCTGCGCTTCCCGGCTCATGATTTCAATGATCTGCGGCGCATCGGCCTTCACGCCTACGGCCTGCAAGCCGTACTGCTCGCTAAAGGCTTTGGCCTGCTGCACGATTTTACCGGTCGAGGCGTAAACGGTAATCGGCTGCTCCTGTTTCGCGGCGGCGATCAGCTTTTGCAGATCGGCGGTTTCAGCCTGAGCGACAGCGCTGCTCAGCAGGGCGCTGGTGATAAGGACGGCGGACAACTTGCGCTTCATGTGTGTTCCTTAAGAGTCAATGGAGGTTAATTCGCGGTCACGTCGTGACGCAGTCCGTTGCGGTTAAAAAAGTGCAGGGACGAGGTCGGGAGCTGGCAATGCACCTGCTGACGGGCCTGCCAGCGCGGCCGCAGCTGCGTGGAGTGGAACAGCCGGTCTTCGCCCGCCACCAGCTCAATCACCCAGCTGCCGCCGGTGGGCATAATGTTATCGATGGTCATGGGAACGGCGTTGCTACACGACTCGGCACTCAGCACGATCTCCTCCGGGCGGATGCCGCAGAGCTGGGTCTGCTCGTGCAGGGTAAAGCGCCGCTGCAGATGCTGTGCCAGCTCGCTACAGGGCTGGTGAAGCGGGATCATGTTCAGGCGCGGGGTGCCAATAAACTCCGCGACAAAGCGGTTGGCCGGGGTGGCGTAAATCTCATCCGGGGTACCCACCTGCTGCATCTGCCCGGCGCTCATCACCGCAATGGTGGTGGCAAGGGTCATCGCTTCCCACTGATCGTGGCTGACAAAGACGATGGTGGTGCCGAAGGTTTCATGCAGGCGGCGCAGCTCGGCGCGCATCTCCAGACGCAGCGTGGCGTCGAGGTTCGAGAGCGGCTCGTCCAGCAGCAGTACGCCAGGATTTACCGCCAGCATGCGGGCCAGGGCCACACGCTGCTGCTGACCGCCGGAGAGCTGCGCCGGATAGCGCCTGGCGTAATCGGCAATACGCAGTTTTTCCATCACGTCCTGACAGCGGGCGATACGCGCTTTGGTGGGCACTTTCTGTAACCGCAGGCCGAAATCGACGTTCTGCTCGACGGTCATATGCGGCCAGAGCGCGTAACTCTGAAAGACCAGTCCGATGCCGCGTTTTTCCGGCGGCACGTATGTGCCCCGGGCGATGGAGTCGACAACGTTATCGCCGATGCTAATCTCCCCGCCGCTGGCGTGCTCAATGCCGGCAATCATCCGCAGGATGGTGGTCTTGCCGCAGCCGGATGGCCCCAGCAGGCACATAAATTCGCCATCTTTCACCGTCAGGTTGATATTGTTGACCGCCGGGGCATCGCTGCCCGGATAGGTTTTGCTGAGATTCGTTAAGTGGATAGTGGGCATCTTATTTCTCCAGACCATCAGCCAGACCAGTCCCAGTGATCTTCTGGATCATCACCGTGCCAGCCCATGAAATGAGGGCAATCATCAGCACCACGGCGTTAGCCGCCTGCTGGTAGTTGTAGTCAATCAGGCGCAGGGACCAGGTGGTCAGCACGTCCGTCGCCGGGGTGGCGAGAATGACGAACAGGCTGACCCCTTTAATCCCTGAGATAAACGGCAGCAGGATCCCGGTCGCCAGCGGCGCGGCCTGAATCGGGATGACGATACGGCGCAGGCGGGCGAACCAGCCGGCACCGGCAATCCGTGCCGCTTCCTCGGCCTCTTTCCCAAGCTGGGTCATCGCCGCGATGCCGGAGCGGCTGGCATACGGCATTTTTTCGGCAATCAGCGCGAGGATCAGGATCAACGGGGTGCCATACAGCGCCGGAACCGGCCCGCGGGCCACGGCAAACAGCGATAAAAAGGCGGCGGCGAAGGCAATACCCGGCACCAGATAAGGCAGGAAGGTCAGCTGACGCAGGACGGCGGCGACCCAGCGGAAGTGGCAGCGCAGCACCGCGTAGCCCACCAGCAGGCCCAGCACGCCGCAGGCGAGGGACGCCGAGCCAACGATGACCAGGGTGTTCCACACCGTGTGCCAGAATTCGGCGCTCAGCAGGATCCCGTTGTGCAGGGCCACGGTGTCGAGGTTATGACCAATCCAGTAATCGAGGGTGAAGTTATCGGCGCTAAAGCGGCCCGGCAGGATCATGACCGTCGACAGGAACAGGGTCAGAAGCGGGATCGCCACCCCCAGCAGGACGAATGCCAGCGGCAGGGCGGTCGCGACGCTGCGCCAGCGTCCCAGGCTATGGCGGCGTTCCATCACGCCTTTGCCGCCCAGGGTCACGAAGCGTTTCGCCTCACGCAGCATTTTCATATCCAGCAGCAGGGTCAGCATGCCCATCAGCATGATCACCGCCGCAATCACCGCCGCCACGCCGGACTGGCGCGTGCCGATGGCCCGGTACAGCCCGGTAGAAAGCGTATCGAAATGCACCGGCAGGCCGAGAATATAGGGCAGGGCGAACTCGCCGATACAGTCAGCAAAAATCAGCAGGGCGGCGGAGAGC
The DNA here is from genome assembly GCF_043105735.1 of Leclercia sp. GLN_9. NCBI lineage: Bacteria > Pseudomonadati > Pseudomonadota > Gammaproteobacteria > Enterobacterales > Enterobacteriaceae > Leclercia > Leclercia sp. GLN_9. The sequence goes on from NZ_JBICLV010000013.1 coordinate 287,613, forward strand.
AGCGCCGGGCGGACCAGTGGGATGATAATTTTAAAGGCGATAACCCGGCGGGATGCGCCGAGGACCTGAGCGCACTCTTCCATCTGGCTGTCCATGCGCTTCAGGGCATTGCCGACAATCAGGATCACCAGCGGGGCGTAATGCAACACCATAATGGTCACAATCGGGAAGTAGCCGTAAGCCATCCAGTTCGGGGTCTGGATCCCCATCGCCTCCAGCCATCCCGGCTGCCCGCCGATGGCGTGGTTCTTGAAAAGGGTGCTCCACGCCAGGGCGAAGGTCCAGGAGGGCAGCATAAAGGGCACGATAAGCAGGGTGGCAAACCACTTGCGGCCGGCGATATCGGTACGATTGACCAGCCACGCCAGCACAATGCCCACTACCAGCGCGATGGCGACGGTGCTCAGCGCCACCGCGAGGGTGTTGAGCAACGGTGTCCAGAGCAGAAGATCGGACATGCGCGAGCTAAGGGTGCGCAGCAGATAATAAGCGGTGAATGTCCCTTCGGTGGCACCGGTGCGGCCTTCATCGCCGCTCTGCACCAGCAGCGCGTTCAGCAGTACGGAAATGACCGGAGCCAGGATTATCCAGCTGAACAGAGCGAGCAGCAGCACGGCCAGAAGGTTGGCCGGCTCATGACTGATAATCGACAGAGTATGGCGGAGCTTTTGCCACGCGCTGTGGCGTGGGTGGATATCAGATTGGTATGACACACGTTGACCCCTGGCTGTGAAAGACAGTCAGGAATATATCGAGGCAATGTTACATTTTTGCTAAAAGTTTGCACATATGTGCAAAAAAGTGCGGGGCGTGTAAAACCGGAACATTATCAAATTCTTCACTTCTCCTCTTTACATAGCGCGCAGAGATGTTTATAGTGCGCCTCACTTTGGAAGCGTGGCCGAGCGGTTGAAGGCACCGGTCTTGAAAACCGGCGACCCGAAAGGGTTCTAGAGTTCGAATCTCTACGCTTCCGCCAAATTTGAAAAACCCTGCGATAGCAATATCGCAGGGTTTTTTGCTTTTGCGGTTTATAGCAGAAATGGGCGTCTATGAAGCATCGTCGTGCAGTCTGTGATTAACTGCCAGTGAGTGAACGTTGAATACCTTTTTCACTGGCCTTGCGAGAAAACACCCTGACGATGCTCAGGTGTACATTTAGCTTATTTTAATGTCATCCAGATTGAGATCTTCCTCTTCATTATCGTTGTTGATAATAACATCGCGAGGAACGTCTTTTTTGATAACGGCATAAACAGTGGCTGTTACAACTATATTGACCAGCAAGGCCATAATACCCGCCACAGGATTCGACATGGTAGGGATCATCAGCACGCCGCCAAAAGGTACTGTCGCATCCGCACCATATACCATGGTGACCGCACCCCCACACGCGCCACCGATGGCCGCCGCAGTGATACCACGAACGATATCATTCATTACTATAGGTATAGAGCCTTCAACAATGTTCACGACCCCCATCGGTACCGCCGATTTCAACATCTCGATCTCTTCGTTATTGTAGATATTCTTGCGAATAAGTTTGGCGATAAAAAATGCAAGCCCTAAACCGATAGGAGTTGCCGTGTTAACGAGCTGAAGGGCAGTAATAGGCTCATTGATACCCTGCGCCTGAAGCGTTAAAACAAATGCGAAGCAGGTTTTATTGATCGGCCCGCCAAAGTCAATAATACATAACGCCCCAATAACCGCCCCTAAGAGTAAATTAGATGAGGTCCCCATACTTCTCAGGAAGGAGGTGAGTGCATCGGTAAAAATACCAATAGGCGTACCGATGATATACACCATGATCAGGGCACTGATAATGGAGGCAAAAAATGGCACAATCAATGTCGGCATTAACCCCCTGGCCCACGCCGGGACGTTAACATTTTTTATAATTGCCAGAGCAATATAGCCGGAGATATAACCCCCAATCATGCCGCCGATGAAACCGGCACCAATGGTGTTAGCCGCCAGACCGACAACAAAACCCGGTGCAATGCCGGGCTTGCCCGCGATCGAGCCGGAAATACCGATGGCAATCACGACGGGTAAAAGTCCGAGTGCTTTGGCCCCCAGGGTGGCTAAGGCCTGCCACAGATCAAACTGGCCCGGCACCAATGCGTCCTGAACCGTACCCCCAAGACCCATACCGATAGCAATAATAAATCCAGCAGCACAGACAATGGGAATCAAGTATGAGATAGCCGTCAGCAAATGTCCTTTAGGATTTGCTGCTTTCCATATTTCTTTTATATTCATACATTATGTCCTTTCTTTCAGACAGGATACGCACAGGTAAAAATTATGAATTAACTAATTCAGTAAGTTTTTCAATAAGCTTATTCGGCGACTTAACGGCCATTTCTGTGGGGACTTTAACGACTTTCTTTCCGGCAAAACGTTCTTCACCAGACACTTTCACATCGGCGGCTAACAGGACGATATCGGCCTGGGCAATCTCCTCGGCGGTTAATGCGTTCTCGATACCAATAGTGCCTTGCGTTTCAATTTTGACATTGTGTCCGGCTTTTTTTGCTGCAATTTCAATTTTCTTTTGCGCGATATAGGTATGGGCAATGCCAACAGTACAAGCTGTAATTCCGACAATATTCATAACGGTTCTCCAGGAGTGACTTTATTGCCATGCTATGGCAGAGGTGATAATGACGTTAAGCGTTAGCGCTTTCGTTTTCAGCGTTCAACAGATCGATGATTTTCTGGGGATCATTTTCTTGCAGTAATTTTTCTATTATCTCCTCATCGGCCAGAGAGCCTGAGACCTGGGATAAAAGTCGGATGTGCGTTGCATTTTGATCCACCAGACAGACCGCAAATAAGATAATGCAGCGGACATCGCTACCATCCATCGTTTCCCAGGGAATTTCATATTGGGTTCGTCCCATCGCCAGGGCAGTACGGGCAACGCCTGAAGATTTACCATGCGGGATGGCAATATGATTTTCGAAACCCGTGGACCCTTGCTCCTCGCGTAGCCAGACATCCTTCAGAAAATCTTCTTTATTAATGACAGCCCCATCCTGCACCAATAAATTAGTTAATTCTTCAATGGCTTCTTCTTTACTTTTAGCCATCATGTTTAATTTGATGTTCTTTACATTAAGTACATTCGAAATATCCATAATTATCCTTCGTTAATATAAATTTATGCCTGGGCAGCCGGGTTAACGGCGCCAGCTAAAAGTAGGGGCAAAGCAATACCTGCCGTGGGGCAAGGTGTTAAAGGAAACGCCAGAAATAACAGGGTTACAGCACCCTCAACCGTATCAATCAAGGGCGAGGACAAAGAGCCAGACCGGTTACATAGACTCTTTGCCCTGCGCGATGGCTCAATACGGCTGAGTGCGCTGCAATTTTCAGGCAGCGACTTCGCGCTGGTAAATATCGACCATTTTATCCCAGGCCTCGCTGACATTATCCGCCAGAGAGAACAGGCCCGAGGTTCCTACAATAAAGACGTCCACGCCGGACCGGGAGATGACATTGAAGGTTTTCTCGTTGCAGGAGCCGTCAATCTCGGTCAGGTAGTGGTAACCATTCTCCTCGCGCATCGCAATCAGTTGCTTGATTTTATTAAGTGATTCTGGAATAAATTTCTGCCCCGCATAGCCTGGATCCACCGACATCACGGTCACTTTATCCAGCAGGTGGGCGTACTCTTTAATTGCATCCGCCGGGGTAGCCGGGTTTAACACCACGCCACAACGACGGCCCGCATCTTTAATCTGGTTCAGCAGACGGAAGATTTTGTTATTCGCTGTCTCCGGGTGGAAGCTGATAATATCGGCCCCTGCATCAATGCACATGGGAATAATATCTTCCGGGTGATTCACCATCAGATGTACATCAATAGGGACATCGGTAATTTTCTTCAGGTTTTCGATAAAGAACGGTGACAGCGTAATGTTCTTCACGTAGCTACCGTCCATAATATCGACGTGATAAAAATCAGCCCGGCTGTTCATGGCCGTAATTTGTTCTCTGAACTGCGTTAAATCCATGCACATTAACGAGGGCGAAAATTTAGCCGCCATACTTCACCTCCAGCAGAATTAATTAGTTAAACAGTGAAACGACATGCCCGAGAATGATGCCCACAACGCCGAAGTCCGCATCGCCAAAGGTCGTGGATGCAAAACCAAGGTCGCCCATGAGAGGCAGCAAAATCGCAGGCAAAAATGAGATCAGCAGACCGTGAGCGAAAGCACCCACCACCGCGCCGCGACGACCGCCGCAGATGTTGCCGTAAACGCCCGCCGTCGCGCCGCAGAAGAAGTGCGGCACCAGGCCGGGAACGATGACGCTTAAACCAAACAGTGGGCACAGGAACATACTCACCAGACCGGCGGCGAAGCTTGACAGAAATCCGACGATCACCGCGTTCGGGGCAAACGGAAAGACGGTAGGGCAGTCGAGGGCCGGTTTAGCGTCTTTTACCAGCTTGTCGGCGATGCCTTTAAAGGCCGGAACAATTTCGGCAATAATCATGCGAACACCCGCAAGGATGATCCACACGCCTGCCGCGAAGGTCAGAGACTGGATAATGGCGAAGATAATAAAGTTCTGACCGCCGCTGATGCTGGACTCAACAAAGGTTTTGCCTGCAACCAGCACCAGAATCACGAACAGGATCATCATCGTCAGTGAGATGGCGACCGAGGAGTCACGCAGGAAGTTCAGGGATTTCGGGACCTTCAGCTCTTCAATCGACGGGCTGCCTTTACCGATCGCTTTCCCCACCAGCGCCGACAGCAGATAGCCGGTTGAACCAAAGTGCCCCAGCGCCAGGTCATCAGTGCCTGTTATTTTGCGTGTGAACGGCTGCAGAATGGCCGGCGAGACCACCATCATGATGCCGAGGATCACCGCCCCCACCAGTACCACCCAGAACGGCGACAGACCGCCAACGGAGAGGATCACCGCCAGCATCGCCGACATATAGAGCGTGTGGTGCCCCGTCAGGAAGATGTATTTCAGCGGTGTGATACGGGCAAGGACAATGTTAAACAGCATCCCCAGCACCATAATCATTGCCGTGGCGGTGCCGTAGTTTTTCTGCGCCAGCGCCGCCATCGCGTCGGTATTGGGTACGACCCCCTGAATATGGAATGAATGCTCAAACAGCTGGCTAAAGGTTGTTAACGTCGTCGCGACGATCGCCGCCCCGGATGTTAATATCACAAAACCCATAATGGTTTTGAGGGTTCCGGAAATAACCTCAGAAAACGCTTTTTTCTGTAATAATAAGCCAATCAGGGAAAACAGGCCGACCAGTATGGCGGGTGTACCCAACACATCATGAATAATAAACTGCAGCATAGAATGACTCCGTAAGGCCGCAAATAATTAATCAGAGATTTTCCGAGAGAATTTCTTTGATTTTATTGTTATCCAGCAGGTTAGATAAACCAAATACCTGGGCAGAATGGCCGGACAGATGTTCCGCAATATCCCGGGCGCTAAGAATAATATCGGCAGTTTCGCTTTTTGCCGATGTCAGATCGGTATGGGAAACTTCTGCTTCTTTATTCAGCTCTTTAATGATTTTTTTCACGTTCATTTCAACGATAAAACTACTGCCTAACCCGTTACCACACACAATCAGAACCTTTTTCATCTTTACCTCTATCCCTTTATAACGCGTTGAATTTCTTCAATTGATGATGCTTTCAGCAGCGCTGAGAGTCGTTCATCATCGCTAAAAATGTCCGCCAGAGCGGTAATCATATTGATGTGCTCATCTCCCGAAAGCGCACATAACATAATCACAACGTAAACAGGGTCATTCTCTTCGGCGTCAAAAGAAACGCCTTGTTTAATATGTAAAAGCGATAACCCGTTTTTAATTGCGCCTTGTTCCGGGCGAGCATGAGGCATCGCCAGGCCAGGGGCTAAAACATAATAAGGCCCCAATTCCTGATGGCTGTTAAAAATGGCGTCAATATAAGCTTCGGTCATCGTCTCTTTCGCCAGTAAGGGCTGAGCAGATAACCTAATGGCCTGTTTCCAGTCGCTGACTGAATCCACAATCTGGATATTTTCTGCAGGTAACCAGGTCGTAATCATAAATACCCGGATGCGTTGAAAGTGAGTTTACTATAGTGGAATGCCTTTGTGGCTTACCGTGATCCTGCTCTCAAAGTTAGCGCTAACATGGCTGGAATGTTAAAATTCTTGTTACCGCTAACTTTATTAACGATACTGCTCATTACTTTGCAGTTGGGCAATGCGCAAAACGGTAAACATCATTTACAATGGCTGCCCAGTCAGGCGAAAGGAGGACATCAGTGCACACGTTAGATGCGGACGATAGCGCGAGAGAAAAACGCAGGAAAAACACCGGTAAAATTACGCTCGCTGAAGTTGCAAAACTGGTCGGCGTGAGCACGATGACCGTGTCACGCGCGTTACGTATGCCTGAGAAAGTGAATCCTGAACTGCGCACCCGTATTGAAGCTGCGGTGAGCGAGCTGGGCTATGTACCCAACCTGCAGGCCCGCAGCCTGGCCTCTGCTGACTCCCGCCTGGTGATGGGCGTGGTGCCTGCTTTTTCCGCCCCGGGTTTTCTGGCCGTCTCCGAAACGCTGCAGACCGTACTCGCTACGCAGGGCTATAGCATGATGTTTATCGAGTCCGGGCAGGGGGGGCAGAGTGAAGAAAACGCGTTTGCGCAAATGCTCGCCTACAACCCGGCGGCGATCATTCAATTCAATATTGATAACATCAGCAGCTGTTCGCAGATGATAAGTAACACCGGCGTGCCGGTGGTTGAGATCGGTGCCATTAATCGCGATGCAGGCTGGGTCAGCATTGGCGTTGACTACGCTGCGGCCATTAAAAAGCTGGTCAGATCGCTCGCAGAGGCCGGATATAAAAATATCGGCCTGCTTTGCACCGCCTCCAATAACATTATGTTCCGCCAGGTTCTGAGCGGTTGGAACAGCGCGATGCTCTCGGTTAACCACTCCCCACATCGGGTGGTGACTTCTCACCTGCCAGCCGGGATTACGACCGGTTTAAACCTGCTGGGGGATATCCGTATTACCTGGCCTGAGCTGGATGCGCTGATCTGCACTTCGGATGAAATTGCCTGCGGCTGCATTATGGCTTGCCACGGCGCGGGGCAAAAAGTGCCTGACACCCTGGCACTGGCAAGCCTGAGTGGGAGTACCCTCGCCGCAGTGTGCTCTCCGGCTCTGACTGCGGTGGAATTTCCTTGGAGTGAAACGGGGACGGTCGCAGGAAAAACCTTGCTGGATCTCCTGGATGGCAAATCGACAGATAAAGCCATTGAGTTGCCCTCAACGCTGCAAGTTCGCGCCAGCACCCGCAAGCCATCATCCCGGTAAAATCGCTTTGATGAGTTACCCTGCCGAATAGGGCAGGGTAACTTTCAATCACTGGCCATCCCCCGGCGCAATGCGTCTGAGCCGCGGGTTGACCTCAGCAACACGATCAGGACTTAAACAGGTTCTTCAGCGTATGGGGCTGACAGCGCAGATACTGATCGGGCGCATGTACCTGGGCCCCCAGTTCCGCCGCTGCATGCCATGGCCAGCGCGGATTGTAGAGCGCGCCACGGGCGATACCAATGATATCCGCATCCCCACTGGCGACGATGGATTCCGCATGTTCAGGGTTAGTGATTAACCCTACCGCCACCACCGGGATCTTCACGGCAGCTTTCACCGCTCTTGCCAGCGGCACTTGATAACCAGGGTAGACATCAATCTGCTGGTCGGGATGCAGGCCGCCGCTGGAAACGTGAATCGCATCCACGCCACGGGCTTCCAGCATTTTCGAGAACTCGACCGCTTCCTCAAGGTTAAACCCGCCCTCGACCTAGTCTGTTGCGGAGATACGCACGCTGATGGCTTTATCGGCCGGGAAGGCTTCCCGCACTGCATCGACAATCTCCAGCGGGAATCTGGCTCTGTTTTCCAGCGACCCGCCGTAATTATCCGTACGCTGGTTAGAGAGCGGGGATAAAAATTGATGTAACAGATAACCATGCGCGGCGTGGATCTGGATCAGGTCGATATTCAGCCGGGCGGCACGTTTGGCGGCCTCTGCGAACTGGTTACGGATTTCGGCCAGGCCGTTGCTGTCGAGGGCGGTCGGGATGGTGTAACCCTCGCTGTAAGGCACCGCAGACGGGGCTAAAGTTTGCCAGCCACCTTCCTGATCCGGTGGGATTTGCCCCTGCTTATCCCAGGGCTTGTACGTTGAAGCTTTGCGCCCCGCATGGGCCAGCTGGATGCCAACCGGAATATTTGACCATTTACGAATAGTGGCGAGCACCCGGCCCATCGCCTCTTCTGTCTTATCATCATAGAGACCGACATCAGCGTAGGTAATGCGGCCTTCGGGGGAAACGGCTGCTGCCTCAATGGTGAGCAGGCCCGCACCGGACTGTGCCAGTTGTCCCAGATGGAGGGTATGCCAGTCAGTCATGCAGCCTTCTTCGGCGGAGTACTGGCACATGGGGGCGATCACAATACGGTTTTCGAGTTCAAGATTGCGGATACGTAACGGTGTAAACAGCTTGGGTTGAGACATACATGTCACTCCAGATTGCAGCGTTAGAAAAGGGGCCGGGTCCTGGTCAGGATGCGACGATTTTTATCCTTGAATATTCATCAACATAACGCACAGGCAGTGATAACTGAACCTCCCGTTTGCGCAAAAGTGCGTTGCGCCTGGCGCAACGCTATATCATTAGTGCTCTACACTTTCCGGCTCGGGTGAAAGATGCGCCATCAGAAAATCGACAAACACCTTCACTTTTTTGGTGTTCTTGCGGGTGGGATGGTAGATGGCATAAATCGCGGAATCATCCTCTCCATCATTCACTTCCGCGCGCCATTGCGGCAGTAACCTGATCAGCTTCCCTTCGGCAATATCCTTGCCAATCAGCCAGTCTGGCAGCAGCGCGATGCCATAGCCGCTTAACACCGCCTCGCGCAATATTTCCGAGTTATTGCATTTCAGGGTACCTTTAACATCGATGGCGACCTGGCTTTCCCCGTTGAAATACCACTTCGTTTTGCCGGATGAATAGGAAAAGATCAGGCAGTTGTGGTTTTTAAGATCGCCTGGCGCATCAGGATAACCCTGCGCTTTCAGGTAGTCCGGGCTGGCACAGACGCACCGACGCTGGGAAAGTAACTTACGTGCGATCAGATTGGGCGTGTCGACTTTACCCAGTCGGACAGTCAAGTCTAGCCGCTTTTCCACCAGATCGACGACCTCGTCGGTAAAGGTCAGATCCAGGGAAATTAACGGATAGCGGCGAGAAAAGGGGGCCAGCAGTGGGGCGATATGCAGCCTGGAAAACGAGACCGGTAAGCTTATTCGTAACACTCCCCGCGGCTCTCCCGTCTGGTCCCGCACCTCCTGATTGGCATACTCCAGGTCGTTGAGGATCCTGACCGCGTGCTCGAAATACACATGCCCGGCCGCCGTCAGCGCCACGCTGCGTGTCGAGCGGGTCAGCAGCTGCGTGCCCAGCACCTTTTCCAGTCCGTCAATCTGTCGGGTTACCGAGGACGTCGCCAGGGCTAATTTTCTGCCCGCAGGTGCAAACCCGCCTTCTTCGACCACGGTAATAAAGGCCTCAAGCGATGCCAGCATATCCATTTTACTCTCCCCGCATCGTTGCGCATCGCGCAACTCTGTTAGCTGTTTTAATCATATTATCACCTTTAAGTAACAGTGTTAGCCTTCCGCTCAGTGAGAGGTGAAACATGAAAATATCCATTAAGGTTACGTCAGATTTTATTTGTCCCTGGTGCCGGATCGCAGATGCGCGTCTGGAAAAGGTGCTGCAATCCTTGCCCGAAGACGTCGAGGTCGAGGTTGACTGGCTTCCCCTTGAACTCAACCCGGGTATGCCGCTGGCAGGCATGGACCGTACAGCCTACCGACGCGCGAAATTCGGTAGCTGGGCGTATTCACATCAGCTGGATGAGCACACTGTTGAGAAAGGCAAAACTGACGATGTCACGTTCAACTATCCGGCGATTCAGCGGGTGCCCAACACCTTTGCTGCGCATCGGTTGACGCTCTTTGCCGGGGCCGGACCGGCCCGATCCCTGCTGGTTAAACGTCTGTTCCAGGCCTACTTCGAGGAGGGGAGGGATATTGGCGACCTTGATGTTCTGGCGGAAGTGGCGGGCGAGTGCGGGATGGACAAAGAGGCCGCGCACAATTATCTGCTGAGTACCGCGGGAGAAGCGGAAGTGATCCAGCTGGAAGACCTGGCGCGGCAGGGCGATATCAATAGCGTGCCAACCCTTGATATTGCCGGTATCCGGCTGACAGGCGCCGTTCCGGTGGATCAGCTCCGCTATTACATCATGGATGCGTATCGCAACCCGATTAAAACGGAAGGGGGTCAGATATGATCGGTGAAACACGCCCAAGAAAGCGGGCCATTATTATTGGCGGCTCCTTAGGGGGATTATTTGCCGGGAATATGCTGCAGCAGGCGGGCTGGGAGGTGGATATCTTCGAGCGCTCGGCCCGGGATCTGGACAGCAGGGGCGGCGGCATTGTGCTCCAGCCCGAAGTGGTGGAGCTCATTCGCCGCAGCGGCATCGAACGCAACTGGGACGATCTGGGCGTGCGCTCATCGCACCGAGTCGTGTATCGCCCGGACGGCTCGGTGGAACACCGGCAGTATGCGCCTCAGGTGCAAACCTCGTGGTCATTGATCTATTCCCTGATGCGCTCGACGATCAGCGATATTCATTATCACAAAAACCATGTGCTTACGGATGTGGCGTTTCCTGATAACCACCATGTCACGGCCCTGTTTGAAGGTGGGGCAAAGGTGACCGGGGATCTGCTTATCGGCGCTGACGGCAACGGTTCATTTGTGCGTAAACTGCTCTGGAGCGACACGCCAGAGTATGCCGGGTATATCGCCTGGCGCGGGCTGGTGCCTGAAAACGACATGCCTGCGCTCGCCAGAGAGCAGCTTCACGGCGACTTTGCTTTCGCCAGCAACGAAGGGTCGCACATTCTGGGCTATCTGGTGCCGGGCGCGGATAACGATTTACGGCCTGGGCACCGTTTTTACAACTGGGTCTGGTATCGGGTGGTCGATGACGTGCAGCGTGAAGCGATCATGACGGGGACCGACGGTGTTGCGCGCAGCTATTCCGTGCCGGAAGGGCTGTTGTCTGCACGCTGGAAAGCGCACCTGAAGGAAGAGGCTCAGCGTTTGCTCCCGCCCGGATTCCGCGACATCGTGCAGGCAACAAAGGAACCTTTTGCCCAGGCGATACGCGATCTCGCCGTCAATAAGATGGTGAAGGGCAGGGTGATCTTACTGGGTGACGCGGCCGCGATCCCCCGCCCTCATACTGCGGCGAGCACCTCAAAAGCAGCCGCCAATGCGCTGGCATTAGGGGATGCGTTGAAGGCCTGGCCTGACGATACCGACAAAGCCCTTGCCGAATGGGAAGGGGAACAACTCTTTCGCGGCAAATATTTACGCCAAATGGGGATGAGCATGGGAAATCGACTGCTTTTTGGCAGCGCGTAGGCGGAAGCTGTGCTGGGTCTGCTTAACGTGTCTCCGTCCTGCCCGGAACTCATTCTGCATGCCATGACTTGAGTCAGGGTTAAGCAGACGCCAGGGGTTAAACAGAATTCAAGGCCATTGAGGAAACCTATTTAACCCGGGTGTTTAAGTGAAAAGGTTAATTCTTCTTGCCAAATCTGGCCGCTTATTCACAAACGACAATCGCTTACAGGTTAATAACTACATCTTTATGCCCGCCGATCGGTAGCATTTGCAGAAGCGCTGGAGGGCAGATTATTCACGTAGTCTGCATGATGGATGCAGTTCGATATGTACTCCTTTAACCACTCGGTTGATTTTTTTCTGCCACTGCGTTTGTGCGAGAAAATTTTTACGGTAAACGGAGGGGCAAAGAAAGGGAGCTTAAAGGTTCTGACATTTGCCATCTTTTCAATTTTGCCGGCGACAAAGGTAGGGATTGCCATCAGCAGTTCACTTTCGGCGACAACATGGGGTGAGCTTAACATTGACGGCGTTTTAAGGGTGATACGTCGTTCAAGCCCAATGCGTTCAAGGTGGGTGTCCAGTAAGCCCCTTTTTTCATTCCATGGGGTGACGACCAGGTGACCGGCTTTAAGGTAATCCTCAAGTGAGAGGGTCTGGCGGCGAGCGTTGCTGATCACAACGAACTCGTCCTGGAACAGATCTATTTCATCCAGATCGGGGTGTTTAACTTCGTCAGGCTCACTGAAACTCAGCGCCAGATCGACTTCACCCGCCAGGAGTTCATTGAGGGCCGGATTATGGGGGAGATGGCAGAGTTCAAAATTGATACCCGGCGCAATGTTATGGATCTCCTTCATTAAGACAGGAAACACACAAAACGCCGTGTAATCCGTGACGGCAATACGGAAAAACTCGTTGCTGGTCAGGGGATCAAAGGGCTTCACCGGGCTGAGGTGCTGGTTCAGCGCCTGCAAAGCTTCAGCAATATGCGGGGCGAGCTGCAAAGCATACACGCTTGGGCACATTTTATGTCCTTCGCGGTAGAAAAGCGGATCCTTCAGGAATTCTCGCAATCGCGTTAAGGCATGACTCAGCGCCGAGGTGCTCATTGACAACTCATCTGCGGCCAGTCTGACAGAACGGTGCCTGAACACGGCATCGAAAATAGGCAGTAAATTGAGATCCAGACGCCGCAAAACATGATGCACGAAATTCACCTTCGATTGATTTTATTGCACTTAATTCATTGAACAATACCGTTTATCCTGACAACTGACAAACTCCAGAGGGGAAGCAATGGTTATGAGTGTGACGATCAGGCAGGCAAATCCACAGGATGCTGACGCCATCTATAACATGATCAACGGATTATCCGTTTACAGGGAAGGCCCCCAGGACGCGGTCCCCGATGTGGAAGAGATAAGAACGTCACTGTTTTCTACGGATACCACCGCAGAAGCGTATGTTTGTGAAATTGATGGAAATATGGCCGGATACTCTGTGATTTCCATGAGCTATTCGACATGGTTAGGCCGTCACAGCCTGAGTATGGACGATCTCTATTTTATGCCTGACTATCGCAGTTTAGGGGCGGGTAAATTGATGCTCCAGTATATTGCGCAGCTTGCCATCAGCAGGAAATGCAGCCGGATCGAATGGAATGTTCTTGAGTGGGATAAATCTGCAAAAGATTTTTATATGAGTATCGATGCTCTTCCCCTGACGGAGTGGGTTCGCTATCGTCTCGACGGACCGGCGCTTGAAAAGTTCGCAACGCGGGAAGCACTTTAAAGCATCTCACACTTTCAACCTTTAGGTTTATTAATCCCGATTTAAATGCGCGGAATTGTATAAGTGCGCGCAGACTGTTCTTGTATTTTGTGGGTTCAGTTTATTCATTACGGAACCCGGAATATGAAAGATATTTCCCTTCTTCTGACCACAGGCTCTGCCCGGCATATTGGTGAGGCTATAGCATCCGGCCAACTCACGTCTGTCGAAGCGACCGAATGGTATTTAAATCGTATCCAGCAATGTAATCCGGGTGAGAAAGGCCTTAATTGCGTCAGAAGTATTTCCCGGCTCGCCCTGGAGGAGGCAAAACGAGCAGATGACGAACTCGCTGCAGGGCATTCAAGAGGCCCACTCCATGGCGTACCCTATCTTGCGAAAGATAATGTCTTTACCGGGGACGGCAGTTTCGCTTCTGCCGGGGCAAGTGCACTGGCGGAGTTTCTCCCTCCTTATGAGGCAACGTTAGTGTCGCGTCTGCGTGACGCTGGCGCAGTATTGCTGGGCAAAACCAATCTGACTGAATTCGCAGATTTTGTGGCAGACACCATGCCGTCCGGGTTCAGTGGGGCGGGTGGGGTGGTTCGCAATCCGCTGGGGGTAGAGTATGGACGCGGCCAGGGTTCAAGCGTCGGTTCCGCTGCGGCTGTGGCAGCGGGGTTCTGTGCCTTCGCAATCGGATCTGAAACGCAGAATTCTATTCAGGCCCCGGCCGTGCACACCTCGATTGTCGGGTTTAAGCCCAGCGTAGGCCAGGTTAGTCGTCACGGGCTTATTCCGCTTGTCCCCAGCCAGGACTCACCCGGCCCCCTGACACGTTCTGTCGATGATACTCTGCTGATATTTCAGGCTATAGCAGGACCGGATATGAATGACACCGCCACGCTTGCTGATTTTTCTGATGACGCGAGCAGGCACAACGATTTGCAGGGTCTGCGAATTGGTATTCCCCGCCGCTTTATGGCCGACAATGTGAATACCGATGACCATAAGGCTATTTTCAACGACCTTCTTGCCTCGCTGTTCCGGGCTGGCGCCATCATAGTTGATCCCTGCGATATGCCCGCTGCAGAGCAGCTTAACGCAGTGCGTTCATGCGTTTTCCGTTCCGAGTTCCATAGCAGTCTTAACACCTTGCTCGCCGGGCTTAAGCCGTGCGGTATGACCTCGATGGGCGATATTATTGAGTGGAATAAATCACACCCGGAGGCGATCCCCTATGGTCAGTCTCTTCTCGACGCTGCCAAAGCGTCCCCTGATATTCGCTCTGCACAATACATTAACGACCGCAGGCATGATGTTGCGCTGAGCCTGCACGAAGGGATTCTGGCCGCATTGAAGAAAGGCAGTGCTGATGTCCTGCTATCTCCGATGACGGTGGCGGCCAAATGTACCGGCAAAGCAGGTGTGCCAGTGGTAGCCATACCGGCAGGTGCGGATGCAGCCGGTCTGCCGTTCGGGGTCACGGTGTATGGCGCCCCAGGACAGGATTACGCGGTTATTTATGCTGCCGAAGCTGTTGAGAAGGTTATCGGTAAGCGGGTGCTACCCGATTTTACTGTGGCGAATGAAACCTGATAAATCAGGTAAATGAAGGCAACGCAGTAGTGCGGAGTCCGGTCTTCCGGTCTTAAGTAAATAAGAAAAGGGCTGCCAGAGGGCAGTAATGCCAGTCAGTTAAGCGATTCGGTATTTCTAAGTTAATGAAGTGGAAGGGTTCCGTTCACTACAGCACCTCTGCTTTATGCCCCCTCCGCTGCGGTGAACGTGCCAGGGGGGCTCGCCGCCTCCCCCCTGGCTACCCCGGCTCCCGGCAAAGAAAATCGCCGCTTCGCGGTGCCCTCAGCTTATTCCTTCAGGCTTTCGGGTCGGGCACCAGCCTGCATCCTTGCAGGCTATGCCCGCTCGGCGCGTCCCTGCGCCTCGCCCCGGCCTGCGGTCAACGCTTCGGCGATTTTCAGCCGGATTCACGCTCCCTCACGCTTCTCAGTCGCCTGAAAG